>JBGCFM010000235.1:0-12569 GCA_045106895.1 Polyangiales bacterium | reverse complement strand
CGGCGACGCGCTCCAGTTTATCAACCGTCTTGAGGTCAACCGTATGACGGATGGCTGCATCACCGACGCGACCGTCGCAGACCTCAACACCGATGGGTTCCCAGATGCGTTCCCAAGCCCGCGCACAGGCCCCGAGGGCTGCTGGGATGTCGTCGTTCGTGACAACACGCGCGTTCCGCCGACAGCTCTTCCGCAGGTGTTCCGCGCGGAGTTGACCGTCTTCGGCGATGGCTCGCCACTGGACGTGCGTCGTGTCTTCTTCTTGGTGCCTCCCGTCATCCAGCCTCCTGTCATCGAATAGCCGGCGCGCCCGAACATAAAAAGAGAGGTCGACGTTCGCGTCGGCCCCTTTGCGTGGGTCACGCGATGCGTTGGTATGTTCGGGGTGCTAGTGTCTCGCGTGCTTTACCGGACACTGCGTCCTGCGCTCTACGCGCTTCCTCCAGAAAAGGCCCACCACCTCGCCTTCGGCGCGCTCCGGCGCGCGGCGAAGGTGCCCGGAGGACTCTCGCTCTTACGCGCCACTCTCTCACCGGAGGCAGCCCCGGAGCTTGAGGTGGAAGCGTTCGGCCACCGATTCGCCCATCCTCTAGGACTCGCAGCTGGTTTCGACAAAGACGCCATCGGTCACGAGGCCCTCTTGAGCTCCGGCTTTGCGTTCGTCGAAGTCGGAACGCTCACCGCGCACGCCCAGGCCGGAAACCCAAAGCCTCGCTTGTTTCGCCTTGAAGAGGACGCCGCCCTCATCCACCGCATCGGCTTCAACCACGGCGGATCCGCCGCCGCCGCCGCGCGTCTCGCTCGAAGCCCGCGACGCGGGCCCGGAGTACTCGGCATCAACATCGGCAAGAGCAAGATCACACCCGAAGCGGAAGCAGCCGCCGACTACGCCCTCAGCGCAACACGCCTCGCTCCCTTCGCGGACTACATGGTCGTGAACGTGTCGTCCCCAAATACGCCCGGCCTACGAGACCTGCAGTCCGTCGAGAAGCTGGAGCCTATTCTCTGGGCGGTGCGCGAAGCCGCAGACAACGCCGCGGAGCGCTCCATGCCGCTGCTGGTCAAGATCGCTCCGGACCTCGCGGACGAAGACGTGGACGCCGTTGGCCAACTCGCCACGCACCTGAAACTCGCCGGAGTGATCGCGACGAACACGACGATCAGTCGCGAGGGGCTGCGAACCGGTGACGCCCGGCTGCAGGAAATCGGCGGCGGCGGTCTCAGCGGAGCTCCTCTCAAGGAGAGAAGCCTGGAGGTTTTGCGGCGGCTTCGCCGAGGTCTTGCCCCCGAGGTCGTCATCGTTTCCGTCGGCGGTCTCAGCGAACCAAATGACGCTTTTGAGCGTCTAAAGGCCGGCGCAACGCTTCTCCAGCTCTACACCTCCTACATATATGGTGGTCCGCTCCTTCCCAAGCGCCTCGTCGAGGGGCTCTCCGCGCGGCTTCGTCCGTAGAGTCGAGGTCGATCCAAGTGGCGCGGACGCCATTCTCGGGTTATGGGTCGCGGCCTGTATGTCGCCTTTCGACCTAATTGTCCTGGATTTCGACGGAACCTTCACGGACGTCGAAAAAGAAGCTGACCCATTCTTCGCCGCGTATCGCGGACAAGTCGAACAGCAGTTCGGCGATGTGAAGGACGACTGGGCTGACGCCGAAGCGACCATCGCCAAGGACCCGGCCCACTACGGCTGGAGCTACGGCGGCCATGTCGTCGCTCCAGGAAACGCCGACCCCTACCTTCGCGCCACCGTCATCATGAACATGGTGTTCGAGCGGCGAGGCCTCTTTCCAGACATGGACGAGCGGACCGAGGTCCTGCAGCGGCTCTACTTCGAGAACTACCCGAAGGCGGACACGGTCTTTCGGCCGGAGGCGAAGGCAGTCGTCGAGACTTTGCTTCGCGGCGACACGCCCGTGTTCGTTGTCACCAACTCCGCCACCCACGACGTGCAGCAGAAGCTAAACACGCTGGCCCCCGCCGGGCGCGAGAAGCTCACTGTGCATGGCGATGCGCGAAAATACATCGTCAACGAACCGGAGGTCTCATCCCCGGCGTTCGAAGCCGTGCCGAAGACCATGGAGGTCGACGGTCTTCGCCGGCCTATTCTTCTTCGCCGCGGCGACTACTTCACCATGCTCACAAGCCTCTGGAAACAAACCGGCGCGACGCCGGAGCGTACCTTCGTGGCCGGCGATATCTTCGAGCTCGACCTTGCGATGCCTGCCGTTCTCGGCGCATCCGTCCACCTTGTTCTCAAGGAGCGAACCGCGGAGTTTGAGAAGACCGCCGTCGAGCAAGTCGGTGGCCAGTACACCGAGACGCTCACGCCGATCCTTGAACGCGTCGGCCTCTAGGGAGCCAACGTTCAACTAGAGGACCGCGCCCAGCGCTTCCAACACAAACGGAACTTCGTCCAGCGAGTTCGGCCAGTGTGGCGCGAAGCGAAGTCGTCCATCGGGAGTCGTGACGGCGACGCCGCGCGTTCCTAGGGCCGCGCTCAGCGCACTCACTTCAAAGCCCGCGGGTGGCCTTAGGCACAAAGACGCGCTGCGAAGTTCGGCGGAGCGGTGACGCTCGGAGGCAAACCCGAGCTCCACCAGGGCCCCTTCAAGGGCGTCGTGGTACGCCTGAACGTGCTCAAAGATAGCGCAAGGCCCAAGCTGCGCGATGAGGTCCACAGAGGCTTCCAGCGCCGCGCACCCGATGCCGTTCGCCGCGCCGAGTTCGAAGCGGTTCGCCTCTTTTCGAATCGGCCGGTCGTGCCGTAGATGCCCATCGCCTTCAAAAAGAAACGAGAGCGCATCCTCATGACTGAGCCAGCCGGCGACCCGGTCCGTAAGCGCCGCCACCCGCCCAGGAGCCACATAGAGAAAGCCGAGGCCCTCGAGACCCATCAGCCACTTGTGGGCGCCGCACGCGACGTAGTCGACGCTGCCCACATCGAATGGCACGGCGCCGATGCCCTGGATGGCATCGACGAAGAGCTCGGCGCCGGCTTCGTGGCAGAGATGCGCCATGTCTTCGATGGGCATACGAAGCCCGCTCTGAAAACGTACAAAGCTCGTCACCACCATACGAGCGCCGGACTCGAGCGCGGTCTTGAGCGCCGAAAGGCCTTCTTCGGCGCTCCGATGAAACGGCTCGATGGGGAGCGCCTGCGTTTCAGCACCGTGTGCGAGGGCCGCTTGCTGCCATGGCGTCACGTTCGCGGGAAAGTCCCCCTCGTAATAGAAAATCGTATCGCCCGGCTTCCAGGGAAAAGTAAGCGCGATATTGGACACCCCGGCGGTGGTGTTGGCGACGAAGGCCAAGTCCTTTGCGTCCGCGCCGATGAGCGAGGCGAGCTTCTCTTTCAGTCGCGCCTTCTGTGGCAACCAGCGAAGGAAGCCCTGCACGCCTCCCATGGCGTAGTCGTCGAGGAACGCCGACGCCTGCTCTCGAAGCGCCGTGGAGGGCGGGGAGATGGCTGCGTGGTTGAGGTAGGCGCGCGCGGACAGGTTCGGAAAAAGAGCGCGCTCACCGAGGGCGGCGCGATGTGTCGTCGCGAGGGGTGCATCACTCATCGTCGGGCCACCTCTCGAAACGCAGCTAGCGCAGCGTCGATCTCTTCATCGTGAACATACGGTGCCGGCCCGAAACGTAAGCTCTCCGCGCGCGAGTCGACGAACACACCCCGGTCTCGAAGCGCGGCCACGACGTCCGCCGCATTCGCGAGCCGAACGCTAACGAACCCGCCTCGGGCTGAGGGGGTGACGACATCAAAGCCGCCGAGGCCCTCGATAATCCGGGCAGTTTGGCGTTGATAGCTCTGCGCAAGCACATCGATGGTGAGCCCTTGTTCTTCGAAGAACTCGATGACCGCGCGGGCTCGGTAGTGGCTCGTCGGGTCATAGGTAGACCCGGCGAAACGGTCGGCTGGCGTGTTGCCGTACGCGACGCGCTCTCCTTGTGTGCCCGCAAGTCCGGCAAAGTCGGAGAACCACCCCGTATATACAGGGCGCAGCGTCGTCTCCGCGGGGACGCGCATGAAGCAAGCCCCTTCGCCCCACTGGGCGTATTTGTAGCCTCCACCGACGACGAAGGCTCGCTCGTCGATGGCGCGCCACGGAACGACGCCAAAGTGATGATAGGCGTCGAGAAGCACTTGCGCGCCGTGGTCAAAGGCCGACGTCGTGGCCGCGACAAGACCAGGCACCTGGCTGGAGCTCTCGAAGAGAACGGTGCTCGTCATGAGCGCCGCCGTGTCGGGACGCACCGCTTCTGCCAGTCGGGTTCCAAGGGTCTCCAGCGGCGTGACAGGCACACGTGTGACCTCCACGCCCTCTTCTTCAAGACGCTGCAGCTGCCGCCGTATCGAGTGAAACTCGCCGGCGGTGGTGACGATGTGGCGTCGCTGGTAGTCCAGCGCGGACAGAAAGCGTGTGACGAGCTCGTGCGTATTGACCGCCAACGCAACGGCGCCGGGATGACCGCCAAGCTCCTTCGCGACGTAGCTCTGTACCGCTCCGGCGGCGGCGGCGGCATGCTCCCACTTGTCGTCGACGTGAGTCGCTGCGTCTTCAAACGCCCGCACGACTCCGTCGAGAGCCACGTCAGGCCACGCTTGATGCGAGTGGCCCGTCAACAGAATGCGTCCAGGTCGAAGGAAGCGCGTGTAGTGAGGCGCGAGGCGCGAGGCGAGCTCAGACATCAGGGGATTCCTTGGGTCGGTCGATGACTTGGAAAAGCCAGGAGGCGGCGCTCGCGCTAAGCAGCACAAAGAGCGCGTAGAGCATTGGGAGGCGAATCGCTTCGTCCTGCATGGTCTCCGGCAACGCGCTGAGCACGATGGCAAACGCAAGAGGACTGTTTTGAATGCCCGTTTCAAGGGCGACGGCACGACGCTGCGGCTCCGGCAAGCGTAGGAGCGCGCTGACGCCGTACCCAGCGATGAGGCCGATGAGGCCCAAGAGGAACGCAGCCACGTAGCCCCCGGCTGGGATCTCCACAAAGACCGATTGGTTCCGCCACACGGACGACGCGATGAGCACCACTAGCACCGCGACGCCGGACCAAGAGCCGAGCTTCTCTGCGCGTTTCGCCGCCACCTCACTCTTCGCGCGGATTCCCATGCCGATGCCCACGGGCACGAGCACCAGCGCCAGCGTGGTGGCGATGCTCTTCAGAGGCACGTCGAAGGCGAGCCCTTCAACGGACGAGACGTAGAACGCGACGAGGAGAGGCATCGCGACAACAGCCACCACCGTGGAGACCACGGTCATCGAGATGCTTAGGGCGACGTCGGCGCGGCTGTAGTAGGCGAAGAGGTTGGACGTGGTGCCTCCAGGCGTACAGCCGACGATGATGAGCCCCACGGCGAGCGCCGGACTAAGCCCCAGACCCGACGCCAGCCCGAACGCGATGAGCGGCATCCAGCCGAACTGCGAGAGGAGACCGATGAGGACTCCTTTCGGCCGTGACGCCACATCCCGAAAGCTCTTCGGCGTCAGAGTCGCGCCCATGCCCGTCATCAGGACTAGAAGCAGAACCGCAAGCAGTGCTTTCTCGACGCCACCGATCAACGGCTACTCATCCGCGCGCTTCCAACCCTTTTTGATATTGGACGCGACCATGTCTTCGGCGAGGAGCATCGCCTGCTCCTCCGTCGGCGCGAGACGCACTTCACGCTTCAAGGGGTCTTTACGACCGGACGAGTAATCCGTGAAGTGAACAACGAAAGGCGCAAACTCGCCGGACTCGCTCTCCTTGTTCGTCTTCCAAACAAGGAGCTTCCGAACGGCGGTCTTGCCCTTCGTTTCCTTGGCGTAGACCTCGCGCCGGATCACTTCGCTCTTCGGAAGCTCGACGCGTTCCGCGGGGTCGGCGACATCGTGAACAAAGACTCGCTCAAGGACCTGCGCGGCGCGCACATCAACGGGGTTCACTTCCTTGTCATCGCGGACGCGGACCAAGACCGGATGAAGAATGCTGACGCCGATCATCGGAGCGACGGCGGTGAAACGAGCGTCATCGCCGTCGTGGTATTCGAGGACCATCCGGCGAACATGGCTCCCGCTGGAGTCCTCCGCCTGAATATCCGTGACCTTCACCTCGACCACCATCTTCGGGTTCACGAAGCGAAAGATCGCGCCGGAGCTGGAAGCATGGGTGTAAGCCGAGGGGATAATGTCGGCGGACAAGGTCGCGTGGAGCTCCTTGCGGAACTCCAGGCTCTTCATGTTTCCGCAGCTGCCCACAATCTGAAACTGTCCACTCTCCTTCATCACCGCGAGGAGGAGCGAGCGCACAGCGCCATCTTCATCGGCGCGCTCCGTGAAGCCCACGACGGCGAGGTCCAGGGAAAACGAAGGCTTGATCTTGAAAGTGCGACCAATGGCGGCGGAGCGGACAACGATGCCTTCGCCCTTCCCGCCTTCCGCCCACTCGGCGAAGAGCTCGGGAACGCGGGTGGCGTCGGGCAAGCTCTCCGTGCGGATGCACTGGAGGCGTTTCCCGCCCTCGCAGAGGCGCTGCATCGCGGCGAGGCGGTCGCCGTAGTCCGGCATCGGCCCCTCGTTTTCCGCGTCGCCGCCGGTGAGGAGGTCGTAGGCGTGAAAGCCGATGCGGCTTGTCTCGGCGTCCGCGCCACCGGAGCGAGCGTTCGCCAAATCGCCCACGCGCGGTCGTCCGCCTTTTCGCAGAGCGAAAAGCTCGCCGGCAAGTAGCAGCCGGCCACGGGCGCGGGGCTGAACGAGTTTTCGCGCCTCTTGGAGAACCGGGATGTCCCCGGTGATGACCTTGCCGTTGGGTGCGAGGAGAGCGATCTGTTCACCATCGACCACGAGGAACCACGCCTCACCGTCGATCTTCGGTGACGCCCACATCGGGCCGTCGGGGAGCTGGTCGAACTCATCCGGCGTGAGCGCGCGATAGCGGCTTGCGATGGTGCGCTTGTAGCCCGCGACAGTCTTGGCGAGTTCGGGGTCCAGAATGCAGCCAGGCGGCGAATAGAGGCCAGCTCCAAGAGCCGACGCTCCGCTCATATCAAAGAGAGCACTCATTTCGCTTCTCCGGGTCGCTTCAGTTCCATGTTCGAGAGGTGCAGCAGCAAGAGATAGCGCTGACCGTCCAGGCGGCCTTCAAGGAAGCCACGATACGGCGTGCCGTTGGTCTGAAGAATGAGCGGGTCCCTCCCCTTCTCGCCAGCGCCCATCATCACAAGCTCCCCGGACTCCGCGAGGTCCTTCGCCATGCCATGAAGGTAGTCGTAGGTGAGACCATCCTGATGCGCGAGACCCAGCGTTCGTCCGAAAACGAAGCGCCGAATCGCGTCGCTTTTCTTCATGCGTTTGCCCGTCCAGCGCACAGGAAGCTCATCGTTGACGTTTCCGTCGCGGTCGACGGGGTCGAGCCGTTCGACCTCGCTCCCGTCCGTTTCGTAGATCACCTCGACGACCTTTGGCGGCGCGTGAAGCACGTCGCCCGTGGACGAGAGGTAGACCTGCTGCGTTTGACCGATCCGTCGGCCAACCTGCTCCATGTCGACTTCCGGGTCGCCGTCGATGAGCGCCTGCGCGTACTCCTCGCCGGCGCTTTTCTGCAGCGCTTCATGAAGCCCCGCTTGGGTCGTTGAGAGGTAGCGGCGGAAGTCCACGGGGTGTCCCGGAACGCCCTTCGCTGGGGGCTTCTGGTATTTCAAAGTCGCGAAGAGGACCGTCGCATCGCGGCCTTTTTCGTTCGTGAGATAGAGACGTCGTTGGGGTGCGGGCATCTGAATAACCTCTCTTAAAACATCTCGAAGTCGAGTTCGTCGTCGTCATCTTCGTCGTCGACAACGGCTGGGAGAATCGCGCGCACGTCTTGCCAGACGGGAACGGTGGGCTGCCCGATGAGCGCGAAGACCTCGCCGTCGTTGTTCGCGATGAGAAACGCGATCTCGGCTTGATAGTCCGCGCGGTAGTTGAACGAGAAACGAAAGACCTCGCCCTTTTCCAGGGCGGCTTTCAGCGCGTCGTCGATTTCGCTCGGGTCGAGCCCGTAGACGCTCTGAACCTTGAGGTCGAGGACGTCGGCGGCATCCACGGGACCCTCAAGGGCCTGTTCGACACCGAGCGTTGAGTCGATCTTCTCAAGGGGCTCTCCCTCGGCGTTGAGTCCAACAAGCTCCTTGCTCGGAACCCAACTGCCGTTCTCCGTGAAGTACCCCTGCGCCGTCATGCCGGAGAGCACGAGGAGCGAGCCATCGGCGGCGAGCTTCGCGCTGCGACAGGGCTCACCATCCGGACCCAGTTGAATACGCCTCCGCCGCTTGTAAAGCTTGGTCCTATCGACCTTGCTCATCCCGAAGCGGCTGACGTTGCCTTGGTACGAAACTATTACTTCACGTGCCATTCACGAACTCCTCGTCCTCGTTGGTAACACACACCGGCGCGGCTTGGTGGACACGATCAGTTCGCTGGTATTTATAGGTTTTTCGAGCCTTTTCGCCGTGGCACGGGGCTCGCTATGTCGTGGGTCGCACGCAGCGCATCGCTGGTGAGCCACGTACCTTTTTCGAAAGAAGACCCTCATGACTAAGCCACTTCGTCTACTCGCCCTCGCTTCCTTGCTCTTCGGCCTTTCCCTCGGCGACCCATCGACCGGCGCCGCTCAGGACACCCTCACCGTGGCTAACGTGTCGATGGGCAACGCGCTGGAGCGCGGACGTCCCGTGGAAGCGAAGACAAGCTTCGGCCAAAGCGAAGGCCGCCTCTACGTCGTCGTGCAGGTGCAGAACCCGGCTCGTGCCGAGACGCAGGTCCGCGTCATGATCCGCCAAGCGGATGGCCGTGGACGTGGCGGGGTCAACCTCAACATCCCCGCCCGGCGCCGCTACCGAACCGTCGCGCGCTTCTCCACGCAGCAGGCTCCCGGAAACTACGAGGCTGTTGTCCTCAACGCAGCGGGCGAGGTCATCTCGACCACCGCGTTCACGATCACTTCCTAGGGCTCTAGTTCAAAGAGCGCTTCGTCGATCTCGACATCGGCGCCGTCCTCCACAAGCACGCGCTTTACCCGCGCGCTCTCTGGGAGGTCGGCGCTGCTGTACGTGATGCGGTTGAAGGTCTTCATGACCTCTAGCAACCCGAGAGGCGTTCCTTCGGAGAGGGAGTCGCCCACCTTTACAAAAGCCGGCTGGTCAGGCGCAGGCCTCAGGTAGAAGCGCCCGCTCATCGGCGAAGGAAAGACGAGACCGGTCGCCGCACTCGCGCTCGCTTCCTGATGTGCTGACGCCCCGGCGATGCCTTCCGGGTCGAGGACGAAGAGCACGCTCCGATAGCCCACGGCGCGGCGACGATGCGCCTGTACCTCCACGACGATGCCGGCGAAGCCCTTCGGCAACACCAGCGGGGTCAGCTCGGAGAGAACCTCAAGGGCACCAAAACGCTGACCGGCTCCGACGAGCTCCCCCTTCTGAACGGAGCGGCGAAAAAGACCCACGCCCGGGCTATGGACCTCGAGCATACCGTCGTCACGACGTTTGACTTCGACCTTCATCGCACGCCTCCCACCAACACACCGAGGTCGTGGAGCGACCAGATGCGCGGGTTCTTCACGCGCCGGTAGCCCGTGCCTTGATACGCACATTCCACGAGAACGCTGAGCCAGTCGCGCAGCTCGTCGAGGCAAACAATCTCGTCCGTGTCCATTTGCCGGGCAGACACGAAGGGATCCATGTCCGCTTCGATTCGCGCTTCCACCTTCTTCATGCCCGCTTCGATCTCGGCGCGCTCTTGTGGGTCGTCGCTCGTGATCTCGAAGTTGTCGTCGAGCTTCGTGTTGTAGGTCGCGATGGCGAGGGTTCGTCCTTCCATGACGCTCAAGCGGGAGAGCGTCGTCGAGAGCTGAACGATGGGGTCATAGGGAAGGCCCGCCATGGCGTAGTAGCCCGCGCCAGACGCCTTGCGCAGGAGCACCGTGAACATCGGCGTTTCGTTCGTGCTGTTCGTGTAGATAAGGCTGGAACCGTAGCCAAGAAGTCCCTGAGCTTCGGCTTCCATTCCGATGTCGAAGCCGCTGATGTCCTGGAGCCAGACCAGCGGAATTCCGTCCTGGTTGCAGGCGCGAGAGAACGCCGCAATCTTCGCGATGCCGGCTCGGTAGAGTGTGCCAGCGGCCTTCTTTTCGCCGCTCTCGGGATCGTCGATGAGTCCCTGGCGGTTGATGACAAAGCCGGCGTAGAGACCACCAACGCGGCCGACGCCGCAGATCATCTCTTCGCCAACCTCCGGCATGACCTCCCAAAAGAGGCTGTGGTCACAGAGACGCGCCAGCACTTCGTGGGCGTCGTACACCTCGCGGTGATCCGTGGGGAGGATGCCTTTGATCTCCTTGGCCGGGAACGCCGCGTCCGCGGGTCCAACGCCGCCTCGGTAGAAGTCCGCGCCGCTGGACGGCAGACGCCGGACTTCGTCGCGCAGACAAGAGATGAGCGTCTCATCGTCGGGAACACGAACGTCCGCGCATCCGGATTTGTGCACATGGACTTCCGGGCCGCCGATATCGAGACTGGAGAGCTTCTGGCTCTTGGCCCCCTTGATGAGCGCTGCACCGGCGATGACCATGTAGGCCTGCTCGGTCATGTACACGCGGTCGCTGATGATCGGCATGTAGCCGCCCCCGGCGATGCAATCCCCAAACACACCCGCAAGCTGCGGCACGCCCTCCGCGCTCAGCAGGCTGTTCATCTTGAAGATGTGTCCGGCGCCTGTGCCGCCGCTGAAGCTCCGGCTCTGCTCGGGCAAGAAGAGCCCGCTGCAGTCCACGAGGTAAATCGCCGGCAGTCGTAGGCGTAGCGCCATCTTCTGCGCGCGCTGAATCTTCTCCGGCGTGCGTGGCCACCACGCGCCACTCGCCACGGTGTTGTCGTTGGCGATGACGATGCACCAGCGCCCTTCGACGCAGGCGAACGCCGTCACGACGCCCGCCCCTGGCGACTTCAGCTTCCCGAAAGAGACGCCTTCGTTGACCAGCGTGCCCACTTCATGAATGCGCGTGCCGTCGTCCTTGAGACGCTCGATGCGCTCGCGCGCCGTCATCTTGCCCTTGTCATGGACGCGTTTGACGTACTTCTCGCCCCAGCCGCCGTGCACCTCTTGGCGCGCCGCGTGAAGACGCTTCTCAAGACCGGCGAGCTTGGTCTGTCGCGTGTCGAAGGTCGCGTCGTCTACCACATGCTCGCGAGGACGACCGATGGGTCGCAATGGAACTCGGGCCATTAGTGGGCCTCCTCTTCTTTGGACGTTGCTTCAGGGGCGGGCCATCCGGGGATGCCACCGTTGTCATAGTCGCCGGCGCGGAACGCGGCGGATCGGAGAATCGATAGGTGCATAGGGACCGTCGTCGGGACGCCCTCGATCTTCAGCTCTTCCAGCGCGCGAATCATCGAGTCGCAGGCTTCATCGCGCGTCGGCGCGTGAGTGATGACCTTACAAAGCAGGCTGTCGTAGTGCGGCGGAATGACCTCGCCGGTTTCAATATGCGTATCCACGCGGATGCCATCTCCCGCCGGCGCCTCAAAGGCCGTGATGGTGCCCGGCGCTGGCCGGAAACCGTCCGACGGGTCTTCGGCGTTGATTCGGCACTCGATGGCGTGCCCGTCGAGGGGAACTTCGGCCTGGGTAAAGCCCAGAGCGTGCCCGGCGCCCACGCGAATCTGCTGCTCGACGAGGTCGATGCCGGAGCGTTCTTCGCTGACGCAGTGCTCGACCTGAAGCCGCGTGTTCATCTCCATGAAGCGCAAGACGCCGTCGTCGAGGAGGAACTCCATCGTGCCGGCGCCGACGTAGCCGATGGCCGCCGTCGCGCGACAGGCCGCCTCAAGCGTCCTGGCGCGTTCGTCGGCGTCGAGAATCGGTGCGGGCGATTCTTCGATGAGCTTCTGATGATTGCGCTGCACGGTGCAGTCTCGTTCGCCGACGTGAACCACGTGGCCGTAGCGGTCGGCGAGGAGCTGAATCTCCACGTGACGCCCGCCCTCCACCAACTTCTCGAGATAGACGCGGTCATCGCCAAAGCACGCCAGTGACTCCGCACGCGCATCGTTGAATGCGGACTCGATCTCCGAGTCGCTGCGCGCGATGCGCATTCCGCGGCCACCGCCGCCGCTCTCGGCCTTGAGGAGCACTGGATACCCGACCTCCGCCGCGACGCTTCTCGCATGCGCAGCATCATCGAGGACGCCGTCGCTTCCGGGAATCAGCGTGAGCCCCGCGGCGGCCATCGCTTTCTTCGCCGGCGTCTTCTTGCCCATCAGCCCCATCACGTGCGCCGGCGGACCGAGAAACGTCAGCCCGTGTTCTTCGCAGAGTGCTGCGAAGCGTGGGTTCTCGGAGAGGAAGCCCCACCCTGGATGAACCGCCGTGCAGCCGCTTTGAACCGCCGCCTGAACGACGCGAGCGAGGTTCAGGTAGCTCTCGCTGGCGCGCGCTGGGCCGAGCACCACAGAGTCGTGGCCGCGTACGTAGGCGGCGTTGCGATCCGCCTCGCTCACGCCGAACACCGGAGCCACACCGAGACGCACACAGGAGCGCGCCACACGTGCGGCTACC
>JBGCFM010000234.1:0-4269 GCA_045106895.1 Polyangiales bacterium | reverse complement strand
TGCGTAGCGTCGGGTTCGGCGGGCGCGACGTCTGCGCCTTTGTCGCCCTCCCAGGTTCCAATAAGCAGTCCGAGGGGGCCGAGTTCTTCAACGTATTCCATGGCGCACTCTCAGACGTTTTGTCGCGTCGTTCAAGTCGAGCGTTTCGGCGCCATGTAGTTTCGCGCGCTATCCCACACGAATAACTTTTGTGGGGTAGCGCTCTGTGCTCAGGGTTTGCGCGCGACCATGCCCACGTGTCCGGGGCGGAAGTGCTGCGAGCCGTAGCTCCTCACGGGGCGCACGCGGAAGCCGATCTCTCGGAGCTCCGCGGCTAGGTCTGTGCCCTTGTAGAGGCGAAGCGTGTGGGTCTCTTCGGTGCGGCGGTAGTCTTCGCCGACCTGGCGGAACGAGACGATGCGTCGCGTGGCGCGCGGGTGGCGTTTGTCTTCGGCGAGCTCAACGAGGACGGCCCAGTCGTCGCCTTCGCGGTAGCTCTTCTTGGGAGCGGTCGCGATGCCTGGCTCGATGACGTCGAAGACAAAGAGGCCGCCGGAGGGGAGCGCCTGCCAGACGCGCTTGAACACGCGCTTGAGCGTCTTGCGGTCCATACGTTTGTCGAAAAGGTAGTTGAAGCCTTCGCCGAGACACGTGATGGCGTCGCAGGGCGGGATCTCAAAGTCGACGAAGGAGCTCACATCGAAGCGCGCTTCCGGCACGCGCTGACGAGCGAGCTTCACCATGGCCGGCGAGATGTCCTGGCCGCGAACCTCGAAGCCCTTGTCCACGAGCTTCTGCGCCCACACGCCGCTTCCGCAGGCGAGGTTCACGACGAACCCTTCTTCTAGCCCACCCTGCGCGAGGATGGCGAGGAGGCCGGGGGACGAGCGACGGATGAAATCCGTGTGTCCGACGTCATGAATGTAGGCGAGGTCTTCTTTGTATCCAGTCACGGCGCCATGCTGCCTGAATCCCCCGCGGAATAGAAGTCTGGTCTTATGCTAGGTTCACGGCCATGCGCTGGAGATGCAGCGACGTGGCGCTGGCTTCGTCTCAAAGAGTCGTCGTCGCTCTGCTCTTAGGGTTGAGCGCCTGCGCCCACAGCCCGCTTCCGTCAACGGCGCTGCACTTCGCCGACTCCACGGACCCGCTTGTGTCCGAGGGCTTCGGTGCATGCGCGGCGGACCAACCGGATTCTATCTCCTTGGACTCCGATGAGCCTCTCGTCGTCATCGTCCACGGCTGCCTCTCGTCGGGACACGAGTTCAAGAAGCTCTCGGAGGTCTTCGAGTTTCACGGTCAGCAGTCCATCTGTTTCAACTACGACCATCGGCGCACGCTTCGAGGAACCGCCGTGCGTTTGAGGCGCGGACTTGATGCTCTTCGCGCGCGTATCCCCAACCGGCAGATCACCTTGCTCGGTCACAGCCAAGGCGGACTTGTTTCGCGCATCGCCCTCGCTGAACTCGACGACGTCGTGAATACCGAGCAGCACGACCTGCGCCTCGTCACCGTGTCTTCGCCCTTCTCGGGCATCCATGCCTCGCGCCACTGCGGCTTGCCTTGGCTCCACGTCCTCTCCCTCGGCATTACCCTCGCCGTCTGCCAAGGAATCGCCGGCGCGAACTGGGTCGAGATTCACCCGCGCTCGCGCTACTGGACGGAGCCCAGCGTTCTAGACCCGGGCGTGTACCAACACGTTCAAATCGTCACCGAAGAAGAAGGCACCTGCCGCGTCCGCGACGAAGATGGCGAGTGCAGCGAAGACGACCTCGTGTTCACGACGGAAGAGCAAGACAACGCCCTCATGAGCGAAGACCCGCGCGTGGAAGTCGCGCGCATTCACGCGGGGCACGCGCAAGTGGTCGGCGGCGGCGGCGTTGACCCCACGGCGCTCATCGCGGTGCTGCAGGAGTTCAATGTTCTGGCGCCGACGGAGCCCGCTCGCGCCGGTGAGCTTGTCACCTTGATTCGTACGCTCTTCGAAGAGCCAGAACAGACGCCGGCGCCGCGCTTCAGCAGCGCCACTGAGTAGCGCGCTCAGGGCTCCATGCGCTCTTCGGGCGTGTGCGGTGAGTTGAGCGGCGTCGGCAAGAACTCGACCTTGCCTTGGTTCTCTCGGCGCCGCGTCATGAGACCACCAGCGGCGAGGAGACCGGCGAGAGCCGCGAACACCCAGAAGTATGCGTCGGGTCCGCCGAGCTCGATGGCCGTCGAGGCCGAGACCGGTCCAATGGCTGCGCCGACACCAAACGCGAGCACGAGGCCACTGCCCGCAGCGACCATTTGGTCCGCACGCAAGCGGTCGTTGGCGAGGGCGAGGACCAACGCGTAGAGCGGCAGCAAGAGCGCGGCGAGGGCAATGAACGCAGCGACTCGGGGCACTCGTCCCGTACCCAGGAAAGGGACAGCCGCGGCTGCGAGCACTGCGCCCAGTGACACCGTGATGATGACGTCGGTTCGCCAGATTCGGTCCGAAAGTCGCCCCAGGGGAAACTGCAACAACGCGCCGGCGGTGATCGCCGAAGCCATGAGCATCGAGGTCTCCCACACGTCGAAGCCCGCGCTCTGCGAATAGACCGGGCCCATGCCCAAGAGCGCGCCGGTGGCGGCGCCGGCGATGGCGCAACCGACGAGGCCCGTGGGCGTGATGCGAAAGAGCTCCACCAGCGAGAGCGAGGATGCGCTGTCGAAGAGCGGCGCAGGCCGACTGGACAAGGAGATCGGAATGAGCGCCACGGAGACGAGGATCGAAGCGAGGGCAAAGAGATGCGCGCCGGACGCGTCGGCGACGTTCAAGAGCAGCTGGCCCACGGCGAGGCCGCCGTATTGCACGACCATGTAGAGGGAGAGCACCTGACCACGCGACTGATTGTCGACGCGGTCGTTCAGCCACGACTCCGCCACGACATACATGCCCGCGTATGCGAAGCCCGTGCAGAAACGCATCGCCGCCCACACGGCGGGCTCGAGCCACATGGCGTGCACGAGCACGGCGGCGCTCGCGAGGGACGCCCAAGCCGCGAAGACGCGGATGTGCCCGACGGACGCGAGCAGGCGCGGAGTCACGGAGCTACCGACGAGGAAGCCCACGTAGAAGCACGACATGATCACGCCGATGGAGAGCGTGGAGAACTCTTCGATGGCCGCGCGCACGCCGAGGAGCGACCCCTGCAAGCCGTTGCCAAGCATGATGACGCCGATGCCGAGAAACAGCGGCCACGTACTCTTGAAGGTGTCTTTCATGCTGCGCGACGGCCTCCGGCGACCGACATGGAGGCGGCGCGGATTATGACGCACAGCTAGGCGCAGGCAATGGACGAAAGTGCGCTTCCGCGCGCGGGTCCGGGCGCTACTGGGCGCTCCTCGTCGACCGGGACTGGGGCGCTATTTCTTGACGACGAGAGTCGCGGGAAGCGCCTTGCGAAAGCTCGCGAGCTCTTGGAAGTCGAGGCGGTCGAGGAGAAGGTCCTCGGAGCCGTCGGCGCGCTGAACCCAAACGTTCGCGCTGTCGACGCTGAACTCGACACGAAGAGAGACCTCCTTCGTGCGCCCGAGCTCATGCTTCTCGGTCTCCGTTTCGACCACGAGCTCATCGCCGACGCGCACTCTTCGAAAAGCGCGAGGCTCAGGTTGCTTTCGCCGGAAGACACTCGGCGCTTTTCCGACGAAGGGTCGCGCGGCTACTTCGATCGTGAGGGTCTGCTCCACGCTTCGATAGCCCGCGACCGCGCTCTCGACCCTCACCTTGAGCGGTTCCTTCTTGGGCGGCTTCGGCGCGAGCCCTTCTTCGAGTCCGCGCCTCGTCGTCGTGACCTCGTCGGGAAGCACGTCTTCAAGCAACAAGCGCTCGCTTCCATCTTTGAGAACCGCCTTGAAGTCCTTGCGCCCGTTGTTCTTGCTAACGGTTCGCACAAAGTCGACTTGCGAGCGACGAATATTCTCTTGGGCAGACCCGTTTGCCATTCGTGTGATCGTCTCCCCGAAGGAGAGCCGTTGCCACGCCCGGTAGTCGCCTCGCTTCCTCTTCTTATTCGACCCCCCGCCCCAGTGACCGAGTGGCCACGCTAGAAGAACGAACACGCACGCCGCCGGAAACGAGTAAGACAGGCCCTTCCACCCGTGCAGGGCAGAGACGAGGATAAACGCGGCCCAGATCAATCGGTCCTTCGTCTGTTTCGACACGAGAGGCCCTGGCTTGGTGAACTCACGTTCAGGCAACGTGAGGGTGTTCTTAGGGCTGTCTGCCACCGGAGTCTCGTAGCAGCGGGCGTCGATGTGGCCAACGAC
>JBGCFM010000233.1:0-23861 GCA_045106895.1 Polyangiales bacterium | reverse complement strand
GCTCCGCACCACCGAGTTCTTCACCGAAGCCCACGCGGAGGGCAAAGAGACCCTCGCGTACAGCGACGGGGGGCTCTCGCCGATTCCGAGCAGCTATCTCGTCAGCGGGGACGGTATCCATGACGGCTTCGAGGCGACACGCGTCCCGACGATGGGCCACCGAGGTGTCCGTTTGGGGCACTTCACGTTCCCCGCGACGCCAATCGCGAAGGTGGCGGATTCGGATTCGGTCCGTGCAATGAACGACCTCTGCGTCGCAGCCGTGGCCCTTGGTTCCGGGCGCTCAGCGCAACGCACTGCGCTGGCGTACGCCAAGGAGCGCCGACAGTTCAAACGCCCCATCGCGGACTTTCAGGCGATTCAGTGGAAGCTCGCGGACGCCGAGATGGCGCTCTGCGCGGCGGAATCGATGGTGCATCGCGCGGCGCTTGCTCCTGGCTCTTCATCCTGCGCCGGCGCACGGCTGATGGCTTGTCGCGGCGCGCTGCTGGCCTGCGACCACGCGATTCAGATCCATGGTGGCTACGGCTACACCCATGAATACCCCGTCGAGCATCACTACCGAAGTGCCCGCATGTGCGCCTCCCGAACCGACGAGCAGCGAAGCGCCGTGTACGCCGCCTGCTAGCTAGCGACCGCGGCGCAGAATCTCTGCGCGCACGGGAACCACGCCGGCGCTCACCATGTCCAAGGCCTCCGCCGCTGCACGGCTCAGATCGAGGATTCGCCGGTGGTCTCCGAAGGGGCCGCGATCATTCACGCGAACCACGACGCTGCCAAGCTCCTCATTTCCGGCGCGCGAAAGGCGCACGACGCGAACGAGCGTCCCAAACGGAAGGTCTCGACTCGCCGCGGTGAACTCACGGGTGCGGTAGGGCTCGCCGCTGGCGGTGGACCGGCCCGCGAGGCGATCGGAGTAGTAAGAGACACGACCCGAGAGAGTCTCCAGCACGGGAGCGTCCGCTGAGACGACGGGCTCTCGCGGTCGATGAGGCGGCGGCGCAGCTGTCGTGGCCGTCGTTGAACCCGTGACAGTGCCGCTGGAAGAAGGGTCTTCAGGGTCTTCGGGTTCGTCGTGACCCGCCTCGCGATCCACCTCATCGACTTCCGTCGAATCGACGTCGCTTCGCTCCGGTGAGGGAGCGGTCATCACGACTCGAATTGGCGGCGGCCCACACGCGACGAGGGCGAGGAGGATGGTGATTCGCTTCAAAGCGCTGGCCTGCCATGACCAGGCACCATCAACGTCTGCCGATACACCTCGTAGTTGAAGAGGTCGGAGTGCTCCTCGTTGTGACAGCCCGTGCACGTCGATTCCTCGGTTTCCGCGCGAAGGGAGTGAACGGTCGGTTCGCTGACGTGCTGGCTTGCGGGTCCGTGACAGTTTTCGCAGCCGACGTTGGTCAGGGCGCCGTCCAAGTTGTAGGTGACGGTGCTCCCGCCTGGCCTCTCGTAACCAGTCACGTGGCAGCCCACGCAATCCAAGTGGAACTCCTTGTTGACCGCTTCCAGCGTCGCGTAGGCGCGGCCGTGGGGGTGACCTTGCCACCAGGTGAACGCCTCTTCGTGGCAGGAGGCGCAGGCGCCGGAGCCTACATAGTGCGGCGCCCCTTCCGCGGGCGCCGGTGGCGTTCGCCCGGCATACGCTTCTCGATTGTGACCGTTGATTCGTAAGTCCAGCGCGGCGAGTTCTTCCTGAACGCTGGCGCTTCGTTCCATATCCGGGTCGAGTTCCGTGAGCGCCGCCGAAAACGAAGGTGAGCCCGTTGGCAATGACGGCACACGAAGGGCCTGCAGCTCGGTCTCGAGCGCTGCCAGTCGAGCCCGCTGGGGACCGAGCTCTTCCGCGCTACGACCATCCGCCGTCCACTCTTCGAGGCGGGCGTTTAAGTCCTCGATCTCGGCGTTGAGACGCCCTCGGTCGACTTCGACGTTCCACTCGCTGATGTTCGTGAATGTGCCCTCGCCTCGAAGGTAGAGGTCCAGCGTCAATACGTGCTGTCCTTGGCGGCCGGCGTGCAGGAGCCATCCAGGTTCGCTTTCGCTCGGGGGAAGGGCGTCCTCCGCGTCGAGGCCGCCTTGAAGCACAAAGTCGACTCCCGGCGTCGCGGCGGCGTCTCGGAGCATTCGGCGGGTGCCGTAGCCAAGCACCAGGACGACGTTCGCGCCTTCGTTACGCAGGTCTTGAGCGTGGGTGGCGAGGGAGCTGACGTCGCCCGGGCTGCGAAGAGCGATGAGGCCAACTTTTGAGTCCGCAACGTCGATGATGCTCGTGGCATTTTCGGAACCGAAGAGCACGGCTCCCGGAAGGTCGACGCCGCATTCCGTGTCCGCGGGGCCATTCATCGCCCGAACGTCCTCGGCGCTGAGGATCGCCGCGACGGCTTCGCTCTTCCAGCGGTCGGTCTCTTCGGACTCTGGACCGCCATGATGCGGCCCGCCGGCTAGGACGTTCCCCGCCGATACGAACAAGATGTCTTCGCCCGCGTCTTCGACGAAGCGGACCATGCGGTCAATTCCGCCTAAGGGACGCGATGTACAGCCACACGGGGCCAGAGTTCCTTGCAGATCCGTGATCGCCACGATTCGAAGGTCCGGCGCCGGACGCTCGATGCTGGCCCCCACGTCCACGGTCTCACCCTCGCTTTCGCAGCCATCGCACCCCACAACGAGGGACAGAACCACGAGAAAAGACCATCTTCGGAGCGGCATAGAAGCAACCATGACTAGGAAACCACCCACAAGCCATCCTGATTTCATCGAAGACTTCGCATTGCTGTCGCGTGCCTGCTTGACGACCTCACATCCCGAGGCTAGTTTCCGCGCCTTCTTTCAAGAGCCTGAATTTGGGCTTTAACGAACGAACTCCAAGATTTCCTGTCCCGTTCTCCTTTGTAGGAGGTGGGGCGCAAAACAAACGAAGAGAAACCTGATGGTCAAGGTCCGACTTTCCCGCGCTGGTTCCAAGAAGCGCCCCTTTTACCACATTGTCGTCACTCCGAAGGAGAACGCCCGCGACGGGAAGTTCATCGAAGAGATCGGCATCTACGATCCGAGCCGCCCAATGGAAGAGACTCGTGTCGACCACGACCGTCTCGCCTACTGGACGAGCGTTGGCGCCCAGGTCAGCGACCGCGTCAAAAAGATCGCCAAAGACCACAAGAAGATCGCTCCGAGCGCCTAAGCAATGGACGCGATGAAAGAGCTGGTGCTCTTCTTAGCGCGCGCCCTCGTCGACGAGCCTGACTCCGTCGAGGTGCAGGTCGTCGAGGAAGACCGCGCTTGGGTATTCGAACTGACGGTTGCTCCAGACGACCTGGGCAAAGTCATCGGCAAAGAGGGTCGCACGGCGAGAGCCATGCGAACGCTGCTTTCGAGCATGGCAACACGCTCCCGCAAGCGCGCGATCCTCGAAATTCTCGAGTGAGCCACGATTTGACGCAGGCCGGCGAGTCTGCGCAGGAACCCATGACAGACGACGAGTACGTTGCGATCGGCGGCATCACGAAGCCTCATGGGCTTCGTGGTGAGATGCGCGTACACGCGTTTAACCTGGATTCGCCGCTCTGGAAGAAGCTCACTCGCGTTCTTCTCGTGCACGGCGACGGGCGACGTGAGTCGCGGGATGTCATTCGTTCGAAACGCGCAAACAAGTATGTCGTGATGGCCCTCGAGGGAGTGGAGTCCATCGAGGACGTCGACGCGCTCCGCAAGGTCGAACTTCACGTTCTACGCTCGGAGTTTCCCGAGGCGTCGGAAGAAGAATACTACTACGCAGACCTGCCCGGAATGAGCGTTGTGGATGAAGGCGGCGCCGTTCTCGGAGAGGTCCTCAAGGTGCTTGAGTACCCCGCGGTGGACTGCCTTGAGGTCCGCGGCGCGACCGGCGGCGTCCGAGAGGTGCCGCTTACCCGTCCGTGGCTTCGCGACATCGACGAAGAGAGCGGCCAAGTGACCGTCCGCGACTGGGACGACCTCCCGGTTCGGTCCGGCTGATGCGTTTTGAGATCATCACGCTATTCCCGGAGGTCGTCGATCACTTGCGCGTCGGCCTTTTGGCGAAGGCCCTCGACAAGGACGCCGTTGAAGTCGAAGCGCTGAACCCACGCGAGTTCACCCACGACAAGCATCGCAGCGTCGATGACTCCCCGTACGGTGGTGGAAGCGGAATGGTGCTCTCGCCGGTACCGATGGGCGCCGCGTTGCAGCACCTCGACGAGAAGCGGGAAGGGCCCAGCCACAAGGTTCTGCTCACGCCTCAGGGCACACGATTCGACCAGTCGATGGCGGAGCGCTTTGCATCCCTGGACGCACTTACGCTCATCTGCGGTCGCTACGAGGGCTTCGATGAGCGCATCCGCGGCATGGTCGATGAAGAAGTGTCCCTCGGCGATTTTGTGTTGCTCGGCGGGGAGACGGCCGCGACCACCATCATCGAGGCCACAGCGCGCCTCCTGCCCGGCGTCCTTGGAAACGCGCACTCCGCGGTGGAAGAGTCGCACTCGACGGGCCTTCTGGAGCACCCCCAGTACACGCGCCCTGCGACCTACAAGGGACAAGACGTACCCCCCGTGCTGCTCAGTGGAAATCACGCACTCATCGCGCGCTGGCGAAGAAAAGAGGCGCTGCGTCGCACCCTCGAACGTCGTCCGGACATGCTGGCGACGGCCGCGCTCTCGGATGAAGATCGCGCGCTCCTGGCGGAAGTAGAGAAAGAGCGAGCATGAAGCCGATCTATTGCGCCCTTGTTCACCACCCGGTCATCGACCGGATCGGCGAGGAAGTCACGACCGCCGTGACCAATATCGACGTTCACGATCTGGCGCGGTCGGCGCGAACCTACGATTTGGCCGGCTACTTTGTCGTGACGCCTATCAGCGTTCAGCGTGATCTGACCCAACGGATCGTCGACCACTGGACGGGCGTCCACGGCCCCGTTCGTATCCCCGCCCGAACCACTGCGCTGGAGCGCGTCCGTCCCATCGAGAGCCTCGAAGCGGCGATGAAAGCCGTCGAGCAGGAGACTGGCTCACGCCCGCGCGTGGTGGCTACAGCGGCTCGTTCGTCGGGGTTTGCCCTCAGCACCTTCGCTGACGAGCGCGCGCGCTTAGAGAGCGGCGAGGGGCCAACGCTCCTCATTTTTGGCACCGGCCACGGACTCAGTCCCAGCGTTCTTGAGGCCGCGGATGTGCTCCTTGAGCCCATCCATGGACGGGGCGATTCACCTTTCAATCATCTGAGTGTTCGAGCGGCTTTTGCCATCATCCTCGACCGCTTGCTCGGAGCGCGCTAGAGACCCGCACATGGTCATTTGCGCCATTCTTTGCCTTTTTGTACTTTTTTAATCTTTGAGGGCATCCCCCACGTGGACATTCCAAATGCCCCGTGCTAACCGTCCGGTCCCTTTTCGACGAGACTTCTAATGAGCAACACCGTCCCACAAATCGCCGCCATCGAAGATGCCCAGCTTCGCGATGTTCCAAACTTTCGCGCAGGCGACACCGTCAAGGTTCATTTCCGCATCCGTGAGGGCGAAAAAGAGCGTGTTCAGGTTTTCCAGGGCGTCATCATCCGACGCACCCGCGGAAGCGTCCGCGCAGCCTTCACCGTTCGCAAGGTTTCCTACGGCGTAGGCGTCGAGCGAATCTTCCCCACGCACTCCCCACGCGTTGAGAAGATTGAGATCATCGCGCGCGGCCACGTCCGCCAGGCACGTCTTTACTACCTCCGGGATCTCCGCGGCAAGAAGGCCCGTCTTCGTACATCCAAGCGCAAGGCCGGCGACAAGTTCAACTGAACTAGACGCCTGGTTTCTAAAACCAGCAAACGCAAAAAGCGCCTCCGTTCCCTCTCGGGTCGGTCGGCGCTTTTGTCGTTTCTTATCGCGAGAGCGACAAGGTCGCCTAGCGAGGAGGCGGCTGCTTGCCGCTCGCCAGAAAACGGCGGTAGTCCTCAATAATCAGCTCGTGGTCGAAGCAAAGCGGCGCCGGCAGGGCGTCCAGGGCGAAGACTCGGGCCTGCGCAGCGTCGTCTCCGCCGGTGGGAGTTCCCTCGGCCCTGCCAACGTAGACCACGCTCAGGTTGTGCTGTCGCGGGTCGCGTTCCGGGGCCGAGTACACGCCGAGAAGGGCCTTCAAGGAAACCGTCAAGCCTGTCTCTTCGAGCACCTCTCGTCGTGCTCCGTCTTCGGCGGACTCTCCATAGTCGATAAAGCCCCCGGGGAGGGCCCAGCCTTTCGGGTCTCCGGCTCGTTCGATGAGGACGATGCCTCCTTCGACCTCGACGATGACGTCGGTGGTTGGATAAGGGTTGCGGTATGGGCCTTCACTCAACGGTCAATTCTCCTTCTTCAAACTGGTCTGTTCCGGGGATGTGGAGCCAGAGTTTCGTATCGGTGGCCAGACCATTCTTCACGCTCACGACGACAAAGGCACAGGGCCACATGAGCTTGGCGCCCTGGCTGAAGGTGTCGGCGTCTTCTTTCGAGAAGTACGCCCCGGCGTCACAGTGTGAATGGTAAATGACCTTGAGCGGACGCCCGGCTTTTGCGGCGCTCTCGAGCGTTCGCGACGCCCGGAGCTCGTTGATCTTGAAGTACGTGCGGGATGTCCGAGGGAAGGTCTCTGGGTCCATCGCGTGGTACTTGTCGGCTTCGTTGACCTGTGCGGAGACCTCGTCGAGGAGGCCGACGTCTTCGGCGGGGCCAAACAGAAAGCCGCAGCATTCGCTTGGATACGCATCCTCTGCGCTTTGGCGAACGTGCGCCATGAGAGCCGCGTTGATACGCAGCGAAGCCCGGACCCAAGGTGCGCTCGGGTATTGAGGATGATCCGTCATCGCTCGGATACTAGCGTGAGTGGCGGCCGCGGCGTCATCCCAAGCTCACGGCGAAGCGCCTCAAGAGCGCCCAGAATTCCGTGTGTTGTATCGATGGCGATCCTGTTTTGAGGTTGGCTCTCGGCGTCTGCGATGGGGATCGTCGATGATCCCTCGCGTTCCTTTGCGCCGGCCCGCCGCAAGTACTCAGCGGCGATTTTGCCACCTGGCTCAGGGGGCACAGCAAACTCCATCGCGTTCAGCTTTGACTGACCTTCCGGGCCGATCTCCGCCAACACAAGCTGGCGAGCGAATCGGTGAGCGTCGCTCAACGACCACCCGCCATCGCGGGAATGATGCTCAAGGTCTCACCCTCGGGGACGACACTATCGAGCCCGTCCAACATTCGGATGTCTTCTTCGCCGACGAAGAGGTTCACGAAGCGCAGCACCTTCCCATCGGCCCCGCAGATCCGTTCTTTGATCCCGGGGTGGGCGTTTTCGAGTGCGTCGATGGCGGCGCGAACGTCGGCACCTTCGACGGTGACCTCGTCGCTGCCGCCGGTGAAGCTGCGTAGGGCGGGGGGGATTCGGATTTCGATGCTCATGATGTCTTCAGGGTGCTGCGTAACGCGAGCGAGTGAGGGTTTGGATTTCTCCCCGACTGTGCGGACAGTCCGGGCGTGATCGGAAGCGCGTTTCCCGCAGGGAGGCGCGCAAGCCGTCGAGTCGAAAGAGGGTGCCACCCGAGTCCTCGCCGTCGAGAAGTCGAAGCGCAAGCAACGCCTCCAGGGAGCCAAGGGCGCCCACGACGGGGCCCACGACACCCGCGAACTCACAGTTGTCGACTTGGGATGCGGGAACGTCCTCAAAGAGACATCGAAGGCATGGAGAGTGTTCGTCGACCTTGTGGTCGCTGGCGAGCGCCCATCCGCCCCATCGGACGGCCCCCGCATGAACGATGGGGAGCTGACAAACTTGCGCGGCGTCAGCGGCGAGGAACTTCGTCGCGAGGTTGTCCGCGCCCTCCACGATGAGGTCGACGCCCTGAAGAAGATCCTCCGCGTTTTCCGGGAGGAAACGTGTCTCGTGAATCTCGACGTGAGCGCCCATCGCCCTGAGCTTGTCGGCGGCGATGGGTCCCTTGGCGCAACCCACGTCGGCTTCGTCGAAGAGAATCTGACGATGCAGGTTGGAAATGGAGACAACATCGTCGTCGACGAGAACGAGGGTGCCAACGCCGCTTTGGGCGAGTATCTGGGCCGCCGGGCATCCTAGTCCGCCGACGCCGATGAGCAGTACTGTCGAGTCAGCCCGCGGCATTAGATCGAATACACATATCGCTGCGTAGCGCTTCGTCGGACGTTGGATTCTTCTGCCTGCGTGCAGAGCTGGGCGAGGGTCTTCGAATTCAGCGCTTCGTCGACGGCGGATGCGAGCGCGTCGAAGGCAGCCTCGGTGATGGCGCGGCTGTCCCCATCGCCGTCTGGGGAGTCCCCGTCCGCCGAAGCGAACACGGTGGGCCCTTCGAGGGCTCGGATCACATCTCCGATGCGAATGGTCTCCGGCGAGCGCATCAGGGCGTACCCACCGCGAGGGCCACGGCGCGAATGCACGAGGTTTGCGCGCTTTAAGTCCTGAAATATCTGCTCCAGGAAGCGCGGCGGCACGGCCTGTCGCTCTGCGATGACCTTCACCTGCGTGGCTTCTCCCCGCCCGTGGTAGGCGATGTCGAACAGCGCGCGGACGGCGTAGCGGGCTTTGTTCGACATCTTCATCGCTCGGAGTGTTTCATACATCGGATAGGTCGACAATTCGAGCGAGGGCCCTGGACCCGTTGCAGGACCCATGAGAACCTAAGGTTCGGGGGCGGTTTGCGGGTTTGCACAATATGTGGGGCACGGTTTCGGGGATCACCGGAGATGTGTCCGCTCGATGGAGGCGTGATGGAGGAGGTCCCAGACCCCCTCATCGGACGGACGATCGCGGGTCGTTACCGCATCCTCGAGCGCATTGGCGCCGGCGGTATGGGGATCGTGTACCGCGCTTTCCACGAAGTCGTGGGTCGTGATGTCGCCATCAAGTTCTTGAGCCCTGAGCTTGCCTACGACCCCGGAAACCGAACTCGTTTCTTGCGCGAGGCCCGCGCGGCGAACCGCATCGATCACGAACACATCATCGACATCACCGACTTCGGCGAGACCGATGATGGACAGGTTTTCCTCGTGATGGAGTTCTTGCGAGGGCGCCCGCTCAATGAAGTGATCGCGGACGGGGCGATGTCCCTACGGCGCGCGTTGACGCTCACATCACAGATCGCGTCGGCGCTCGCGCGTGCCCATGAACTCGACGTGGTCCACCGGGACATCAAGCCGGACAACCTCTACCTCCTCGAGGGGTACGAAGGGGACTTCGTCAAAATCTTAGACTTCGGTCTCGCTCACATGAAAGGGGAGCTTCGGGTCACGGCAACGGGAACGGTATTTGGAACCCCGGAGTACATCTCGCCGGAACAGGCGCGGGGGGCGCCGGTGACAGGGGCTACCGACTTGTATTCTTTCGGGGTGGTCCTCTTCGAGATGCTGACGGGCCAGCTGCCGTTCACCGGAACCACAACGGAGCTCATCTTCAAGCACTTGCGCGAGCCACCACCCTCGGCGCGCGCGCTTCGTCCTGGAATTCCGGAGGCGGTGGAAGAGCTGATCGACACGCTCCTCCAGAAGGACCCGGAAGACCGCCTCAGTGACGCGTTTGTGCTTCGAGAGCGCGCTCGGGAGTTTCTCAGGGATGCGCCGGTCGCCGCTCCCCTGGCACTCACGACTCGCTCGACGCAGCACACGGACACAGCCGCAGACCACCCGACTCCGCTTGAGACCGCCGAACGATGGGCGCGACGTGTAGGGACCTTCGAAGACCTTGCTCCGAGAGCCCACCCTGACGGAGCTCCTCCTTGGCTCATCGAGGGTTTGAGTTCGCTGCGTAAAGGCGCCGCGGACTTGGTGTCCGTGGGCCGCTCACTCACTGGACACGCATCAGAAGCCGCCAAGAACCAAGAGGAAGCCCGTGCCACCCGCCTTCGCGTTGGCTCCGCCATCGACGCCCTGGCAAGCGATGAGACGCGTACTCTTCAAGTGCTCGAAGACCTCCCGAAGCGCCTTCAAGAAGCAGCGGCGGCGGTGGAGCGTTTGGACCCATTGGTGACGTTGGCTCGACAACAGATCGTTGCAGGCCGGGATGACGCCGCTCTCGCATCACTGCGCCACGCCGGTGACCTGGCAGGCGAACTCCTTGATGCCCGAGCGCTTTTGAGCACGGCCCAGCGGCAAGAACGCGCGCTGAGCCAGGAACTGGAAGACCTTCGTTTTCAGATCGCTCAACTCAAGGGCCGTCTCGGCGGTCTCTCCGCCGTGGTGGAACACGATCAGGACGGCCTGCGAGAAGCCACACGCGTGCTGGACGGGCAGTGGGGGGAAGCGCTCGGCCGCGTCGTCCAGCTCGCCGAGCCCATCGTCCGGCATTATATGGCGTTCCCTCACCTGCGGGACCTTGTGCGCGTGACGCATGGCGCGTCTATCGCCACGTCCTGAGGCGGTCTCCGTCCTGGTTGAGGACCCCGCGGTGGGCTGATATATGCGCGAATCTATGAGCCTCAGGGGCCACCACGTTCTTCTCTTGTTGTGCCTCGGCGCGTGTCCTCAGACCGTGGACGATGCGCCAGTGACGGAGATCACGAACGAGGAGTTCGTCTCCACCGCGCTAGAGGCGAGGCTCGACGTGGCTGCGGACCGGGCGCGGGCGAGAGGGTTCTCGGCGGAAGACGGCGTATGGAGAGGGTTCATTGTTCACCGAGGCAGTGATGTGCATGAGGTCTCGCTGCAGAGCGGGGCGTGTCACCTCTTCGTCGCCGCGGGGTCTGAGGCCATCGAGGCCTTCGAACTGGTCGTGTACGACAGCACAGGGTCTGAAGCCTCACGAAGCAGTGGCTCTCCGGCTGTGCGAATCTGCCCGAGCCAGTCCGGCGTGTACTTCGTCGCTCTCCGCGCCACGGGAAGTGGACTCTTTTCGGTCCGGCGTTTTCAAGGGCCTTCAGGCCTTGATTTGCGCTTGGACGACCTGACGGGCGACGAGTGAAGGCTTGGCTCCTGCTGCTTCTTTGGGCGTGTACACCCATCGTGGAGCCGCCGCGTCCGGAAGCGACGACACCGCGCGGAGAGCTCGGTCCCCTCGACGCACTCGCCCGCCGCTTTGGTCGTGTTCGCCGGCGCATGAGCGCGCGAGGATACGGCAGCGCCGTGGCCCTGGAGCGAACCTTCGTCCTGGATGACGCCGGCGAGGCGTTCCCCATCGATTTGCCGCGCGGACGCTGCACGACGGCGCTCGCGTTGGCCGGCGGTGATGTTCAGGCGCTTCATCTACGGCTCTATGACCAGGATGGTTTTCTCGTGGCCATCGACTCGGTGGCCGGCGCTGCGGGGCTGGTTCACCACTGCCCCGAGCTCTCGCCACAGAGCGACTTCGCCCGTGTGTATCTGACCGTGGAATCCGAGCGGGGGTCCGGCGGCGTGGTGGCGGCGGCCTACGAGTCCGACGTCGGAGAAGGTGAGGGCTTCGAGCGTCTCTTCGAGGACGTTGTCCCGCCGGTGGTGCCTCTTGGTCCTGTGGAGGAGGCGTTCGCCAGCAGCAGAGGTGGCCGAATCGAACGTGGGCTCTCGCCCCAAGACGGTCCGAGTTTCATGCGCCTCGCCGAAGGGCAGGTCACTCGTGCACGCGTCGAGTTTCGTGACGACACATGTTTGCTGGTCACGGCCCGTGGAGACCGCGGCATTCAGGACCTCGACCTGTATCTCTATGGACCCGACGGCGCGGAAGTCGCGCGTGACCTTGGCGTTGAAGGGGAACCGCAACTCGAATACTGCCCCAGTGCCGCGGGAACAGGAACCTTGGAGCTTCGAGTGTTTGAAGGGGCCGGGGCCGCCGGCTGGATGGTGTGGAGCGCGCCGCCGCCCCCCGAGTCCGAGGACGCGCCCATCGAGGCGCCGGTTCAAGAGCTCGAACCCCTCGCCATCGTGACGGAGGCGGCGGACGCGCTCCACGAACGCGGGTTTGGAGCGCCCCGCATTCTGCGCCAAGACGGGCAAGTATCCCCCGGCGAGACCCTGTCTATCGACGCGCCTTTCGGCGCAGGCTGCGCATGGATTCTCGCCGCCGCCGGCCCGGGCGAAGTCGACCTCGACCTCTATCTGCGCGACGGCGACCAATCCCCTCTCGACCGAGACGTTCGTGTTCGTCGAACCGCTCGTGTCGGAGCCTGCCTGGATTCGCCAAGGCAAGTTCAGTTGATGGTCAAGGCGTATGGCCAGGGTCATTTCGCGCTGGTCATGGTCGACGCGCCCGCCTCCATCACGGACGTCGCCACGCTTCGGGCCGAAGGCGCCACCGCGGCCCTTGTCGCACGCGGGTTCGAACGGGAGCGCGTGGAGACGCATCCACACGCCGCCGTCGAGCGCGTGCTGAGCATTCCGGCGGGCGAGTGCGTCGGCCTGGTGGTGGCCGGCGATGCGGGGCTCGCGGACATCGACCTTATCGCCGTCGACGGGGACGGAGAGCGCGTCGCCTCGGATACAGGGCCGGCCCCCTGGGCAAGCATCGCACCTTGCGCGGAGGAGGAGGACTTGGAGCTCACTGTTGAGTTGGTTCCATACCGAGGCGATGGGCCCGTGGTTCTTCATTGGCTTCGCCACCGGCGCGTCAGCGTGGAGATGACACCATGAACAGAGTCTTCGTGCTCGTGGTGATTTTGGGTTCGCTCTTCCTCAGCATCTCGGCCTCAGCGCAGGACTGCCTGGTCGAAGCGCAACACGTGACGCAGGTTTCGGGTCAGGCACACCAGGCGTTTCTGACGGAAGGAGAAAACGCCTCCTTCGCGACGGTAGCAGCAGGTTGCGTCGCCGCCGTTGCCGTGGCTCCGCTGCATGCGCGCTTGCGGCTGACGTTGCTCGCCGACAATGGAGAGGCGCTGGCGTCGAGTGATGAGCAAGCAAACTCCGCCTACGTCTTGCGCTGCGGGTTTGAGGGGCAAGTGCACGTATTTGTGGAGCTCCTTCGAGGCGCGGGTGAGGTTCACCTCGCAAGCGGGGAAGTCGCAGGGAGCCAGCGGCGCGCTTGGGAAGCCCGCACCGGGGCCTGCTTTTCACCGGCCGTCGGCGTGTCCGCGGTATCCCTCGATGTCGGTCCCGCGCCCGTCCCAGAACCCGCGGATGTATCTAGGGCGATCATGCAGCCGTGGATTCGCCGCGGCTGGGAGCCCGTTGGAACGTTCCGCGGGAGCGAAGTTTATGTCGAGGCGAGCGGCTGTGTTCGGCTCTTCGCTTTGCCAGGCACCCAACTCGAAGTGCCACGGATCCGGCGGCGCGCTGCGTCGCTGGCGTTCTGCTTGGATGATGAACCGAACTTCGAAGTGCGTATGAGTCCCGCGGATGGTGGCGTGGTGGTCCTTCGCCGTGCGCAGTTTTCCGCGCCCCCTCAGGTGCCAGGCGCGCTTTGGTCCGAGGCGTTGGCGCAAGGGAGCCTTGCGCGCCACGTGCGCGTGCACGGTAGTGGTGGAGATTCCTGGGAACAGACCCTGAATTTCGCGCACGGTTGCCACCGTGTTGTCGCGTTCGGACGGGGAGCTGTTCTTAGCGTCGCAGGCCGAGGCGAAGGGTTGCGCCAGCGCCGGGTGGAGGGATGGTCGCAGGTCTTGTTTTGCGGCGAGGGCGAGCGGCGGCTCAAGCTACGTTTCTTCGCAGGCGGCTCGGACGTCCGGTTATTCGTGGGGGAACTTTGAAGACGACATACGCATGCCTATTGCTCGTGGCCTGTGGCGCTTCCCAGGCTCCTGCGCCCACGCCAGACCCTCCTCAGAGTGCCCAGGAAGAGTGGGCCCTGGAACGCGGCGCTCGGCCAAGCGGACAAAGCGAGGAGTTCTTAGCGCCGGGCGGGAGTTTCGTTCGAGAGTTCCAATTGGGCGACGGCTGCCATCTGTTCTTTGTCGTGGTGGCCCCTGGAGTTCGCGATGCCGATCTAGCCCTGTGGTCACCAGAAGGGGAGTTGCTCGTAACCGATGAAGCCCCGGACGCGCGGCCCACGGTCCAACTCTGCGGCGCACGACGTGTCTTCGCCCGCGTGAACGCACCCGCCGGAGCAGGCGCGGCCACCTTGCACCACTTTCGCAGTGCCGAGGCCCTTGAACTGAACAACTTGGGCGAGGGCGCCGCGACGTACACGCCTCAGTCGCGAGGAGAGCTCGCATCGGCACTCGCTACACGGGGATACCGAGAAGTCCGCGAATGGACCTTCGAACTCAACAGCGAAGAGCCGACGGAGGTCGGACTTGGGGACGAGGAGGGCTGCTTCACACTGGTCGCGCAAGACGCATCTGTGCGGGCGCAGGTTGTGTCCGACGTAGGCGAAGCGGTTCGTGGCGCGGGGGACCCGGCGATGCTTCAATGGTGCGCAGCAACACAAACACACCATCGCGTCCGCCTCGAGGGAGAGGGAAGCGTTCGAATGCGTCTCTATCGCGCGACGGAAGAGCGCGCGGGCGGAACCCCCGGCTTGTGGCTGGGGGACCGCTCACACTCGGTTCACTAAAGCGCTCAGTCGAGAGCTACGCGAGCTGCGGATGGGACCCTGAGCGGGCCGGGGGCTGCAGCGATGCGTGTGCCCAAGGTCGCGCGTTCAAGGATCGCTTCGCAGAGAGCGTCGAAGGAGTAGCCGTTTCCAGCCGCGATCTTCGGGAGAAGGCTCAATGGGGTCATGCCTGGAAGAGTGTTGACCTCAAGAACGTATTCGTTCTCGCCTTCGGTCACGAGCATGTCGACGCGCGTCACCCCCGTCGCGCCGAGACACTGCACGGCGCGCTCCGCAAGGTTCAAGACACCCTTGTAGCGCGTTGGGCTCAAGCGCGCTGGATAGTGGTATTCGCTCTGACCTGACTGGTACTTCGACTTGTAGTCGTAGAAGTTCCCGTTCGGCGCGATCTCGATGGCGCCGAGTGCTTTCCCGTCGAGAACACCCACGGCGACTTCGCGGCCTTCAATGAAACGCTCCACCAGGATCGACGAGTCGAACGGCGCGGCGTCGTCACATCGTGACTGTAGCTCGCCAAGGTCGCTCGCCTTGCCGGCTCCTACGCTGGAGCCAGCGCGCCGTGGTTTTACAAACGCCGGAAAACCGAAGGACCCATGACGTTCCTCGAGCCGATCGAGGTCCGAGGAATCCACCGAGTAGTACGGGGGCGTCGGTACATTGTAGAGCCGGAAGAGCTCCTTCGACTTCAGCTTGTCCATGGCGAGCGCGCTCCCAAGAACACCGCTTCCCGTGTACGGAATATTCAGCAACTCCAGGAGTCCCTGAATGCAACCGTCTTCCCCGTATGCGCCGTGTAGCGCGATAAACGCTACGTCGATGGGCGTCTGGCGCAGAACACGGTCGATGTCGTTGTCGACATATACCTTGATCGCGTCGTAACCCGAGCGGACGAGTGCAGCGTGAATCGCGTCACCTGTCTGCAGCGAGACCTCACGTTCTGGGCCTAGACCGCCCAAGAGAACCCCGATTCGTTTGCTCTTCATTCCGAACATCCCTTCATCCCGGTTGTGTCTTGCACGTTGGTGCAAGAACTCGCCAGCCTGGTCTCGTTGCGAAGCGAGATGCGTGCCAGAGAAAGCCGCTGCGAAAAAACTCGCGTAAACGACTCATCCCTGGACCCCTTTCGGGTCGACCGCGTTCTCTGTTCCACGTTGATGACCAATGCCTTACTCACTCCAAGTACAGGACCCATGCTGGCGTGGTCCAGAAAGTGACGAAGGGTCTCTTTGATGCTTTTTCCGAAGAGGGTCAAATCCGCGCGTCTGGGCAACACCGCAAACCCTGCTAGCACTGACGTGTGAGCCGTTTCGTCCCATTCTTCGTGCTTATTCTCGTCGGATGTGGAGGCACAGAGGATGGGCCAATTCTGAGCGACAACGAATCGGAGCTTACAACCGACGATTGGCCACCCTCGCCACCTTGGGGACCCACAACCAGTGAAACGCCGATCGATCCGCGCCAAGTGCGGATGCGCATCGATGATCACCAAGGACTCGAGCGCATCTGTGACGTGTCTCACTTGGGCCAAGTGCAAGAAAACAATCGCGGACGCGTCGAGCGCCAGATGGTTCGATGCGTGGGCGCGACCGGCGCTGGGTGGGCGGATCTGCACTACCCACCGGAAGCCGCAGAGCTCGCCGCCTACGTTCGGATCGGGGAACGCCTCAAGGTTCGTGTTCGACCTGAACCCGGTTTCGAAGGGCACCCCGCGTTGGAATTCCTGGCCTCGATGGGCCCCACGGAAGCGCGTGAGCGACGGGAACGAGACCCTGGGGTGGCCACCGACTGGGCACGTGTTGCGCAACTGGGAGACTACGAGGTCCACCGTTGCGCCGTGAGCTACGTGGGCCCCATCGAACCGGCGTCGGAGGAGTTCGAAGACGCGAGTTATACGGCGATGGTGAGCTGCAACTCGCGCAGCGGCGAGCATTGGGTCGAGATGGTTTTCCCCCAGGTCACACAAACCGCCGCCCTCCGAGTCGTTCGCGGCGAAGTCGTGGCTGCACGTCTCCTTGAGGCCGGTGAGCGGCACCCGCTCGTCCGATACGAAGGGCCATAGCGCCCCATTTGGCTCCACCGGGCCGTCTCGATTGCCAACATGGCTCTTAAGTGATACCGACATGTCGGCTTTCGATGAACTCTCTATTGCGACCTGGCCCCTTGGCCCACCGAGTTTCATCGGGCGATTTATCCCCGAAATCATGTATTTGGACGCCTGCGAACCCTTCGCCGGCCGTCGATTCTTTCACCTGGCCCCTTCGGCCCCCCTCAGGTTCACGGCTAAGCCGTGACACCCGGAAATTTAGCTATGACGTTCACAGAAGCAGCAGTGGAGATCCTCCGCCTCGTTGGTAAACCCCTTCATTACAAGAAGATCACGGAGATCGCCATCGAGCGAAACCTCCTCTCCCACGTCGGGAAAACACCTGAAGTCACGATGAGTTCACGTTTGGCCACGATGGTTCGTAAGGACCGTGGTGATGCGCCGATCCTCAAGGTAAAACCGGGCATTTTCGCGCTTCGTGAGTTCTCCGCGGAGGCCCTCGAAGACACCGGCAGTGATGTTGAAGTGCCAAAGGCCGAGGAAAAGGAAGAAGAGGCCAAGGAGTTCAAAGCTCCAGAAACCAGCAATCATCCTGGCGCCGACGTCTTCCCGGAAGAAGACGACGACGATGTGCCAATCCTCGCGAGTCTCGAGCAAAACGCAAAAGCGAAGCGTGAGCAAAAGGACGAAGAAGGCGGAGACTCTCGCCGCAGCAAGCGAAGCCGTCTCCGCCGGGGTCGCCGGGACGAGGAGGAGAAGTCTGAGGAGCGCAGCGAACGCAGCGAGCGCGGTGGTCGAGACCGTGACCGCTCCCGCCGCGGAAGCCGACGGAGCAGCAAGAAGAAGCACCTTGATGGTGACTGGGATCGTCAGACCGGTGCCGGCGAGAGCGCGGGCCGTGATCTGGCGGACTCTGTGGAAGGCGTCATCGGTCGTCGTTCACGATCCTTCGTGTCGCTTGCCGAAGCGCTCATCGAGAAGGGCCGCCTGAGCGGCGACGCCTCGGCTTTGGCGCCAACGCTGGCCGCCGCTCTTCGTGGCGACGGTGCCCGTCGCGCTCAGCGTGGAGCTCCACCCCGTTTCCTCATTGAAGGCACGGAAGTCACGCTGGTTTCCCAGCGGCTGCCTGCAGACGCGGGACGGGCCGAGGCTGAGGCCTTCAAGCACGCGCAGCGGCAGCAGGAAATTGTGCGTCGAGTGTTCCTCAAGCGCATCGGGGACCTGCCATCGTCGAGCCTCCTGGAGCTGCTGGCGACGTGGCTGAACGCCATGGGCGTCGTTGGGGTTCGTGGCGTTCGTCGTCCAACATCCTCTGGGAACGAGTTCCACCTGGCGGGCACCCTTCGGACGGGGCCTCTGGAGATCCCCCTCGCAATCGTCATCCTTCGCGATGGTGAGCTCACCCGGGAAATCGTCATCGATGCTCGTGGAGCGCTTCACCACTACGGTGACGCCCGCGCGGTGTGGGTGATCGGCCTTGGCCCAAGTCTCAGTGGCGCGCGTGAGGAGGCCGGCGTGTCCGGCGCGGCTCCCGTTGCACTCTTCGATGGCCCCGCCCTCTCTGAGTCGATGGAAGACATGGGCATCGGCCTTCGTCGCTGGTCGGTCCCCCTCACCACGATGGATTTTGATCTCCTCGATGGTCTTCGCGGTCCCGGGAACGATCAGTCCAAGTCCGACGACAAATCCGACAAGGCAGACAAATCCGAGAAGTCGGAAAAGAACGAAGACTCGGAGGAGGAAGGCGAGGAAAAGAAGGGCCGCCGTCGCCGCCGTCGTCGCCGCAAGGGGACCGATGAAACGGAGAACGCAGAAGCCACTGAGAACTCGGCTGCAAGCAGCGAGGCGGACGCCGAGACCGTGGAGGTGGATACCGACTCTGCTGCCGAATCCGAGACTGATTCCGAAGCCGAAACAGGCGAAGCTCCGAGCACCGACGGTGGTGCCGAAGAGGGCGAAAGCACTGAAAACGAGGCACCTTCCGATGAGGACGGCTCAGACGAAGAGGACGTCACCGCCGCCGCCGCCGCGGACGAAGCCGAAGAGCAAGAGCGCTCAGGCGACGACGAGTCGGAGTAGGGGCACTGATCGGACGTTTAGTGTAGGCTGGCGGCGCGGGATTGGGCGGCTTATCTCCGCCCATCTCCTGCCCCACCGTCGGGTGGGGCTCGGTATTGCCTATGCGCTTCCTATTTACACTTAGCATCGTCCTTCTTCTTCCTCATGTCGGCGAGGCTCAGCCCAGCATGGATTCCGAAGAGACCACGATGGTGTCTCCAAGCTCCTCTGCGGGTCCAATGGCGGTCGCACTCGCGCGAGCACTGACTGAGCGTTTGACGGTTTGGCGAGGTGGGGCGCGTCGCGTGTACGTTCGCCATTGCCGCCACGCCCGCTCGGGATGCCGGGCGCGCCTTGTCGCGTTCTCCCGAATCATCGTCCAGGCCGCCGAACGTCACGGGGTGGACCCTTTTCTCGTGGCGGCCATGGCGCTTCGCGAGAGCGGGCTCAACCCCTTCGCCGAAGGCGGTATCGGTGAGCGTGGGTTGGTTCAGCTTCACCCAAGGGGTGTCGGAGCCCGGGTTCGCTTCGTGCAGAACGAGAACTACCGGCGGCGCTGCGAACGTGACCCGGGCGCGTGTCAGGAAGAGGTTCTTGACGTAGGGACCGAGCTGGTCGCCGCGTCCATCGCTCGCTGTGGCTCCGTAGAAGAGGGCCTTGGGTGCTACAATACGGGCGTTTGCCAGAGTACGTCGTACTCGCGGCGTGTCCTGGAAGAGCGGGAAAACCTACTGCGGATGGCCAAGGCCGACACAGTCGTGGTGGCTACCCCTTAACCAAGCGGGCCAGCGCTTCGCCCATCGCGTGGGCGATCACACCCAAAGATACCGTCGGGTCCGGGGTTGGATCGTCGGCGCACAGCACCGCTACGACGGTCCCCTGGACGTCCACCGGGTGGATTTCGACGTTTCCGCCGCGGCTTCCAATAGCCGCGCGGTAGAGGTGATCTGCCGCCGACCCACCAAATGGCCCTCGGTAGATGTCCTTTACGTCGACGACCATGCGGAACATCGACGGGCTCGTGGATGGGATCCAAAGGTTTCGGATCGCGTCCGTAGAAACACCCTCACCGCGAGCCTCTGCGCCTCGGAGGACACCGCGACGCAGCGTCAGCACCACCGCTGAACGCGCAAAACGGCTGCCCGCCTCGGCGGTGGCGACGATCACGTTGTCCCGGGTGGTCGCGTCCCGAATCGCCGCAAGGAGCGGTCCCAGCTCCACAGCCGGTTCCGCGACATGGTGAGGCCGGGATTCGCGATCCAGGTCCGCCCACGAGTTCTCCTTCACGACCTCGAGCTGTTCGACGGGGCGGCGAAAGGTCTTCGCAGGCCTGGAGGTACGTTTTGGCGCCACTTTCGGCGTTACTTTGGGTCGCGTTAGGGGAACCGCGGCTGCCTCTTCGTGGGATGCGGCGGCCGCTGGGGGCGCATCTTCGGCCTTCACGGAGGTCAGAAGGAGAGCCTCACTCGGGGGTCCCGCACGTAGGGCATCGTCCGTTTCCAGCAGGTCAGCGGCGTCGAGGACTTCTTCATCCGCTTCGCTGACGAGAGCTGGATAAGCCCGGGCCAGCGCTATCCGGAGGTCGTCGACGCGGGCCGGACGCGCCCGGACCGTCTTGTCGAGGGCGCGCGCGAGCTCGTCGATGGCGTGCTGATGGCTCGGGTCCGCCATGGCGACGATGACGAAGTCTTTCGCTTTCGCCACGGGAAGGGCGAAGAACGACTGCGCCATGCCGGCGGGCAGCTGATCGACGAGGTTCGCCGGAGCGCCGGCCAAGGCAACTGGCCCCACTGGCGGTCCAAACTCGTCAAAGAGAGCCAAAAGTTCGTCAGCGCTCACGCCACGTTCGACGAGCCGCGCCACGATGCACCGCGTCGATGACGTATCCGCCAGGGCCTCGGAGAGTTCTTGGCGTGAAACTAAGCCTTCTTCCAAGATCCGAGCCGCAACTTCCGACGCCATGCGGGGCTACTCTTCGAGTGTGGGGGCCTGCCGTCAATAGAGAAGTTAAGGAGCGGTCGCCTAAAGTTGAAGATTGGGCCAAGCTCCGCACCCGTGGCGCAAATTCTCCATATTGATGCAAGCGAAGAAGTCCGACGTGCAGTGAAGGACTTCTTGGGCGCGGACCATGACATCGAGCAGACAGCCTCGGGCGTGCTCGGGGCACGAACCGCCGCCGAGGATGTGCCCAAGCTGATCCTCGTTGGGGCACGCACCCAGGACCTCGACGCCTACGAGACGACACTTCGTCTTCGCTCGATAAAGGAGCTGTCGGGCATTCCCATCGTGCTCATCGCCTCCCACGCTCATCGTCGCGCTTGCTTCGCCGCCGGAGCCGACGGTGTCCTCGCCTACCCACCGGTCAAATCCGCCGTCGTCGATATCGTGTCGCGTTTCCTTGCGGGAGACAGAGATATCCGTGAGGAGACCGGCGAGATCGACCTTCGGGAGCATTCACATCGCATCGTGACACGACTTGAGGACAAGGTCGTTGAACTCAGCCGAGCGAACGAGCGCCTGGAAGAGATAGCCCGCCAAAGGCGCGAGTTTTTGCGCAACGTGAGTCACGAACTCGCAACCCCCATGACTCCCATCGTTGGATACCTGAAGCTGCTTCTGAACGACGAGCTCGGCGAGGTGACGCCGCTCCAGCGGAAGAGCCTGGGCGCGGTTCAACGAAGTGTGGTTCGCCTTCGAGACCTCATCGACACCCTCTTGGACATCTCCGCCTTTGAGCGTGGCCGGCTGCATTTCTATGACCGTCCCTACGACTTCGTCGAGTTGGCCAGACTCGCGCTAACCCGCGCCCAAGATGGTGTGGCCGGCGATGCCAACGTCGAGGCCATCATTCCCAAGGAGCTTCCTTCTCGTGGCGACCCAGACAAGCTGCGGCGCGCGATGGTGCACGTGATCCAGAACGCGCTGAAGTTCTCTCCACGCGGCGCCCCCGTTCGAATCGTCGTGGATGGAGACGCAAGCGAATGCACCTTCGAGGTGACGGACCAAGGCCCCGGCATTGCAAAAGACGAGCTCGCGCGCGTTCTGGAGCCTTTCTACCAAGTGGACGGTTCGCCGACTCGGCTTCACGAGGGTGTTGGCCTTGGCCTCGCGTTTGCTCTGAAAATCGCACGTGGGATGGGCGGGGATCTGGAGGTCGAGAGTCCACCAGCCGGCGCCGAGGTTGGAACGCGTGTGGTGTTGCGAGTGGCGCGCGGATCGTGATCTACCTCGACCACCACGCGGCCACCCCGCTGGCATCCGCCGCCGCGACGGCCATGGAAGAGGCGCGTGAAATCGCCTTTGCAAACCCTTCCAGCATCCACGCGGCAGGTCGCGCAAGCCGCGCTCTCCTTGAAAACGCGCGTGAAGGCGTCGCCGCTGCGCTGGGAGCCCAGGCCGCCGACGTGATCTGGACGAGCGGGGGAACAGAAGCCTGCAACTTAGGCATTTGGGGTCTGAGTTTTCGGCGAATCGTGACCAGCGAGGTAGAGCACTCGGCGGTGTCGGCGGCCGCGCGCGAGGCCGGGGTTCCTGTGGAGCGCATTCCTGCGGCGGCGCTTCGCGAAGGAGCCTTCGCGGACTTCCTCGACGAAGGCACGCTCCTGGCGACGCAGTGGGTGAACCATGAAACCGGGAGCATTTGGCCTGTCCAGCAAATGGCAGCTGCTTGCGAATCGGTCGGCGCGCGGCTCTTTTTGGATGCCACTCAGGCCCTTGGACGGGTCCCCATTGATGTGACGCTGCTCGGCGCGGACTGCGTAGCCGTGGCGAGCCACAAGGTGGGTGGGCCCAGCGGAAGCGGCGCCCTCTGGGTACGTCGTGATGTGGAGCTGAGCTCTGTTTTCCATGGAGGAGGCCAAGAGCGTGGCCGGCGAGCGGGGTCTCCTGGTGTTGAGGCCATCGTTGGCTTCGGTGCAGCCTGCCGCGAAATTGAGTCGCGCTTGACGGAGATGCCGCGCGTCGCAGCCTGGCGAGACCAAATCGAAGCTTGCCTGATGCAGCTTGGCGCAAAGGTGAACGGCGCCGAGGGGCCCCGCGTGGCAAGTGCCACCAATTGCTCCTTGGCTGGCTGGGAGAGCCCTGTGCTGGTGGCGGCCCTCGACATGGAAGGCCTCTGCGCTTCAGCGGGCTCGGCGTGCTCCTCCGGCACGCCGGAGCCTTCGGCGGTCGTGGCGGCGCTTTACGCAGACAACATGGACCGCGCGCGTTCCGCGCTTCGGCTCAGTCTCGGCCCCGAAGGCCTTAGCGACGAGGCAATCCACGCCGCATGCGCGATCCTGGAGCGTGTGATCCCGCGGGTCCGAGCTTGACGGCCGCCGCCCGAAGGGACACAGGTTAGAGCGATGGGCGAGCGAATTTTGGTGGCGATGAGCGGCGGGGTGGATTCCTCCGTCGCAGCGGCCTTGCTCAAAGAGCAGGGGCACGATGTCTTCGGCGTAACGCTGCACCTCTGGGACGCGGCGCCTGGCCAAGCCGTAGGTCGATGTTGCGCACCCGAGGACCGCGATGATGCGCGCAAGACATGCGAGCATCTCGGGATTCCTCACTATGTCCTGGACGAGCGCGAGGCTTTTCGAGAGCACGTCATCGAGCCTTTCTTGGACTCCTACAGGGCCGGGGAGACGCCGGCTCCTTGCGCGCGCTGCAACCGCACCGTGAAGCTCGTTCATCTCGCGGAACTCGCCACTCGATTTGGCGCGTCGGCGGTGGCTACCGGTCACTACGCGCGCGTGAACGACGGTGTCCTGGAGCGCGGCGTCGACCGTTCCAAGGACCAGAGCTACTTTCTGTTTGGCGTGCCGCCGAGCGTCCTCAAGACGATGCGCTTTCCCCTTGGTGGGATGAAGAAAGAAGAGGTTCGCGCCCACGGAGTTCGCCTCGGCGTTCCAAATGCGAACAAGCCAGACTCCCAGGAGCTCTGCTTCGTGCCCGATGGAGACATCGCGGGCTTTGTGAAGCGGGAGCGGGGCCCCGGCGTCGCCGGAACTCTCCGCACGGAGGCTGGTGAGGAGCTCGGCACCCACGCGGGCGTCGAAGCGTTTACCGTGGGGCAGCGCAAGGGCCTTGGCCTCGGTGGGGGAGGCGCCCGCTACGTGCTTCGCATCGTCGACAACGACGTCGTCGTCGGAGATGACGCCGCTCTTGCAGAGAGCCAATGCCGCGTCGGCGAAGTTCACTGGATGGGCGAAGCGCCATCGGAGAGTTTCCGAGGGGAAGTCCGTATCCGGCATCGCCATGCGCCTGCACCCGCGGACCTCGTCATGCAGGACGAAGTCTTGGCCGTTCGCTTCGACACCCCCCAGCGCGCCGTC
>JBGCFM010000232.1:0-28440 GCA_045106895.1 Polyangiales bacterium | reverse complement strand
ATGACGCGATACGAACTGAGCGATGGCAAGAGTCACAAGTTCTGGGCCGCATCGGTCGATGGCGAAGAGCTGACGACGAACTGGGGCCGCATCGGCACCGACGGCCAGTCGAAAACGAAGACCCTCGCCTCGCCGGAAGCGGCGGACAAAGAACTGGCGAAGCTCATTCGGGCGAAGACGAAGAAGGGGTATGTGCTCGTTTCGGAGAGCGCCGCGCCGGCGAAACCTGCTGCCGCGAAACCTACTGCAACTAAGCCCGCCACGAAGCCTGCCGAGCCCGACCCAGAGCCTGCCGAGCCAATCTTGAGCGACTTGCCCGACGAGAGCGTTGCGAACACCGCCGGCCTCGAGAAGCACATGCCCGTTACTCGCGGCGCCGTGAAACCGATCAAGTTCGTCTCGCTGGAGACTGCGTGGCGTCGCTTCTGCGGCCGCGCGCAAAAGCTGAAGAACCCGACGCGCGACGTCCAAGACAGAGTCTTCGATGGACTTGGAAGCGCTCTCAACGGTCTCTTGGACGGCGAGCTCATCCCCTTTCCTTCAGCACCGGACGACGCGGGGCTCTTGATGGCCCGCCTCGCCGCTGTGACGACCTACGGCCACAACACAGATGCGCTCCTCGACGTGGCCCTCGCGAGCGAGGGCGCGGTGTATGCGCTGGAGACGGTACTCGCGGCGATGTCTTGGAAAGGAATACGTTCAGTCTCCAAGCTGGAGCGTGGAGATCGAGGCTTCGACAGGTTCATCGCACCGCAGGTGATTCGACTTCGATCCATCGCATGCGGCGCAACAGATGAAGACTACGAAGCGATGCTCGAGTCGGCCAAACGCTTCGAGCCAAGGTTCTTTGGCCAGCGCGCGGCTCGCGCGGTGGTCTTTCCCAGCGAGCCGGGCTTTCTCGCTGAGGTCATATCGCAGATGAAGACCGTCGCCGCCGGCCTTCCCACGCCGCAGAACGACCAAGAACGAGGAGAGCAAGCCCGACTCCAGGAAGCGGTGGAATCCGCTGGGCGCGTGCTTCTATGGGATGTCAGCCAAGCCGAAGAGGTTCAGCTCATCACGCAGTTTACCCGGTGCACTCCCGACGACATGCTCGCCCCCATCAGCCGACTCGGCGCGAAGATGACGTCCATGGTGATGCAATGCGCCACCGACTTCGAGGCACGATCGTGGGTCGACAAGGAGGCCGAGCAAGAGCTCGCAAAGCTTCTCATTGCCACTCCCAGCGACGAACCTATCCTATGGCTCATCGCTCATATGGACCGCCCGAGCTTCTCTCAGGCACTGAGCCGCGCAGCGAAGGCATACCCCGTTCGCGTGCTCACTCTTCTTGGGCCTGTGGCGACGGGACGAGGAAAAGCGGCGGGTATCGCGCTGTCCCTCGTCTCACAGGTATTAGGACTGTACCCAGCCGCACTAGAGGTCGCGAAGGCAACGTGGGACGAGGGAACGCAAACCAAAATCAACAAGCTCATGGAGGACAACACGACGGCGCCGCCGGCGGATGTGTCTTCGCTGCCAAAGATCTTCACGGAACCACGCTGGACACAAAAGCGCGCGAAGAGCGTGAAGAACAAGGCTATCGAGCTTGCGGTGCTGGAACACCCTCGCGTGTTCCAGTGGCCAGAAGGCGTGCGCGAACGATGGCTCAAGAATCAGGGTCACGAGGATGACTGGCAATCGATGTACGCCATGGCGACGTCGTCTGAGGAAAAGGCGCGTCGGCTCCTCCAAGAATGGAAACCTGAAAACTATTGGCCCGACGGGTGGGAACAGCGCGTCATCGCTCGCCTCGGGCAAGACACACACCGAATCGTACGATCACTCATGCCGATGGAGCAGGCGCTAGCCGTTCGGTGCGCTCTCCCTTTCGGCGACGTCGCCTTCGCCGGGCCCGTCGCCGACGCGTACACGCGCCTCAAGTCCGCGCGCAAAGAAGCTCGCGCCTGGCTGCTCCATCACCCGGAGGTTGCCCTCGTCGGTCTCATTCCCGCCGTCATGGGCAAAGGAAAGAAGGCCGCCGAGAGCGCACGCCGCGCCATCACGCTCCTCGTTGGCGCAGGCCATGGCGACCTGCTCCTCGAAGTCGCCGGGCGCTATGGCGACGAAGCCCTCGCGCGCGCCGAGGAGCTGTCCAAACTCGACGCCCTCGACGACCTCCCAAAGAAGCTCCCAGTGCTGCCCACGTGGTGCGCTGGCGTCACGGCGCCGGAGCTCAAGACCGGCGGAAGTCTGCCCAAAGAGGCGCTCAACGTGTTGCTCACGATGCTCGCTATCAGCAAGCCCGGCGACCCCTACGCGGGCGTCGAGATCGCGGTGGATTCTCTCACGGGCGAGTCGCTGGCCCGCACTTCATGGAGCCTCTTCGAGGCGTGGCGCCTCGGCGGCATGGACAGTAAACAAGGCTGGGCGTTTCACCAGCTCGGCCTCCTAGGCGACGATGAGTGCGCGCGAAAGCTGACGCCGATTCTGCGAAAGTGGCCTGGCGAGGGTGGGCACGCGCGCGCGACACAAGGCCTCGAGATCCTCGCGGAGATCGGCAGCGACGTCGCGCTCATGAACCTCTACGCCATGAGTCAGAAGCTCAAGTTCAAGGGCCTCAAGAAGAAGGCCGCCGAGAAGGTCCAGGAGATCGCCGACGCCCGCGGCATGAGCAAGCTTGAGCTCGCCGATCGCCTGGTCCCGGACTTCGACTTGGACCGGACGGGCTCCATGACCCTCGACTTTGGACCGCGGCGCTTCGAGGTCGCCTTCGACGAGCAGCTGAAGCCCGTCATCCGCGATGAGTCCGGCAAGATTCGCAAGAGCCTCCCGAAGGTCGGTGCGAAGGACGACGCGGACAAAGCGGCGGACGCGACGACACGTTTCAAGCGACTAAAGAAGGACGTCAAAGCCGTCGCACAGATGCAGATCGCGCGCCTGGAGAATGTGATGTGCGAGGGGCGGACGTGGACTCAAGACGACTTCCAGAGCTTTCTCGTCGACCACCCGCTGCTCATCCATGTGGTGCGGCGTTTGGTTTGGGGAGTCATCGACGGCGACGAAGTGAAGGCGACGTTCCGCGTGGCCGAGGACAACACCTTCGCCGACGCCGACGACGAGACCATCACGCTCCCCGAAGGGCGCGTTGGGTTGGTTCACCTCCTTCAGCTCTCCGAAATCGTGGCCGGAAAGTGGGGCGACTTTCTCTCGGACTATGAGGTCCTGCAGCCCTTCGACCAGATTGCGCGGACCACCTACGCGCTGACACCTGCGGAGATCAAATCGAAGAGCATCGACCGCGTCGATGGCCGCGTCGTGCCAACCTCCGATGTCATGAAGCTCACGAAGCTCGGATGGCAGCGGGGTGACCCACAAGACGGCGGCTGCATCTGCTGGATGCAGCGAGAGACGAGCGCGGGCTACTTCATCTTGCCGCTGGATCCCGGAATGATCGTGGGTATGCCCATGGAATTCCCGGAGCAGACGCTGGGGACGATCCAACTCGAAAAGAGCGCCTGGGGCAATGGCTCGCTCCCTCTGACGAACGCCTCCGCGACGCAGCTCAGCGAAGCGATTCGCTCGCTGGACCCGGTTGTGGAGTAGCCCGCGCGCCCCAAAACGTGCGTTTCGCGACTCACGCCCGAGGTTGAAGCCCTCGCGCCGGAAACGTGGGGCTGACGACCTCTCAAAGACAGCGTAAGGTTCGCCCATGTCGTCGATGAAATGGTCGATTCCCGCCCTCGTGTTCACGCTGCTCGCGTGCAGCGTCACCGCCAGCGCCCAGGATGAGCAACCAGCGGAAGTCGTCGAAGCCCGGAACGCGTACAACCGTGGAGCTGCAGCGTACGAACAAGGCCGAAACGAAGAAGCCCGACTGAATTTTCAAGAGGCCTACGACATCTCGGACCTGACGCCGATTCTCTTCAACGTGGCGACGGCCCTCGACCGCCTCTTCCGCTTCGCCGACGCCATCACCAAGTACGAAGAGTACGTTGCTCGCCCCGACGCCCAACACATCGAGTACGCGCGCGCTCGTATTCTTCGCCTGACGAGACGCCTCGAGTCGCCCAACCAAGGCTCGCGCGAGCCCGAAGCCCTCGCCGCCCTCGAGCCTCTGCCGGCGTCCCTTGCGCCGCCTCCGCCCTCGCAGCTCCCGCCGATCCTCGTGATGGCGGGTGGCGCAGCCGTCGCTCTGGCGAGCATTGGCCCCGGGCTCATCGCGCTCTCTGTCCGAAGCGACCTCGACGCACGTTGCACCGACGGCCAGTGCACGGAAGCGGACCGCGCTGACCTCGACAAGATGGACCGACTCGCGCTCACCTCAGACCTGCTCTTGTTCACCGGCGTCGGCATCGCCGTAGGCGGTCTCGTTTGGTACTTCCTTCGCCGCGAGGACGCGCCGGAGCAGTCGCCGGTGGCGCTCAGCTGCACGAGCGATGGCTGTTCAACGCAAGCCACCTTCGCGTTCTAGCTCTTCTTGTCCTCGTTGTTCGCGCTTTCGGGGTGCACGACGGCCCGGAGGGATCTCTTGAAGGACACCCTCCCCGTCCACGTAGTACGCGCACCAGCGCGACCAACGAACTCGAACGTGACGACCATAAGTGTCGGTGCCGTAGAGGAGCCCGTCGTCCATCCACGCGCGAAGAACCACCATGTTCTCAAGGTGTTGCAGAACGTGAAGGTGAACCGCCGTCTGCACGCGCAGGTTACGCCGAATCTCCGAGTAGACGTCATCCCAGCGGCTGCCCACGCGGCGCTGGAGGAAGCGTTTGAGCGGCGCGAGGTACTCGTCGAAGTTCTTCGCCACGTAGCCGTGCTTCATCCCTGAACGCTTCGGCATATTGTCGTAGTCGCGGCGATTTTTTCGTCGCGCAGGGCGTGTTGCCCATCTCTTTCCGCACTTGCCGCGGTGGACGAGGAGCCTGGTCATATCACTTCGCATCGCGGGTCCTTTCTTCGACTACCCGGAGTCGTCCACGCTCAAGCACGTACGCGCGAACGGCGTTTCCGCGCTCAAAAGCGAAGCCCGTTCGACGCATGTCGGAGCGCACCTCGGCGCGCCCTTCGTCGACGGCTTGTCGGAACTTCGTCGTCAGCACGCGGAGCGCCTCTCGTTTGTTCTGATGTTGGGAGCGCGTGCCCTGAATGCGAACGCTCATGCCCGTCGGCACGTGGGTGGCCCGGACAGCCGAAGACGTGCGGTTGACGTGCTGCCCTCCGGGACCGCCAGCGCGACAGCACTCAAAGCGGACGTCTTCGTCGCGCAGGACCAGGCCCTTGGCCTCGCTCCAGACGAGGACGCCGACGAACCAACGCTTGCGCGCGCCACGTCCCCGAGACCCATCGTGCAGGACGTGCGTGCCTTGGAGTTCGTGGAGCCAGCGCCGCACCTCGGCGGGCGCCTGCGTCGCCTCCAGATGCGCCATGCTGCGCTTCGTGGTGCATCGCCGAACGCGCGCTCCGCCGCGCTGCGCTGTCCGCTGGATGTCCTTCGCCAGCTTGTCGACGAAGCGACGAGCTTCTTCGGGTGCGAGCCCCGCGGTGATTTGAATATGCGTCTTCATGCGAAATCAGCGGTGCATCAGCGCTTCACGGTGATGAGTGGGTGAAGAGAGGCGATGCGTCGCGCGAGGCCGTGAGCCTCGATGGCATCCACGACGGGTCCGATGTCCTTGTAGGCATCGGGATGTTCTTCGTAGAGGACTTCGTTTCGGTCGCAGAGCACATGTCCGCCGAGGGCCGTGCGACGAAGGTCGCTTCGTTTGTGCTTGTCCCGAAAACGCGAGCGAGCGTCGGAGCGAGTGAGCCTTCGGCCCGCGCCATGGGCCACGGAAGCGAGGAGCGCTTCGTTGCCGAGACCTTTCATGACCCAGCTCGGCGTTCCCCGCGTGCCGAGGACCACGGTGTTCTCGTCCGCGCCCGCCGGCGCGCAGCCTTTGCGGTGCAGGAACGAGGGGTGGCCTTCGTAGTCGTGGGGAAGCACGGTGTTGTGAACCAAGTCGAAGGAGGAGAGCGCAGGCCGCGTCGCGCCAAGGGCGACGAGGAGGCGCCAGCTCAGAAGAAAACGGTTGGCTTCGGCGAAGCGAACACAGCCGGCGAGCTGCCCGAAGTACTCGCTCGGGTCATCGAGGGGGTCGCACTGCCAGCGGGCTGCGACGCGTGTGCCGACGCCGCGGGACCCCGAGTGAACAAGGACCGCCATGTGCTTGCGGCTGAGACCAAGAGCCTTGGCTTCCGCCTTGTCGACGACCTCGCCGACGCGGCTGAGCTCCGCGAAGTGGTTGCCGGCGCCAATGGAGTCGAGGTCGCTTAGCTCCGGAGGCTCCCCACTTGGAGGCAGCGTGCTCTCTGGCGTCGCTGCGGCCATGGCGCGCAATCGATCCGGGAGTGAGCTCAGCTCGGCGAGACCATGGATGCCTCCGTACCAAGCGGCGCGCAGTGTCTCGTCGTCATGGGCCGGCGCCTCCTGGAAGGCCTCGTCCACGCGGCGCAGGAGCGCGTCGCCGGAATGCTTCGGCTTGCACACGCTCAGCCGAACGCCGCAGCCGGTGTCGCCACCGACCAAACGCGGCCAAACCTTGGCCATCGCGAAGCACGCGCCAATGGGAAAGCCTGGCCCCGCATGGAGGTCCGCTTGGCCCACGGCACAGAGGCAGTCGCTGCGCTCTGCCACGGCGCGAAGTTGATCGACGGCGTTCACCTCGATGGGGATCGAGTCGCCGGCAAGAAGATGATGTGTTTTGTCCACGACCAGCACTAGAGCGAAGAGCGTGCCATCGCGAAACAAGTATGTTTCGTCATATGAATGATGCGTTATGCATCACCTACGTGATGCGAGTCGCACCTTTCTGGTCTATTCTGCACCACCTATGACAACACTGCTTACGTGGAGCGACCGCGGCGCCGCCGCCCGGCCATCGCATCGTCAGGCGCGGCGACGAGGCGATGCCGGCCCCGTGAAGCGTCTCGTGGACGCGCCGGAGAACGCAGGTCGCTACGAGCACGTTGTCATTCTGACCACGCCGGAGGGCCGAAGTGGGGCCGCAGACCTGGTGGACGACCTTCGGCCCCGCAGTGCGGAGGTGCGTGTCGTTGAGCTCGCCGATCCGTCGAACCACGCCGACGTCTTCGCGGCGACGAAGTTGATCACCCGGGATCTCCACGGGGACATCGATGTGGTGCTCTCGGCGGGCACGCCTCAGATGCAGACCATCTGGGTCGTGCTGGTCAAAGCAGGGTTCCTCGACGCGCGCTTGCTCCAGGTCATCCCGCCGGCCTTCGTTCCGAACCCGCACCCGCATGCGACCCGCGAAGTTCACCTGGAGTTCGACGGCTTCCCCGAGATCCTCGCCCTCCGCGACGAAGTCGAGCGACTCCGCGGCCAGAACGAGCCCGATGGAATCATCGGCGTGAGCGAAGCCATCGCGTCCGTTCGCGCGCGTATCACCCGCGTGGCACCTTCGAATATCCCCGTCGTCGTCGTGGGTGAAACGGGCGTCGGCAAAGAGCTCGTGGCTCGGGCGATTCATCGCCAAAGCGAGCGCGCGGACAAACCCTTCGTCGCCGAAAACTGCGGCGCCCTGAGCGAGAGCGTTCTCGAGAGTGAGCTCTTCGGCCACGAGAAGGGCGCGTTCACCGGCGCCGCGGGAAAGCGCATGGGTCTCTTCGAACGTGCCGATGGCGGGACGCTTTTTTTGGATGAAGTCGGCGAGCTCTCACCCCGCGTGCAGTCCAGTCTTCTGCGTGTCCTTCAGGAGGGCCGCCTTCGTCGCGTCGGCGGCGAATCGGAGATCAGCGTCAACGTACGGGTCATCGGAGCGACGCACCGGGACCTGCGCGCCATGGTCCGCGCGGAGAAGTTCCGGGAAGACCTCTACTACCGCCTCGCCGGCGTTCGCATCGAGGTTCCGCCGCTCCGCGAGCGTATCGAGGACCTGCCTTCGCTCATCGACACCTTTCAAGGACCGGACGCGCCGCGTCTCACAAGCGGCGCGCGACGTGCCCTCCGCCGCTACCGGTGGCCCGGAAATGTGCGCGAACTGCGCGCGGAGATCCGCCGATGGGACGTCTTCTGTGACGACGTTGTTCGAGAGTCCGACCTCTCCGAAGATGTTCGCGGCGTGCGTACCCAGCGAGCGGAAAGCGCCATCGCCACGAACGCTGTGGAGCCCCTGGCGGAAGCCGTCTTGCGTCTTGAGAGTGAGTGCATCGCGCTGGCGCTGGACAAACACCACGGCAACATCGCCAAGAGCGCTCGGGCGCTTCAAATCGACCGCAACACCCTCAAACGAAAGATGAAACGAATGGGTCTGCGCGCCTGAGTTGGTGCTTGGGACGAAAGTGAGCGAATATTGCCGGTGCCGGCGCGTCTAGGAAGCGCCGCCTATAGATAGCCTGGACAAGGCCGATGATGACTCTAGAGCGTCTCTGCACGATGAAGCACCTCCTTTCAGCCCTCCTCGCCTTCGCACTCCTCGCTCCGATGTCTTCTGGGGAGGCGCAGACTGAAGCAGCTGCGGCGACGCCGGCGCCCACACTTCAGGGCCACTGGGTCCCCGCCGCCAGCATTCGCTCCATCGAATCGCGACGCGACGCCGCCGTTGAGCGCGTCACGGATGAAATGAGCATCTTCGCCCGCGGCATCGCAGGCCGACGTCTGCGCGCGGGCATGCCGGTCCCTCGGCAGATTATCATCTCCGGAACCGGACCGAGCTTTCGCGCGAAGGTCGGCGACTACGACCTCAACTTTCCCGCCGATGGCTCGCGCCACGCGATGACGGACCCCTTCGGTGAGGACATCAACTCGAGCCAAGGGTATCGCAATGGGCGGCTTCGCCAGGTGATGCGCGCCGACGGCGGCACGCTGACCCACGTGCTTCAGCTCAGCGAAGACGGGAACACGCTGACGCTCACGATCCGCATCGGAAGCCCGCGGCTGCCCGCAGATGTGGTCTATCGCGTCCGCTACCGACGCCGCTAGTACCTCGGGGTGCCGCCTAACTGCCGGAGAGGCGCGCGTGAACCGCGGCGGCAAATCGCGCCGGGGACTCGTCGTCGAAGGGGAAGTAGAGACTCGGCTCGATGAGTTCGAGCTCCATGAGCATCCAGGCACTTGCGAAGCGGACAAGGTCCACGCGCGCGTAGAGGAGCTCGAAAGGTACGGCTGCGAGGCAGAGCTCCGCGGCTTTGAGGGCTTTGTCGCCCGGCGTCACGCTCTTGAGCAAACCTCCGTGCTCTTCCTGCACACGAAAGTCGCCGGCCTTGGGCGTCTTCATGACGGCGTGGGACAGCTCCCCGCCGAAGTAGAAGAGGGAGAGTTCGCCTTCCGCGACCACCTCCGGCGCGAAGGGCTGAATGAGATAGTCCCCGGTGTGAGTTTCGAGAAGTGCCGCCGAGGGGTCTCCCCGGCGATGACGAAAGGTGCCGCGGGCGTTCGCGCTGATGGCGGGTTTGACGACGAGTTCGTCACAAGCGAAGGCGTCGAAGGCATCGTTGAGGTCTTCGTCGCGAAGAGCACGGCCGAAGTGTGTCGGCAGGAGCGGCGCGCCGGCCTCTCGCATCTCGCGCAAGTATGACTTGTGAGCGTTCCACCGAACGAGGGCGAGGTTATGAAAGAGCTTCGTCGACGACTCGATGTGCGCGAGGGTGGCGTAGAACTCCTCGCTCCGCTCCGTGTAGTCCCACGTCGAGCGAATGATCGCGGCGTCGTAGCTCTTCCAGTCCGCGCTGGAATCCCAAGGGACCTCTTCGACGTCGTAGCCGAGGGCGGCGAAGTGCGGGATCGCGAGGGCGTCGTAAATACAGTAGCCCGTTCGGTCCGTGAGCGTGAGAAACGCGATGCGCTTTCGTTCTGTCATTTGTCCTTCGACTCTCCCGCGAGAGGCTGAGCGACCTGCACCGGCACAAGATCCGCCACTCGCCGGAGCTCTTCTCCGCTCATCGCGACGAGGAAGCCGCGCTTGCCACCGTTGATGTACAGCTTGGGCAACGCGAGAATGGTCTCTTCCACGTAGATAGGCATCTTGGTGCGCAACCCAAAAGGAGACGTCCCGCCAACGCGGTAGCCGGAGTGTTTCTCGGCCGTCTTGGGATCGGCGGCGCTGATCTTCTTGGCGCCGATGACCTTCGCCAGCACGCCCGTGGCGACCTCTCGGTCTCCGTGCATCAGCACACAGAGGGGGCTTCGATCCGAGCGAATCAAGATGAGCGTCTTGATCACGCTGTGCTCTTCGGCGCCGAGGGCCGCCGAGGACGCACGCGTGCCGCCTCGCTCAACATAGTCGTAGAGCTGTGGCTCATACGTTGCGCTCTTCGCACGGAGCGCGCGGATAGCTGGCGTCACTGGGAATTTGGGTGCTTTGGCCACGATGATCGCTCTAGAAGGTGCCGCCCCACCCGAAGGAAGCGCCCCCAGGATGAACGCTGACGCTTGGCAGTGCTTGTCGACGAGGTTCAGCGGGTTGCTCCCCAGAGTCTCTCCGCGCGCGGTGCGAGAGGTGATAGGCGAGGACGCCCCCCGCCCACTGGAGCACGGGGATACTGAGCACGCCGGTGAGGGTCAGCGCCTGCGATTGCTCCGCGGCGTAGGAGAGCCCCGCGAGGCCAGCGCCGAGGATGCCGCCGAGGGTCGTTCCCAAGAGCGTGACCCCAAAGTTCCCTTGTCCGCCCGCGGCTCGACCCGCAGCGAAGATGCCCACGGCCGTGGTGAGCGGCGTGCCCCAGGTGGTGATGCCCATGATGTAGGCGGCGATGCGCGCGTCGTCGGCGCCTTCGTTGGTTCCGGCGACCACAAAGCTCGGTCCCCAGGACAAACCAAACCCGCCGACCACGCCCGCAAGGCCGCCGAGGGTCGTAGCGAGGACGAGCCGTGGTGCTTCGCCTACGGGCGCACGCGCCGGCTCCTCGGCTGCTTCGTTGGGCGTGTGTTCCCTCGCCTGCTCCAAAACCGGTTCGTCGTCGACGGGTGGCGCCTCGATAGGCTGCGCAGGCTGCGCAGGCTGCGCAGGCTGGGCGTGAATGACCGGGAGTTCAGCAACTTCGACTTCCGTGGCTTCGCCCTGAACCGTAGCCTCCGCTTGAACGCTGGCTTCGTCCCGAACACTGCCCTCCGCCTGAACGCTGGCCTGAACACTGGCCTCCGCCTGAACGCTAGCCTCCGCATCGACTTGTGCTTCCGTCGACGAGACCAAAACCAGGCCAAGAGCACAGCAGAGCCAAACGCGGAAGCACATGCCGCGAGTATGCCATCGCCGAGGGGCCGGAGCCGCCGAAGGCGCTGTCTTGGTACGCTATGAGTGAGTCATCTCAGCACGTCTCAGGGCCGCAGAGCACATGTCGCACTGTGCCTACGATTCTGTCATGATCGCGTGGTGAAAATCCTTGGACTCGCCTTCGCCTGCCTTTCCCTCGCAGGCTGCTCCATCATCGCCAGCAGCGGCGATTATGAGATCCCCGTCGATGGTGGCCCCGACACGGGCCTCGACGGAGCCTTCGCAGACACGCAGAGCGACGCCGACGTGGCCTCCCAGGACGGGAACACTGGCATGGACGTCGGTCCAGCCCCGGACTGCAGCGACAACGAGGAATGCAACGCCACAAACGCCAGCGCGATCTGCGGCTTTGAAGGCACCTGCGTCATCGAAAGCTGCTTCGACGGCTTCGCCGACTGCGACATGGCCTTCAACAACGGCTGCGAGATCAATACAAACGAGAGCATCGACCATTGCGGACGCTGCGGCGAGGTCTGTGACTTCGAGCAAGCCGACGAGTCTTGCGTCAATGGCACCTGCGAATTCGAAGGCTGCCAAGAAGGCTTCGGCGACTGCAACGGGAACCCGCCCTTCGACGGGTGCGAGGTCCGGCTCAACACGGCTGCGGCCTGCGGAAGCTGCGAAGTCCAATGTCGTTTCCCGACCTCACTTTGCGACGTGCAGGATGACGGGAGCGCCATCTGCGTACCCAACTGCGAGGACGGAGAGATGGAGTGCAACGGTGGCTGCGTTGACTTCGCAACGGATCCCTCCAACTGCGGCGCCTGCCTCGCGCCGGTCTGCCCAGCGCCTCCACGCGCAATGGCGACCTGCGAGATGTCCTCCTGCTCCTACGCCTGTGAAGAAGGACGCGGCGACTGCAACTTGATGCAGGGCGACGGCTGCGAGGTCGACACGACCACCACCGTCGAACACTGCGGCATGTGCGAAATGGCCTGCGAGGGCATGAACGCGCTCTGGACCTGCGCCGAGAGCGCCTGTGTGGTCGACCAATGCGACCCCATCGATCAGTTCAGCAACTGCGACGGAGACGACTCGACGGGGTGTGAGGTCGACATCCTCAACGACTCGATGAACTGCGGTGGCTGCGGCGTCATCTGTGATGGCCCCTGCGTCGACGGTTTCTGCGACCCCATCGAAGAGGTCACCGGGCAAGACGAGCACATCTGCGTGCGCCGTAGCTCGGGGACGATGTTCTGCTGGGGAACCAACCTCAATGGCCAGCTTGGCGACGGCACGTTCACCGCGCGTCCACTTCCGGCCATGGTCCTCGACCCCGCGACGATGAGCGAGGCGTTCTTGGTCCGCGAGATCAGCGTCGGTCAGAGCAACACCTGCGCCATCGACATGGATGGAGATATTTGGTGCTGGGGAAGCAGCGCCGGAGGAGCGACGGGCGCTCCAGAGATTCCAACCACGCGACCACGCCGCCTCTTCGGTGACGCGACATTCAATGCGCGCACGTTCACCCAGATCGCTGGGGGCCAGCGCTCCAACTGCGCCGTCGATGACGAACAGCATGTCTGGTGCTGGGGCAGCAACAGCGGCTCACAGCTGGGCACCGGCGTCGCAGGAGGAAGCGAACCACTCCCCGCCCGTGTGGCCGACGTGGATCTTTCGCCCCTCGACGAACCCGTCGCTCAGCTTGTCTATGGCAGCGGTCACGGCTGCGTTCGTCTCGTCGACGGCAGCGTCCGATGCTGGGGTCTGAACGACCGCGGTCAGGTGGGAACCGGCGCCGTCGGGAATGAGAACCACGCCGAAGATGTGGGCCTCTCCGGCATCGTGGACATCGCCGCCGGCGACAACCACACCTGTGCAGTCAGCGCCGCCGGGAATATGTGGTGCTGGGGCATCAACGACAACGGTCAGTTCGGCAACGGCACGGCCATGGGCAGCCTCGCACCTCAAGTCATCGCTGTCGGCGTCGTGTCAGACATCAGCGCCGGCCTGGAACACACCTGCGCGAGCGTCGATGGCGAGCCGCGCTGTTGGGGACGTGGAGACGACGGCGAGCTCGGAACGGGGACCCTCGTCGATTCGAGAGTCCCAGCGACGCCCGCTGGGGTGTCGGCGGAAGCGCTCCTCACCGCCGTTCACAACTACACCTGCGCCTTCGGCGAAGACGGCCTGGACTGCTGGGGCAGCAACGCACGTGGCCAACTCGGTCGCGACGCGACCATCGTTCGCACCGCCCCCACGCCTGTCACCGGTCTCTCGATGGCGACGGAGATCAGCGTCGAGCGGACTCACTCATGTGCCGTCTCGGACGGAGACGTCTATTGCTGGGGACAGGATCCCGACGGCTTTGGTCGACTCGGTGGCGCGCCGATCGGAGCGACGCCCGGCAATATTCGAAGCGCGACAAGCGTTCGGACGGCGATCAACGGCACGAGCATCACCACGACGACGGGCACGGCCTTCGGGTTTGGCTTCAACAGCGGTGGACGCATTCAGTTCGGGACGGGCCCACGCCTCGCCCCGTCCGCCATGACCTTCAGCGGCAACGTGGACGAGGTCGGGATGGGCACGACCTTCGCCTGCGCGCTTCAGGGTTCGGTGGTGAACTGCCGAGGTCTCGACGACAACGGCCAGCTTGGACGCGGCGTCATCGGCGGAGGCGTCGATGACGGCCCAGCGCAGCCCGTCGTCGGTCTCTCCGCATCGCAGCTCTCCGTCGGACCCAGCTACGTGTGTGCGCTCCGAAGCGACGACCAGGTGGTCTGCTGGGGCGACAACAACGGTGGACAGCTCGGTGACGCAGGGCTCTTGGACTCGCCTACGCCGCTCGCCATCGCCCCCCTCGACGACGCCATCATGGTGACTGCGGGGTATCGCCACGCCTGCGCCATTCAGCGCAGCGCCGGAGGAGCATCGTCGGGCCAAGTCTGGTGCTGGGGACGCAACGCGGAACGTCAATCCGGCGGCGCCGTACCCACGACGAGCGTCACGCCAAACATGGTGAGCGGGCTCTCCGACGCCATCCACGTCCAGGCCTACACCTCTCACAGCTGCGCCATCCGCAGCGGCGGCCAAGCGGTCTGCTGGGGCAACAACCAGAACTACGAGCTTGGCGACGGAACCACCGACGAGAGCGCCACGCCCGTCGACGTCGTCGGTCTAAACGACGCCGTAGCCCTCGGCAGCGGGGGCATCGACGCCCCGGCAACCTGCGCGGTCCGCGCCGACGGAAGCGCGTCGTGTTGGGGCGGATGCTGGGACGGCATCTGCGGCACCGGCGAAGACCTCGCCCTGCCTACGGCTGCGCCCGTCCAGGGCCTTGAGCTCTAGCGATCTCCTGCGACGCTGACCCTCAGTTCTCCTCGAACTCGGGGAGATGCAGTGGCTTCGCTCGTACGCTTTCGCCGGCCCTTGAGGATCTCATTCTCGCTCAGATTCGTTCGATTTACGCGGGTCAGCGCAAGGCGGGGTTCGGACTGATCGTCGTGATGGGGGATCATCGCGGCCCTCACGTGCTTTGGACTCGCGCGCCAGGGGCCTAGAAAACCGGTCATCGAGGTTTCTGACACACCCATATGGATCCATGGGGCCAAGCCTCATGAAGTACGTCTCCCTCGAAACCGCCGCGACTCGCATCCGCGAAACGCACCGTCAAAACCAGCGCACAACGTCGCCCTATTTCTTCGTCTGTGGCGCCGGAATCTCCGTGCCTTCGGTCCCCCTGGCGCACGTCATTGAGGCCGAGTGCCGCACCCGCGCCTTACGCCTAGGGACGCCAAAAGGCTCGGCTCCTGATGACGCCGGCGGGGCCTATTCCTACTGGCTAGAGGAAGCCTGGCCAGACCCCGACCAGCGCCGGGCGTACTTTCGCGCGAAGATCGAAGGCAAGCCGCTCACGGACGCGAACCTTCGTTTGGCACATCTCCTCGGCAGCGGTTCCCTCACGAACCTTGTGGTGACATCGAACTTCGACGACTTTCTGCGGCGGGGTCTCGAGCTCTTCGGCTACCCGCACGTCGTCTGTGATCACCCCGCGACGAGCGCTCGCATCGACCTGAGCTCCGACGACAAACAGGTCGTCCATGTCCACGGCACCTACTGGTTCTACGACCTCGTCAACACGGGCCAGGAGATCGCGGAGCGTGCCCGCGGCATGCGTGGTGGAACAGGCATGAGCGATCTTCTCGATGATGCGCTTCGGTCGCGGGCGCCTCTCGTCGTCGGATACTCGGGCTGGGAGCAAGACGTGATCATGCAGTCTCTCCGACAGCGCCTAAAGAGCGGTCTGCGCCACCAGCTCTACTGGTTTTTGTACAACGAGCACTCGGGACATGACTTGCCATCCTGGCTTCGTGACCACCCAAACGTACGCTTCGTCGTCGATGAGCGGACGCTCCCCGCGGAGCGTGTCTTCGAGGCTTTGCTACGTGCGTTCCGCGTCGCTGCGCCGGCGCTCACCCGAGACCCGCTTCGTTTCTTCGCCGGGCGTCTTCGCGCCACGGCGCCTCAACGCAACGAAAACGCGGGACCGGACCTCTACTACTTTGACGAAGTGATTCGTCGCGTCTCCTCCGCCGCCGAAGGCGCCTCGAAGTCGCCCCTCGGCGAGCTGGAACGCATCCGAAACGCCATCCGCCGCGGACGCTTTGACGAAGCTGCGAGCTACGCGCGGCAGGCCAGCCGCTCCTACTTGGGCAAGTCCGAACAGGTCCGCCTCGCCGACGCCCTATGGCCGGCAGTGATTCGTGGAGGCCGCGACCCACGCCGTGATCTGCGGATCATCGCGGTCTTCCTCGCCCTCGCCCGCGGCGCAGGCATGGGGCCCAAAGCCGTGCCTCCGGGACGCGTCGCCGCGGCGCTCATCACCCGCGTCTCGGCCTACCAGCGCCTCTCGGAGTTTGAGCGCGCCGCCGACTCGGCGGACGAGGCCTTGGCACAGATTCAAGCCTACCGGATGCCGCGGGCCGTGGAACGCCTGCGGCGCCTCAAAGAGCGCGCACTTCGGCAAGGGTGTGCCAGTGCTGGATAACGCCGAGCGCTCCTTTCATTCCTCCCAGTTGCACCCTGCTTGTTGATTGCAGCCGGTGGAACTGCGGAAGTCGCCGCAAGATGCCGCAGATCCATCGCAGCGCGAACCCAACACGTAGCAACCGAGTTGGTCGAAACAAGCGTCGATGCTGTTGAGCTCTCCGCATCCGAGACGGGTACCATCGCAGCGACCGACTTCTCCGCCGAGGTCCCATTCACAACCGAACTGTCCGTCGCAAGTCGTTTGATCCTCGAGCCGCACACAGGCGCGTGCGGAGCTCCGGCATGTGCCCGTCCATTCACAGCCGAGTTGTGCGACGCAAAGGTCGACGCCGAGGTCGTAGCAATCTGCCGCCCGTCCAATGCAAGCAGGCGCCTTCGGTGCCCGCTCAACGCACAGTTCGAATGCTTCGCTTTCGAGGCGACAAGCCACGTCGGCCAAGTCGTCGCCGCAAACAGCCCCAGCGAAACCGTCGAAGCCATCATCGTAGCAGCTGAGCAACGCGGCGCGTTCACCTGGACACTCGCTGACAAGATCGATGACCTGACACGCGAGGGCGAAGTCCGCTGCGAAGTCGCTCTCGTCCAGAGGGCAAGCCGCCCGATACGTCCGCGCGATGGAGCCACAGTCCGCGTTTCCAACGCTCCCATGCTCAGAAGCGCAGCCGAAGAACGAGGTAGCGCTGAGCGCGAGAAGTAGTCGAAGCGGAGCGAAGTACGGAAGACAATGAGAGTCGAACATGGGTCACCTTTTGGCGTTACAAGATTGAGGAGGGGTCTTACGTGAGCCTCCCCTGGCAACACACTGATATGAGACTGATACGTCACTGACATCAGAGCGGGCCGACTCCGCGCTCGTCCGCTCACTGTGCCCAGGCCCAAAATGCTCGCGCGCACTTCTTCGGTGTGGAATATATCGGAGGTGCGAATGAACTCTTCTCCGTGGTGCGCCGTCCTTCTATTCGTCCTTGGCACCATCACGGGTGCCTTTGGCTGCGAGTCCCTCGACGAGTGCGCATCCCTGCCTGCACGACTAATGGAAGCGCGGCCGGGAGACGTGGTGCGCATCGGAGCGTGCACTCTACCGGGGGACATCCGCGTACCCGCCGGCGTCACCCTCGAGGGTGTCGACTCCTCCACCTCATCCATCGATGCCCTCCCTGGCAACCTGGTGGCCATTACCCTCGACACTCAACCCGATCTCATCACGGTGGTCCGCAACCTCAGCGTCTTAGGAAGGGGGGTTGCCATCGATGTTCAGGGGTCCGGCGGGGTGATCATCGAAGGTGTAGACATCGACGTCGAAGCTGGGCACGGAGTTGCCGCCAACGGCGTGGCAAGCGCCGAGTTACGCGGCGTCACGATCCGCGGTCCGATCTCCCCAGAGAACGCCGGAGATGAGCGTTGGATCGAAGAGACGGAGTCCATTGGTATTTCGCTCGCAGATGTGGCGAGCGTGAGTGTGAGCGACGTGGTGGTCGACGGCATGGCATGGGCCGGGTTCGTCGCCAATGACAGCAACGTGAACGTTGAAACGCTAAGCGTGCGCCACACCCTTGGATACGGTGTTTTGCTCTTCGGGGGCCAAAGCGACTTCGTCGACCTAGAGATCAATGACACGTACCAAGGCCTTAGGGGAGAGCCGTCCATCGCCCTCGTCGCCAATGAGGCAGCGTGGACCGCAGACGGACTCCAGATGCACAGAAGCGAACGTTATGGCGTCGTAGCCCAAGCCGGATCAGCCTCCATCGACAGCCTTGACGCTGTGGGCGGCGGTGACGCAGCTGTCTGGGTCGGAGACGCGTCCTCGTTCCGCCTTGCTGACAGCTCCATCGTGGACACACGTTTCGCGGCGATCGTCGTCGTCGACTCCAACGACGTCACGGTGCAGGACATCACCATCTCAAACATTGCCGCATCCGTTCGCAACATCGGCGCGGCAGGACTCTTCGCAACGCTGGAGTTGGGGGACGGGCTGCACCTCATCGGTGATTTGGCCGGCGCGACTTTCGGAAACGTGAACATCCAAGGCTCCGAGCGCGCGGGCATCGTTCTCGATCTAGGCGTAGGAGCGCCGCCAACGTTTACCGACGTCAGCGTCGAAGCAGCCGAGGGTGCACTTGGAGCCGTCGCGGGTCGCACGTCGGACATGCCCTTCGAACTGAATGTCGCACCCGAAGACGGCTGGGATGAAGGAATCGGCCGCGACGCAAGCGCTGCGACGAACGATGCGATGTTCAACGGTGCGCTGGGCATCGCCCGTGCGCAGACGCCCGCGACGCTCCCGCTCTAGGCGTCAGCACCCGCTCCCGCTCCGCCTTCTTCTGCCCATGCAACGGTGGTCTCTTCGCTCACTCGGTACTCGCCGTGCTCGTGCACAATCATCTCCGCGAGCCCCATCTTTCGAACGCGTCGCACCGTTGAATGTAGACGGCTGGTGGCCGAGGCCTCCGCCATCCGCTCGCCAGGCCAAGTCGCGGCGATGAGCGCCGCGGCAGTCAGGCCACCACCAGAGAGCCTTGCCGACGTAAGCGCGAGGACCATGCGTGAGAGCACTTCACGCGAACGTAGGTCATAACGAACACCCGCGACCTCGAACCAACTGCCATCGCGCGCAACACGCAGCTTGGCGCTGATGCGCTCTAGCGCATTGACAAAATCCGTTGCCTGCCGGCAGGCAATGCGTACGTCACCACGTGAGTCGGCTTCAAGACGAGCAAGCTCTTCTCGCAGGGCCTCAACCGCAACGCCGTGCGCCTCGGAAGCTGTCGGCGCTTTGATGACACCCAGCTTCGCTCGCTGCAGCGCGAGGAGCTCACCACTCACACTGGGGCTCTGCGCGCTCGTCGACGCAAGAAGTCGCTCCGCTTGGTTCGTATCGCCGGCGGCGACGGCGCATCCCGCGGCGTGGGCCACGAAGAACTCTGCGCTCGTTTCATCTCCCACCGCTTTCAATTCCGCGATGGCGTGCTCGAGACACTTCTTGGCATCTAGCGTTCGGTTCAGTTCGGTCAGAACGATACCTTCGTTGCCACGATGAATTGCGGCAAGTCTGCGCCGTCCGCCCCGTTCCATCGCTTCCCGAGCCTGCACGAAGTTGGATAGCGCGGTATCGAGCCTACTCTGGAGGTGATGAAGCGTTCCTAAGAGTCCAAGGAATGCCGCCTCATAAGAATCGCTTCTCAGGGTGCGAAATAGCCCAACGGACCGCTCCAGATGAGACTCCGCTTCTTCGTAGCGGGTCGCATCCATACAGATGTACGCGAGGTACCCGTGCGTGAGCCCCTCCCACACCGTGAGTTCCGCGGTGGCGTGGAGTGCGAGCGCCGTCTTGCAAAGCGCTTCGGCTTCTTCGTGCTCGCCGGCAGCGTACAGAGCGCGCGCTAAGGAAGTAGAAGCCACGCCAAGAGAGCGCTCATCGCCCGCGGCGATGAAGAGTTCGCGGGCATGTCGAAGTCGTTCCGAAGCGGCCTCGAGGTCTCCCGAATCAACATCGAGCATGCCGAGGCGCCGATGAACGCGACCCGCAAGGGAGGAGCTCGGCTCGCACAGGCCCAGCGCCAGTTCAGCGTCCGCGCGGCTCAACTCGAGGGCGCCTCGCAGTCGGCGAAGTGTCGAGCGCTCCAAGTAGAGTTTCGCCCTGAGCTCAATGGCCGCGACGTCGGCAGTCGGCGATTCAGCCCCCGAAGAGTGCACGCCCTGCTGAAGAGCCCCGTCGAACGCGAGTTCGAGCCATGTGGGGACACCCTGAGTCTCCACGAGAGCTGTCGACCCAAGGAGACACGAACCTACGAGACGTCTGTGTTCATCCGAATCCGAGTCGCCATAGCGGTTGACGACGGCGCGGAGATCCTCTTGGCAGTCCGCGAGAGCTTGAACGCTAGGCAGATGGCCCAAATCCGCGCCTGGCGTAAAACGGTTGGCAAGGTCGGCGAAGTACTCAGCATGGCGAATACGCAGCTCCGCACGCTGTTCCGTCACGAGCTTCTCGGCACAAAACGCACGGATGCTCGAGAGCATGCTTAGCCGCAGACGGTCGTCTCCCGTCGTGACGAGCATGGACTTGTCACGGAGGCCGTCGATGCCATCGAGGACACGGTCGCCCCGCAGCACTGCCTCCGCGGCGGCGACGTCGAAAGACCCGCGAAAAAGCGTGCACTCCGCCGCCGTTTGCTGCTCCTCGTCCGACAAGAGCTGCCATGACCAATCGATGGCCTGCTCCAAAGTCGACCACTGTCCAAATCGCTCGCGCGAACGAAGGAGCGCAAAGCGATCCCGGAGCCGTTCAAGCAATTCCGCCGGAGAAAGTACCCGACTGCGGCCTGCGGCGAGCTCCAAGGCGAGAGGGACGCCGTCAAGTTCCTTCGTGATTGAGCGAACGCTTTCGAGGACTCCTTCAAGCTCAAAGTCCGGCCGAAGTTGACGCACGCGCTCTTCGAAAAGCTGGACCGCAGCGTCCTCTTCCAAGGGACGAAGTTCCAGCAAGCGTTCGCCGCGGACCGCCAAGGCGTTGCGCGAGGTAACCAAAATTTGAGTACCCGCACCAAGCCACCCTCGAATCAGCGGAGCGGATTCCGAGATGATGTGTTCCAAGTTATCGAGAACGATGAGCTTATAGTTCGCGAGGGCTCGACCGAGTATCGCTGCGCGCGATTCCGTGGAGCTGTCTTGCCCCAACGAGAGCTTGAGGGAACGGGCAATACTGAGGCAAAGCGAGTCAGCATCCGTGGCGTGCATGGCCTCACAGAAGAGGGCTTCCTTCCCGAAGCCGCCGGCGAACGTCCGAGCGAGATGGGTCTTACCAATGCCCGGCGGTCCGGTCAGCGTCACTAGCTGCGCGCCATCGGCGAGCCGCGCTCGGAGCCATTCTAGCTCCTCGTCGCGACCGAACATTCCTGTGACGGGAAAAGCCATGGTGAACGCAGCATACTCGCGAAGGGTGTACTGCCAAGCAGGCCGTGCGGCGGATTCAGTATCGCGAAGGGAGACGAAGATTCGACGACGAGGGGGCCGGCGCCGAATCACGCATTGGCTAGACATCTAACACAGCGCCAGCGCCAACCTCGGGAGGCGCCTCGCTGTGAATCTCGCGCTCGATGGCTTGGAGCAGTCGTTCGAAAGGCGCGACCAGTTCTCGCCGAACCCGTCCTCGGAGACCCCGGTCGGCGGGAAGGTCCATCGGCTCACAACGTCCCGTCATCGCTGCACGACCGAGAGTCGAGGTAATGAAGATCCCCCCAGTAGCGCACTTCCTCAGGTCCATTCGCACCCGCACCTGAGTCGAGGAGAGCACGATGGTGAAGCGTTGGTGAACCGTGGCGTCGTCGCCGTCGATTCGACCGTACCCCTGACCTGAGTCGACGTAGGCCGTGGTGATAAACCCGCCGTCGTCGCGGCGCGTTTCGACTTCGAACCCTGATAGAACGAGTGCGCGCTCTACGGTCCCGAGGGAAGTCGCGTAACTCAGAGGAATGCTCCGCTCGTTGGCGATCATCGACCCACCGGAACTACCTCCGCCGCCGCCGCCGCGTTCGAGCATACGGCCGATCCAGATGTCGAGCTTACGCACGTAGCGGTGGTAGCGTCCACTGATCATCATCACTCCCGTCTGTCGATCGACCCCCTGGTTCATGCCGGCGCTGTCGACGAGGCTGATTTGATAACCACCGTCACCGTAGTCGATGCGGACTCGAAAGACCTGAGCACGACGTCGGTAAATCGCTGTAATCGTCGGCGGCGTATGCGCCACCACTTCGTAGCGTAACCTCTGAAGCGCCTGAAGAATCGCACCAGCATTCGATGACGCTTGTACGCCGGTTTGATGCTGCAGCGCAGGACCGACACTGCGCATACTCGGAGTGCATCCGGTGAGGACAAGAATCGCAACGGCGTAGATCACGCGACTCATAGCGTCACCAGAATCGCGGCTTGGACCTCGACATTCCCGCGGGACACATCGGCACGCATCTGCAGGCAGCCTTGGCGAAGCTGACCGAAGAAACGAAGGGAGCGTCCGAGAATCGGATAGGCGTCGGAGTCTTCGCTGTAACCGCGACAGACACTACCGGGATAGCTGTAGCCGCCGCACACAAGCTCGGCACCGATGCCGGAGCAGCGCGCGCCGACCATGTAGCTTGAGTTGTTCAGATAGTGGTGGTGCGTGCAGCTGCCGGTTTGGAGGTCAACGTTCATCTCACCTGAGATCGACGCGAGTCGTGCAACGCCGCTCGCCTGTGTCGCCCAGGGAATGTCACGAAGTGAGACTTGCTCCCACGGAGAACAACGATCGCCATCGCATGTTCGTTCGCGAAAAATCATCTGGTAGGCGCCGAGCACACGGTCATCCGCATGTCGTGTGGTGGCTTCTTCGAAGGTCATCAGCGGGCCTGTGCACGAATCGCTCTCGAACGCCGGATGGGTATACGAGGGAGGCTCGACCTCGCAAAGGCAGCCCGAAGCATCAAACCGGTAGCCACTGTTGCACGCGCAACCGTCCGCGCCTGGTGCAGCGTTCGCCGGACAGCCATCACCATCGGCGTCGCTGATACAGGTGCCGCAGTAGTCCGCCTCGCCCGGGGGGCACATCGTGGGCGGCTCAGGTACGCACGCGCAGGCGTCGGGCACGTAGCCGACATTGCAAGCACAGCGTCCGGACTCCACATGCGCATTCGCCGGGCAGCGGTTGCCGTCAGGGTCCGGAATGCATGAACTGCAGGTGGGTCCAACGGTATATCCTGCATTGCACGCGCACTCGTCGCCGGATGGGCTGCTGTTGGGCGGGCAAGCGTTGATGCAAGCACCGGCCATACACGCCGCGCCCCCGCCACAAGCGCCACAAATTCCACCGCATCCGTCCCCACCGCAGCTTCGTCCATCGCAGTCGGGCATGCAGACCTCAGGGACGTCAGGGACATCGGGAGTCCCAGCGTCGTGGTCCTCGCCGGAAGCGTCCACTAGCGATCCATCAAAACCCGCGTCGTTCTGGCCGAACGCGTCCATCGTTAAGCCAGCATCCATGATCGGGAGGTCGCCGGGTTCCTCACACGCGAAAGCAAAGAACAAGAGAGATGCTAGGAGTGGTATTCTGTATCGGTTCATCATGTTTCCTCAAAGGAGATGTCTTCGAGGAGCGGTGTGGCTGGACGCCCACTGAAACGCGACGGATACCCCACTGATACGTGCACTGACGTCGCGTGCGTCAGGCTCAGCACGTGCCATAAGAAGCGTATGAGCCGCTGGATCGTAGTGCTTTTCGTGTTCTGCGTAGGTTGTGGCGACGACGACTTCCTGCCCATCATCGATGGCGGTCTCGAAGACGTGTCAGTGGATTCAGGCGCCGACGCCGGCGAGCCCACCGGCATCGAAGCGCCCGAACCCCCTGCTCCGACGGCGGAGCCAATCTGTCCCGATGAATGGAACGCATCCGTAGGATGCGCTCCACCGGCTGAGCCCCCAGCCTGCGACTCGCGCTTCTTCGCGCTACCCGGTGAGACTCAATGCCAACCGGTCGGCAGCCCGTGCCCGGAAGGGTTCCCTGACGTCGTCGGCGATGCTCTTTACGTGCGTCCCGGAGCTGGCGGCGATGGGTCCGAAGCCCGACCTTTCTCAACCATCGCCGCCGCACTCGCGCTCGCCGGCGCGGGGACTACTGTTGTGCTCTCTGAGGGCGAGTTCGCCGAGGGCGTATACCTCCCTGAGGGCGTTGGCCTTTTGGGCTCTTGTTCCGCGACGGTGCTCCGTGGGGACGATGACGCGACATCCGCTGCCCTGGAGTTCGGCGGCACAGGAACGTTCGCACGGAACCTAACCATTCGCTCCGAGCTGCAAACTGGCGTGATCTCATTCGATGGTGACGGTCTTCTCGACGGCGTCACCATCGAATCTGCATTGGATGTCGCCCTCTACGTCGACGGTGGCCGCGTCCGCATGCAAAACGGACGTATCGAAAGGCCCGGCGCCCAGGCCGCCCTCGTCCTCTCTGGCGAGTTGGAAATGGACAACGTTGAAGTCACCGGCGCCGAAGACCCCCAAGTGGCCGTCGCGGGAGGTCGTTCGACCCTCAACCGCGTCTTGCTCCGCGACCCGCGCACCGACGAAGAGGGCTTCGCGACCGGCCTTTACGTGGTGAACGGCGCCCGCGCAGACCTAGAAGACATCACCATCATTGGCGCCGGAGGCTCGGGGATAACTGTTCTCGACAGCGGCGTAGTCGTCGGCCGTCGCGTTCACGTGCGGGGGACACGCGCATCGACCCGCCCGAGCGCACTGGGGCAAGGCACAGCTATCTTCGTCGCTCGCGACGGCCGAGTCGAAGTGAATGGTGGTGTCTTCGAGGACAATCTCTGGGGAGCGCTCCAGTCGACACAAACAGGTAGACTGGACGTGTCCGACATCTGGATTCGAGAAACACGAAACGGCGTTACGGCGGTGATGGGCGGTGTCGCGAATATCAACCGGGCCGTGATTCGTGGAGACGCGAGCGGACTCATTGCGAATGAGGGTGACGTCGAAGCCACTGACGTGCGAATCGACGGAGCGGGTTCCAGCGCACAAGGCAACGTGGCGCTCTATTCTGAGAACGGCGGCCACCTCAACGTGACGCGGTGCACCGTTGGCGACTACGTTGGCTATGGCTTGTTCAACCAAGGCGGTCACTCGCGCCTCGTCGATGCCACGTTTGAAATCGTCCGGGCGAACACCTTCCCGACCAACTCGGAGGCCAACGCGGTGATCCTCGACGGCGCACTAAGTGCAGAACTCGAGAGAGTGCGTATCGAGAGCACCGCCGGCAACGGCATCGTTCTCATCGACTCAACAGCGACCATGGAAGACATCGACATTCGTGACACGAGATGGTCACAAGTCACTGGCGGGCGTGCACTCGTTGCCTTCGCGAGCACCGTCGAGGTCACACGGCTGCGGGTCAGCATGCCTAGTGGATGGGGCATCGATCTCTACCGCGGCTCCGAACTCTCTGTCCAAGACTACGAAGTTCGCGCCATCGACGCAGGACCCTTCGGCTGGGGCGTCGGCGTGCATGCACGCGAAGGAAGTCACGCCAACATCACTGACGCGCACGTCGCGAGCGCCCGCGGGGTGGCGATATGGGCTCAAGACGAAGGCACACGGATCACCGCACAGGGATTGGTCGTGCAGTCCGTCGAAGCCCGCACCTGCGCGATGCCGGAGTGCCAGAGCGAGCCCGCTGGCATTGGCGTCGGCGCGTACGACGGTGCACAGGTCACCATCGCAGATTTCAGTGTCGAAGCCGCTACGCTTTGTGGCGTTCAAGTCGGGCCTGGCGCGGGCGTTGACCTAGACGCGGGCGAGATCTCTGGGTGCGCCATCGGCGCCTGCGTCCACGCCGCTGACTACGTCCTCTCCCGCCTGACATCAGATGTGGCCTACGAGGGCAACGAACTCTCTATCGACACAGTCTCGCTACCGATCCCCGAGGCGCCGACGTACACGCGACCAGAGTAGTACTGTGGTCCAGCGGAAAGAACGGGCCGGGGTCAGCGAGGCGCCCCGTCTACCGCTCTTATGGCGTTTGCGTTCAACAGAGTTCTCAATCGAATGCTCCGGACAAGGCCCGTGGACAACGGGCACCTTGACCGGCTTCCATCGCGGGCGCAGTCTCGCCCATTCATGAGTCCCAACGCGCTCGTCCGGCGCCTAAATCGAAGCACCCCAAAGGATGCTGCTCTTCGCTTCGTCGCCGAAGAGACTCTTGGACCCGGCGCGCCGCTTCGGCGATGGCAGCTGGCGAACGGCCTGACCGTGCTGACGCTTGAAGACAAGAGCGCGCCCGTGGTCGGTTTTCAGACGTGGCTCCGTGTGGGCAGCCGAGACGAAGTGGGCGACAAGACGGGCCTCGCTCACTTCTTTGAACACCTGATGTTCTTGGCGACGAAGAACTACGAAGCCGGCGCCATCGACGAGCTCTTTGAAGGCGCGGGCGCCGAGCACAACGCCGGTACCAGCACGGACTGGACGCAGTACTACGAGAACATGCCCGCGAAGAAGCTCGAGCTCGCCGTGGCACTCGAGTCCGACCGCTTGGCAAACCTGGATTTTCAAGTCGAAGCGATGGAAGCCGAGCGCGAAGCCGTGCTGAGTGAGCGTCGCAATTACATCGACGACGATGTCGAAGGAAAAGCCGGCGAGGTGCTCTACCAGCGCGCCTTCAAAAAGCACGGCTACGGCCACCCCACCCTCGGCTGGGCCCGTGACATTCGCGCGTACACCATGGCGGAATGCCGCGCGTTCTATCGCAAGTACTACGCACCGAACAACGCGACCTTGGTCGTCGTCGGCGCCATCGACGAAGCCGACACCCTGGGCTTGATTCAGTCCTACTACGGGCCCCTCAAAGCCTCGCGCATCGCCAAACGTAAGGCCATCATCGAGCCCGCGCAGCGACGGGAGCGACGCGCTCAGATCGCTCTCCCTTCGAGCACCGAGAAGCTCTCCATTGGCTATCGCGCGCCGGGCTTTGGGCACCCCGACTGGCCCGTTCTCTCGGTGCTCGGTGACATCCTCTTCGGTGGCCGAAGCGCCCGCGTCTACAAGGACCTCGTCCTCGAACGCGAGTGGGTATCGCAGCTCTACGGCTCGCTCCCGCCCTTCGAAGAGCCTGGCCTCTACGAAGTCTGGGCAGGGATGCGTTCCGGTAAGACCGCCGCGCAGGCCCTCGCACGAATCGACGCGGCCGTCGCGGAGGTGCAAAAGAACTCCGTCACGGGGCCCGAGCTTGAGAAAGCCAAGGCGCGCGCGGAGCTCTCGCTCTTGCTCTCCATGGAGTCCATCAGTGGCAAGGCCGAGCAGATCGGCTTCGACGAGCTTGTTCTCCGCAGCCCCGCCGCCTCCGCCGCACGCATCGAGGCGTACCGCCAAGTGACCCAAGAGGACATTCGCCGCGTGGCCCAGACCTACCTCGTTGCACGACGCCGAACCACCGTCGTTGTGGTGCCAGATTCATGAGCGCTCGATTCACAACCACTTCCGGGGGCTTTCCCCTCGTCCACGAGTCCAACTTCACGCTGCCCCTCGTCGATTTCGCCATCGTCTGGCGGGCCGGCGCGCTCGGCGACGCGCCTGGCGCCGAAGGTGCGGCGCGCCTCCTGGCGCGTCTGCTTCGACGCGGCACGCCTTCACTCAAACCGGGCGCCGTCGACGAACGCATCGCGCTCCTCGGCGGACGCATGAGCGTCTCGGCCAGCCGCGAAGCGCTTCGCGTTCAGTGCACGGTGCTCGCGCGAAACCTAGAACCGTTCTTGGAGCTCGTCGCGAGCCTCATCGTCGATCCTGCACTTCGCGACGCGGACTTTCGACGCGCGAAGCGTCGCATCAGCGCCGAGATCGAAGACTCCGAAGACGACGACTCGACCATCGCGTCCCTGCACCTTCGCCACCACCTCTTCGGCGAGCATCCTTACGCTCGCGCCATTGGCGGGACAAAAGCCAGCGTGCGACGCATCACCCGTGCCTCGCTCATCGCTGCCCACAAAAAACGTCTCGTCCGCAGCCAGCTCCTCTTCGCTGTGGCCGGCGCCGTCAAGACGAAGACCTTCGCGACGCTCATCGACGCGCACTTCGGGGCCCTGCCCAAAGGCCGAGCGAGCGGCTTCCGTGTTCCGGCCACCAAGGCAACGCCAGGCCGACGGGTTCGCATCGTCCACCGCCCAGGACGCAGTCAAACGCAGCTCGCCATCGCATGTCTCAGCGCAAAACGAAGCGACCCTCAGCTCGCGGAGCTTGTTCTCGGCGACTGCGTCTTCGGCGGGCTCTACTCCTCGCGTTTGATGCAGGCCGTTCGCGGCGACAAAGGCTGGAGCTACGGCGCGTACTCGTCTCTTCGGGTGTCCGCCCAGCGCGACGCTTGGTCCCTTTGGACCCACCCCGCCGCAGAGAACGCCGCCGCTTGTGCAGCCCTTGAGCTGGAGCTCATCGACCAATACCTCGACGAGGGGCCCAGCGCACCGGAAGTGCGCCTCGCCAAGAGCTACCTCATCGGCAACCGCTGCCTCGAAGAAGACACCGCGGCGAAGCGCGTCGAGCTCGCCCTCGACGCCGTGTTCGTCGGACGAGACGCGAAGTTCCCACGCGGCTTTCCGGGGCGCGTTCGCGCCGTCAAACGCGCGAACATCACAGACGCGGTGAGGCGACGATTTAGTGCAGACAACCTCAGCATCGTCGC
>JBGCFM010000231.1:0-11240 GCA_045106895.1 Polyangiales bacterium | reverse complement strand
CATTTGAACGAGGGGAAGCAGTTGCGTCCCAAGAAGGGCTCCCACTAGCGCTTCTGTCTTATGAGCGCTCAAGCGAAACGCCGAGGAGTCATCTCCTCGGCGTTTTCTTTTGGGACCGAGCTAGCTCGGTCGCCAGTAACGGGTCCAGGGCCGGCCGCAACTCTTCAAGCCTTCTCCAAACCATGACTGAATCGCCATGCCGATGATTTGTGCAGCGTCGCTCGAGGGCGCTTCGATAAAGGCCTGGATCAGTGCTGCTACGCATGCTTCCCCGTCGAGGCCTGCGGCGTTGTCGGGGGTGAGGCAGACAGCAGCCTCGGTCATGAAGGGCGCGTAGACCTCCACTTCTTCAAGGTCGCTGGTGATGCGCTCGATGGCGACTTGTGAGGCGCGCTTCGGGTCGGCGTTTCGGAGCGCGCGGAGTGCTTCCGCACGAAGAACGACGTGCCCCGCATTTCGCGCTCGCACTTCGAGCTTCGCTGCAGCGTCTGGGCTGTCTTTGGCTTGGAGTCCGAGGAGAGCGGTTTGTAGAAGTTCGTCGCCCGCCGCGGCCTTTGCGATGTCCTCGGCGCGTAGTGAGTGCCCACGCTCGGCGCGCGAGATGAACGCGTCTCGGAAGTAGACGTCTTGGTCGAGCGCCCACAAGGTAAACGCTTCGCTTCCAGAGGGATTGGTGGAGCCGCCGCCGAGGCTACCGACGAACGCGGAGAAGATTCCGTCGCGCTCCAGGCCTGCGAAGTCGCAGGGCGGGTCGAAGCGAATGCGCGCGCCGGAGAGCGTCAGTCGGCGGTGGCGCACGCTTTCGCTGGCGAGCGCTTCGTCGCAGAGCCTCGCTGCGTTCGGAAGGCGGAGTAGGGAAGGGATGGCTCGGCCAAATGTTGGGGCGTGGTCTGACGCAAGGGCGTCTGCGACGGCGCGCTCACGTTCAGCGACGGGCTGTTCCGCAAAGAGCCAATGAGGGGCGCTGAGCTGTGCGAGTGCACGTTCAACAAGCGCGGGCTGTGTCTTCAGCCACGCGCGCGATTCAGGCAGGTCTGGGAGCGACGATAGACTGTCACTGTCGAGATCCGCATCAAACGTTTCTTGTGACGTCTCGAAGTCGAGCGTCGAAACGATGAGCCAGGAGTCACGCTGCCCGCCGTACTCGAAGCGCGTCGCAAGCGCGCGTTCGTAGACCCACTCGCGGTGCGCTTGGGTGAGGGGCCGGGCGGCATGTGCGTCGAAGAGCAACAAGCGACGCGCATCCTCGGCGGGCAGACGCGCCACGTATTCTTGGACGTCTGGGCCGTACGCTTGGCATGCGCGGAGCGCGCGAGCCAACATGCCGTGATTCACCGAGAGAACACGTTCGATGGCGCGGGACGAGGGAGTCATGCCGCGTTCCGCCAGAGAGTGGGCGAGGCTCAGAGCCGTAGCGTCAGAATCCGCTGCGATGATGCGCCGTTCGATGGCCCGTTGGCGGTCGGGGTGCGCGAGGTGATCCAGCAGCGCTAAGCAGCGGGTATCGCCCTGGTCAAGGTTGTCGAGAAGAGCGTCGGTCCAGCGCAGTCGAAGGGCGCCAGGATTTTGAAGAGACATGGGATGCCAACTTGGGTCCGGCGGGCAACACCGGCGCAGGTAGACCTGCTTGGTTCTCTTGGAGCGTAGCGGCTTTTCAGTCGCGTTTCAAAACCGAGGTGTTCCAGGTACCGCTACGTGGTCTACGCGCTGAGGGAGTGACGGCGGCGTCAACGCATGTGAAGGCGCTGGGCCGCTTCAAGCGAAGGGAGCGTATCGTGGATCGTGATCTTCCCCCGCAAGCCAATATTCGCGACGGCGACGGCCATTCGCACAATCGTGGAGGAGAGCGCGATGTGAACCTCGGTGAGGCGACCCGCGTTTCGCACGGTCCACTCGGTGGTCACGAGCCGCGCCTCGTTGGTGTAGCCCATGACCGCGGTCCAATCGTGGAAGCCCCGCAGGCTGCCATGGTCGTCGATGATCGCCTGGCCATACTTGACGAAAGCCTTCGCATCTTCGCCGCGCATGTAGCCCAGGCACTCGCTGAAGAAGATGCCCGGCTGGGGCATCTCCATACGCAATGTACCCTCGTCATGTTCGCCAAAGTACGGCTCCACTCATTCCTCCACCGGCGTCAATACCACCTATCAAGGCAGCTTAGAGAGTCGAGGTCGCTCCCGCGAGGTTTTTGGCGCTTCTTGACGCGAGCCGCCAAATCGGACCCTTCTGCTCGGCGTGGCGGAAGCGGATCGCGTTGAAGAGGACGAACATATTCCCCTCGTGCGCCCGTGCCGACGACGGCGTTGGCGCGACGGCTAGGGCGAAGACGCCGGCGCGCTTCGTGGCTCGCCCACAAAAAAGCTCCCTTGCCCGCGGAGACCACGAGGCGAGGGAGCGTTTTGGAAACGAAGAGCGTTCAGCTGATGGTGATGGAGATCATCTGCACGGGCGTCACGGGGCGGTCACCGGCGCCGGTAGGCGTGGTGTTGATCTTCGTCACGACGTCCATTCCTTCGGTGACCTTGCCGAACACGGGGTGCTTGGACTGGCCGCCGGTGAAGTAGTCGAGGTAGTGGTTGTGCGCGGCGTTGATGAAGAACTGGCACGAGCCGGAGTTCGGGCCGGCGTTCGCCATGGAGAGCGTGCCGACTTCGTTGGACAGCTTCAGGTCGGCGGGGTGCTCGTCCTTGATGGCGCCGTAAGGGGAGTCGCCGGTGCCGGCGCGGCGGCTGTTTGGGTCCTTGCTGTGAGGACAGCCGAACTGGTTCATGAAGTTCGCGATGACGCGATGAAAGTGAAGTCCGTTGTAGAAGCCGTCGTTGACGAGCTTGACGAAGTTGCCGCCGGTGATGGGCATCTTGTCGACGAAGATCTCGGCCTTGAACGAACCAAGTGAGGTCTCGAAAGTAGCGATGGGATTGGTCATAGGGGCGGGTTACTCGGTGTTGGCCCAACGATCAACCGCTCACCCCGTGGACGTGGGCCGATTCGCTTTCCCACTCGATCCCTCGGCATCGCGCGCTAGCGCGTAGGGACCTGGAAGACGACCTTTGGCGCGTCCGTTCCCGTTGGAAACGCTGCGCCGATGAAACTAAGGATTCGCATCGTCGGCGTCAGGGCCTCGGCGGTGAGGAGCACGCCGCAGTTGGCGGCACCACAGAGGGGCCGCATGGTTCCCGAGACAGGGGACTCGGCGTCCGTCGTCGCGTTGTAGCGCCAGGTGAAGGCCGCCTGCTCCGCGGGCGGCGCTTCGGCGATGGCCTGGTCGACGGCGGTGCCGACACCTTCGATCATCTCGGGGCCTTCCGTGGGTGCCACGACGACGGGCTCGCCGACGCGATGAAGCTCGATCTTCACGCCGTTGCCTCGCGCGAAGAGCGTGATGTGGGTCTGTCCGCCTTCGGCGATGGTCTGGGGTTTGAACGCGCAGTCCACGTAGTGGTTCTCGCGGCATGCCGTGTACATCGTCTCCCAGTGCGTCGCGACGTTGCCCCACGCGGGCATGTGCGTGGCTGGAAACTCGTAGAGCTCAGTGGCTTCCTCACGTGTCTCGAAGTCGTCGATGACGAGATACCCAGCGTTGGGCTCGCCGACGGTGCGAACGGCGAAGGCGAGCTGGCTCACGTTTGCCGCCTTGAGCGTGGCGACGATCAACGCTGTGGTGATGTAGGGAGTGTTCGCGTGGAGGGAGAGCTCCGCCGCGCGTCGAGCAGGGCCGCCGTCGATCCCGGTCTGGAGCGCCGAGATGATGTCGCCGGCGCGTGCCTCATCGGGGATGCGCCCGCTGTCGATCTCCAAGATGGTCCGTCCGTCCAAGCGCATGAGCGTTGGGCTGACTTCGATGCGAATCGCGCCATTCGGGCTGTTCGGCGTCAGTCGGTGGGAGATGGGGAACTCCATCAAGCCCATGATGGGAGCGGACGATTCTTCGGGAGCCTCTTCTTCGCCGCCACAGGCGAAAACGAAAAGCGAAGCGGAGACAGCGGCGATGAGGGTGCGTTTGAACATCGCGCGAACCCTACCAGGGGCTCGCCGCGACAGAAACACAGAAAGAGCGCACCAAGGAGGTCTGTGTTTTGGGACTAAGTCTGAGCGAGAAGCGGTGCCAAACGCTGGAGGGCGTCGCTCAGGGCTTCGGGCGTAACTCCTGTGAAACACACACGAAAGTACTCACCAAAGTCCGCGCCGCACGCTCCGCCGGGCGTCATCAGAACGCCGGCGTCGAGGCACCGGTCCAGAAAGGGGAGTGCGTCTGTTTCGCCATCGCGCATCCACGGCTTTGCGTGGACAAAGAGAAATGTGCCGCCGGGGGGCGTTGGGACGCCAAACGCGCCGGCTGCTCGTGCGGCGGCACCCGCGTATTCCAACCTTCGCTCCTCAAGCCAGTCTGAGCCTTCGTCGAGGACCGCCGCCGCGCCGAACTGAAGGGGGCGGGCGGCGCAGTAGGTCGCAAAAGTCTGAACGCCGCGAATGGCGCGCATCGCGTCTTTGGGCCCGTGCACATAGCCGATGCGAGAGCCGGCGATGCCGTAGCTTTTGCTGAGCGTGTGGCAGACGACGGCACGCTCCGTGAGGGCTGGGTGCTGCCACGCTCGGGCGGGCGTCTCGCCGAAGTAGAGGTCTTGATATGCCTCGTCGCAGATGACCCAAAGCGCGTGCCGTTCGGCGACACGCGCGACGGCGGCGAGGTGCGCCTCGCCAAGGATGCTGCCGGTGGGGTTGTGTGGGGTGTTGAGGTAGAGCGCGACGGTTTTGTCTGTGACTGCCGCCTCGAGGGTGGCTTCGACGTCTACCTCATCGAGACGGTCCATCAGCGGAACCTGCACGGGCTTCGCGCCGCGCCCGGAAATGATGCCGCGAATGAGCGGCCAAAACGGGGAGGGGAGCAAGACCTCGTCACCGGGCATGAAGAGCGCCGCCGCGACCACGCTGAGACCGCTTGTGGCGCCGCTCACGATTTGAATGCGTTCAGTCGGCACTTCCTTTCCGAGCCGCGCGAGTCGGCGACTCACGGCTTCGAGGAGTTCCGCTTCCCCTTGGGGGGGCGCATAACGATGAAGCCCCGGTCTGTCGGCCACACGCTGCGATTCAGCGCGGGCCACGACGAGGGGCTCCTTGTAAGTGTCCCCCACGCTGAGGGCGTGGACCACTTCGCCGGCCTCTCGCATCGCGGAGGCCTTCTTCGCGAGTCCTGAAAAGACCCGCGCTGAAAGGGTGGCGCTGGTGGGTGCGGCGTGAGGGAAGCGAGGCATGACCCCGCTATATCATCGGCTCAGGTGCTGGCGACCCAGAGATTGCAGTAACCAAGAGGGTGAATAGCACCCTTGATCACGGTGCAGGTTCCGCAGGTGCTCGCCGTGAGGTTCTGGGCGAAGTTGCAGTTGATGCACTGCTTGGCGGTTCCGTGTGGGGAGTTGGCAACGTAGCCGTTTGACGAGCGCGCAGCGGTTTCCGCAGGCGTCAGGCCGGTCACATCGTCGCAAGTAAGCTCAGCCTCTCCGCCGCAACCAATGGTTGTGGCTCCGAGTACAGCGAGTGCCACGGTGGTACCCTGGCGGATGAAAGCGCGTCGTGAATTCTTCTTCATGAGCGAACCTTAGGCACAGGTCTCCAGAATGACAAGAATCTGGCGGGACCAATGGGCCTACACGCGACGTCGAGATAACCAAGCATCGACGGAAAATTTTCCGGGACCCGTCAGCATCAGCGCGGCGTACATTGAAAGATAGATCACAGAGAGCTCCTTCTTGTTCCACGGGTCCGCCCCGTGGACGAGAAAGGCCGCGACCAGCATCGTGATGATGAGAGGGACCAACGCAAAACGTGTGAAGGCGCCGAGGATCAGGGCAGCCGAGCAGCCCACCTCCGCAAACACCGCCAGGGCGTGGGAGAGCGCAGCTCCAACGCCGAGCGGGTCGGGGAACTCGCTCGGTTCGTAGCCAAGTTTGGCAACACCGTGGACCATCATCAGACCGCCCGCGGCGACACGCAGGGCTAGCAAGCCGAGGTCCGTTAGCGTTTGTTTCTTGTTGCTCATCAGAACTCCACGGGACTCAAACCCACAAAAAAAGCCGCGCGGCAGAGCCACGCGACTTGTGCGGTTTTCGCGGCACGCGATTCGCGGCGACGGGTTCGCATCGAAGGAACGTCTAAGCGACGCCCCATTTTTTCTTGTTGTCGGCGACCTGATCGGGCGACGGAGACTCCGCGCCTTCGTTCGTCGGGACCTCGAACTCGTCAGCGGCGTCGACGGTCAACGCGTTGAGGGCGGTGTCTTCGACAAGGACCTCGGGAACGGAGACGTCCTCGTAGATCGCTTCCCACGGGCACTCCGGCTCACACGCGCCGCAGTCGATGCACTCTTCCGGGTTGATGTAGAGCTGATTCGGAAATTTTTCCGTGTCGTCGCCGGTGTATTCGTAGATGCACTCGACAGGACAGACTTCGACGCACGCCTTGTCGACGCAGTCACGGCAGAGACGGGTGATGACCCAGGCCATTTAATACCTCATTGGGGAAACAGAATAGACCGGCTGTATGGGGCCGTTTGCGGTCAAAAGCAAGAAAATCAGCGAGAGCGTGGTCTGTGTGGGCCGCCGCTCTAGTTGGATTCCGTCGATGGGTGACAGTTGTGGCAGGTGTATTCTTCGTTCCCGACCAGAGTTCCCATGGTGGGGGTCACGCGTTCTTCCATAAACGTGACCATGGGGCCGAAGATGCGCTTCATGTTCTCGTAGGCGGGAGTGCCTGCAGGTGGTACCGGGTAGGAAGCCGTCGGCGGCATCTCGTATTCACGCTCGGGACCATCGTCGCCGTGGCAGGTCGCGCAGCCGTAAGTGGCTGGCGCAAAGCGTTCTGCGTCGTGCTCGCCGAAGACCTCTTTCATGATCGGAAGGATTCGGCCGATCATGTCCCACTCACGTTCCTCATGGGTCATCTCGTCCCAGGGCTTCTCGGGAGGGTTGATGCCGAACTGTTCAATGGCGCCGTGATTTGACTGCACGACGGGGACTTCGTCGTCGCCCCAATCATCGTCGTCCCAGTCGTCGTCCGAGCCGCCGCTGGTGTGGTCGGACTGGTCTGTGCTGTCGCCGCTGGTTCCACAACCGAGAGCGAGGAGGAGCATGAGGGCAAGGGTGCCGAGGAGCTTCATGCGTGAAGCGTACAACAGAGTGCCCCACAAGTGGACGGCGATTGGTGTGGGGTCAGGGAGCTGCTGGAGTCGCCGTGGGAGTCGCCGTTGGCGTGGCCGTCGTGGTGGCCGTCGGCGTAGCGGCGGGGGCGGCAGCGGGCGTTTCGATGGCGACCAGGTCGCTCACCGCGATGGTTCCACGGAGGGCGACTCCGTCGTCACCGGCGACAAACACGTCCGCCTCTTCGCTTTCCTCAAAACGGCCCATTTCGCGAGCGAACACGGTGGACTCGACGATGGCGATGGTGCTGTCGCCGTAGCGAATGCGTGCACCTTCGGTGACGTTCCAGAGGGGTCGCTCAGCGTCCACGCGGAGGCGCATGGGGACTTCCCCTTCGCCGGCGCGTGGCATGGTGATGCGGCTAGGCAGCGCTTCGGCGGCTTCAAGTTCGACGTTCACATAGCCAACGAATCGAGGGCCAACGCCAACACGAACACCCTTCCAGCGGCCGCGGTCGCGGGCGAGCTCCACGACGAGACCAGGCTCCATGGCTGGGAGCGTTGTGGCAACTTCGTCTGGGCGCGTAAAGATCTGGACCGCTTCACCGGCGGGCAATCGTCGCGCCGTGGAGTGGTCGGGCTCGGAGGTGTCCGCGGCGGGCGCGTTGGACAAGCGTTCAAGAGGGTAGATCCCGTCGAAGCTCTCCACGTTGACGTCCTCGCGTCCGAGGCGCGGGGTCACACGAACGCGGGCGATGCCCGCCTCAGAGCCGGGGCCGAGGTATGTGACGTAGTCGCCCGGCGCGAGAGAGACAGGCGTCTCGGGCACGCGCCCGCCTTCCGTGACGACGAGGGCCAATCGGCTAACGCTCAGCCAACCGAGCACCTTGAGGGGACCGTCGACGCGCACTTTGATGCGTCCGTTCTGCGGGAGACTGCCGATGCGGACCGGCGTTCCTTCGCTGACGTATCCAATGCCCGGGGCATCCGCCGCTTCGCTGAGGAAGAGCGCGGGACCCGTACCCGGACCAACGACGAAGTCGCGGGGCCAAAGTGACGCGTCCTGAGCGGGCGTCTCCACCACCGCTGTGTTGCCCGTCGAAACAGGCACTTCTCGGGCCGTTCCGCCGCAGGCAGCGAGGCCGACGACAAGAAGGCTGGACAAAAACTGAAGGGGCCGGGAAGTCATGCCCCGGAGATAGCTCGAATTACCGCGGCGCGCCAAAAACCCTCTTTGTTGCGAAAAAATCGCATCTCCGAGAGTCCTCGGCGGTGGGCGCTAGCGGTAGCGAACGCGAAGCTTGAAGTTCATCGTGCTGGCGATCTGTTGAGCGATAGCCCGCGGAATTCGGTCAAGGCGGTCCTCGACGACACTTCGTGCGCGCGCGTGGGGCTCGCCCTTGAGCGCCGGAAGTACGATCTCGGCCCACCGAAGCAGCGACTTGCCGTCCGCCGTCTCGAGAGCGAGGGTCAAAACAGGCTCAAGTCGTTTCTGGTAGGCGACCGAGGCCGTGCACAGATTCGCGAAGGTGCGAACGAGACCATCTTTGCCGTCGAGGATTGCGGGCTCGAAGGACTCTTTGAGAACATCGAGGTGCTTTGCGACTCGCGCCGGCGCGATCTTCGCAATCGCTGGCAACGCGTCCGCCGACGTCTGAACGACGCGTTTGTGCTTCGACGTGAGACCACGTGCGAAGCGCTCGACCTGCGACACGAGCGTGTCTGGCTGTTCCGCAACGATCTCGTGAAGAATACGCGCGGCCTTGGTCGCAACGGAGCTGCGTGAATCAAGAAGGCTCTCGGCAAGCTCGGCGATTCGCGCCGCTTTGTTTTCGGCCTCCAGAATCTTCGCGGCGTCAGCGGCGGCGCCGGTCAGCTTCTTCGGCTTCTCCGGCGGAACGGCCGCGCCTTCCGCTGCTTCAGCTGCTTCAGCTGCTTCCGCTTTGACGTCGGCGTCTACGGCTTTCGTCTCGCCTTCGGTCGTCGCGTCTTTCGACGTCGTGGCTTTGCGCGCGGATGCTTTCTTCTCTCCCGCTGCTTTGGTGCTCTTCTTAGTCGCCATCGTTCCTCATCAGCCTCTTGCGGCGCCGCTTCGCTCTTCGCGGCGGGCGTTGGTGGGAGGCCTTCTTAGCATGATTTTGGTGTCGCGTTTTCGCCGTTCGCATTTCGCCCTCTATTGGACGAGCGCGCCTGCGACGTGGGGCAAGGATACGTCGTAGCGCCAAGCGGTGCCACGATGACCACCGATGTGTTCTTCGTGCTGAGATGGCGCATCTATGGCCAAAAGTGCCTTGTGTAGGGCCCGAGCTGCGAACTGAAGCCCATGTTCGTCGGCCTCTCCCGCGTCGATAAAGAGGGTGTTGAGGGATCGCAGGGAGCTCGCCGAGGAGGAAATTCGCTCCAGGGGATCGTTCTGCAGCCATTTTTTCCAGCCGGCCTCGTCAATTTGGCCGTCCTCCGTGAAAGGAAGATCGCAAAACGGGAAATCGGCCTTGGGGTTCGGAGCGTACGCCGCGCTGCAAGCCATGACGATGAGACCGTCAAAGTCGAGGGAGCCCTTGGGTCCGCTTTCGTCCATTCGTTCGGCGAACGCACGCACGCCACCCGCGGCGTGATAGGCGACGGCGGCGCTGGTGAGCATCGGTTTCATGGACACCTCGAAGTGGGCGTCGCCCGCGTGGCTGGCGACGGCAGCGACGAGGCCGGGCCTGTCCATCGCGAGACGCAACGCGCCGAAGCCACCGCTCGAGCGACCGACGACCCCGCGTCCGCCGGCTTCGGCGAGGGTGCGAAAGTTCGCGTCGACGAAGGGGATGATCTCTTCGGCGAGATGCGTTTGATGAAGACCGCTGGTCGCGGAGTCGACGAACTGTCCGCCGCCGAAACGCGTCATGGCGTCGGGGACCACGAGGATGATCGGCCGGCACTCGCCGCTCGCGATCTGCGCGTCGAGCCTCTCGAAGCTGTTGGGCTTGAAGGCTTCGTACTTGGCGGCGGAACCATGCGTGCCGAAGAACGCAGGGAGCATGAGCACGACGGGGTAACGCGCGTCGCCCTCGTCGTAGCCTGGCGGCAAATACACGAAGAGCTCGCGCTCGGCGGGCTCTTGGTAGAGCGCGCCGGGAAGGCACTTGCTCGTCACGATGGGTTTGACGATCTTGCCGTGCAGGGGACGGCCATAGCGGGCGGCTTTGGGGGACCAAGTCATGGACCGCCCATAGCATGAACATGTCTACATGCGTTCGAGGACGCCGATGCCCATCAGATCCAGGCCCTTGCGGAGCTGGAGCGCCGTGAGCTTGGTCAGCGACAGGCGACTCGCCTGCATGGCTGCGTCGTCGCCGAGGACCGGACAGTCCGTGTAGAAGCCGCTGAAGGCTTGGGCGATGGCGAAGAGGTGATCGCTGATGTAGTGGGGCAGGCGCTCTTTGGCGGCGCGATGGACCACGTCGCCGAAGCGCGCGAGCTCAAAGGCGAGGGCGCGTTCTTTCGGATGCGCGATGGCGATGGTGTCGCTGGCGAAGCCGTCGAAGTCGACTTCGCCCTTGGCGAAGATCGAGCGGCAGCGCGCGTACTGATACTGAAGGTAAGGCCCGGCGTTTCCGCTGAAGGCGATCATCTTGTCGAAGTCGAACTTGTAGTCCGTGGACCGGTTCTGCATGAGGTCGGCGTATTTGACGGCACCAACGCCGATGACGTGGGTGGCTTCGGCGACGTCTTCGTCGGCGATGCGCAGGCGGCCGGCTTCGCGGAGCTCGTTGATCTTTTTGAGAGCCTGTTCTTCGGCTTCGTCGAGGAGGTCCTTGAGGCGAAGTGTGCCGCCCGTGCGCGTGCCCAGTGGTTTGCCGTCCTTGCCGAGGATGGTGCCGAAACCAATGTGGTCAAAACCCATCTCGACGCCGAGGAGCGCGGACACGGCGACGAGCTGCTGGAAGTGAAGCGACTTGCGCTGGTCCACCACGTACACGCTGCGATCGGCGCTGAACTTCTCTTTCCGGTAGAACACCGTGGCGATGTCCGTGGTGGCGTAGAGAAACGCGCCGTCCTTCTTTCGGACGATGTACGGAGCCTTGTTCTTTTTTACCTTCTTCGGAATGACGCCCTTTGG
>JBGCFM010000230.1:0-9821 GCA_045106895.1 Polyangiales bacterium | reverse complement strand
CGTGTCAACGCTCGCTTTGGCGTTCGCTACGCGCTGCCGATGCTCTTGCTCATCGGCGTTAGCTCCGTGCTCTGGTGGCGCTACCAAGTCGACCTGCGCTTCTACTTCGTACTCGGGCAGGTGTGGCCCATCACCTCGATTTTGCTCATCGCTTTTCTCCTCTACCCTCGCGGAAACTACGTCTCCACCCGTCACGTCTTGCTCCTCGCGCTCCTCTACGGAAGTGCCGTCGCCTTCGAGGCGAGCGACACCATCATCTGGCGGCTCTCCAACCACGTGATCAGTGGACACACGTTGAAGCACCTCGCCGCCGCGATGTCCGTGGGCGTGATCCTACCGATGCTTCATCGTTTGGCGCCGCCGCGTTCGAAGAGGCGTCGCGCCAACAAACGTTGGCCGATCAGCGCACGCTCAGCGTGAGTCGCTCCCCGGTCGTTCCGACCGCGCCCATGCTCATGCCACCGCCTGCGTTTCCACCGTTTCCGCCTCGGCCCGGGGTTGTATCGAAACGTCCTACTGGGTCGGGTGAGGCGCTCAGCACGACGCCTACGGACGGTCCGCCCGCGCCACCACCGCCAACTCCGCCAGACCCTGCGGCTCCACCGCGTCCGCCGTTGCCTCCGCGCACTTCGGGGTCGAAAAGGGCGAGTGACGCGCCTTCTCCTCCTTGGCCCCCTTGACCACCGGCGTTGCCGGCCGCGCCATCACCTCCGTCGCCGCCGTTTCCGACCTCAATCGCGACCCGGTCGAAAAAGAGAGCGCTGCCGATCGCGACAATTCCGAAGGAACCTCCGCCGCCCCTGCCGCCTTCACCCCCCGGGCCACCGCAACCGCCGCCGCCGCCGCCGCCGCCGTATCGGCCATTGCTGCGCGTCGCAGCACCTCCGCCGCCGCCGCCGAATCCAGCACGCCCGGTTTCGCCGGCGTCGCCTTCGACAGGTAGGTAGCGCGCTTCACTCGTGAGGAAGCCACTGCCGGTTCCTCCGAGACCTGGCGCGACGGGCTCGCTCGAGGCATCCGCGCCGTTGGTCCCGTTTTCTCCATTCGCTCCAATCGCGCCGCCGCGCCCAAACTCGCCGGAAGCACCAGGGGCGTCGCTTCCCGGTTTCGGGCCGCGATCGAGGCCCACTAGGACCACATTTCCTCCGGCACCGCCGGCGCCACAGCGGGCACCGCCCCCACGACCTTCAAGGCCGTCGTCGCCGTTGTTGCCGCTCGCCCCGGCAGCTCCGGCCATGCCGTCGCGACCGTCCGCTCCGTCTTTCGCCAAAATGCTTACGTCCGTCAGCGTCAGATCGCTGTCGATGACGCGCACTCCGTAACTGCTCCCGCCCTCCCGGCCTTCGCCGGATTCGATATGAAACGCCTCGATCTCCACGTTCGGGCGACCCGCGCCCTGAACCAGAACAGCCCATGGCTGCGAACTAAGAATTTGGCTGCGACAGGTGTCGCTTTGCGAACCAAACCCCTCGCAGAAGCTTCCACGAAGTCGCAATGACGTGGAGATGGTGATCTCCGTGTCGTAGTCGCCTTCCTCAACGCAGATGACCGCCGGACTGAGCTCGAGAGCAGACTTGATGTTCCTGAGAGAAGTCGCGGCCGAACGACCATCGTTGCCATCGTCTCCTCGGGTCGACACAAAGACTTCACAGTCCGTTGGAAGCGGAATGTCGGGGCCGCCGTCGGAGATGCGGATATCCGCTCTCACGATGGCGTCTGGCATGCCGGCGTCGACGCCAGTCGGCGTATCCGCGACGGCGCCATCGACGCGCGGGCCACCGTCAAAGTCAGGGTCTGCAAGCCCTGTGTGGTCGACGGAGCAGGCAGAGGCGAGCAAGAGAAAAGAGGCAAAGCGGAACACAAGGAGACAATACCCATTTCCCCTATTCAATGCACTTTTCACGCGGTTTGAGAGGGTAGGCGCTCTCGATTGTCCACGAACAAGGACTGAGCGAGGAGGGCTCTTCAGATGAGCACTTCAAATGAGCAGCGTCGGACAACCAAAGAGAATCTCCAACGTGTCCGCGCTGCGGGCCCGTTCGCAGGCATCTCCGAAGAGCTCCACGCGTTCCATCGAGTCGCTGTAGTCCCAGCCGGCCTCTCGAGACTCATCCCGAGGGATGGTCTCGTCTGTTCCGCCGCCAGAGATACGAACATTCACGCGGAGCGGGTCGAAGGTGCCATCCGGGTTCGGTGGAATCTCGTATTCACAGCTCAAGAGCGACTCCCCGATGGTCGCCAGCGCTTCACGGAGCGCGCTCGCAAAGTCGAGCCCTGCGTCCGTGAGATCGTAGTGACAATAGACAGGCCCTGAGTCGTTGCACCCCGCGCGAGCGGTCTCCCCTGCGCTGGCGAGACGGGAGAGCACCTCGCGAAAACTCTGCGAACCCGGCACGCCGATAACGAAGGTGGGGATGCCCTCGGAGGCGGCCTCTCGGACCCGGGTGATCAGAGCTTCTTCGTCGCGGCGAAGCGGCTCGGGGGAGTCAAAGCCACAGTCGGCGTCGCATCCAAGACAAACGCTCGCGGCGCCATCCGTTGCCAAGACCAAGTAGGGACGCTCAGGGGCCAAGCTTCGCAGGCGCGCGAGCCCGAAGGCCACAGCGTCATGCGTTGGCGTGGCGAGGCCGTCCGGCGTGATGCCCGAGATGGCGCTCAGGAGCGTCGCTCGACTTCCTCCGAGGGGCGCGAGTTCTGAAGCGAGGATGTCCTCGGTGCATGCACGGTCTGCCTGCGGAAAACGCATCAAGCCAACCGTGGTGGCATCGGGGACGCTGACGAGGGCCGTGCGAAGTTCCGTCGTGAAGACATCCCAGCGTGAGTCGTCCGGCGCCGGCGTGGGGTCTCCAGTGAGACATCCAGGGTTGGTCACGGCGCAGTTCATGCTGTTGCTCGTATCCACCTGGAAGAGGAGGGTGGCGGACACGGGCTCGGCCTCGGCGCGCAGCGTTTCGCAGACGGGGCCCGGAATGTCCCTCGTGGTGGCGTCACGCTGCGGGACATCACTCTGAATGACGTCTGCCTCACGAATATCACGGGCGCTCGCATCGGCTCCGCGGCGGTCATCGTCTCCGCAAGCGGAGAGGGCCAGGCCGAGCATGGCGATACTGCACAGCGAATATGGAGTTCGCCTGGAAGCGTTGCGCGAAGTCATGGTGAGATAGCGTAGCCCATCGATGCGTGGCGTGCCGAAGAGCGCGCAGTCTTTCCGCGACACGGAGCGGGCAATGTGCGATTCAGCCAGGCGCGCCATGAGACTCACCTCTTCGACCATGCTCTTTGTGTTTCTTGGCCTGGCTGGCTGCAGCGATTGTCCGCAGGAAGCGATTCACACGAGCGTTCGGGTGTACGCACCGCACCCAGGCTTCGTCCCGCGCCACTGCCTGTCCAGTCATGAGGTGTCGTGCCGCGAAGCCGACGAGGTCGTCGGTCTGGCTCATGTTTTTCACTTCGAGCAGCGCTCCGAGGGCCGGCTTTGGTGCAGCTATGGGCAGCCTCCGGGGAATATCCGCACCCCTCGCTGCGCCGACGCGGCGCTCTCCTTGCCGCCGCCCACAAGCGGCGAGGCTCGCGAACTCGTCGTGGTTCTTCGCGGGTGTGAGGCGTCGAACTACGAGCCCGTGGCGGGCGACGCTTGCAGCGTCCGAACGCAAGCTCGTGGGCTCCCGCGAGACAGCTGCGGCGACGCGCACTTCTGTCGCGCGGACGACTCCACGTGCCAAGCGCTCCCGGAAGATTGCCAGAGCGATGCCGACTGCACCTTCGTCTCCGTATGCGACGAAACCGAGCTGTGTGTTCGCTATGTGTGCGCTCGCGGAGAGTGCGTGTACCCCGATGAGTGCCTAGACACCTCGGACTGCCACCGGAGTCATTCGCGCTGCCCGGAAGGACGGGAGTGCGACACCTTTACCTGCGAGACGGGGCGCTGTGTCGGAGCATCACGAACCGGGGACTAGCCGCTCCGCGAAGGCCTCGAGGGAACGGGCGACGGGGTTCTGAAAGAAGGGCTGCCATTCGAGGCGGGTCTTCGGCGACACGTCCTCGTAGTCTTCGTCGCTGTACACCGCTGTCAGAACCGACGCGTCGAACTCCTCGGCATCGATAAGATCCTCCACCGTCGCGAGACCTTCGTCGTGGAGGTTCAAGAACACGTGTCCGTGGTACGGACCTTCTTCGTCGATGAGCACATACTCATCCGATTCGATGCTCCCAATGATCCGGGCCTCGAAATGAAAATCCGAGTCGATGGGCGCAGGGTCCGTGTAAAAACACGCTTCGTCCGAGCCTTCGGACTCGTTGTCGTTGTCCACGATGTGAGTCGGTCGGTCGTCGTCGTCGTACTCGACCTCAAGCCCCGTCGTCGCCGCATTCGTCTTGCCCCAGAGGCTGTCGTCTTTTTCTTCGAAACCTAGGGATCGTGCGTGCTCCAGAAACTCTTCGTAGGTCATGGGCGGACGCTAGCACATGATTTGCCGGCTACGACGAGGCCGGTCATGAGTCGTTTGTAGACTGAAATGACAGTATATTCGGCACGTTCCGTGGTGTGGCCGGCTACTCAATTCACGTATCGCAAGACACAAGTCTCGTCGCCGGCATCGCGAGAGCGCCGGATTCTCAACCCGAGTCTGCTCGCATCTGTCGTCAGCAGCTCACCATCTTGGCTTGGGCTCAGCCCGATCGTTCCTTTCTGGACCAAAGCAAAAGGCGCAGTCGATTCCTGAGACTTGCTATACTTAGTCCGTGGAGTCTCTCGATAGCCGAATCGCGCAGGTCGCGAATGGGGCGGTTCGGCGTCAGCTCGGACGCGAGGTTCACGCAGCGATTCAGCGCGGCGACTACCAGAGCGCGCTCCGTATCTGTGACGCACTGATTCTCTACCCAAACAACGAGCTCAGTGTCCTATGCAATGCACTTTGGGTCGTTCAGCCGGACAACACGGGACAGCCCCTCGACGAGGGAATGGCGAAGCGCTTCCTCGCGGCGAGCATCTTTCGCGCAGGCTTCAACCCGGCGATGCACATCAACGCGGCGGCGGTCTACGCCCATTTCGATGACGCTGGCCGTGTCCTGCGACACCTCTTTCTGGCCAAGCAACATCAGCAGGACCTGTCGTTGTTCCTGGATGACCCGCTCTTCGACCATGTCCGCACCGATCCGCGCTGGGCAGAGCTCCTTGGAACCCACGAGCCCGTCGACGAGCCGACATGGATCGAGGTTGCCCTCGAGGCGTGCGAAGCGGGCGAATACACGAACGCGTTTCCCGCACTTTGGTGGTTCTGGTCCAATACACGTAGTTCACGAATCGCCGAGCTCATCGAGCTTGTCTCGGAACGCGTTGGATCGAGAGTCGGCTATCAAGGCGAGGTTCTAGAGGCGGCGCTGCGTGACGCGCCCGAGACCCTCGCCACTGCGTTCAACAACAGCGTTCGTCGAGGCACGCGCAGTGACGCCTCGGGCATCGTTCCTTCCGTCACGGCGGGCGAGGACCTGAGCCAAAGCTTGGTTTGGCTCGCGGACGACGCGGCGGACCCCCGCTTTGCCACCGCGATGCTTCGCATCCTCGGCTCCGCGCAGCTTCCCGCCAAGAAGACGGTCCAGGACGGACTCCGTAGCCTCCTCGACAACCTCGAGGCGCTCCGGGACAAGCGAATCGCGTCAGGATTAGCCGAGCTATCGAAGGAGCTGCTCGAGGCGCCAACGGCGCTCGAGTCGTGGCTCGCCCTGGAGCTTGCACACCTTTCGGGGGTGCTCGCTGCGTTGCCGGAACCTGAGCTTACGCCCACGGAGAGCCGAGGCTGCGAACGCCTCGAGGCGCTCCTCGGTCAACGGACTGGCGGCATTGGTTACGTGCGTCCCAAGGTTCGTTCACCGGTGGCGCCGAAGCAGGAGGTCGATCCGCTGCTCGCGCTCTGGCGAGAGACGCGGAACGTCGACGTCGCGGACGTACTCGACCTTCAGCGAATCAGGCACCCCGAGACCCCCGACCTCGGCCAGTCCATCACGGGCGCGTTCATTCCCGGGGAGGGCTCGGACCGCGATGTTGGAGCCTTCGCAGCGGCCCAGTTGATTTGGGACGCAAAACACCACGACGACCCGCGTCTCGCGAGCACCCTGATCAAGCTCTTCGACGACCCGCCGTTTCTCCTCCCGCTGCGCGAGGGCAACGGAGTTGAGGAGTTCTGGCGAGAGGTCATCAGCGCGTGCGATTCGCTCCGTGACCCGCGCCTCGTCGCAACGCTGCGAGCGTTCTCCTCACGCACCCTCGCTCTGTGCCGTGCCGCAGACGCAGAAGCGCGCGGGGATATGTACATCGCGTTTCCCCTCGGTCCGTTTCTCAAAGCACAACTCGAGAAGTGCGCCGATAGAATCGAAGCTTCGTCGTCAAGCGCCGCGCTGGACGAAGAACAGCGTAAGCTCTTGGACGCCGCGCGCGTTGAGTACGCCGCCGAAAAGAAAGCGCACGACGGGGCGCAGTTGCGCGGAGCAGACCGTGGCGTCACGGAGGCCTCGCTCTTAGCGGAGATCTCGGGCGAACCCGACAATGACGCCGCGCGTCTCGCCTACGCCGACTTCCTCGGCGACACCCCACGGGCACGTTTTATTCGCCTTCAGGTCGCCCGAGCCGCGGGTGGCGATGCGGATCGGGAAGCGGAGGCCTCGCTTCAGGCAGAGCATCAGTTTCGGTGGGTTGAGCCCTTCTCGCATTTTCTGACAAACCTCGTCTTCGAACGAGGGTTCCTTGCGAGTTGCTCGCTTCGCCTCGACCCCTACGGGGACCCACTGCCCGACGAATGCGTTGGTCATCCGCTCTGGGCGACGGTGCACACGGTTCGTTCGGACACGGGCAGCTGGCGAACCTACGACCAAGAGCTCTTGGACACCGTCCCTTCGAACACCATCGAGGCCTTCGCACACGCTGCCATGCGTTCACTCGTGCATCTGGATGGCGTGTCGGCGGAAGGCTTGGTGGAGCTCGTCGCCCGTGGCCGCAACGAGTACGAGGGCATCACCTTGGAGCCCCACGCAGTCGACGAGGAGAGCTGGCCAAAGGTTGTCGAGGCGCTCAGCTCGCTTCCAAACCTCCAGACGCTGCGCCTTCGCTTCTCCGGACGGACAGGGCTGCAGGATCTCTTGCCGTTTTTGGATGCGAGGGAAGGACTGCAACATCTAAAACTTGAGATCGACGCCCAAGGTCTGCAGCGCGCGCGCCTCTCTGTCCCCCTATGCGAGGAGCTATTCGAGAGTGGCTTCACGAACATCGCTTTTGTGTGGAGCGCGAACAACTACGATCGCGGCATCGAGCGCGACGAGCTGCTCTTTACGACGTCGGAGACGGGCTGGGATGTTCTTGCGACCCAACAAGAAGGTCGCGAGACCGGCGGAACAGACGAACCGTCCCACGCGCCCACGCAGTTTTGGCTGAGCCCTTTCATCACTCAGCTCAAGCAGCTCCCCATGGACGCGCTCACCTCCTTCCGACTCGGCGAGAGTGGCGTGGCGCCTTCGCAGGCTTCCCTCGACGCGCTCTCCAAGGCGCTTGAGACGTTTCCACGCCTCGAGACGGTGGAGCTCTTGCCTGCGGGAGATTCCCCGGAGGAGATTCAACGTCTCATCGCCGCCCTTGAGGACCCAGAGCGCGCTGAACATTCTTGCCGTCTGCTCGGCTCCTTTAAGGACCCCGCGGCAAAGGACGCCTTGGCGCGGCACGCGGCACACAACGAGGCGCTCTCGGTTCGCTACGCCGCCATCGAAGCGCTGGCGGAGCTGGCCGATGAGAGCGTTGTCCCGACACTTTGCGAAGCCCTCGACACCACGGAGGCGGGGGCGAAGGGCGTGGAGCTCCTGGGCTACCTCCGGGCGCGGGACGCCATCCCGGCGCTCATCGACTATGCACCGCGTGTCGAAGCGAGTTACGCGCGAAGCCAGATCGCCGAGGCGTTCACGCGCATCGACTCTCCGGATGCGATCCCCGTGCTCCTGGAGAGCTACGCGAAAGAGCCGAGCGCCGAGACGCTCATCGCCCTGAGTCGTCTTGGCGCCCCGGAGGCAAGAGCGCTTGCCCTCGCAGCCCTTGAGTCGGGGGGCGACGGCGCGTTCGTGGCTTTGGCCTTTGTAGGGAAGCCAGAAGACTCCAAGCTCCTCGAGGGCTTCTTCGACAGCCGGCTCGGTGTCACACACATTCGTGGGCTTCCCCTGCTCGCGTGGCTGGCCCTCGTCCCCGACGGGTCGCCGGCGCACATTGAAAAGATGGCCGGGGCCATCGAGAAGAGCTGGTCCTCCGGCGTCAGCGAAGACTGCGCGTGGCTGATGCTTGAGCTTCGTTCGCGACTGGGTACGCCGGGGCCGAAGTGGAGCAACTTTGCCGCCCAGGTCCTCGAGTGGTGCGAGAGCTGCATCGCATGGTCGCACCGCGTTCGTGCCGAGACTTCCTACGGCTTGGACGCACGCAAGTGGATGTACTGGGAAGACCTGCTGCACGAGGTCGTCACGGCCTGGCGCTCACCGCTCCCGAATCACTCGGCCCGCGCCGGCACTCTCTAGGCCTCCCAAGAGGAAAATGAGGGCCTCTTTTGCGATCAGCCCATTCCGCCGATCTCGCAAACATTTCCAGTGTTTAGTTTCGCCGCTGAACCTCAAGACGCGGCTGGGCTGCTTGACTACGCTCAGATGCCAGGCATTCCTAATTGCTTACTTTTTAAGGAGTTCCCGTGATCGCTAAGTTTCCCCTCCAGTTTTTCCTCGTGGCTGCATTCGCCCTTGGTGCCTGTGACTGCTCCCCCGACCAACGCGTCGGTCGTGACACCGGGATAACGAACAACGATGGCGGCATCTTTAGCGGCGACGGTGCCGTCATCGACACAGGGTTCCCTCGTCCAGACACGGGCACGTGCGTGCCCGCCGCAGAAGGCACGGAAGCTACCTGCATCGATGGCATCGACAACAACTGCGACGGTCGCTTCGACTGCTCCGACGTCAACTGCTCCGGCGTTGGCCCTTGCCCGGTCTGCGGACAGGTCGACACGCCTCTCGGCGCGCCTCTCTCCCTCCCGGACGGTAACGGTGAAGGCGACTGCACACGTGACTCGGACTGCCCCGGCGTTCAGCGCTGCTACGAGTTCGACGACATCTTCTCCGGCACCACTATGGAATGCCGCGAGCCCTACCTCTCCACGCTCAACTTTGTTGGCTTCGAAGCCGGCCGACGTTTCGAAGCCGTCAGCGACATCGTCAACGTCTGCGTTGTGATGGAGCACTCCTGGGTCCGAGATGTTCAGATGGACCTCATCGCTCCCGACGGCCGTGTGTTCCACCTTCAGGAGTTCGCGGGTCGCGACGGCGGCGAGGTCTACCTCGGCGAGGCGAACGACTGCGACGACGACGACTCCCCGAGCCCCGGCACCGGCGCCATGTACTGCTGGACGCCATCCTCGACGCGCCCCTCGATGTTCGAGTTCGCTGACACCGGCTCCCTCGGCAGCGTCACCGACTGCAACGGCGGCACCGCCGACCAGCTTCCTCCTGGCAACTACAACGCTTCGGATCCATGGACGGCCCTCATCGGCGCGCCTCTCAACGGCGAGTGGAGCCTCGCTGTCACCGACCTCTGGGGCATCGACAACGGCTACATCTTCGAGTGGTCCATCACCTTCGCAGCCGGCGCCGTCGAAGACTGCGGCTCCCCGCTTATCTAGGCTCGCACGTTTAGCGGCGTGTAAACGCCCACTGTCAAAGGACCGCCCATCATTCGGCGGTCCTTTTTCGTGGGCGCTCCGCAGATAGCGCCCAAGCTCTTCCCCACTCGGGACTCCGTCCTGCATGCG
>JBGCFM010000023.1:0-4905 GCA_045106895.1 Polyangiales bacterium | reverse complement strand
GACGCGCTCGAGAGAGACGGCGTTTCGGCCTCCCGCTTGTCCCACGCAGATCACAAGGCTGGGCGCGTGGCGACGGATGTGTCCGCGAAGAACCTTGAGCGATTCGCCGAAGACGCACGGAAGCTCTTCGCGCACGAGGGTTGCGCCTGGGAGGTTGGCGGGTGACATCGCGCGGAGCGCCAGCTGGGATGCGGTGAGCGCCTGTCGGTCAAAGTGCCCTAACGCCGTGAGAAGAACGGTGGGGGCTGCGGTCACAATGCGAGTATGCCTCAGGTCTGAGTCACGTCTACGTCTGCGAGTCCGGATGCAGCCGCGTCTCGAGAAGCACGTTGTCCGGAAGAGATGCGTGCGCGAAGAGGGAGTCGATGGTCGTCTCTTCGATGAATGTGAGTGGCGGCGGATCCACGGATCTGGCGAGTAGCAAGCGAGCGACCCCGACCGTTGCGTAGGGGTCTTTTCCGCGCACCACTTCGACGAAGCGCTCGAAGAATCGCCGCTCCTGGCCCACGAGCTTATCGGTCCAACCCCACTGCCCCGTCGTCACGAAGACCGTCCTGGGAGATAGAGGGACGTTCTTCCAGTCGAAGACGGAGACGACGTTCTCGAAGAAGTGCTTCCGGTCTCGGGGGAAGAAGACCTCCGAAAACACGTGAGCTGGCACCACTCCCGGCCGATGGTTTTGCGGCGCGTGGCGCCAGGATTCTCGAATGGTTTCGGTGAGCTGCTCAGCGCGTAGCCCGCGATCGAAGGGCTTTGTCCGACAGGTAAAGAAGACTCCGCTGGTCATAAGGGCGCAGTTTAGGCGACGAGGCGCGTGTCGACATCTTCGGTGCGCACGGCTTCGTACTTCACGGGAGATGTGACGCCGAGATCCCGGCGTACGTCTTCAAGGGGACGCGCGAGCCATTCATGCCACGGCACGTCGACGAACCACACGGTCTCTTTCGCCAGGCGCCGGCCGTGGACGATGGTCTTGCGGGCCTCGACGCTCTTGTCCGTGACGCGCCCGAGTTTCCACCATGCGAGGCTGGCGATGACGGCGAGGCCGCGGTTGCGGATGTGTTCGTGGCTGAAGGCGAGGAGCGCCGCTTCGCCCACGAGGTCTCCTTGATAGCCGAGCACCGTATGCCAGAGGTCGTGGGTGTCTCTGAGCCAGTCCGTGGCCCATTGGAGGTCTGCGTCGTCGTAGTCGATGGGGTGCATCTCGGAGGCTTCGATGAGGCCGTCCGCGTCGATGCCTTCGGAGTCGACGAAGGCCAGGTAGGCGTGGCCAAGGGAGCCTTCGGGGAGGGCGGACAGCGATTCCCGATCACAAAGCTGGAGAAGAATGTTGGGCTTCTGCCGAAGCAAGCGGCGTCCTTCAACGGAGTGGCGCATGCGCTGACACATGTGCCGCATGGTCTTGCCCTCGAGGGCACGAATGAGCTCGAAGACGTGCTCTGTTTCGTCCGGTGCGGCGAAGAGGTTGCGGGCGGCGCGCATGGCGGCGCCGATTCGTAGTGTCTCGTCGTGGGTCATCGCTCTTGCCTTTGGACTAGCGCGTCGCTGCTTGCGTGCGCGGGAGAATGGAAAGGAACGGTCGCCGTAGCGCTCTGTTTGAGTAGTTCCACGACGCCGGCATGTGCTTCGCCGGTGGTCACGCCGAGAAGGAGCAGGCACAGCCCGCGATCGATGTCGCGAATCATCTGGTCGAGTCCAATGTCCTGGCGTGCCCAGCGGATGACCTGTGAGATCCACTGGGTGTACATGGTCCAAGCCAGCTGCTCGGCGTCGACGATGTCCAGGAGCGCGCCAGCGTCCATGCCTTCCTGAACCAGCTCGATGACCAGAGCTGTGTAACGGGCGTCTTGCGCGCGACGAAGTTCCGCCCCGCCTGCTCCAGAGAGAAAGAGACACATGAGCTCTCGCGAGTACTCGGGTGCGGCGATGAAGGGCGCCAGGCCGGCTCGCCACAGCGCACGCGAGCGCGTCACGACGTCACCGTCTTCGTCTTCGATGGAGTCCTTCACCTCCAGGAAGAGACACTCCATGAGCGCGTCCAGGAGCGCGTCTTTTCCGCCGATGAGGTTGTAGACGGTGGGGACGGAGACGCGGCTCTGCTCCGCCAAGTTGCGCATCGTGAGGCCGTCCCAGCCACGCTCCGTCACGAGGGTTCGCGCTTCGGAGAGGATGCGTTGGCGACGTTCGGCTTTTTGTACTTCGAGGAGACTCATTTTAACGCGTTAAAGAACTATAACGCGTTAAAATTTAAAGGCAAATATGCTGGAGTGAGCGAAGTAGGCCGGAGACGACCCACAGGGCTGGCTGCAACAATCTAGGCGCTCTCTATCGCCAAGGCGTGGCGACGACGCCCAGGCGCTTGTGCTCTTTTGCGCGGTCCTGCGACGGCGGACTTCCGTCCGGCTGTCAAAACCTGGCGACGTTTGGCACCCGCGAATAGTACGGCCAGCGCTCAGCGACAGCGACAGTCGATGGCACAGTTGAGCTCGTTCTCGAACTCGTTGTCTTCGCACACTCCGTTGCCACAGCGATCGGCAAACCCGCAGTCCGGGACGCAGACAAACAACTCGCCGGGATCACAGCGCATGTCCCCGCATTCACACCTACAGTCGATGGCGCACTCGATACATGTCTCGCCTCTGGCAGAATCGCAGACTCCATCGCCGCATGGGCACTCGCCGCCGCAATCTGAAGGGCAGTTTGCACAATTCTCGAAGATGTCACATCGCCCATTGCCGCAGGGACAGTCGCCGCAGTCGCGTGCGCATGTGCCGCAATTCTCACCCTCGGAGCAGACGTCGTCGCCGCACACGAAACACGCGATGTCCAGGACGTCCGGTTCTGACACGTCCTGTGGAGCGGCGTCGGCACTCCCGTCCGGCGTGTCTGGGAGGGCGGAGTCGACGACGGGCACGTCGAAGGTCGGCACATCGACGACTGGCACATCCGCCACGTCGACCTCGCTCTCCGCGTTCGGCGTGGAGAGGCCCGTGGCGGTGCCACATGCGCTGAGCAAAAGGAGGAGCATCGGCCAACATCGTGGCCGCCGATGAAAGAGTGAGCTGTGCATTCGAGTCACTCTGCTGGATGAACTTCGTGGCCGTTTTCGGCGAAGGGCCCGGTCGCCCTGCCAAGGTCGATCTCGCAACGTTCCAGTCGGTTCTGCGTGGCGCTGAGTTCGATCTGGTGGTCCTGGCGAATCGTGTTCGCGTTCTGCTCCGCTTCCCTTGCGAGTCTCTCGTTGACCCAGCCAAGGGCCTGGTGGGCTCTTTGCTCTTCGACGAGGTCACGTTCCAGTGCGTAGTTGGTGAGGGAGAGGTAGAAGTTCGCACAGAGCGAAGTTGCTACGACGGCGCCAAAGGCAAAACGCTTCGCCATCTTCCGGCGCGCGAGCTGGGATGGGGTCCGGTCGCTCAAGGAACCCTCGGGTTCTGCGTCGCCTCGGTAAGGGCCGTTTCCGCCGGCGATCTCCGCCTCGTTCCAGGCGCTGATGGCCTCGCGGGCGGCATCTTCGTCGACGGCGGCCACGAGGAGGCTCCAGCGGAGGCCGCGATCCAGGATACCGGGGTAGGCGGTATCTCTCGGGTCATCGACGCGGCACTCGATGCCCTCTTCGGCGAGCCAGCCACGGAGGGCTTCGGCTTCGATGGAGCTGCTTGCGCGGTGGACTATGACGACTTCGCTCATGGCTCCAAGCTAACGCACTTTTTGCGCGCGCGCCGGGTCACGACTTCTGCCCGCTAGCGACACACATCTTCGCCCGACGGAACAAAGGACGTGCCGCTCCAGGAATACGTCGCTTCTTGGCTCAAGTCGCCTTCATCCGGTCCGGGCGTCTCGTTTTCGCAGGTGCCGGGGTTGAAGCTGCGCTCCATGCTCACTTGAATCGTGGGCACCTCTTCATGGCTGATGTTGATACGGCGCCGGATGCTGGCTCCGGAGCGACACGGGCCCGTCGCGTGGTCTTCGCGAAACGCGCAGGAGAACACCTCGTCAAAGCCCTCGCCGCTGTAGGCGAGGAAGCGCATACGTTCGTCGTCCCAGCGTGGGTCGACGCTGCCTTGGCACTGGTGCGTAGTGACGACGAGCATCTCGCGTTCTGCCACGCGCTGCATGTCCACCCTGCGGATGCCAGTGTTGCAGTCGATGGTTCCGTTGTCTGGCGTCGCGTCGAAGGTCCAGCTTCCTGCGAGGGAGAGCGCGCCATCGCGGCATTCGAAGACGACGAGGTGATCCGTGACGATCCCCGCGGACATGGGATTGTCTGGTTCACCCTGCAGCATACGAGCGTGGAGTATCGTCTCGCGCTCGCCCTCGCCGTCGAGCTGCGCCGAGTACTCCATCGCCTCGCCTTCCAGTTCGCCTTCGAGGCTTGCCGTGGCGAGGAGCGACGCGAGAGGAGCCTGCGCGCAGGCCGGCGTATGGCTCTGCGAACCGCTGGACGGCTCCGCCGCCGTAGGTGGCTCTTGGTGAGGGCTTGAGCCAGAGCAGGCGACAAAGAAGAGAAGGGCGAGCGGACGCATCAAGGCACCTTAAGTTCCTGGGGAAGCCCTAGACCAGAGGAAAGTCGCTTCCCCTTGGGACTGGCTGCTAGTGTTCCGCTGCGATGACTTTGAGAAGCTATCTACGTTTTGTACTCGGAGCGGCGGCGCTTGGCTTCCTTTCTTTCGCGAGTGTCTGCGCGGCGCAAGATGCGGCGGGGGAGGCCGAGGAGCAGGACATCGGCGATGTGGAGGCGCAGGCTCGCTTTACCGCGGGCGAGATCGCGTTCAGTGCGGGTCGCTTCGAAGACGCGCTGAGTGACTTCCAGCGCGCCTACGAGCTCTCCGAGCGGCCCCAGCTCCTCTACAACATCGGCCTCACCGCGTACCGGCTTCGCGACGATGTGCTCGCGCGTGAGTATTT
>JBGCFM010000229.1:0-7261 GCA_045106895.1 Polyangiales bacterium | reverse complement strand
GACGTGACCACACGGTCTCGGCCCAGGCGCTTCGCCTTGTACATCGCGGCATCCGCGCGGGCTTCGAGCGTCGCCGCGTCTTCCTCTCGGTTCCACTCGGCGACGCCAATGCTCACCTTCTGGCGGATGGTGACGCCGCCTGCGAGCTTGATGGCTTCGCCACTTAGCGTCGTTCGAATGCGCTCGGCGGCGCGCTCGGCAATACTCTCGCCGCACCGAGGCATCAGCAGCACGAACTCCTCGCCGCCGCGGCGCACAAAGACATCGTCTCGGCGTACGAGCCCCTGAACCAAGTGCCCGAACGCCACGAGGACTTCATCACCGGCGGCGTGACCGTACGAGTCATTCACAGCCTTGAAGTGATCGAGGTCCATGAGCAGCAGGCTCAATGGGTAGTTGCGGTCGTTCGCAGCGGTGAGCTCACGCTCGAGTCGAGGCCGGAGGTAGCCATGTGTGAGCGCGTTGGTCTGCGGGTCCGTCATCGCGATTCGTTGAAGTCGTGCGCGCTCGATGGGAGAGACCGCGCAGTTCGAGAGCAGGCGCCCGATCATCTCGTCGTCTTCGTCGAAGTGGCTCTTCTTGGCGCTTGTGATCGTGAGGCATCCAACGACATCGCCTGCGGACCAAAGGGGAATCGCCAGCAGCGAACCGATATCGTAGGATTGGCCCTTGAAGTGCACAAAGCGTGGGTCGATGTTCGTGTCATCGATGCGTGCGACCTGACGATGTTCGACGACCCACCCGGCGACGCCTTCGCCACGTTGAAATTGGATCGGCCGTTCGCTCTCTCCCGCGCCGCTGCGGGCACCCGAGAGGAGCTCGACGCCAGGCTCGTCGAGGACTCGCAACGATGCATGCTGTCCATCGAAGAGACGAAGTCCGGCGCTGGTTACGGCGGCGAGAGCGTCGTCGAGTTCGAGTGCATGCTCGGTCAGCTCACGCGTGAGGTCGAGCAAGATTCGAAAGGCGTTCGCTTGATTCCGCATGGGCTGATCAGGTGCGGCCGATTAGTGGGTGCGCAGGTTCCAGACACGGTCCACGCGACCCTCGCGTGAGAACCCGACGATGAGCTCGGGGACTGGGCCGGCATACCCGCCATCGGGTTGGCCGACGCTGTAGAACCAATCGTTCGAGTCGAAGCCTTGCTCGCCGCAGCGCGGGTGACGTGAGCATGTGTCGCCTCGGCCGATGGCCTCTTCAAGTTCGTGACGCCGGATGTTCTGCAGGACGTCGTCGTCTGCGAGCTGGTGAACCAGGCGTGAGCTCTCGGCGGAGGCCTCGGGGCTGGTCACGGGGCTCTCGATGGCCACTCGCAACTCTTGAAGTGACTGCGCACGAGGGACCGACGGCGCGCCGCCGCACGCCCCGATGCCGAGGAGAAGGATCGCTAATGCCCAAGTCTTCATGAGTCTTGAGGGTATCACTCCGCACGATAGAGCGTTAGTTGGATTCGTTCGGTCCCGGGGTTGAAGCCACGTGCCAGGTTCCCGTCGTAGACTCGGGAGGTGAAGGACACGCTCTCGACGGGGCTCATGCTGCCCGATCGCAGGAGCGCACCACATTCGGGTGCGATCTGCTCAGACCGTTCTTTTTCACTGAGGCACGAGAGACCCTCATAGACCAAGCGGCATCCGGTGGCTTCTCCAATGACAAGGGCCTGCTCCGGGCGCTGAACTACCAAGGTGTAGGGCAGCGAGAAGTTCCCGTCCGCGAGAACGAGGCCACCGCGACGGAAGCGAGCGTCCATGTCCGTGGGGGCGTATTCGACAAGCTCGCACCCCTCGGGGATGACGCTCTGCACCTGTCGGACAAACGAAAGCTCCGCGAGGTCGTTGTACTCGAGGTCCGTGATGAAACCGAGATGGACAGCAGGAGACGCCAGCATGATGATGCCGAGGACGACGCCCCCTTTCCTGGAGGCTTGCTGAAGAAGCTCAAACCCCATCGCCGCCATGAAGACGACCGGGACCACAAGGTGCAAATGGTAGCGGGCCTGGACCGCGGCGGACGCGGGGACGACGTACGCGTGTGTCACGAAGAAGGCCCCGAGCCACAAGAAGAGGAAGAGGTAGCGCCGCTGCTCCAGGTCTGAGCGTTCGCTCTTTGGCGTGCGCAGGAAGAGTACGAGCCCGCCGACGATCATGAAGATTAGGGCGAGAGGGGTGATGCTCAGGTTGATGAGCGTGTTCTTCTCGAGGTCGAAAACCAACGCGAAGGCGTCGGCTACGACAGTGAGCGAGGCGCCTTCACGGAGGTTGTCGCCGTACTGCTCCACGAGATGTATTGCAGTGATAGGTATGGCGCAGAGCGCCGGGACAATGGCGGCGATGAGTCGCCGCGGCCTCGAAGCCGTCTTTTCAACGAAGCCAACGTAGATCGCGAGGAGCACGACGAAGAGCATGTTGAGGGGACGCGCGTAGAGCGTCGCGATGCTCATCGGGACGAGGGCAAGGGCGCCGATGAGGGCGACACGTTTGTTGCCTTTCATGACGCCGTGGGCCGCGGCGAAAAGAGAGGAAGAGAAGACGATGGACGGAATGAACGCGACCTCGCTGGCGCTAAATCGCAGATGCACAGGCAGCACCGCGACGATGGCCGCTGCGAAGAGTGCGCGTCGTTCGTCGCCGAGCAGTAGGCGCGCATGGAGGAAGAGTGCGAGTGGTGTGACGGCGGCGAAAACGAAACCGATGACTAGGAGAATATCGATCTCTGCCCACTCACCTCCAAGCTTGAGGTTGAGGTAACGCAACGAACCGGATTCTTCGATGACCCGCTGAATCGGCGTCGTGCGCGAGTAGAACCAGGCGCCGAGCATCGTGCGCGGCGAGACCCAGAAGCGTAGGCCGATGCCGGACAAGGCGATGAGTGCGAGAAGCCATCGTCGCTCCGCCATGCGAAAGGCGACGACGACGAGGAAGAAGAGGAACACGAAGGCGAGCACCACGCCGTCCAGCCCCGAACCGCCAAAGGACGGCCCGGGATCCGCAGTCGCCTCGACGCGCCAGAAGTTCCCATCGTCGTTCTCGTTGATCGCTTCGATGAGTCTATCGATGGCGCGTCGCGCCTCGGCCGCTTCCGCGTGGCGAAATCCAAACGACGCGCTTGGCGTTCGTACATCGTCCTCGCTGACATGAACGAGGATGAGGTGTGCGCTCCCGTCCGCCCCGTTCGCCCCGTCCGCCCCGACCAGGGTCACGTCGATGGACGTCGCTTCGATGGAGACGGACTCGATGGTCCAGCCTTCGACGTCGCTGCCGAGCTCAAAGGGCGCGAGAAGCGCCAACACATCCGATTCGCGGCCGGTCTCGATGACATGCACGTCGTCAGCGAGAGCAGGCGCAGCCGCGAACACGGCGAGCGCGCACACGAGGACGTAGGCCGTCCGGCTCAGCTTCGACTGCACCGGTGTAGGGTAGTGTGCCTTCGCGACATACTCGCTACAAATCTGCGGCGGCTCAGGATCTGCTTCTGCTATTCTACAAAAGTGCAATCCAGTCGTCGCATCCTCCTCACTGCCCTCGCCACCCTCATGCTGGTCGCCTGCGGAGATGATGAGCGCTTCCTGCAGGTCAACGTCCGCACGGACTTCGTGCCCGTGGCGGAGTTCTCACGGGTCAGCATTCAAATAGGCGATTCGACGTTTCGCGAATACCAAGTCGGTTCAAACGATGACTTCCTGCGGGGCGTAGCCGTCGGCGAGTTCACCGACGGACTCGACGGTCAGAGCATTCCCCTCCGTGCCCAGCTGTTTTCGGCGAGCGGCACTCGACTCATCGAACGCCGCGTCGAGGTCCTCGTGGTCTCTCGGACGTCGGTGACGGTGGTCCTGACACGGAGTTGCCAGGCGGTGGTCTGTCCGAACGGAGACCCAAGCGCCACGGAATGCGACAATGGTACCTGCGTATCTCCGGAGTGCTCTCCCGAGAACCCAGACGCCTGCCAGGACAGCGCTTGCGCGACCGCCACGGACTGCCCGACGCTGGTCGAGACGTGCGGTGAAGTTGCGTGCACCATGGGCGAGTGTCTCTTTACCCCGACGCAAGGCGAGTGTAGCGAGTCGGAGGCTTGTGTCCCTGGAAGCGGCTGCGTGGAACTCGGCGGCGACACCTCGGATGCGGGGCAGGACGCCGCAGTGGACGCCGGCACGGACGCCGGCGCGGACGCCGGGAATGACGCTGGCTTCGATGGCGGTAACGACGCGGGGAACTGCCCCGCCGGCGAGACGTGTTCCCTCGGAGACGCCTGTGAACTAGGGGTGACGGACTGCTCTTCGGGTTTGCCCGTGTGCGTATCGGCGGGACCCGCCGCCGCCGGCGTTGTCTGTCGACCGGCCGCGGGGGAGTGCGACGCGGAGGAAGTGTGCGACGGGAGCGCGCCGACGTGCCCACCCGATGGGAACGTCGACGTGGGGACTGTTTGTTCCACTGGTTTTTGCAACGGACCGACCTGCGGAAGCTGTCAGCCAGGTGCGGCCTGTGACCCCGTCGAGGCCTGCGCGACGGGCAGCATCGTTTGTGATGGGGACACGCCTCGATGCGAAGCCACCGGGTTTCGGCCCGCAAGTTTCGAGTGCCGTCCGTCGGCCGGGCCATGCGATCGTGCTGAGTCGTGCACAGGTTCGAGCAACGCGTGCCCGGGTGATGGGTTCCTCGCGGGCACCACGGAGTGTCGCGCCAGTTCCGGGGCCTGCGATGTCGCGGAGTTCTGTTCCGGAGGCTCCTCGGCGTGCCCCGCGAACGCGTTCCGGCCAGGCAGCTTCGAGTGTCGCGCTTCGAGCGGGGTTTGCGATGTCGCGGAGACCTGTACCGGGAGTGGCGCCAGCTGCCCTGGAAATACGTTCCGCCCATCGAGCGTCCAGTGTCGCGCTTCGAGCGGGCCCTGCGATGTCGCGGAGACATGTTCCGGGAGCAGCGCCGGCTGTCCGAGCGACGGCTTCCGCTCTTCGTCGACGCAGTGTCGCGCGTCCGCCGGCCCCTGCGACGTGGCGGAGACATGTTCCGGGAGCAGCGCGGGCTGTCCGAGCGACGGCTTCCGTCCTTCGTCGATGCAGTGCCGCGCGTCCGCTGGCCCCTGCGACGTCGCGGAGACATGTTCCGGGAGCAGCGCCGGCTGTCCGAGCGATGGCTTCCGCTCTTCGTCGACGCAGTGCCGCGCGTCCGCTGGCGTATGTGATGTGGCGGAAACGTGCACCGGAAGTAGCGCAAGTTGCCCCGCCAACGGGTTCCGCTCTTCGTCGACGCAGTGCCGCGCGTCCGCCGGCGTGTGTGATGTGGCGGAGACGTGCACGGGAAGCAGTTCCAGCTGCCCGAGCAACGGGTTCCGCTCTTCGTCGACGCAGTGTCGCGCCGCCGCCGGCGATTGCGATGTGGCGGAGACGTGCACGGGAAGCAGTTCGAGCTGCCCCGCCAACGCTCTGCGGCCCTCGAGCTTTGTGTGTCGCGCGTCAAGCGATAGCTGTGACGCGGCGGAGACCTGCACCGGCAGCTCCACCAACTGCCCAAGCGACGGCGACCTGCCAAATGGCACGACGTGCGGCGCCTCCGACTGTGGGAGCTTTGGCGCCTGCACAACGACGCGTTGCACGACGGCGAGTCAAACTCGGACGTGCCGCCCTCGAGAGTGCTCGTCCGGCACATGCGCACTCGGGAGTCCAGAGCTCGACACTCGGAGCTGCGCGGTCACCGACGGCATGTCGTGCACGATCTGCGGGCCGGCGACGGCATGTTACCCAGCGGGCGATGCAGCGCTCTGCAGTGGCGAGTGCGTGAGCGGATGCTGCGATGACGACATTCGTTAGTGGCTAGCGAATCGTCGTGCAGCGCCGCTAACGGTACGGACCGGCTTCGCCTCCGAGGATTCCGACGACACGGACGAGGTGACCGATTCGCAACAGGGCGGACGCTGCGTCGAGTGATTTGGCGCCGCCGAGTAGCCCGGTGCCTGCGGCAGTGTCTCCAAGGGGGGCATCGAACTCCAGGACGAGCTCTTCCGCATCCAGTCGAAAGTAAGTGGCGCCGGCGAGGGCAGCGGAAAGACGCTGGGCGACCTCGCCCTTGAAGGTCGCGGCGATGGCGTCGTCGCCGCTCTCGGCCGTGAACTCAAATGGGGCCACGTCGAGGACGCTTTGGGGAGTGACCCGGAGTTGCGTGGCGTCAGCACGCCCATCCTTGCCGAACATGGTCAGCACTTCTACGCGCACGCTCCCTTGGTCTCCGGCCACGTGAAGGGAGCCAATGGAGAGCGCTGCGCCGAGCCGCCCACGGAGGAACTCCCACTCTCCCAACGTGCCGGAGAGGCCTGTTGGAGGCGCAACCTTCGTGACCAACCCTTGGAAGGTGCCGAGCGCTCTGTTCGCGTCTGCGAGGATCGCGCCGAGCATCTCCTCGGAGTGCCCATTGTCTTCCAAAGTCATTACACATGTCTCGTCGTCCATCGACTGCAGCCGAGCGCTCCGCGTCGTTAGGCTCGAGTCCCTTGCGCAAAACACATCGCTTAGGGATGTCCGCGTTTGCTCCGTGTCGCGCGCACGAACGAAGTAGTCCGTGTCGAAGGTTGGGTGGTCGAAGGAGACGCCTCCACCCACAACCCGGCGCAGAGTGCCCGCACGTTCGACTTCAAGTCCAAGGTCGAGGGAAGGAAAGCGAAAGCTTGCGAGCAAGAAAACGCCCTCTGCACCCTGGTGCTCGCGACGAACGACAACGTGCGAGTCCCGAAGCGTCTTGCGCAGCTCATCGCCATGCATCGCGAAGCCATGGACATCACCGACGCGTTTCCACAGTTCGCCGGTGCGATTGCTCCCAACCACGGGCGGCGCGGCGTGAGCACGGGGCGTTGCTTCTGCGCTTGCCGGCAAGATCTGAAAGGGAATTCGCATGACGAGGTTCTTCCCCCGCCGCACTTCCACCTCAAGGACGAATTCCCACTTCACCGAGACGAGCCCGAGTTTTGCTCCTGGCCGGCTTTCATCGAAACCGGGCGTAGCCGAAGACGGCACTTTCATATGAAAGGGGATCATTGTCGCCTCGCCCCGTTGGGTGTTCTCGATGCGGATGCCGAAAGCCTGACCATCGACGCGCTGACGAGAACCGAAGTGGCTGATCTCCTTCGACGCGAGCCGTACCTTAGCAACGCCGTACTTGTTGTAGGCGGTGTTTGAGAGCGCGAACGCGCCGGAGATGCCGTCGCCGGGGCGAGCCCAGTGGCTTGTAAGGCTCAGCTCCAGGTGGGCTTGGGCGCCGGATGGACCCCGGGGGCGAGTGGA
>JBGCFM010000228.1:0-32137 GCA_045106895.1 Polyangiales bacterium | reverse complement strand
CAAGAGATTCTTTTGTCTTCGTTGAAGAAGTTTCGAAGTTCGAAGCGCGTTCTTTTAGGGCGCGCTTCACGCCTCACAAAATCACTCTTGGGTTGTCAAAACTCCCGAGGGCAGTTCCCTGCGGGAGGCGATGTCTAGCATCGAGGAGGGGGGAGGCAAGCTCGCTTGGTCGAAAGATCCAAGATTGCTCGCTTGGTGCCAAATGTGGCGCATGAAGAACCGTTGTCGGACGAGTGTTTCCCAAATGTCGCGTGGATGATCCTTAAATGGGGAGGGCGTGGACGATATCGCCCTCGCGAAGGTCAAAACTCGCGGCTTCTTCGGGGTTAATGACCACTTCTTCACCCTCAATGACGCCGTGGAATGCAGCGGCTCGGAAGTAGGGAGCGACTGGATAGCGCGTGCCGAGCATGACGCGATCGGCTCGCTCCCCAAAACGAACGGCGCACTCTTTAACGGCATTTACTAGGGTAATTTGGTCTGTTTCAGCCAAGAAGTGCGGCCCGCCATCGAAGGGATCCACGCGGTTTACATAGCGAAAACCGATGCGACGGAGGAGCTTTTCGACGCCTCGCGTCTGCGCTCCCACTTTGCCGATGACCCCTTGGGCTTCATCGGAGAGGAGGCTCGTGTAGATGTCGCCATCAGGAAAGAGGCCGCGGATGAACTCTTTGTTCTCGCGGGAGAGGCGGTCGGCGGCTCGGTAGTCCATGCCCGTGAAGCGGCGACCCACAGCTTCCCAGAGGTGTGAGGTACCGTCGGGCTGAAGAGGGGGGAGGAGCTCTGCGAGGATCCGGTCCCGAAAGCATGCTCTCTCCATCGCGATGAAGAGAAAGCGGACGTAACTGATCTGCATTCCGAGTTTCCCGGTATTTCGCCGGTAATCAGGGTGCATGACGAGGCCGCCAATCTCCGTGGGGCCCTCGTAGGAGTAACCGATGGAGAGGACCTGGTGGATGAAGTGCTTGTCGAGGGTTTGGCTGTAACGCTCCTCTTTGCCAACCGTGAGATAGATGTAGGGAGCGTCCCGACGCCCAAGCTGACCAACGATGAGGGAAGTCCCCACCGCCCTCTTCTCTTCGTGATCGTAGAGGACAAACACGTATTCGCGCCGTTTGGGGTCGTCGATGCTCCCCATGAACGAATCTTCGGACTTCGCGATGATGGGCTGTATCGCCTCCGGGTCATTCGGAAGGTTGACGGAGTCGAGGAAGCGAGCGAGTTCGAGGAGATCGCCCTTGTCCTGGCGGGTCACGGCGCGGATCTCGTATCGGAGCATCAGAACGTCTTTTCGGAGTCGAGGAGAAGAGTAACGGGGCCAACGTTGGTGGACGAGACACGCATATCTGCCCGAAAGCGACCTTTGGCGACGTTTAAGCCGGTCTGAGCAAGCGACTCGGCCAGAGCCTCATATTGCTCGTTTGCGTGCTCCGGACCGGCTGCACCCATGAATGAAGGCCTCCTCCCCTTACGAACGTCGCCATAAAGAGTGAACTGGGAGACGAGGAGAACGGAGCCGCCGACGTCTTGAACCGAAAGGCTCATCCGGCCTTCATCGTCCTGGAAGATGCGAAGGCCGGCGATCTTGCGGGACATATAGTCGAGCTCCGCTTTGCCATCCTTTGGCCCGACGCCGACATAGACCAAAAGACCAGCTTCGATGGAGCCGACGACCTCTCCGTCGACACGGACGCTGGCATCCGATACTCGTTGAACCACTGCGCGCATGCGCCGGCATCATACATGCGCTTCTGCATGAGACGGGAACGATCGTGGCAAAAAGAGTGGGTCTCACAGGTGGTATCGCGACGGGGAAGTCCACTGTCGCTGAGTTCTTTCGTGCGCGCGGAATTCCTGTCGTCGATGCCGACCAAGTGGCGCGCGATGTCGTGATGCCTGGACAGCCCGCGCTTACGGAGATCGTGAAGACCTTCGGGGCGGAGGTCCTCGCTGGCGACGTCCTCGATCGGAAGAAGCTCGGCGCCCTCGTGTTCGGGGACGAGGACGCGCGGAAGAAGCTCAACGCCATCATTCATCCGCGCATCGCGATGGAGTCCCAGCGGCAGCTTGGGGAAGCCTCGAAACTGGATGTTCCCTATGTTCTCTACGAAGCGGCGCTCCTCGTCGAGAACAAGATCCACAAAGCGTTTGCGGCGCTGGTTGTCGTCAGCGTTCCGGAGGCTGTGCAGCTGGAGCGTCTGGTTCAGCGTGACGCGTCCGATGAGGACGCCGCTCGCGCACGAATCGCAAGCCAGCTCTCACTGGCGGACAAAGAAGCCCTCGCGGACTACCTCGTCATGAACGACGGCACCCTCGAAGAGACAGAAGCGCAGGTTCAAGAGGTGCACGACGCGCTCGTCGCACAATTCGCGGAGGACTAGTTCTCACACTAGAGCCCATCTCATAACTACGGCCACATTTTGGTCAGAGTGCTTCGATTTAGCTGTCCGCGAAGCGATGAACTGTGGGGCATTTTTGAGCTGAGGGGATGAGCGAAGGCGGTGTGCTCCGGCCGCAATGTGGCCGTGCGTAGTTATGAGATGGGCTCTAGAGCGGACGCCAGCGAGGAGCCGTGAGTCGACGCTTTCCGTCGGCGCTTCTCGGCGCGCCATCACCTGTGGCGAAGTCACGGTCCCAACGTTGGCACGTCACGGCTTTGTGTTTTTGGTCGAGACCTTCGCAGTAGTTGGTGAAGTAACAGCGGCGGACTTCTTCACCACGACCCGCACGGATCTTGGCGAACCAGTCCGGATCGGCGAGGGACTGACGCGCGGCGGCGACGATGTCCGCTTGTCCTCGCTGTAGCGCGTCTTCGGCTTGCCACGGGCTCGCAATACCACCGGCGCCGACGATGGGTGTGTTCAGGTTTGCGGCGCGAATGTCATGGCGAATCGCTTCCGCGAGGCCGAGGTTGCGACCGAAAGGGCCGCCTTCGATCTTCACCGTGGGCATGCACTCGTGGCCGCTTGGGCCCGTGTAGGGATACACCGCCTCGCCGACCCTTGGCTGTTTCGCGTCGTCAAACTTGCCGCCTTTGGACACCGAGAGGAAGTCCATCCCCGCTTCGGCAAAGCGACGCCCAAAGTAGCGGGCGTCTTCGAGGTGGCTGCCGCCCGAGATAACCTCGTCGCCCAAGAAACGAGCGCCAACGACGAACTCGTCGCTGACGGCGCCCCTGACCTTGTGGAAGACCTCGAGGGGGAGTCGCACGCGCTGCTCACGCGCGCCGCCGTAACCGTCATCACGTTGGTTCGTGGCGCTAAGGAAGCTGGCCATGGTGTAGGCGTGCGCGTAGTGGAGTTCCACCCCGTCGAAACCCGCCGCTTCGGCGCGCGCGGCGGCGTCCGCGAAGAGCGACGGGAGCGTGCGTGGGAGGCTTTCGATGTCAGGGGCCTCCATGTCGTCGACGCGCTGGCGGAATCCATAGTCCAAGCTGCTACGCGTCCGGGAATCAAGCGCGGCGTCCAACGTGGGGTCGACGATCATCGCGTCTCGGATGGCGTCTTCACTCGCAGATTGAAGCTCGGCGGGTAATCGCTCGCGGAGCGCGTCATCGATCTCTAAGAAACGCCGGATGAACTTCTCACGTGGAGGTCGTCGTTTCACCGCGAGGAAGTCGATGAGCTGAATGAAGAGGCGGGTGTCGCCGCCACTTGCCTCGCGGACCGCTTCGGTGAGCTGGCGCAAGCCGTCCACGAAGCGTTCGTGGCCGATGCGAAGGAGCGGCCCGCTTGGGATGTCGCGGATGCCCGTAGCCTCGACGACGATGGCGCCTGGACGCCCTTCCGCGAAGCGCCGATACCACTCGATGACCGCTGGGGTCACCTCGCCGGTGGGTTCGGCGCGCCATGGCACCATCGCTGGAACCCATGTCCGTGTGGCGAGCGAGAGCCGGCCCGCACGAAGTGGCGAAAACCACTTCATGCCGCGCGCTTCCTCGGCGCTGGGCCACTTCGCGATGGGGAGGAGTCTGTCGAGCCGCTTGTCCACTCGCATGCCAGCCTCAGGTGCCGGCGATGGTCATTCCAGACACGCGGAACGTAGGGCTCGCCGTCGAGGTACGCAGGTCGAGGTCCGAGGCCACGGCGTCGATGCGTTTGAAGATCTCATCGAGGTTGAGGCTGATGGTGACCTCGCTGACGGGGAAGGTCAGCTCTCCGTTTTCGATCATGAAACCTGCGGCACCGCGGGAGAAGTCGCCGGTGACACCGTTGAAGCCGAAGCCCATCATCGAGGTGACGTAGAGGCCGCGCCCGGTGTCGGCGATGAGTTCTTCCGGAGACATCGTTCCGGGCTGCATAATGAAGTTGGACGTCGAAGCGCCGACGCCGCCGCTGGCGCCGCGCGAAGCGGAGGCGGTGCTCTCCATGTCGAGCTTTCGGGCTGCGTAGCTGTCCATGAGATAGGTCTTGAGCTCGCCGTTCTGAACTACGACGTTCTTCCGGGAGAGCAGACCTTCGCCGTCGTAGGCGCGGCTACCGGACGCGCGCGGGATGAGCGGGTCATCGACGATGGTGACCTTCGACGACGCGACCTGCGTGCCGAGGCGATCGAGTAGATACGACGTTCGGCGCCAGATTCCGCCGCCCATGACGCAACCGGCGAGGAGACCAAGAATCGAGCGTGCAGCGTCCGGATCGAAGACGACGGGGAGCTCCTGGGAAGGGATCTTCTTCGCACCGAGCTTTCGCAGCGTCCGGCGCGCCGCTTCTTCGCCGATGCTCTTCGCGCTCTCGAGCTCTGCGAGGTGCCGGCGTGCTCCCCAGTGGGATCCAGTACGCTTCTTGGCGTCTTCGTCGTCGGCGACGGGCTGCACTACCAAGGAGGCGTACGTGCCACGGGACGAGCCGCGGAAGCCGCCACTTGTGACCAGGACACTGCGTCCGCTCGCGCGGGTGAACGTGCCACCCTCGCTGTTGGTGATGCGTTTGTCGTACTTGAGCGCAGCGTCTTCGCACTCGATGGCGCGACGAAGCGCCTCCGCGCCGTCGAGCTGGTCCATGTCCGCGTCGAAGGTATCGAGGTCGACGTGTTCGGAGGTCTTGGAGAGTAGTGACGCGTCGGGAGCGCCGGCGAAGGGGTCTGGCTGACTGAGCTTGGCGAGCTCGATGGCGTCTTCGACGAGGCGAGCGCGACCGGAATCGCTAAGGTCACTCGTGTAGGTCACGGCCACCTGTTGGCCGATCATCACGCGCATGCCGAGGGCCCTAGAGCCCGCTTCTTCGACGAGCTCCGCTTTGCCGAGGCGTACCTTTGTCGAGAGGTGGGAGCCTTCACGAATGGATGCTTCCGCGAGCGTTGCCCCCTTATCAAGGGCCGAGGCGACGGCTTCTTCGCCGAGCTTGAGAAGCTGTTCGTAGCCGTTGTTGTTCGAATCGGTCATGCGAGCTCCGTTCCGCCGACGGTCATCGCCGAGATCTTCACCGTGGGGCAGCCCACGCCAACGGGCACGGACTGGCCGTCTTTGCCGCAGGTCCAGATGCCGTCGGACACTTCGAGGTCATGACCGAGCATGACGACCTTTCGCATGACGTCGGGTCCGTTGCCGATGAGGTTCACGCCTTTGAGCGGCGCCGTCAGTTTGCCGTCTTCGATGAGATAGCCTTCTGTCAGAGAGAAGACGAAGTCGCCGTTGCCGATGTCGACCTGACCACCTCCGTATTTCTTCGCGTACACGCCCTTTTTGACGGAGCGGATGATGTCCTCCGGAGCAGATTCGCCGGGAAGCAAGAGGGTGTTCGTCATGCGCGGCATGGGGTGGCTCTTGAAGCTCTCTCGACGACCGTTGCCCGTCGCCTTTGTCTTCATCTCGTCGGCGCTGAAGCGGTCCTGCATGTAGCCACGGAGTACGCCGCCCTCGATGAGCGTCGACTTGGTGGGCTCGAGGCCTTCGTCGTCTACGTTGATGGTGCCACGACCGTGAGAAAGCGTCGCATCGTCCACGACGGTGCAAAGCTCGCTCGCGACGATGTTGCCGATTTGGTCGGTGTAGTTGGATGTCTTCTTGCGGTTGAAGTCCGCCTCGAGACCATGACCGACGGCCTCATGAAGTAGAATTCCGCTGTCACCCGGTGCGAGGACGACTTCCATCTCGCCGGCGGGCGCTTCACGTGCGTCGAGCATGGCCAGCGCCTGGCGCGTGGCCTCTGCGGCGTGCGACTCCGGGGTGTGCGTATCGAAATACTCAAGGCCGAGGCGCCCTCCGCCACCCGAGGAACCAGACTGGCGCTTACCTTCGTGCTCCGCGATAGCGCTCACGCCAAAACGAATGAGGGGCTGACGATCGCGGACGAAGCGCCCGGTGCTCGTCGCGATAAGAATCTCGCGGATCTCCTCGCTGATGGAGGCGTTGACCCGCACGATGCGGCTGTCGGCGGCGCGAGCGGCCTTGTCGGCACGCTCGAGGAGCGCACGCTTGTCTTCGCCGGGGACGTCGAGCGACAGGAGCGGGACGCTGTAACGGTCGGCGATGGTCTGAGCGGCGAAAGGTTTGATCGCGCCTCCTCCACCGGACTGAGCGATCTGCGCAGCGGTCTTGGCTGCGCGCGCCATCGCCTCGGGCTCAAGGTTCTCGACGTAGGCATAGCCCGTGGCGTCGCCTTTCATGACCCGGACACCTACGCCCATGGACACGTAGCGACCAGCGGCCTTGAGGATGCCTTCGTCATACCCGTAGCTTCCGCTGACGGCGTACTCGAAGAAGAGGTCCGCGTAGTCCCCCCCAGCAGAGAGGGCGATGGCGAGGAGGCGTTCGGCCTGGGCCTCATCGAAGGGCGCCGCACCGGTGGCGGCGAAAGGGGCTGAATAGCGAGAATCCATATGAGTCCGGGAAACATAAGGCCTGGGACCCCGCTTGAATAGGGGGGAGGATCGATCCTTCAAGCGCCCGCTGCCGCAATTTTCTGTTATGTTCCCGGGCGATCAGGGAGGCAAAGATGCAAGATTATCAAGAAGCTATGGTGAAGTCCCTCGTGGCGGTGGCTTGGGCCGACGGCCGAGTCGACGATGAGGAAAAAGAAGTCATCGAAGCTCTTATTTCGTCCTTCGAGCTCGACGGCGAGGATGCCGAGTCGATTCGCGAGTACGCCAAAGAGCAGCGCGACATCGATGATGTCTCCATCACAGATCTCAGCGCGACGGACCGGCGAATGCTGCTGCAGCACGCGGTCATCCTTAGTTTTGTGGACGGCGACCAAAGCGACGACGAGAAAGCGGTCCTCGACCGTCTCGTCACGAAGCTCAAGGTTCCCGTCGAAGAAGCGGGACCTCTCCTTGAGGCAGCGACTGTTCGTGCGAAGCGAATGCTCGAGCTCCTCTAGATGAACGTTGCCGATTGGAACCGCGCTGAATGAACACCGGACTTCGGCACACTTTTTTAATAGGGTTGTTTGTTTTCGCCGCCGCGTGCGGCGATGACTCTCGCCCAGCGGACTCGGGCGGGGCCCCGGATGTTCCTGGGGTCGACACCTCCGTGCCAAGGGACACGCCGACGCCGAGCGTTGTGCCGTATCGGATCATGTCGTGGAACGTCGAGAACTTTTTCGACAACCAAAACGACCCGGATGTTCCCTTCGACGAGGTGCAAACAAGCGCCGCCGTGACCCGCAAGATCAACAGCATCTCGGCGCGGATTCGCGAAGAGAACCCTGATTTCGTGGCGCTCCAAGAGGTGGAGAACCTCCCTTTGCTGCAGCGCCTCGTCGACGAAGGTCTTGGAGGAATGGGATACGACTACGTGGGTCTGATGGACAGCTTTGACCCTCGCGGGATCGACGTGGGGTACATCTCGCGCTTTCCCGTCACGAACGTCGTCAGCCATATCGGCGAGTCGTTCTTGGGACCGACGGGCGAATCGCAGCGCTTCACACGCGACGCGCTGGAGGTCTTTGTGAACGCGAATGGCATCGACGTGCTCGTGATGACCAGTCACTTCCTCTCCCAGCGCTGCGTCGACTCACCCGCCGAGTGCGCGGAACGAGATGCGCGGCGCGAAGGTGAAGCGGCACAAGCACGCGACCTCTTGGGGCGGCGAGCCAACACACGTGACCACGTGATCTTCGCGGGGGATATGAACGATACGCCAGATTCGCCGACCTACGCGGCAATGACGGCGGGCGATGAGATCATCGACCTGACCCTCACGGTGCCTGCCGCGGACCGCTGGAGTTTCATCTTCAACGGGCGCGAACAGCTCGACTATATGATGGGGAGCCAGGCGATGTCCGACGACATGGTCCAGCTTCGTTTTGTGCGGGATGGTTCCAGCGACCACAGCGCCCTCGTCGCCGACTTTCAGTTGATTCCGTGAACGGATGGTCCCTGTGAAGCGCAGGGCGCTGCTCCTCGACGCTGGCAACACCGTCGTCTTTCTCGACCATGCCGCCGTGGCTGCCACTGTGGGTGGTGACGCCGAGGCCGTCCGCATGGCGGAACGAGTCGCGAAAGACACCTACGCTCAGCACTTGAGTGAGGGCGCGAGCCACGAAAATGGCTGGCGGGTCTTCATGAAGACGCTGCTCGAAGCGGCCCATGTCGAAGGAGACCTAGAAGCGCACGTCGATGCGTTAGAAGTCGCGCACGAAGAGTTCAACTTCTGGCGACGCGTCCCCAGCGAGCTCGTGGAAGCTCTGCACGATGCGCGCGCTGCAGGCTGGGTGCCCGCCATCGTGAGCAACTCCGAGGGTCGACTGGTGGAACTCTTCGACAAGGTCGGCCTCGAAGACATGTTCGAAATCATCGTGGACTCAGCGAACGTTGGTATTCGTAAGCCGGACCCCCGTATCTTCGAGATCGCACTCAAGACGCTCGGTATCCGAGCCGAGGACGCCGTGTACGCCGGGGACATTCCCGACGTGGACGTCGAAGGGGCACGCGAGGCCGGAGTTCGTCCTTTCCTCATCGATCCCAACGACGACTTTCCCAACTACGACGCAGCGCCGCGTTTCTCAAGCGTGCGTGAGCTTGTGACCTCGCTACTCCAGCAAGCTAGCTAAGCAGCGCGACAACAGTGTCCGCGACGCGTTCCCGAAGGGCGTCGCCGAGCTCTGGGTACACTGGGATGGCGAGGACTTCGCCCGCGGCTTTCTCCGCGACGGGAAAGGCGCCTTCGGCGTAGCCTAGATCCGCAAAGCACTCCTGCATGTGGAGCGCCCGCGGATAGTAGATGGCGCTCGCGATGCCGGCCTCTTTCAAGCCCGCCGCGAGCTCGTCACGCTTGTCTGTTCGAATCACATACTGATTGAACACGTGGCCTTCTTCCACCACGGGCGGTGGCGTGAGGCGGCCCTCGGGAAGCGCAGCACCCAAGAAGCGTTCGGAGTAGTATGCCGCGTTTTTTCGGCGAGCCTCAGCCCAGCCGTCGAGGCGCGGGAACTTCACGCGAAGCAGCGAGGCCTGGAGCGCATCAAGTCGGAAGTTGCCACCGACGAGGGCGTGGAAGTACTTAGGCTTGCTGCCGTGAGCCCGCAGGACTCGCACCTTCTCCGCCAACGCGTCGTCGTTCGTTGTCACGAGACCTCCGTCGCCCAGCGCGCCGAGGTTCTTCGACGGGAAGAACGAGAAACAGCCGAAGGTCCCGATGGAGCCAACGCCCTTCCCTTGAAAACGAGACCCCAAAGACTGAGCTGCGTCTTCGATGATCGGGATATCCCCACACGCTTGTCGAAGCGCGCCCATGTCGCAGGACTGACCGTAGAGATGAACCGGCAAGATGGCGCGGGTCTTCGGCGTGATCGCCGCCGCGACCTTCGACTCGTCCAGGTTGAATGTATCGGGACGAATATCGACAAAGACCGGTGTCGCGCCGAGACGCGAAATACAGCCCCCTGTCGCGAAGAACGTGAACGGGGTTGTAATGACTTCGTCGCCGGCACCAATGCCAAGGGCCATGAGCGACACGAGGAGCGCGTCGGTGCCGGAAGACACGCCAATGGCGTGCTTGGCGCCGACGTAGGCAGCGAGCTCGCTCTCCAGGGCGACGACTTCCGGGCCCATGATGAAGCGGCCCGTGTCGAGGGTTCGTGCAAACGCGGCTTCAAGCTCCGCGCGCACCGGCGCGTTCTGCGCAACCACATCGAGCATTGGAATGTTCTGAGTCACGATTGGCCTTCTTTCAGCAGCTGACAGCTCTCGCCGAGTTTGTAGGTATCGCCGCATCGCTGGCACAGACCCGTGCTGGGTAGGATCTCTCCGCATCGACAAACCCAGCCGCGATGGCGCGCGGGTGTGCCGTAGACGAGCGAATGCGCTTCGACGTTGTGGGTGACGACGGCGCCCGCGCCCACGAAACAGTAGTCGCCCAGCTGGTTGCCACAGACGATGGTGGCGTTCGCGCCCACGGACGCGCCTTTGCCCACGCGGGTCGGCAAGAACTCCGTCTTGCGCTCAACGTGTGCGCGGGGGTGATTCACGTTGGTGAAGACGCAGCTAGGACCGAGAAACGCATCGTCTTCGACGACCACGCCTTTGTAGACGGAGACGTTGTTCTGGATTTTGACGCCGGCCCCGAGCTTGACTCCCGGGGCGAGAAACACGTTCTGACCGAGGACACAGCGAGGTCCCACCGTCGCCCCGCCGCACACATGGGCGAAGTGCCACACCTTCGTTTGTTCGCCAATGGTCGCGCCTTCGTCGACGACGGCTGTGTTGTGGACAAACGCATCGGGGTGCACAGACATGACTATTCTCCGGTTTGAATCGCGACTTCGACGCCGCCTTGCTCAAGGCTTCGAGCACCAGCTTCCAGGGCTCGGACCACGGCAAGGCCGCTTCGTCCATCCGCGATAGGCGGCTTGCGCGACTGCACCGCGTCGATGAACGCGCCGCATTCTCGTTTGAGGGGTTCGGCCATACGAATCGCCGGGATACGAATATCGCCAGTGCGAATGCGAACGCCCTCGGCGTAGGAGACCGCCGCCGGCGGACGCTCGACGCCTTTGTCGAAGAGCACGAGCTTCTGGTCTGGCGAGGTGTCGTCGAAGACCGCCATCTTCTTGGAACCGACGACGGTCAGCGAGCGCACTTTGTGTGGGTCGAGCCAGCTGACGTGGATGTGCGCGAGCTGCTTCTGACCAAAGCGCACGGTCCCAAAGACGACGTCTTCGATCCCGTCTTGTAGAAAGGTGCCGCCGTTCGCGGCGACGGCGACGGGGTCGCTGCCGAGGAGATAGCGCGCGATGCTGAGGTCATGAGGAGCGAGAGACCACCAGGCGTTCTCACGCTGTCGAACCACGCCCAGGTTGAGACGGCGGCAGACCACATAGAGCACCTCGCCGAGCTCACCGGAATCGATGATCGCGCGAAGCGCTTCGATGGCTGGATGATAGAGAAGCAGATGGCCGACCATCAGCATACGGCCACGGGCGTCCGCTTCTTGGCAGAGCTTGAGCGCGTCGGCGCTGGAGAGCGCCAAGGGCTTCTCCACAAGCACGTCTTTGTCCGCGCGGAGCGCCTGTAGGGCGACGTCCACATGGGATGGCGCGTCGGTCGCGACGACGACGGCGTCTGCGAGAGCGAGCGCCTCCTCGGTCTCAGACACAAACTTGGTGTCCGGAAGACCTCCACGCATCGCGTCGAGGACCGCCGGGCGTTTATCGCAAACGGCGGTGAGCTTGGCTCCCTCTAGATTCGCAAAAGTGCGGACATGGTTTCGACCCCACGCGCCGGCGCCGACGATGGCAACACGAACGCTCACGAGATCTTTTCAAATACGGCGGCGAGCCCTTGTCCCACGCCGATGCAAAGGGTGGCGACGCCGCGTTTGGCGTCGCGAGCTTCCATAGCGCCGAGGAGCGTCGCCACGATGCGTGCTCCGCTGCAGCCGATGGGGTGTCCAAGGGCGATGGCGCCACCGTGTATGTTCACATTCTCGGGGTTGAACTCGAGGGTGCGCATGCAGGCGAGGCTTTGGGCCGCGAAGGCTTCGTTCAGCTCGACAACGTCGATATCTGCCGCCGTTAGTCCGGCACGTGCGAGCGCTTTCTGAGTGGAAGGGATCGGTCCGATGCCCATCACGTTGGGGTGCACGCCAGCGCTCGCGCTGGAGACGAAGCGGGCGCGGGGCGTGACGCCATGCTTTTCGGCCCAGGCGCGGGACGCGAGGAGCACCATCGCGGCGCCATCGTTCAAGGGAGAGGAGTTGCCCGCCGTGACGCTGCCGCCCTCGCGAAACACGGGCCGGAGTCGCCCAAGAGCCTCGAGGGTGGAACCGGCACGAATGCTCTCGTCCCGCTCCACACGTGTCGCTTCAGCACGCTTGCTCGCTGGGGGAACATCGACGGGGATGACCTCGCGGTCGAAGACACCGGCATCCCAAGCCGCGGCCGCTTTGCGCTGGCTCTCAAGGGCGAACGCATCTTGGTCCGCACGGCTCACATTGTACTGCTCGGCGACATTCTCCGCCGTGACGCCCATGCCGATAGTGTAGTCCTCTGGCATCTTCGGATTGACGAAACGCCACCCCAAGCTCGTGTCGTAGATCTTTGGGGGTGTGCGTGGAAACGCCTCTTCAGGCTTGGCCATCGCGTAGGGCGCTCGGCTCATCGACTCAACGCCACCAGCAACGATGACTTCGTGGTCCCCCACGGCGATGGCGCGGGCAGCGTCGATGATCGCTTCAAGCCCCGAACCACAGAGGCGGTTGACGGTCACGCCCGTGACCTCGTGCGGCAGGCCTGCGAGGAGAGCGGCCATCCGTGCGATGTTGCGATTGTCGTCCCCTGCCTGGTTCGTCGCGCCGAGGATCACCTCTTCGAGGCAGCCCTTCGCTTCGCTTTGACGAGCGAGGAGTCCACTGAGGACATGCGCGGCCATGTCGTCGGCGCGAACGCGTGAGAGGCCGCCACGAAAGCGCCCGATGGGAGTGCGGAGTGCGTCGATGACGACGACATCTTGGAGAGAGCCCTGCATACGAGGCTATCTATCAGACTTTTGGCGTTTGGCGCCCCGAAAGCGCCTCGTGCGCGCCTTCGCGAAGCGGAGAGTGATCCGGGCGACAAAATCGCCCGAATCGGACTCGTCTAGAGCATCGCTCGGCAGTCGCTCACGTATCGGCCAGTGCCTTGAGCAACACACGCTTCGTAGGCCGCGCGTGCGCCGTCCGCGTCGCGCGTCGCCTGTCGGGCGGCACCAAGGGTGATCCACGCCTTTGAGCTGGTTGGATCGAGCGTTGATGCCCGCTCAGCGAAGCCGGCAGCCTCCGCAAACTGGTTGCGATTGAGCAGAAGCCAAGCGAGTTCAGCGAGCGCCTCGTGGCCGTTCGCGTTTGCAGCGACAGCTTCGCGCAACTTCGCTTCGCGGCTTCGGCGATTGCGTGTGCTCATCGCGTCTTCGAGGAGCTCCGCGTAAGCGCCGGTCGGCGCAGCGGGTTCTTCGACAGGCACCTCGGGGGTTCCCTCCACTTCAGGCGTTTCACCTTCGACGGTTTCACCTTCGACAGCTTCGCCTTCGACTGCTTCGCCTTCGACGGTTTCACCTTCGACAGCTTCGCCTTCGGCGGGCTCCGTTGTGGGCTCGACATTGTCGATCTCAGGCGTGACCTCCGGCTCGGGCGTGGCCTCAGGCTCCGGCGTGGCCGCCGGTTCAACGCCGTCGACAAAGGTAGGCAGCGTTACCTCTTCGTCGCTCAAGTCGACGGGCTGGGGCAAGAGAACCTTCTGGTAGATCAGCCAACCGCCGATGGCGATAGCCGCGACAGCGAAGAACGCGATCGTTCCCTGCTTGAGCTTCTTGTCCGACTCGGACAGCGGCGCAGCTGTCCCAATGTCGTCCCAGCCCTCCGCCTCGCTATTGTCCATCTCGGACTCGTAGGCTTTGGCGCTGAAGAAGTCGTTCGCGATGGCGGCGTGCTCGCCGGTCGCCGTGATCGCGGCAATGGTCTGCGACGATGTCGCGGAGAGGTCCTCATCCACGATGACAGACGCGCTGCTGTCCTTATTGCCGCTCGTCTTTCCTTTTGTCTTCGCTTTGGGCGTTTCCTTGGCGCTGGACTTGGATGTGTCCTTGCCCGTCGTTTCCTTCGCGCCGGATTCTTTGGTGTCAGCGTCCTGGGACTCTTTGGCCTCGGCTTCTTTCGCCTTCGCGGCCGCTTGGTGAGCTCGTCCCTTGCGGGTCTTTTTCTTCTTCTTCTTCCGTGAGGAACGCGTGGAGCCGGTGTTGCCGGACGCAGCTTCTTTCTTTGCAGGCGCCTTGTCCTCAGCGGCCTTCTTCTCCGCAGCTTCCTTCTCAGCGGCTTCGTTCGCCGCCTTCTCGTCGGCGGCCTTTTTCTCAGCCGCTTTCTTCTCGCTGGCGGCCTTCTCTTCAGCAGCCTTCGCCTCCGCAGCGGCTTTCTCTTCAGCAGCCTTCGCCTCCGCGGCGGCCTTCTCTTCGGCGGCCTTCGCCTCCGCGGCGGCCTTCTCTTCGGCGGCCTTGGCTTCCGCGGCGGCCTTCTCTTCGGCGGCGGCCTTCTCTTCGGCGGCCTTGGCTTCCGCGGCGGCCTTCTCTTCGGCGGCCTTGGCTTCCGCGGCTAGTTCAGCTGCAGCTTCATCTCCGGCGGAGGTTTCGACGGGGACGCCTGTGCCTGCGACCGTGACAGCTTCAACCAGGTCATCCCCAACCGCCTTCTGAGTGGGGAATTGAAGGATATTGCTGGGTTCAGCGATCTTGCGGCGCCGGCGGCCTTTTCCCTTTTTAACCATCGATTTCTGTTCCTCTTGCTCTAGGTCGCTGGAGCGGTCTGTGTTTTCCACAGACCCCGTCTCTTTATTATTTCTTGGGGGCGTTGACGTCTGCGCGCCAGGGTGTGCCGAAATAGAAGCTCGTTTTGCGGTAGATGCAGACTTTGTGCCGTACTGCAGAGCTCCCAATTCGGGGCTTTCCTCGTGATCTTCGTGATCCATCGGCGGCGGCATCAACGTGGCGTTAGAAACAGCACGCTCGCCAGTTCCGGGGAGGAGAACATCCACTTCCTCGGGCTCTTCGATGGCTCGGGGAACGATAAGCCCCTCGAAATAGAGCTTCGAGAGGGTCAGAAGCGTCGCCAGATCGTCGCCAGCGGCTTCGTCCACGACGTCGAGCAGTGTGTTGTGGCCGTCGAAGTGGCGAAGCACGACGTTGATATCGTCGGGAATCTCAGCCAAGCGCTCGATAAGCTCATGGTCGTCGACCTCGAACACCGAGCTCAGCGGTGGCAGCTGTTCGAGAAGCCGTCCCCACTCATCGAGGCGGCGCATGCCCTCCATCAACACGACCTGCGTCGGCGCTGTCACGCTGATGTCTTCAGGGTCGACGGGACCGAATTCCAGGTTGAACTCGCCATCGTTCCAAACGAGGAAACGATAGATCGCTGCTTCGCCGCGGAGCTTTCCGAACTCGGCGTGAACCAACGAGCCGTCCGAGAAGAGAACCTCCCCGCTACGCTCACCCTGAGTCAATCGAAGCACGCCGGACTTCCGACTGATGTCGATGGTCTGCAGGAGGTCGACGAGACCCATCTCAGCGAGAGAGCCTGAAAAGCGCGTCTTCGTTAGGCTTCGGCGCTCAAGCCCGCGTCGTTCAAAACGCTGGAGCACCAGGTTGACGCGAGTGATGATCTCTTTGATGTAGATGGGCTTGGTGAGGTAGTCCTCCACGCCCAGCTCAAGCCCTTGAACTTTGCTCTCCAGAGACCCGTCGGACGAGAGAAAGATGAAGGGGATGTCTTCCCAGTCTGCGTTCTCGCGAAGCTTCTCGACGAGCGCGAACCCATCGGTCTTCGGTAGACGGGTGTCGGAGATAACGAGGTCCGGACGGGAGAGCTCGACCATCTCCATGGCGGCATCTGCGTCGCCACATGTCGTGACGGAATAGCCCGCTTTGCGCAGGCTGACCTCCAGGACGCGGAGGGAGCGCGCATCGGCATCAACGAGGAGGAGATTCTGTTTGGCCACTGTCTACGAACTCAGCGGCAGGATGCCGATTCGAGCGGGTTCAAGTCAAGCTGTGCCCGCCGAAGTTGCGTGACGGGCATCCCCCAAAATCAGTAGGCGAGAGAGCCACCCTCACGCTTGGTGGGGCCGGAACCGAGCTGCTCAACAACGTTGCCACCGACGTCTTGGTATTCGAAAGCATCGGTGATCTGAAATGCCTGTCCATCGTCAGCACGGATCGTGATGTCAACGCGCCCCGCTTCGTCCACCTGGGGAGATGCGACGAGCAATGTCTCGGGGTCGATGATGGTGACCTGAGGCGACGCATGAATGCCGAAGAAGACGGTGTAACCAATGTCGGTTCGGAAGTTCATTCCCGTGACCGTGATCGGCGACTGCACCTGCATGGCGGCGTTTCGTGGCTGGACATCAAGAATGACCATGTCACCGCCGTCCGAGCCACCGCAGCCGAAGGCAGGCAGGGCGAGGGCCAAGGAGGCAAGGATAAAGGAGCGAATCGACCTCATAGGCACGGACGATATGCGAGTGGTGGCGAGTGGGTCAACATCTTCAACGAGGCCAAGCCAGCAAGATCACGACACCAATACTATTCGGAGGGCTATCGGCCCGGGTTCCTTGGGCCACACCGATGCCCACAAAGCGAACTTCTGGGTCAAAAGTGGGCTCTAGGTGCTCCGCATCCCGAGGATCACCAACGACGGTCATCAAGCCGCTGACGCGCCGGAAGGCGACGGCAAAACGGCGTAATCCCCGACTCGCGTCATCCACAACGGACTGCTGGGAGGCATCTGGGTCGGAGAAGAACTGCTCGGCGGCGCCCCGGGCGGCGGTGGCCAGGTTCTCCTCGAGTTCCAGAGGAGGGGCTCCACGTGCCTCTCGCGCGCGGTTGATGGCGGCGAGGAGCTGCTCTTGGGTCTCGTCGGGATCGATCTCGCGGCTGACGCGAATAAAGAGCTGCGTAGCCAAGAACGCGCGATCGCGTTCCGCCTGCGTCACGCCGATTCCGATGTGCGTGGTCTGCTCGTTGAGGATGTTGGCGCGATGGCCTGGGCTCTCCATCAAGCCCGCGTGAATCTCGACGGCACCGTAGCCACGCCCGATGTTCTCGAGGATGAGCCCACTTTGAATTCCGGCGCCGGCGACGCGCTGCGCGGTGTCACCGTGCGTTGGCGAGCGGTGTCCCGTGAACTCGTTGTCCCGCATGTCTTCGCTGTGCGAGAGCGCAGCGGCGTCGAGCGGGGTCATGCGCTCGAGTGCGTTGAGGCCACGTGTGGTGCGTGACTCGTTGATAAGAGCGAGGAGCGCCTCCCCGACGGCATCGACATCACCCGCCTCGCCTGCGCCAGCGCCGCGCAGCTCGACATACGTCGGTGGCTCGACGCCGACGAACACGGGCGCGTTAGCGACGACGGCGAGGCCAAGAGGTCCTTCCGCCAACACCTCGACCTGATAGGTGCCTGGGGTTTGCGCCGGGACCTGAGTCAGAAACGTTGGCCCGCTCCCCATGGGAACGCGCTCCGTCACGCCGCTAGGCCGAGTCAACGCGAGCACCGGCCGCTCGTAGCCCTCCGCGAGTTCGCCTTGAATACTCAGCGGCCCTGGGGCTTGAGTTCTCGGCAGGGGCTCAAGGTTCGCCGGCCGCGACGCGAGGGTGACGATGGCGAGGTGACCACCGTTCTGTTCGAGCACGGCGATACCGTAGTGCGTGTAGGGTCGGCGACGAAACGCACCGCCGAGCTCTTCGCTCATCTCGTGCGTCGCGCCGCTCGTCGATTGCAGCAAAAAGTGCGGCTGCTCCACCAAACCCAAGTGATGGGTGAAGAACGACACCACCTCCTGGCGAATCGACTCTCCCTCCATCGCGTGTTGCGCGACCCAGCTCGCGAGCGTCGCGAGTCGACTGTCTCCTTGAAGGGAACGCCCGGCGTCTGTTGCTGCGCTTTGAAGCGCGGCCTCGATGTAAGTGGCTCGCTGTCCTTGTGCACCGCGACCGTCCGCCGTAGTGCGGTAGTCCGTCGCCGCCGGACCAGGCGCTTGTATGCGCTCTCCCGGAGGTTCGTTTTGGACGTTGGGAGTGCTTCCGCCGCACCCCAGCGCGACGAGCAGAAGAGCGAGACGAGACGTTCGAAGAGAAGCGCGCACTTGGGGATCTTTCAGGGAGATGGAACGAGGACGACGCTGTGAACGTCCGAAGAAGCAGGGCCAAGGCTAAAGGTCGCGTCGACGTGCCCCGACAGGCTGACACGGAACGCTTGGTCCGCCGCCGGACGCGGGATTGGGCAAGGCGTGACGCCGACCAAGGTCTGGCCTGAAAAGACCTGCGCGCCGGCAGGTTGTGTGGTCACGTTGATCAACGCCGCGGCAGCCGGCGCCAAAGGAACAGCGCGAGGGGCAACATCCTCCGTCGGGCTGGCAAATGTGATGACGAGCCCTGCGCCGATGAGAATGACGGTGAGGGCGCCCATGATGAGCAGGGCGATGCGCCCACGTGAGGAGCTGGGGCGCGCCGGCTGGACAGCCGGAGTTGGGGGCGCAAGCGCCGAAGCATGCGACGCGACGGGCGGCGCGTTGGCCGGCGCGCTGGCGGGCTGCACGTTCGCGTAGGGTGCGGGGGCGGCGACGTCCGTCGGCGGGGCTTCGTAGTTGAAGCCGACGGTGCGAGCGCGCTCTGGAGCGACTGGCTCTGCCGCCTGGGGGGCGTTGAGCGCGTCGCTCGCGTCCTCCACGGCGATGCCGAATTCGCTCATGGACTGGTAACGAGCGTCCGGCTCCTTCGCCAAGACGCGCTGGATAAGTGGGTCCAGCGCCGCAAGCTCGCGAGGCAGATGTGGAACGGGCGAGGACCGCTGTTTGATAAGAATCTCGACAGGAACGCGGTCATCGAAAGGCGGCGCGCCGGTGAGCATCTCAAAGAGCAGAATCCCAAGCGCGTAGATGTCGGCGCGGTGGTCGACCTCGGAGCCAATGCACTGCTCCGGAGCCATGTATTGTGGGGTACCGAAAATGGACCCGGCGACGGTGAGTCGAACCGTCGCGTCTGCGATCTTGGCGATGCCAAAATCCAGCAGCTTGACCTCCGACGAGCGATGAATGTCTCCACACACGAAGACGTTTCCAGGCTTCAAGTCGCGGTGAATGATCCCGCGCGTGTGCGCCGCCTGAAGCGCCGAGGCGAGGCGTTCGATCATGCGCAACGCGCGAGGAGGCTCGATGCGCCCGAGCTGTTTGATCACGTGGTAGAGCGACCCTCCTTCAAGGAGCTCCATGACGAAATAAGAGCGGCCATCCTCGAGGGCGCCGAAGTCCAAGACATCGACGATGTTGGGGTGGCCGATCGCGCTCGTTGAACGCGCCTCGCGAATGAAGCGTGCGTTCGCTTCACCGTCTTCCGCGACCTCCGCGCGGAGCACTTTGATGGCGACGACTTTCCCGAGCTGGGTGTGGACCGCACGATAGATGCGACCCATGCCGCCTTGTCCGAGTACCCCTTCAACGCGGTATGAACCGACGAGGGATCCCAGCAGTGGGTCCTGCTTCGGCGGCTGCAGAGGTGGAGCTGGAAGCACAGACGGGATTCGAGAGGGAACGCGCGGCGGCGCCTCGTCGGTGTGCTCCCCGCCGAAACCGCCCGAGGGATTCTCCTCCGTCACGCGGCTTGGCGCGCCAACGAAACTCTCCTCCGCTGCGTGCCCGCCCGAAGGGTCACCGTCGTACATCAACGTCGACGCACCGGCACCGACAAGAGCCTGACCATCATGCGGGCAGAAGCTCGATTCTTGGGGAAAGCGTTCGCCGCATTCCGGGCATTCCAGCGGAAGAGTGTCCATGAGGCCTTAGGAAGGAGCATCGGCGGCCAGAGCCGCGGCGCCGACCTTAGTCCTCATCGGTCGCAGCGTCGACCAACCCGGCATCTGCTGGCACACCCGCATCGCTGAAACTACAGACGCCCGAAGAACATGTAAGGTCTTCCTCACAGTCCGACGGGCGCGTGCATGGCTCGCCTAGATCGCGCGACCCCTCGAAACCACACGACTGCGCTTGAAGCAGCGGTAGTGCAGCGGCGAAGCAAAGCCACCCGATCAGGCGCAACATACTATCCGGTCGACGTCCCGCAGCCCGAGCAGAACTTGGCGCCGGCGGCGTTCTGGATGCCGCAAGACGGGCAGAACTTCGGGGAGGGGCTGAGGCTGGCACCGCACTCCGCGCAAAATTTTCCTGCGGGAACGCTGGCGTTGCAGCCGCCACACGTGACAGGACCGCTGCCCGCCGCTGGAGCTGGAGCTGGAGGCTGAGCCGCCATGCCGCCGCCCATCATTTGAGCCATGCCGAAGCCAACGCCCATTCCAGCGCCGGCCATCATTGGGTTGCCGCCGCCACCTTCGCCGCCGCCGCCGCCTTGGGCCATGCCCTTACCTGCGCCGATCATCGCCTGGCCTGCGGCCGCTGCGGTGAAGTTGCCGCCTGCGAGGCCCGTGTAGCGAGCGTCCTGCTGGAAGGTCTGGTCGAGCTCGAACTGCTTCTGCTGAGCTTCGGCCTGAGCCTGAGCGATGGCGATATTCGCCACGCGTGCGGCACGCTTCGCTGCACCGATCTCGGACTGAGCCGTCTTGAGCGTCGCCTCGTCCTCTTCGGAGAGGTTGAGGTTGAAGTCGCCGATCTGCGTGATCTTGACGCCGATGTCCGCGAGGTCCGGCGCGTTCTGCTCCATGGCCCGAGCGAGCTGCTCTTGAAGCGGCATGAGCTGAAGGAAGCTCTTCTGCTCCGTGACCAGGACGTTGCCGATGACGGTCTTGATGGAGCTGCGGAAGCGCTCCTGAATCCAGCCCATCACAGCTTCGTTGCCAACGTTCCCCTGCATGCCGACGTAGTTCACGATGAAGCGCGCCGGGTCGACGATCTGGAAGGCAAACTTGCCGAAGATGCGTGGAGTGACCATCTCGCCAAGCATCGGGTCCTCGACGTAGCCGAGTTCCCCGCCGAAACGCTGATCGTAGATCGGGCGCATCGTGACGAAGTAGAGGTCCGTGATGAAGATGTTGCCACCGGTCACGCTGTCGACGAGAGAACTCAGGAACGGAATGTTCTGAGAGTCGAGCATGTGACGCTGGCCGGCTCCCGCCGTTCGCATCGTCCCGATGATCGCACCGTCACGGAAGAACACCGCAGCTTCGTCGGCGTCGACGGTCAGCTGAGAGAACTTCGGAATGGTGTTTTCCGGGTGCTTGTAGATGATCAGGTTTTTCTTGTCGTCCGGGCGATGGATCAGCATCTCTTGGACGCCGTCCTTTACGAAGTTGAAGACCTTTCCAAAAACCATCCGTGCACTCCTCCTGCAGGCTGGGCCTGCGCTGGAGGGATGATAACCAGTGAGGGCGTATTTGCTAGGGCGATCCTGACCTAAGGCTGGTTTCGCGCGATCCGAATGAGGTGTGACGCTCTGACCCAGCTCATTTCGTCGATCGGGCCATTTCGCCTGAATCCTCAGTTCTAGGGACGTTCCCCGCAGGAATTGATCGGGCGTCTGCGGATCATGTGCGCAAAAGCGCTCGAAATGCAGGGACGCCGGGATCGGCGAGACGATGGGTTGCCCCTCGGTATTTTTTCCGCTCGAGGTGGTTTAGTCGCGGGCGATCACGTGAGCGTCAGGCGGAATCGAGGGCAATCGGCTCGGGGGAACGAAGATGAGATCCTCCCGATCAATGTTCTCGACGTCGTCCAAGGTGACGGAGCGGGCGCGACTCCCATCGGTCACGAAAAACTGACCCGCCATGCTGATGTAGAGGTACGGCTCCTCAACGGCGAGGAGCTCCGCTGCCGCACTGGCGTTGAAGTCGACGTAGAACTCCGCTCGCCCGTGGGCCTCGATGAAGGTGAGCGCTCGCGCGTCGAAGTCACGACGCAGGGTGGATTCAAGTTCCGGCGTCACCTCGATGGGCACAGCCCGCCTCTCGTCGATGATGAGGCGATGGGGCTGCATGAGCCCGCCCCATTGGTTTGGATACAGCGCTCGGTCGCGATCACGCAGGTCCACGCCAAGCTCCCCGTCCGTCAGGTTGTCGAGGCGAACACGAACGAAGAAATGCTCGGAGCGCTCGCTTTGGTAAGCGCGTTGTTCAGCAGAGACACGTAGCCAGGGCCCTTCGTTGAGCACGACGAAGTCGTTGGTCGCTGCAAGAGCCGGTTGTTCGGCGGCGGCATTCGACGGCTCGACGACTGGCGGAGCTTGCTCAGAGGAAGCGCAAGCGCAGAGGGAGGCGAAAATAATTGTGGCGGCGCGCACGCTAGCTCTACGCCGCGAAGGTTCACTTTCTTCCATGCGGACGGCGATCGCGGCATTTTCGCTTAAATCCGCCCTTCGAGCAGCAGCGAGAGCGCGCGAATTGCAGGTTCGCCGGAACAATCGAACACTGTAGCTGTCCTGATGTTTGTGCGCGCCCAGTCGATCTTTGTTTCCGCCCTGCTCCTCTTTGCTGTGTATCCAGCATCCGCACAGGAATCTCAGGAGGCCATCGAGCGTCTCTTTCCCTCGGGCGACCCGCTCGACCCACTGAGCACGGGTAACACGGGCTCCCTCGCCGAGGTCGAGCTCGCTTCGCCGCGCGATGTCCCTCCGGAGAGCGAAGTGGGCGAGGTGTTAGCGGCCATCCCCGGCGTCAGAGAGACGGAGCATCACGTCTTCGCGCACCTTCGACATGGACTCGCTTCGGTGACTCTTCGACAGGTCTTCGCCCACTCGGGTCGCTTTGCCGCGGAGGTGCTGTACCGCGTGCCGCTCCCGGACGGCGCGCGCCTGGGCAGCCTTGAGGTTTGCAACGGGTCGGAGTGCCGCGCCGCAGAGGGCGGAAACCGCGGGGAGTTCGACGACTCCTTCGGCCTCGATGGCGGGCTCGCCGGCGCCCACATCCAGATGGAAGACGGCTACGCGATGTTGCGTGTCGCTCCGCTCCGCCAAGGGCAAAATACCGAGGTGCGATGGAGCTATGTCGCGCCGGCTCGCGTCCGCGGGGGAGTCGCGCGCATGGTGCTGCCAAAGCGCGGCCACGACCTTCGCGTGGCGCCGGCGCGCGTCACCTTCATCGCCGAAGGTTACGAGAGCGCGAGCATTCAAGAAGAAGTCCTCGGGACCCGCGCGCGGCTCGTCGAGCCTTGGAGCTCGACGCAGCTCTACGCACAAGTCCGGCCCGGTCGCCGTACGGCCCGAAGCTCCTATCGATGCGGAGGCCGCTGGTGCACACGCGAGTACGTCGAGTCGAGCGTGAGCTCCCGTCGTCCAGTGAACTTGGCCTTGGCCCTTGATGTTTCGCCCTCGACGCGGGGGCCGGCTCGAGGACGTAGCGCGGATGTTGTTCGCGCGCTGGTCCGCGGCTTGCCGTCCGGCTCTCATGTCCGCGCCGCCGCCGTGGCAGGTCGCAGCGTCTCGATCATGGAGCGACGCGAAGTGCGCGAAGTTCCGCAAGATCTCAGCGCACGCGGCGTCGGTCTTGACCTCGGCGCGGCGTCTCGTTTGGACACCGTCGTCGACACTCTTCAGCTGCGCCGTGGGGATCTGATGGTCGTCGTCGGTGACGGCGGGCTGACCCCGGGCGAGGAGCTTCGTGCGCCGCCGGGCGTGCGCGTGCACTACATCCAGGTTGTCGATCGCGACGTAGATGAAGCTATCCGCGCATTCGTCGGAGCAAGCGGCGGCCAGATCTGGGATGCCTCGAGCACAGAAGGCGACGCGCTCTTCGAGCAGCTCCTCTCTGTGACGGCTAGCGGCAGTGGAGTGGGTCAATCGCGAACGCTCCGTGGTCGTCGTGGCGCGCCCGTCGCCGGAGCCCGGGCCATCGCGATGAGCGGCGAAGTCAGCGAGCTCGCCGTCGCAGGTCGAGCCAACCACGCCGCGCGGGCGGGCGAGTTTCCAGCGGCGAGCGAACCGACAGAAAATGCGGCGACCTCATTTGCCTCGGAGCCTGTTCTTTCACTCTTGCGTTCACGCCTCATCCCCGCAGCCCGCGCATGTCTGCGGAGCGACCGGCGAGGACGCGAAGACCACTCCGTGCGCGCCGTGTACGAGCTGACGCTGGCCGATCAAGAGGTCGTCTCCGCTGCAGTGAGGGGCGAGATGCCAGACGCTCTGCGGGTGTGTCTGCGCGACGCCGCGGGTCGACTCGAAGTGCCCGCCTTCGCGGGCCGCGTTCAGATCCGTTATCCGCTTTACACGCAGGGTGTGACTCCTGCACCAAGCGTGGCCCTCGATGGAGCGGCGGGGGCGGCCGTCGACGCGACCTTCGGCAACGAGCCGACGACGCCGGACGCTGTGCTGCAGTCGTTCTGAGCCAACGCTTTAGGCTTCCGGCATGAGCGCGCGAATGGTCTCGCCGAGTTCTCCGCCTTCGAGGAGCGCCAAGAGCCGGTGCCCACCGGCGTCCACGGAGCGCAAATCGATGGAGGAGTCGCGCGCGAGGCTGACGCTGTCTTCGTGAGGGACCACGCTGTCACTCGGGTCGTGAAAGATGACGACACGGGCGCGCGTGGCGGCGGCATGAAGTGCGGCCTTAGTCTTCGCGAGGTCGTTTCGACGTGCCCCTTCGCTGACTCGCGCGACGGCCGGCGCGAGAAGAATCGTGGGGCCAGCCCAGACGCCGGACGCGATGAGTTCGGCGGCGACGGCGCCCCCCCAAGAAGACCCGATGAGGATATCCGGCGCGTCGTGCAGGATCGCTTTTCGCTGAATCGCAACACACCGGACGAAGCTCTTGCCCAAGGCGGCGGCGAGGAGTGCGCGTCGCCGGAAGAAAAGCCATGCCCAGCCGGCGACCGATACAAGCGAGATGGCTGGAAAGCGAAGCGCGCTGCTCGCGACGATCACCGCGGCGAAGAACACGAAGATGGCGCGCACCTCGGGGAGCCGGAACAGGTTACGCACGGCGGAGTTTCGTTTGCGCATCTGCGTGAGCGACATGTGCATGTTCTCGGCACGCACGTCGAAACCTTGGCTGCGGAGCATGCGCACCTTGGAGCCATTCGGGTGGCCTTCAAGTCCGTGGATGAAGAGAACCTGTGGACTCGGTTTCGGACTTTTTGTCATGCGCTGCGGGCCTTCTCCGCGAGGATTCCGGCCGCAAAGCGCGCATCCATTTGCATCGCTAGGGGAACCTCCACGGCGTCGCCTTCGCGGACAGCCCAAAGGACGCGGCAGTCGCCGGCGGGCGAGGTCCAGCGCGAAGGCATCGGGAGGAAGAGGAGTACGTTCTTCGGCTCGAGAGAGATCGACCTAGGCCCGTCGTCGTCTTGGATCTCGATGTTCCACGTGCCGGCTCGCGACCATTTCCAGTGCACCTTGGAGCCGAGGAACACGCGCTTTGTCAGTCCGACGAGGGCGCGGCGCGTGTCAGGGATCAACATCAGGAGCGCGACGAGGGGAAAGCCGCTCACGCCGAGGAGCACCACGATGGGCATGAAGAGAAACGAAGGCGGCCAGCGTCGCGCGTAGCTCATGCCGTCTTCGGTCCACGCGTAGTGCTCGTCGGGCAGCGCCGGGAGGTCGTTTTTCAGCGGGGCGTCGCGGTAGCCGCCAGGCGGACGCCACCAGCTTTTGTCGAGGGAGAACACGGCGTCCGCGTCGACGTAGACTTCGAAGGATGCGCCAAGACGACGCGCCGTCTGGACCACGAGGGGCAGAAGCGCAGCCTCGAAGTCGTCTTTGATGGGGTGTACTTCCAGGTCGTGAATGCACTCGCCGTTCGCGTAGACCCAGATTCGCATGCCGCGGGGAGCGTCTCGGCCCGCTGTGCCCTCGCTGTGTTCTGGCCCCGTGAATTCATCGACGACCTTGTCGACGATGTTGCCGATGCGGCTGCCAACGGTGTGGCGGCGAAAGCGTCCGATGACGACGCGCTCGGCTTGGCTTGTGTGGTTGAGGTGCCATGCGATGTCTGCGCGGGTATCTGAGCTGTCCTCCACGGCCGCAAGGTTAGCTCGGTTTTAAGGATGTGTGCGTTATGGTGAGGGATGCGCATCGTTTTCCTCTCCTCTTTTCTCCTCGCATGCTCTGGCGCCGAAGCCCCCACGACCCGCGCGACGAACGAAGTTGAAGAGTCGGCACGGGCGAACAACGCGGAAGACCCCTGCCCCGTTCTTACGGCGAGCGTCAACTCCGACATGGGCGGCGGCGTCGCGCCCAGCGTGGCGGGCGAAGATGTCGTGAGTAACCTGGAAGCTCTCGCCGCCGCCCTCCCCGCGTCCGCCGAAGGACTCACACGCACCGAAAGCTCAAACTGGCCACGCGGCGCGGCGGGTCATTGGTCGCCTTCAGTCCTCGCGTTCTATGAAGAAGGTGATGCGCGCGTCGGCGTGCAGATCGTCGACTTGGTCCACGTTTGTTCCTGCGAAGCTGGGATGGGCGAGACGCTGCAGAGTCAGGCTGTCGCGGGCGGTGACGCGCGCGCATCAGTGGCGGATCACCCCGCGACACGAGGCGCAGGTCCGCCCCCGGAGCTTCAGGTTTGGGTCAACGATCGCTGCCAGGTACGCGTGTGGGCGGCACCGATGAATACTCTGACCCAGGTCGCAAGTGCACTGGATTGGGCCGCCATTTCCGCGGCGTGTCCGGCGCGCTAGTAAGCGATCACGACGAGCTACAAGACAGGAAGGAGTCGACGCTCGTCGGTGGGTTTGTCGACGGGCGCCGGAGCGGGTGTTCCGGCGGCTGGCTCCGCGCCCGTTTCGCCAAGCTCGACCTGCCCCGTTGCAACCCCAGCAGCCTCGAGGAGCGTGCGGTCCATCAGGTGCGTAGGCCGAACGTTGCCGAGGGCTGCGACCATGGACTGGCGCACCTGAGGCACGCGCTTCTCTAGGTCGCTGACCATCTTCTTCACTTCTTGGCGCCAAAGATTGGGCTGCGAGCCACAGAGGTCGCAGGGCAGAATCGGGAAGTTCTGAATCGTCGAGAACGCCGCGAGGTCTTTCTCTTGGCAGTACATAAGCGGACGGATGACGGTGTGTCGTTTGTCGTCGCTGATGAGCTTCGGCGGCATCGCGCCGAGGGAGCCATTGAACATCATGTTCATGAGCAGAGTCTCGACGGCGTCATCTCCGTGGTGACCTAGCGCGATCTTGGTGCACTCGAGGCGGCTCGCGACATCGTAGAGGACGCCGCGGCGGAGGCGCGAGCAAAGCGAGCAGGTGGTCTTGCCCTCCGGGATGTTGCGCTTGACCACGGAGTACGTGTCCCGGCGCACGATCTCATACTCGAACTTGCGCTCCTTCATCCAGTTCTCGAGCGGGGCGCCGTTGTAGCCAGGGTGACCCTGATCGAGATGGACCATCACAAGCGAGAAACTGATGGGAGCGCGGCGTCGTGCGCGCTCAAGGAGGTGCGCCAGGGCGTAGCTGTCCTTGCCGCCGGACAAACAGACCATCACGCGATCGCCATCTTCGATGAGACGAAAGTCAGCGATGCACCGCCCCATCTGGTGAGCGAGCTGGCGTTCTACTGGGTCTTTCGTCGACACGAGCACTTCATAGCAGTCCGAGGCGCCGCGGCCATCTCTGCGAACACCTCACTTTCAAGGGGTTTCCGTCGCATGCGGATTCTGCCCGCCCTGCTCTTTATGAGGAACAAGCATGAAAACTCCCTAGATTCGGTGGTATCTTCCGTCCCGGATGGTCGAATCAGAGCACTTCAGAGCGGACACGCGGCGCAGCATTGTGCTGCCCGTTCGCTTTCGCACTGGCGCGGCCCTGGAGCAGCGAGGCAAAACCGCGGACATCGGTGTGAGCGGCGCATTCATTACGTGTGAGCGACCGCCGAGTGTCGGCACGTTGGTGTACTTGGAACTCCACTCTCCTTCGGCGTGGGACCCACTGAAGATCGAGTGCGAGGTGCGCTGGGTGAACGACGGGATCAAGGCGAGCCAGGGCCCGCGTGGCTTTGGCGTTCGCTTCGACGGGCTCGCTCCGAGTGCTGCCGCCGCGCTCCACGACTTCGTGCACACCCTCGACTTTGGGGCCGGCGCATGAGCGACGACTTTCAGCCCCTCGGCAACGCCGAAGCGCGGACGACCGTCGACGCGCCGGTTCTGTCGTGGGAAGGACGCGTCGTCGACGACCGCTACCGCGTCCAAGAGAAGATTGGCGAAGGAGGCATGGGGGCTGTGTACGCCGCCCAACACCTGACCCTTCATAAACGCGTCGCCTTCAAGACGATCCTTCCGCAGTATGCGAGCGACGGTGAAGTCAGCGCGCGCTTTCAGAGAGAAGCGATGGCGACGGGTCGACTGGACCATCCGCACGTCGCCGGCGCCATGGACTTCGGCTCCTTGCCCGACGGAGGCGCCTATCTGGTGATGCAGTTGGTGAAGGGACGCTCCGTCGAGGAGATGCTTATCGCCGAAGGCGGCATGTCGTGGCAGCGCACCTGCAGCATCGGCGCGCAGGTCGCCGACGCGCTCTCGGCGGCGCACCAGGCAGGTATCGTTCACCGGGACCTGAAGCCTGAAAACGTGATGATCGAGGAGCGCGACGATGGCTCCGAGCTCGCCCTCGTTCTCGACTTTGGCATCGCTCAGATTCACGGGGAGACCGAACTCGGCGGGACGACGCGGAGCGCGCCTCAGGGGAGCGCGCGCGCCATCACGCGCATCGGCGCCATCGTTGGTACCCCCGGCTACATGGCGCCTGAGCAGGCACTTGCCGAGGCGACGGACGAGCGCGCCGACCTCTACTCCCTTGGCGTGCTCCTCTGGGAGATGGTGACGGGGCGAAGTCTCTTTGACAGCGACGACCTCACGGACATCGTGACGCAGCAGCTGTCCGGAAACCTGACGGCACGCATCGTGGGTCACACGGGGGACGAGACCACGCCGCCGGAACTGCAAACGCTCATCGACCAGCTCCTCTCGCGGCAACCCGCGAGCCGCCCGGAGAATGCCGCCGTCGTCCGGGACGCGCTCCGCAACCTCGCCCTCCTCGCTCGGACCAGCAACCTCGACAACCTGCAGCATCTTACGCCCGCTCATGGCGTCCCGAACGATCGCCGCACGCCCACGCGCGCGCCCGCCGTCGACTCGATGCGCGGTGGCGAAGGAAGCGCAACGAGCGGCCCTTGGCGCGCGGTCGCGGTGTTCGCCATCACGGCCCTTCTCTTGACGGGGATTGTCGGCGGCGTCGCTCTCTCGATGGGGCCTTCTGCCGAAGATGAAGCGCGCAGCGAAGAAGAACAGCTCCAGGCGATGTACGAGTTGGCGCGGCACGAGACGTTGGTGCAGGAGCTAAGTCGCCAGCAGGACATCATGCTGCACAACGACGACCAAGACGTTCGTCGTCAGGCGGCGCTCTTTGTCCTGGATTTCGAACCCGCCGACGAGGTCCTTGTAGCGATGCGTGGCGTAGCGATCCTGGAGACTTCGCAGACCTGCGGCGAACGGCGTGAAGCCCTCGAAGGCCTCATCGAGATTGGGAGTGGCCTTGGGCGTCCGAGCATCCAGCGCTGGGAAGACGCCGGCCGCTGCCGACGCCGAGGACGCCGGGTCCACTGCTACGCGTGTGTGCGCGGAAAGATCCGCGAAGCGCTCGAGGTGCTGCCGCCGGACCCGAATGCGGTGGTCGAGCAGGCCCTCGAAGAAGAGGCCCCCCCCGAAGAGGAGTAGGCGCCGCGGCTCGCGTTCCGCGATCTTGCACGGCGATTGCTGGTGGCATAGGGCGAGTGGATGAACGTGAGAAACGTACTCCTAGCCGCCGCAACCCTCATCGTCGGGTGCTTCACGGAGACAGGCGGACCAGCGCCGGCTTGCACCCGTGCCGCAGATTGCAGCGCCGGAGAAGTTTGTACGTCTGGAGTTTGCACCGAGACGCCCGTCGAGTGCGGTCCGTCTATGCCGTGCGCCGCGGGCTCCGAATGCCGCAGTGGGTCCTGTGAGATCTCATGCCCGGACGGCACTCGGCGACAAGGCGATGAATGTGTGCCGGTCTGTACGACCAACGCTGAGTGCGGAGATGAAGCGTGCGTCGACGGGGAGTGTCGCGCTTGCTTTTCCGACGCGGAGTGCGGCGCCGAAGTGTGCGTCGCCGGGCATTGTGAGACCCGATGCGTGACGAATGAGGACTGCGAGGGCGAAGCGATTTGCCATCGCGGCGCGTGTGGGCTCACCTGCATCCAAGATGCCGCGTTGTGTTCCCGTTTTGTTGCGACAGAGACAACGCGCGTGGTCGCCGGTGATAGGCCGTCGAGCCGTTTTGCGCGACTTGGCTGTCAGGTCAGCGTGGAGTCCTTTGTCGACGTTCTTTGTGACGGCGTCTTGCCTTTCCCCGGACCTTCACGAAGTGACTGCGATGCCTGCCTCGAGGACGTTGGCGGATGCGGAGCTGGCCAGACCTGCGTGGCGGGCGACTGCACCTGCGACACGAACGAAGACTGCCCGGGCGCCCTCGTGTGCGCCGAGGGTTTCTGCGCGCCCTGCGCCGCCGACGACGAGTGCGGATGCGACGAGTACTGCAGTGGCGGAGTTTGTCGGCCGGCGTGCACGAACGACGACGAGTGCGCGCTGTCCTTGGTGTGCGCGAACGGTCGGTGCGCTGGATGCAGGAGCGACGCCGACTGCCCCGGCGTCGCACGATGTTACGAGGATGGCTGCGTGCAGCCGTGCACGGCCGGAGCGGACGGGTGCCGTGAGAGTGGGCGGAGCACGGTGTGTGAGGTCTACGAGCCCATCGACGAGTTCACCGCGCCAACGTGTGATTGAACAGCGCGAACGTTGAAGTCGCGAAGGTGAGCCCTCACTCGCCTTCGGCGCGCCTTAGCTGCTCGCACAAGCGCACCAAGTTGTCGCGCCTTGTGTTGTAGGTCTCACGCTCTTCTTCATTCCAGTCGTTCGAGTCGGGGGTGGCCCACAGAACCGAGTCGACGGCTTCCACGGCACCGTCGATGGCGCGTTCCGGGAGGACCTGCTCACCGACTACATCCTCGTTGGGTCCGCCGAAGCGAAAGCCGAACTGACGTTCCTGCGCCATCGCGCAGTTTCGGTCGAGGGTTCCGCCGGTGCATTGCGCGCCCGCGGGGTTGTTCTGCGCGCCATCGAAACGCGAGAGCTGAACCGTCTGCAGCATCATGGCGATGACGGAGAGGATGCGCTCGCGTCGTCGCTCGCCCAAGCGCTCATCGCGCATGCGGTCGAGACGTCGCTGGCAGGGCATCAGTATCTCGCGGAGCTCGTCGCGAACAGGGTCGCGCATGAGTGTTCCGTGTTCACGGTTTCGCGAGAGGGTGCCGTACGCGCCCGCAGGCGGCGGCTCCATACGAGGCGTCGTCCTCGACGGCTCGGGAGGACCGCCGATGCTGCAGGCCGCGCTGACGCAGAGACACAGACAGAGACACAAACACATGAGTTGGCGGGCCACGTCTCTGAAACGCTAAGGCAAAAGACGTATTCCTGCGAGGGGCGTCTTCTGGGACGCCGCCCGCTGAAGGTTTGGTAGACGGCCGCCCCGTATTCGCTTATTCGAGATGGGTATGAGTAAGAGCAAACGAATGTGGAAGAACCTAGGCACGCTGACCTTGATCGGCTGCGTGGTCCCGACGATGCTGCTCTCCGCTGCGTGCATTTGTTGCAACGACTGCGACAACCCACAACCTCCCAGCCCCAACTGCACCGCCGAAGCGAACGGCACCATCACGCGGGACATCGAGGTCTTCGACGTCGACGGCGAGTGGGAAGACACGGGAGTACCCGCGGCTCCGCTGGTCTCCGGCGACACCGTGGGGCGTATTCGTGGGGCGCAGGGCTCGGACATGGTGTCGACGCGAATCCGGCTAGACGCGGCGATGGACAGCGAACCGGAAGGCACCGAGCGCTGCATGCAGGTTAGCTACTCCGGCGTAAGCATGAACTACACGAGCTCCCTCATTTTTGAACGCCAAGGCGACTACTGGGTGCTGGACCGCCAGCTCTTCGACCCCATCGACGATGGCGGAACGTTCACCCAGACCATCACCGTACGCGACGAGACGCTTACGGGAACGAGTACGCTCTCGCTCTTCGTGAACTGACTGATCGAAGCAAGGAAGCTTGGTCCTCCGCAAGACGTAAAAGATGCCGATGCTGTACGTACGTACGCCGATCGTTCTCGTTCTCCTCGGCGCCCTCAGCGCGTGGTCTTCCCCTGGGCAAGCCCAGGGGACATCGACGGAGCCGACGTCCGAAGCGCTGGAGACCGCGGCGTCGTGCCTTCAACGATTCAGCGATGGAGAAGAGCTC
>JBGCFM010000227.1:0-9642 GCA_045106895.1 Polyangiales bacterium | reverse complement strand
GGAGCCGCGTGAAGCGCCAATCACGTGCGGATTCTCGACTTTGGAGTTGAGCGGGAGTTCTTGGGGAGGAACTTGACGCCTGGGGAGGGTTCGATGACGAGGCGTTGCTGGCCGAGGAGGCGGAATTGGCCGTTGGGATGTCCTATGCGCCGCGTTCCCACGCTGGCGCTCACGCATCGGGGCATCGACGCAGCCGCGCTTGGCGCCGGGCTCCGGCAACACGACGTTATCGCCGCCGCTGGCTTCATGTGCGCGCCGCAGGCCCACGAGACCCTCGGCACCTCGACGGGCGGCGTGCTCCGCCTGAGCGTTGGACCGGGCACCACCGAAGAGCAGCTGGCCCATGCCGAACGCGCTCTCCACGAGGTCTTTCGCGGGTAGAGTTCGAGTTTCTTGTCGATTCTCTCTTCGAGTCCCCGTTCTCGCCTGAGGCGAGGCGAGGACTGGAGGCAGCGCGCTACATCTCTATGAAGGTCGCCAGGATTTCGTTCGCCGTGAGCGCGCGATTGAAAGTGTGGATGTCGTCGAAGCTCGCACGCAGACCGTTTTCAAAGGACTGCGCTCTCTCGATGTTCTGGCATCGAAAGTCGGTGGGCTGACCAAAGAAGAGTTCGCAGTCCGGGTTTGCTGCCGGGAGCGTGCTGGTGAGTACGAGCGCGCCGTCGACATACAAGCGGATTTGGTCGCCTTCCACGGTGACAGCGAGGAGGAAGAAACCACCGTCGGTCCAGTTCGAACCAATGTTCACGTCGCCGATGCTCACGGAGCCGCCGCTGCCCCCGGTTAGGTCTTTGAGCTCGAGGCCGTTCGACGTCGTCGTGAGGGCGAATCGATCCCCCTGGCCGAAGATGTCGCTGCCGCTATTGGTGTTGTTGAAGTCGACGAACGCGAACATGGTGAAGTTGTCGCCAAGCGTGACGCGACTGGTTGTCATGATGCCGCTTTCGCTGAAGTCTGTGTTTGCGGCTTCTCGTCCAAGTCCGTTGCGCCCGGTGACGAAGTAAATGTTCACCGCCTGAAGTTCCGCCGCGCCACCGTCGAGGGTTCCGGAGAACGACCCGTCCTCCGTTCCGCGGATAGGCCAGTAACCCGTGCGGCCAGTCGACGGTGCGCCGACGCGATACGTCTGCACAACCGGGTCGCTGAGGAGCTCACCATCCGACGAGCGCATACTGACTTCGTGGTCGCCGCCCGTGGTGAACATGACCTCCACGTCGAAGGGCGAGGCCTGACCCCTCACATCCACGACGCGGTCGCCGCCGCCATCGACGGAGTAGAGAAGCTCGACGACTTCGGTTTCCCCGTCCGCGTAGGACACGCGGAAGACGCCGCGCACGCCGTCATTGGTCTCTATTTCCATGTCGACGGTCGGAGGATTGTTACTCGCATCGCTTGGATCCGTACCGTTTTCAAACTCCTCGCAGTCGTTGAAGACGTCGAAGTCTGTATTGGGAAGCGTCGGATTCGAACGTACGCGCCGCTCGTCCTCGCCGGTGCCGATGAGCCAGCCCACGACCTCAAAACCGTCTTGGCAGCCATCGCCGTCTGTATCGTCGTTCTCGGGATCCGTGCCGAATGCGTACTCGGCTCGTTCGCCGAGTCCGTCGCGATCCAAGTCGACGATGCGGACCAGCTGAAGGGTGTCGCCCTTCCGCAACTCAAGTGCGCCAAAGTCGAGGCCCTCGCCGTCGAGCGGGTGGTACTGATCGATTTGCGTGCTCGCGCCTGCCTCAATGGAGTAGGAGTGAATCACTGTCCAGAGAGAAGATGTCTCGTCGTCCGTGCCGAAGTTACGGACCGAAGTCAGCATCGGGTCCGTCGCCTCCACAGGGCCGTCCGTGGTGCGGCGGAATGGCGCTGTTCCCTCTTCGAAGGGAATTCGCAGGATCTCGCTGAGAGCGGTTTCCGCGGTGATGAAGTTCTCCTCGCCGTTCGACACGGTGGAGACACGGTAACTTTCCGATTCTCGTTCCTGGCCAAAGTCGATGATGATCTCTGCCGTTCGTGCGTTCACGGCGGTAGCCGCAAGCTCAAAGTCGATGGTGCCATCGCCCTCGACGAGAGAGGTCGCCGGCGCGATCATCAAGTTCCGAGAGTTACGCAGGAGCGCTCTGACGGTGGGAAGGTCGAGCTCTGCGTCAAAGGTCAGTGGCGCGGACGCTTCGCCGGGTTCAAGGCGCGTTCGCGGGAACGTGTCTGCACCATCGAGGAACGTCAGTGTGCCAACTGGGCTAATCTGCTGCGGGTCGAGGGGGTTGAGCTCGTAGGCCGTCAGAGTGAGGTTATCGAGGAAGTAGGCGATGTTGCCTGGGTTGCGGACCAGCACGGAAATGCCCAAGACGCCGCCGCTCGACGAGATCTCGTTGGACGATTCAAAGGTCTCCATCTCGGCCTCCGTCATCGCGTTCTCAAGGGACTGTTCTCTGGACCAGTTGGAGGACGTCTCGTTGGTGGTGGAGTAGGAATACTCGTAGCTCACAGAAGCTTCGAGTTTCCAACCACTGAAGCCAACGGAGGTGCCGACGGTGTGGGACTCCTCGACGGAGTAGGAGCGGCCGCCCCCCCAGCTCCCGGTGTTGGCGGAGCGGGTTTCCATGGAGCGTTCCTGTCCAATGGACCGGGAAGTGCCCATGGTCGTTTCGTAGGTAGCGTAGATGACGGGCGCGAGGGCGAGTTCGATGTCGAGCTCCGGCCGGTCGGCGACCAAGGGATTGAACTGGAAGTTGTTCACTTCCGGGTCGAAGGCGAGGTCGTTGATCTCGATGCCGTCGTCGAAGCCGTCGCCGTCACTGTCGGCGACTGTTGGAGAGGTGTGCCAAATGGTGAGCTCGTCGACGTCGGTGACGCCATCCTCGTCGGTGTCGAGGGTCGGGTCGATTCCGATGTCGAAGCCAGTATCCACAGCGCCATCCACGGAAGCATCCACACTGCCTCCATCCCCATTCATGGGCGTGGAGTCGTCACCACAGGCGAGGGCGAACATCAGAAATAATACGGGCACTAAGGCTTTGCTCATCCCAGAACAATACCCTATCGGGGGGCATGAAGCGCCAAATAATAGATTTGTGTGCCACCACTGTAACGGGGTGCAGGCATCGCCGAAGACCTCCGCGAGAGTTGCCCATGGGTGCCACTGGCCCAAGGACCCCGTGATGAGCCTCCGGGATTCGATACTCGATCGAAGCATCTTCTTCTCTTTCGACGCCAGCGGCTTTGAGCGTCACGCGGAGAAGTTCACGCCTCTGGATGCGTCCCTCAAGGGTCAGCGCTTTGTGGTGACGGGCGCAAACTCCGGCCTCGGCCTCGCGACCTCCCGCTCCCTCGCGGGGCGCGGAGCGGAGGTGTGGATGCTCTGTCGCAACGAAGAACGCGGCAAGTCTGCGCGAGACCTCGTTCGTGCGAAAACGCGCAACGACTCCGTGCACCTTGCCCTCGTCGACATGAGCTCCCTCGCTGCCGTCGACGCGTTCGTCGCGGACTTTCAGGGCGGCCCCATCAGTGCGGTTCGTCGTTCCTTCGTCGGATTCAGAAAGAGTTCGGCTGGCGCAGACCACTGCCGGGTAGCCCCTGACCATCGCTCTGGGGTGCGGTGGCGAGCCGCCTCGTAAACGCGTCGCCGCTTCTTCAAGATGGCGTCTGACGGACTCGTGACGCTCGCTGTCACCGCAGCGGCGCTGGCCTTCACGCTCTTCGTCGACGTGCCCGAAGGTGCCATGGCTCAGGATGTCCTATGCGCTCGGTGACCTCATGCTCATCGAAGACCAGATCAACCTTACGGCGAAGAATCCCCTCGTCGGCGTGAACGACGACTCCTTGGGACCTCGCTTCGTCGACATGACTCAGACCTTTGACCGTGGACTGATGGAACTCGCCGACGAAGGCGCAGCGGCCCTTGGCTTCTCCCTTCGGCGCGGCACCTACGTCGGCGTCCTTGGGCCAACGTACGAAACACCGGCGGAGATTCGCTACTTCCGCACCATTGGAGGCCACGCCATCGGCATGAGCACCGTCAACGAGGTCGTAGCGGCCCGCCATATGGGCGCGCGCATCTTGGGCATCTCCTGCATCACCAACAAGGCCGCAGGCCTCGGCGACGAAGAAGTGCTCACCCACGCCGAAGTGCAGGACAACGCCAAGGAAGCCGAAGCCCGCGAAAAATTCGTCTCGCTCCTCGGCGCCACACTTCGCCGCCTCTCAGAGCACTCAAAGTACAGCGCCCTCGTATCCTGCTTCCACCAAGGCTTCGAGGTGCTTGTTCAGTGAACGCACGTCGCCTTCGCCGAAGGCGGCATCGAACAGTTCCGTCGCCGGCTTTCGCAGCTCGTTTCCTCGTTCGCTAAGCTCACTCGCAGCGTCGGCACGACCGAACATATGAAGGGCAAGGGTGGTCTGGTACCCGTAAACGGACTCACCGGCATGAGCCGCGACTAGCTCATCGATCGCTTCGCCGATGGCCTCAGCGGACTTCTTTAGAATCCCCAAACGCAAGCGAGCAAGCCCGCGCACCCGCACGTGCAGACCGTCCACCAACGCGTCCGCCAAGTCCTCACGGCTCGCATCCACAATGTGCCAAGGCCTCCTCCACGACGAGGAGCTGGTGCATGTATTCTACGTTCGCTAGAGACGGCAGCGATGTTTGGAGAAGGTTCTCCAAAGTAAGGTGGATCGGTGTGGTTTTGGGCATATGCTCGTTCTACTTTCGCAATCACGATTGAGGAAATCTCAAATGTTGGCGTGGTCTTCAGATACGGAAACGAACGTCACATCTCGGTGAGACACCTCACGTCCACCGGGCCCACCTCAACGCTCTCCGCTCACTCCCAACGAGAGGACATCAAGGTTCAGCTCTTCGACGCTTCCTCCGATGAGGGTGCTGAGCGCTTCTTCGGCAAAGTCATAGCGCATCAGCTGGTCCTCACAGCGAACGAAGATCGCATCCACATTCGAGGGGTCCGGCGCCGCCTCCCGCGCCGAACAAAGCGCCGTCATGGAGCGGCGCTCCTCCCCTGGCGTCCAAAGTCTGACAATCACAGAGTTGGCACCGGCGCTCGTCCCGTCGGGCAGAGTGTGAAACGCGTCCATCGCGATGGTCTGGGGAAGGTCTGTATCCATCTCTCGGATCCCGTTGCTTGGATTAAAGGCGAAGAGCTCATCGCAAAAGGAGTGCGACGTAGCGAGCTCCTCCCCGCGATAAGACGACATACGCAGAGGGCCCCGGCAATCACCCTCTTCCGGCAGTGCGAGGGCTATGGCTTCGCCGTCCTGGGGGTACGCCACAAGATGCGTCACTCGATTTTCGCGTCGCCACGCCACGGCCCCGATCCTTGTTGTACTGCCAAAGGCAAGAGTCTGCACATCCTGCATATCATCGCTCGGTGGCTCAAAGGTCCCAAGGGACCGACCGAGAGCAACGTCCACCAGCGTCACGCCGCCGATGCCAGCGACGATGGCCACGTTCTCGTCGATGAGTTCCGCGTCGAGTGCATCAGCTGGGAGCAGGAGAGCCTCGCGAGGCACGCAGCGGCGGGCTTCGCTGCCCCCAAGGGAAAAACGCCAAAGCTCCGGGCCTGTGTCTCCTTCGCGGTGAACAAGAGTAACGAGCCATGGTCCGGGGCAGGTGTTGTCTGAGCTCGCGTCTGCTGCGCTCGCGTCTGCTGCGCTCGCACGAAGTGTCGTTCATGAAGCCTCGCAAGACCCCACATCATCTTACATGCAGGAACGCGGTACTAGCGGTCTTGCTGGTCCAGCGTTTCACTGAAGAAGACCGTGCAGGTTTGATTCGATTCGTTCGAACATCGGCCTGGGATGTCATCGAATGGAAAGCGGTCATGAATCATATTCAAATAGTAGACCTTGTTCGCTTCGATGACGCAGACAGTTGGATTCGTTTCAGACTGGTTCGTCGTGACCCGAAGTTGGCTAAATCCCATCGGTGACACCTGCACAACACAGGTCGCGGTGCTCGTGAAATCTCCCGGGCATTCGCTGATTGAAACCGTGACGATATGCGAAGCGTTGAGGCTCGAAGGCGACGGCACAAACCCCAGTATTCGGTAGAAGTTCTCTTGGGGAGTGCTGAAACCAGAGATCTCTGCAGATGCGCCGATATGAAACGTTGCACGGGCATTTGTGTCGTTGCTTGTGCCAAAGGGATGACCCTCATTCAGCTCGGTGTAAGAGGTCCTCAGCGTCGTTCGGTTGAGCAAAGGGGGTCGCTCGATATCGTCACACGTGGGTGCTGTGGAGGCATCGTTCCCTGCGTCGTCGGGCCCTGCGTCGCGGGCTGCTGCGTCGCGGGCTGCTGCGTCGCGGGCTGCTGCGTCGCGGGCTGCTGCGTCGCTCGCTGCATCCTCACTAACCACGAAGACATCGGCGCCTGCATCATCCCCGCCCAGCGTCATGTCGTCGCCGCAGCCGATACTCAGAGTAAGCGCGGCGAGTATGCCGAGGTTGGCGCGGTTACGGGTGCTTCGCGGGTTCTGCATGACCCCACCATACGGATTTCCTGCGTGCGTGTCTGCGCCTCAAACCTGCTTGGCGCTCAAACTGATCCGTCCGCGCCCTTCATCCACGCCGAGCACGCGCACCTTCACGCGATCCCCCGCCTTCACCACGTCACTCGGCGCGGCGACGAAGTGGTTGGCCAGCTCGCTGATGTGCACGAGTCCATCTTGGTGCACGCCGATGTCGACGAAGGCGCCGAAGTGCGTGACGTTGGTGACGACGCCTTCGAGGATCATGTCTTCGCGCAGGTCCGAGACTTTGTTCACGTCGTCGCGAAACTCCGGCGCCTCGAAGCTCTGGCGGGGGTCGCGGCCGGGCTTCTCGAGTTCTGCGACGATGTCACGCAGCGTCGCCGCGCCGACGTCTTCGCTGACGTAGCTCTGCAGTTTTTGCGGCGTCATGAGCGCGGGATTTTGTAGCCAGCCATCAACGGACGTGCCGAGGTCTTTGGCCATCTTCTCGACGAGCTTGTAGCGCTCCGGGTGAACCGCCGAGGCATCCAGGGGATGGCTTCCGTCTCGCACGCGCAAGAATCCCGCGGCTTGTTCGAAGGCCTTCGGGCCGATGCCTTTGACCTTCGCGAGGTCCGCGCGCCCGGTGAAGCGACCGTGCTTCTTGCGATGCGCCACGATCTTCTTCGCCAATGACGGTCCCACGCCGGCGACATGGCTCAGTAGCGCGCCGCTGGCGGTATTGAGCTCAACGCCGACGCGGTTGACGCAGCTCTCGATGACCTGGGAGAGCTTTGCGGCGAGGAGCTTCTGGTCCACGTCGTGCTGATACTGACCGACGCCGATGGCCTTCGGGTCGATCTTGACGAGCTCCGCCAAAGGGTCCTGCAGACGTCGCGCGATGGAGATAGCGCCGCGCACCGTCAGATCCAGGTCCGGGTGCTCTTCGCGGGCGATGTCCGACGCGCTGTACACGCTGGCGCCGGACTCGTTCACGCTCACGACGATGGCTTCGAGCTTTGCCTCGGAGAGCGCACGCCGCGCGAAGACTTCGGCTTCTCTTCCGCCGGTTCCGTTCCCCACCGCGAGGGCCACGGGTTTGTGCTTACGGACCAGCGCGACGAGCGCCGCAGCGGCTTCGCGTCGATCGGGAAAGATCGTCTGGTAGTCGAGAAAGCGGCCGGTGCCGTCGACCATCGCGCACTTGCAGCCCGTGCGTAGACCCGGGTCGATGCCGAGCACCGGCGCTTCTCCAAGCGGCGCGGCGAGGAGCAAGCTCTCGAGGTTCGTGGCGAATACATCGACGGCTTCGACATGGGCCTTCTCTTCCAGCTCTTTGCGCACCTGCTTCTCAACGCTTGGGCCGAGGAGCCGCGTGAGCGAGTCTCGCGTCGCCTCCTCCAGTTCGCTGCGGAACGACGAGTGCTTCCGAAGCCCCAGCGCCGGGAGGATGCGGGCCGCGAGGCGCTCCGTCTCGATGGTGATGCGCATCTTGAGGAAGCCCTCGGACTCGCCGCGAAGCACCGCGAGGAGCCGGTGCGAAGGCATGCGCGTGACGGGCTCTTCGGAGCCGATGAACTGCTCAAACTTCGAGCGCGCGTCCTTCTTGCCGCGGGCCGCCTTCGCGCACACCTGGCCGCGCCGGTACATCTCGCGCGCCGTCGAACGCGCCGCGACGTTCTCCGATATCACTTCGGCGACGATGTCCCGCGCGCCTTGGAGCGCGGCGGCGACGTCGGGGACTTCCTTGGAGGCGTCGACATACCCCCGCGCAGCACTGATAGGATTAGCGTTCAAGCTCTGCGTGAGGATGAGATCCGCCAGAGGCTGCAGGCCTCGCTCCTTGGCGACGCTTCCGCGTGTCTTGCGCTTCTTCTTGTACGGCAGGTACAGGTCTTCCAGCTGGTTTCGCGTGCTCGCGGCGAGGAGCGCCTTGCGAAGCTCCGGCGTGAGCTGACCTTGCTCTTCGATGGTTCGAAGGATCACCGCGCGGCGCTCCTCCAGCGCAACGCACTTGGCGTACTCCTCTTCGATGGCGCGGATCTGCACCTCGTCGAGGTCACCTGTGCGCTCTTTTCGATAGCGCGCAATGAAAGGGACCGTCGCGTCCTCGGCCAGGAGCGCCACCACCGCGCGCACGCCGGCGAGGGGAAGGTCGAGTGTCTTGGCGACTCGTCGAAGGAGCGATTCAGCGTCCATTTCCATGGCGCTCGCTTAGCACGACGAGGGTTCGGACCCCAGCTTCGCGCGGGGCGATCTTGGCCAGCCTCCGACCTCAGTGTACCGTGCCCTTATGTCGATGCTCCAACGCGCTCGCCCTCTCGCTGCGCTCATGCTCGCCTGTGCCGCTCTGACCTGGGCGCCCAAAGCCAGCGCCAACGGCACCTACTCCCACGCCCACATCTCCCAGCTCGCCCACGCCTTCTTGCCTCCGGGCGAACTGCGCGATCTCTTCGACAACCCTGACAACGTCGCGGCTTTCGAGAACGGCTCCATGTTTCCCGACTCGGGCTACGCCATCGACCACCCGTACGGCGAGTTCGCGCACTGGGCGCGCTTTCGCCTCGCCTTTCTCGACTACCTTCGCGGCACCTACGAGGGCGACTACAGCTCCACCGAAGCTCAGCGTGCCGTCTCGTTCTTCCTGGGTGTCTGCAGCCACAGCATCGCAGACCAAAGCTACGACACGACGATCCTAACTCGCGCTTTCGAGGTCGACGGCCCGGAGAACGACGACTTCCCCGTCGACCAGTACGCCGACTACTTTATCACCATCGATCAAGACATCGTTTTTGGTGTCGACGGGGCGGGCCCATTTCCGGCCCTCGCCCAAGTGCTGAGCGAGAGCATGGGCACGCCCATCGAGGCGAACGTCCCGATGGAAGGCATGGCGCTCATCTCCGCCGTGGCGATGATTCAAGGCTCGCCAGACGTCGTCGGCGGCGACCTCTATGCGCACGCCTGGGCCGAGTACCCATGGCTTGGCACCCACATCTACAACGAAGTCGCCGTCGGTTCGCTTCCGTGGCTTGGCGCCCTCGTCGCGGAGCAGTGGCAGGTGCTCTGGCGCCGCTTGCACAACACCGACAACATCGACGAAGACCTCTTGCTCCGGACTGTTCCCGAAGACGGAGGCGTGAACTGGCCCGTCAACCAAGACGAGAGCGAAGCCTACGGCCGCATCGCC
>JBGCFM010000226.1:0-20002 GCA_045106895.1 Polyangiales bacterium | reverse complement strand
GAGCGCGTCCGCCGTGTATGCGCCGCCGTTGGGCACGCCGTCGGAGAGAAGAATGACGAGGGAGCGTTCGTTGCCGACGAGGGCCTGGGCGCCGGCGGCGTCGTAGGCTGCACGTAGACCGACCTCGATGTTGGTTCCGCCGCCAACGGTGATGCGGCGGAGCGCGGAGATGGCGGCGCGACCATTTCCGGCGCGCTGGAGTGGCAGCACTTCTTGGACATTTGTGCCGTATGCGACGACCTGAATGGAATCGTCGACGTTGAGTTCGCCGACGAGCAACTCCGCGGCGGCGAGGACGTCGCCCCAAGAAGACTGCATCGACGAGGAGCGGTCGATGACGAGGTGGAGGCGGACCTTCGTCTGACTCTGGCTCGGGGCTGGGCCGCCTTCGACCTCGACGACGAGGTTCGTCTCTCCTCCGGCGCGGGGAAGCTGGGCGTGTTCGAGGCCGGCGTGCACACGAATCGCTGGAGAGGTCTGCAGGGCGTCGGTGCGCGCGTGCGCAGTGAGCGGGGCGATGGGTCCAAGGTCTCCAAGGCCGAGGCGGAACCCGTCGACGCGGACTTCACCTTGGACGAGCATATTGAAGTTGGCGCGGCCACCGGCCACGGCGCTTACGCCCGTCGGTCCACCCACGTGCTGCGCGTCGGCGCCGGGCTGTCCCGCGGTCGGGATCGCGACGGCGACCTGCACGTCCACCTGCGTTTCCACTTGAACGTCGACTTCCGCGTTGATGCGCGCGTTGACCTGCGGCGAGGCGGGGGCTGCGACAGCGGGGGCTGCGATGAAAGGTGCGGGCGCTGCGGGCGCTGCGGGCGCCGCGGGCGCACCGGCAAAGGCCTCGCCGATGCTGTCGTCGACTCCTACCCCCGCATCGATCTGGGCTCCGGCGAGCATGGCGGTGACGCTGGGCAGCTGAAGGTTGAGGGCCATGCGTACCCCGCCTTGGATGGTGAAGGGCTCCCCCGACTCGTCGACGTGCACGAAGTAGCCAGCGTCGTCCACAAGGAGCTCCCCTTGTCCGTTGACGAGGACCTTCTCCGCGGACCCCGCATCGACGACGCGGTAACCGGCGAGCACGGAGATGTCGAGCTCGATGTCGACGTTCACGTTGAACTCGACGCGGGCGCTCCCAAAAGCGCTCCCGTCCACAGCGAAGCGTTCGTCCCCGGTGGCCACGTAGAGGTCGCCGCTCGGCGCGACGCAAATCGGTTCACCTTCCTCGCCGACGACAACGGAGGGCTGCGCGCTGATGAGAACGTCGGTGCCGGCGGTCGTGGGGGCCGTTCGCCATCCCGCGATGGCTTGCGTCCGAACTTCGACTTCCGCCGCCAGGGTGGCGGCGGCGGTGATGCGCTCGTCGGCGATGACCGTCTGCCGCTGACCATGAAGCCCGACGATGAAGAGGTCCCCGCTGTCCGCGACGCGAATGGGCCGTCCGGAGACATCGAGGACGAAGCGAAGGTCCACGTCGACGAGACACGATGAGCCATCGTTGCCGAGGAGCGTTCGCCAGCCATGAACGCGACGAATTTCCTGACTCGCGAGCTGCACGTCGGCTCGTGCGACGTTCGACGAAGCGACGACGACGCGTCTTGGCCCGACGGTGAACATGCCGGTGCAGCCGGGGAGGACCGAAAGGAGGGGAAGGACGAAAAGGAAGGAAAGGCGTCGCATGGGCTGAGTCTCTTGGAAGAAGCGTGCCGAGTTCAAAATGGTCAAAAAACCGCTGTGGATATCACAGAACGTGAACTTTGGGATACAGGGAGCTTGGCCTCTTGTTGGCGATCGAGGATGCTCCCGCCATGGCCCGCGACAACGTCCTGATCGGCTTCTTGGGGACCAACCTCGACGGCGGCCGCTCCGCCTCGCGGTGGGACCGATGGCGACCCACCATCGCGGCTGCGCAGCACGACGAGGTGCCTTTCACGCGCTTCGAGATTCTGTACGAAGAACGCTTCGAGAAACTCATGCGCGGCGTCGCCAGCGACATCGCAGAGGTGGCGCCGGACCTTGAGGTTCGCTGCGTCCCTATTGTGCTCGGTGACCCGTGGGACTTCGAAGCGGTGTATGGGGCGCTCCACGACTTCGTCCGAGGGTACGAGTTTCGCGCGGAGGAGGACTACCTCGTCCACATGACGACGGGTACGCACGTCGCGCAGATCTGCCTCTTTTTGTTGACGGAGTCTGGGCGTCTTCCTGGTCGTCTCTTTCAGACGTCACCGCCGCGCCCGCGTGGTACCGGAGGAAACGGCGAATTCTCGATCATCGACCTCGACCTCGCTCGCTACGATCTGCTCGCCCGTCGATTTGAGGCAGAGCGCCAAGAAGGGACGACGTTCCTCAAGGGAGGAATTCAAACGAAGAACGAAGCGTTCAACGCGATGATCGATCGCATCGAGCGTGTTGCACAGGCATCGACGGATCCACTGCTCTTGCTCGGTCCGACGGGCGCGGGCAAAAGTGACCTGGCGCGGCGTATCTACCAGCTCAAGAAGCGCCGCGGTTTGAAAGGCCCCCTCGTCGAGGTGAACTGCGCCACGATTCGCGGCGACCAAGCGATGAGCGCGCTCTTTGGCCATCGCAAAGGCGCGTTCACCGGCGCGCAGAAGGACCGCCCGGGGCTCTTGAAAACGGCGGACGGAGGGTTGCTCTTCCTCGATGAGGTGGGGGAGCTCGGTCTCGATGAGCAAGCGATGCTTCTTCGCGCCATCGAACAAAAGACGTTCTTGCCCGTGGGCTCAGACCGGGAAGAGAGCAGCCGCTTTCAGCTCATCGCCGGGACCAACCGGACGCTTCACGAGCGTGTACGGAAAGGTGAGTTCCGAGAAGACCTCTTGGCGCGTCTCGACCTCTGGACCTTCGAGCTGCCTGGGCTCGCCGCCCGCCGCGAGGACATTGAACCCAACCTTGAGTTCGAGCTGGAGCGGGTGGGCTCGGCTTTGGGGAGGGCCCTTCGATTCAATGCGGAGGGACGACGACGGTTTTTGGATTTCGCCTACTCCGCCCCGTGGCCTCGGAATTTTCGCGACTTTGGTGCCGCGATTCGGCGCATGGGGACCCTCGCCGACGGAGCGCGCCTCGGCCCGCCCGATGTGGAGGCGGAGGTGACGCGGCTCGAGAGCCGCTGGGGGAGCTCCGAAGGCGGTGGGCGCGTCGAAAAGGTAGTCGCAGAGCCTCTGGATCGCTTCGATTCCGCCCAGTTGGAGGCCGTTCTGTGCGTTTGTGAGTCAGCCCCCTCGCTCAGCGCCGCCGGGAGAATCCTCTTCGCCGAGAGCCGGAAGAAACGCACGTCCGTCAACGACGCCGATCGGCTCCGAAAGTACCTAGCGCGCTTTGGCCTCGAGTTTCGCACGATCAAAGAAGAACTTAGCGGGCGCTCGTAGTAAGATGGCCGTCAGCGTGACCCTATGACCACGCTCGACCCACGATGATTGAAGTCGGACAGACCCTTGGCGCATATGAGATCACGGCCAGGCTGAAATCCGGGGGCATGGCGAATCTCTTCTTGGGCACGCGTCGCGGCCCAGCGGGGTTCACGCGTCATGTGGTGATCAAGGCGGTGAAGAGGCATCTCGCCGCACACGACAGCTTCGTAAAGATGTTCATCGACGAGGCGCGCATCGCGGCGCGAATTCATCACCCGCACGTTGTGAAAATTGAGGAGCTCGGCGAAGACGACGGGACCTACTTCCTCGTGATGGAGCACGTGCTCGGCGTCGCGCTCTCGGAGCTCCTCGCGTCCCTGGCTGAGGCTTCGCGGCGTCTTGTGCCGGAGGTCAGCGTTCGCATTCTCTCCGCCATCTGCTCTGGCCTGCACGCAGCGCACGAGACGCCGGATGAGAACGGCCAGCTCCTCGGCGTGATCCACCGCGACGTGAGCCCTCAGAATGTACTCCTCGGTGTTGGCGGCGACATGAAGCTCATCGACTTTGGCATCGCGAAAGCCCGCGACCGACTGCATGTCACTGCGGCAGGGAGCGGGCTGAAAGGGAAGCTGCGCTACATGGCGCCGGAGCAACTGCTTCGCTCGGACATCGACCGCCGGGCGGACGTCTATTCGTTGGGCGTCTTGGCCTGGGAGATGCTCACGATGCGTCGTCTCTTTCAGGGGAAGAGCGACGTCGAGGTGATGACGCGAATTCGTGAAGGGAACTTTGCTCCGCCTGGGGCGTTCGCTTCGATTCCCCATGCGCTGGACAGTGCGATCATGTCGGCCCTCGCGTCCAACCTAGACGAGCGGCCGGCAAGCGCTGAGATCTTCCGACAGCAGCTCCGGCAGGCGCTCCCTCAGGCTTCCACGGTCGACCACGCGCAGCTGGGCGGGCTCCTCTGGGCCGTACGTCGACCCATCCTCGATGAGCGGGCCCAGCGTCTCGGTCAGGGCGCCAAGTGCCCATTCACCGACGACCAGCTCAAGGACATCTACAACCGTTACACGGAGCCCGTCGACGACGAATTCGCGGACTCAAGCACGCTCCCTGCGGCGAGCATGGCGCCGCGTTTTTCAGTGTCCGATGCCATCTTTTCGGCGCCCGAGTACGTCGCCGAAGCGGAGGACGGAGCCATCGCCGTGGCCACGCTCTACGAAGTCCTCGACGAGGACGAACGGACCAAGCTTCGCGCGCTGACGAAACCGGCGCAGTTTGGCACCGCCAGCCGCGAGGTCTCCCTCGCGCCGCCACCACCACCACCACGGCGGACTCCGCAGGCCACCACGCCTGCGGCGTTCGTTCCACGGCCGCCGGCGCCCGCTTCGCCTGCGATGGCGCCACTCCCTGCCCCTGCGGCGGTGCCTCCGCCGGTTCCTCAGTCTCCGGCGCCCATGCGAATGAGCGGCGCGATGCTCGCAGGCGTTGCTCTCCTTGGACTCCTCGCGGGTGCCGTTCTCGTGCTCGCGGCTCTTCTGCTCTTGAGCTGAGCGCGTGCTCGGCGAAGGTGCTGGTTAGAGCGACTTTGTGACGAAGTATGCGAGCGCCGCGGAGCCGAGCATAAGCACGACGAAGAGGGCCCGAAGCGCCCAGGTTTGAACCGCCGAGGGGTCGCTTGCTGCAGTCACCGGCGGAGGAGGCGCCGGCGGACGAGGCGCAGGTGCGTGTGCCGGCGGGGCCGCATGCGCAGGGGGAGCGGCGGGCGGACTTTGGGGGGCGCCGGCGACGGGCCTGAGGGAGCCGGGCTGAAACTTGTGTCCTCCTGCCTGGCTCTGTGGAGGCTGCCCGATCGGTTCGTTGACGTAATCGGCGAGTGAACCGACGGCCGTCGCCTCCACGTCGTCGTCGAGCATCTGCGTCAGCTCTCGAATCGCGGCTGAGGTTGGTCCGCCGCCGATGGTCTTTCGCGTCGGCAGTTCGATGGGGAGCGTTCGTGCAAGCTCGTCAAAGTCACGTCCAGCGACTCCCCAGGCGAGCCGCGAGAGCGTCGCTTCGGTGACTTGCCCCGCTTCCGGAAGAGCCTCGATGACGGCGTTCACAAAGTCCTGGGCGGTGTCGTAGCGATCGCTGGAGTTGACCTTGAGACAGCGCATGACGACTCGGTCGAGGGCGAAGGGGACATCCGCGTACGCGCCCGGGGGTGAGATGTCCCCTTTGGTCGCTTGGAGCATGACCTCGGTGTCCGTGGCGGCACCGTAGAGACGCCTCGTCGCCAAAGTCTCCCAGAGCACCACGCCGAGGGCGTAGATGTCCGCGCGCCGATCGATCTCTTGTCCGGTCATCTGCTCCGGCGCCATGTAGCGGAGCTTTCCTTTGACCTCGCCGATCATCGTACGGTGCGTTCGTCCCGCTGCCTTGGCGATACCAAAGTCGATGAGCTTCACATGCCCGTTATTCAGCAGCATCATGTTCTGAGGGCTGACGTCGCGGTGGATGACGTTGAGGGAAGTTCCGTTTTCGTCCCGCAGTTCGTGCGCGGCGTGGAGGCCACGTCCCATCCGGATTGCAATGGCGCTGGCGGCGAGGGGGTTGAGCGTTCGGCCCATCTCGTAGAGCCGGCGGAGCAGGGCGGAGACGGTGACGCCGTTGAGGTACTCCATCACGAGGAAGTGGTTCCCCGCCGCCGTACCCGTCTCGATCAGCTTAACGACGTTCGCGTGGTCGATTTTGGACGCGATGTGGGCCTCATCGCGGAACATCTCGATGAACGCTCGGTCCAGGGTGTGCTCGGGCCGGATAGCCTTGATGGCCACGGGGCGTCGCTGCACGTCCACGCCGAGAAAGAGCTCCGCCATTCCGCCCGCACCGAGCTCAGCGACAACTTGGTAGCTGCTGACTCGCTGGCCAATTTGAAGGGTGCGCGGCATCCGTGGCGGGAGGATACGGGCCGCCCGACCCGGATCAAAGGCCTGGCGCCTTCAAGATACCGAAAAAACAATCCCGAGTAAATACGTCGGGATATCGTACTAAGCTACCCTTAGCTCTTGGCCTTGAGCTTCTTGGCGAGCTTCGCCCAGCTGTCTCGGAGGGCGATGGTCCGCACAAAGACGGGAGCCTCCGGCGTGGATGCCACCTCATCGTGGGCGAAGTACCCTACTCGCTCGAACTGAAAGCGCTCGCCGCCCGTCGCCGCGCCGAGAGAGGCCTCAAGTTTGGCTCCCTTGAGAACTGTGAGGCTCTCCGGGTTGAGGTGGGCGAGGAAATCCTCGCCCTCCATTGGGTTTTCGGCGGTGAAGAGGCGGTCGTAGAGCCGGAGTTCGGCGTCGACGGCGTGCGCTGCGCTCACCCAGTGGATGGTGCCGCGTACTTTTCGACCGTCGCCGGCGGTTCCGCCGGGGCTCTCGGGATCATAGGTGCAGCGTAGCTCGGTGATCTCGCCGCTCTCGTCTTTGATGACCTCGTTGCAGGTCACGAGGGCTGCGCCCCGCAGTCGAACTTCCTTCCCGGGAGCGAGACGCCACCACTTCTTCGGCGCCTCCTCCAAGAAATCATCACGGTCGACCCAGATCTCACGACCAAAGGGGACCGTTCGTTTTCCCGCGCCCTCGTCATTCGGGATGTTGTCGAGCTCGAACTCTTCGACTTTGTCTTCGTCCCAGTTCGTGATGACGAGCTTGAGCGGTTTGAGCACCGCCATGCGTCTGGGCGAGCTCGCGTTGAGGTCTTCCCGAAGAGCGAATTCCAGAAGGCTGATGTCCACGATCCCGTCGCTTCGGGAGACGCCGAGGCGCTCGCAGAACGAGCGGAGGGCGCTCGCGGTGTATCCGCGTCGTCGCATCCCCGAGATCGTCGGTAGGCGCGGGTCATCCCAGCCATCGACGATGCCTTCTTCAACCATGCGTTTGAGGCGTCGCTTGCTGAGCACGGTGTAAGAAATCTGAAGCTTGGCGCATTCGATCTGCTCAGGGGGATGCTCGATTTCGAGGGCCTGCAGGAACCAGTCGTAGAGGGCGTGGTGGTTGACGAACTCGAGGGTGCAGACGGAGTGCGTAATGCCCTCGATGGCGTCGGACTGACCGTGGGCCCAGTCGTACATCGGATAGATCGGCCACTCGTCGCCGGTGCGATGGTGCGGCACCTTCTTGATTCGGTAGATGAGAGGGTCGCGAAGCTTCAGATCCTTCGACTTCATGTCGATCTTCGCGCGAAGCACCGCCGAGCCATCGGCCATCTCTCCTGCGCGCATCTTCCTCAGCAGGGCGAGGTTTTCTTCGGGACTAGAATCGCGCGCTGGCGCGTTAGTGCCTTCAGTATGGAAATCGCCCCGCGTCGCACGAATCGTCTCGAGGTCGCGCTCGTCCACGTAGGCGAGCCCTTTCTCCACGAGGTGTTCGGCCCAGGTGTAGAGCTGGGGGAAGTACTCGGACGTGTAACGCACATCGCCGTCCCACTCGAACCCAAGCCACTTCACGTCTTTGATGATGGCGTCGACAAACTCCGTGGACTCCGCCTCGGGGTTGGTGTCGTCGAAGCGCAGGTTACAGCGCCCGTCTTCATGGAGCTCCGCCAGCGTGAAGTTCACGAAGATGCTCTTGGCGTGGCCAATGTGGAGGTACCCGTTGGGCTCCGGGGGGAAACGTGTGTGGAGGCGGCCACCTTTGGCGCCCGAGGCCAGGTCAGCGCGGACGCGATCGGCGACAAAGTTGCCGGGGCCGTCGGACTCTTCTGGAGCATGTTCACTCATGCGGGGCACGCTACGACCGCTCGATGGGCGATTCAAGGTGCAGACGCCTCGAAGGGCGGCGAAGGTTGAGAAAGCGGCGCCCGTACCGCGCGAAAACCCAAAGCGGCCCGAGCCCCGGAATCAGCTATGCTCTGCCCATGTCTCGGGCGCGTTTGCTGATGTCTCTTCTCCTGGCTCTTCTCGCGATGGGCGCTTCTTGTGGCGATCGGTCCGCACCCGAGGAAGGCTCGGGTGAGACGCCGGAATCGGGGGAAGGTACCGAGTCGCCCCCATCGGGGCCGCGCGACACCGCGAGCGCTGAAGCGATACCGCTCCCCGAGTTGCCCAGCACCGATGCCACAGCGCCCGAGCGGACAGCGCCAACGATCACCGACCTCGCCAGCGCCGAGGAGGCGTTTCGCGCCGGCTTCTATGAGGAGGTCGCCGCAGCGCTTCCGGGCCTTGGAAACAACGGTCGATGGCTGGCGGCGCGCCACGCCTTCATGACCGGCGAATATGACGAGACCGTACGCCTCGCGACGGCACTCAGCTCTGGCACGACGGCTGCGGCGATGAACGCGAAGGTCCTGGCCGCTGAAGCCCACATGGCGCGAGGCCGACTCGACGAGGCCGAAGCGCTCCTCGCGCCGCTGGAATCGAACGCAGACGCTCATCGCGCTCATTTCGTGCTGGGGCACGTTCATAGTCGACGAGGTCGCCGCGTGGAGGCTCGAAACGCCTACATGATGCTCATCGGGGCCTACAACGATGAGCGCATCTCGGATCAAGCCGATGGACTCGCCTACGTAGGCATGGCCGCTTGGGGTCTTGGGGCCGCGCGCGACGCCAACGACGCATTTGGCGAATCACTCCGCGCCCAGGCTGGGCGCATCGAAACGCTCATCGCCTGGGCACGTGTGTTCCTCGCGAAGTACGACTCGGGCCACGCGGAAGAGAACGTCCGTGACGTCCTCGCCATCAACCCGAACCATGCCGAAGCCTTGGCGCTGATGGCGCGCATTCGCATCGCACAGAGCTACAACTTTGCCGCCGCCGAAGACCTCTGCGCGCGCGCGCTCGCCGTGAACCCGAAGCTCGTTGCGGCTCACGTCGTCCTCGCGGGCATCGCCCTTCGCGACCTCGATATCGCCGGCGCGGATGCGCACCTCGACCGTGCCCTTGCCGTCGACCCCAACGACCTGCGGGCACTTAGTACACGCGCCGCCGTCCGTTATCTCAGCGATGACGAGAGCGCCTATGACGCTGCGCGCCGCGAAGTGTTCAGCCGTCACCGGACGTTCTCAGAGTTCTACGAGGTCATCGGCGAATTTGCCGAGTGGGAGCATCGCTATCCTGACATCGTGACGCAGTCCCGAGAGGCCATCGCGCTGAACAGCCGCGACGGCGGTGCGCTCGCGCGACTCGGCCTCAATCTGTTGCGTATGGGCGACGAAGAGGAAGGCCTGGAGGCGCTCCACTCTGCGTGGCGTCGCGACCGCTTCAACGTTCGAGTGTTCAACACACTCAACCTCTACGACGACGTCATCCCCCAGAACTACACCACGGTCCCATCGGGACCTTTTCAGTTCCGCTTTCACAACGACGAACGAGAAGTCCTCGAGCGCTACGTGCCCCAGACGCTCACGCGCGCCTATCGCGACATGGTTCGTCGCTATGATTTTACGCCGGAAGGCCCCGTCCGGGTGGAGCTCTACAGCGACACTGGCCACTTCGCGGTTCGCACCACCGGCGAGCCTCGCCTCGGTGTTCAGGGCGTCTGCTTTGGGAAGGTCATTACGGCAATTTCGCCGGCGGGTGGTCCGTTCAACTGGGGACAGATCGACTGGCACGAGCTCGCCCATGTCTTCCATATTCAGCTCTCCCAAAACCATGTCCCGAGGTGGTTCACGGAAGGCCTCGCAGAGTACGAAACGCTCATCGCGCGCCCCGAGTGGAAACGCGAGATGGACCATATTCTCTACCAGGCGCTGCAGTCGAACCGCTTGCCGCCGCTCCGCCTTATGAACCGCGCCTTCACCCGCGCGCGTTCCGCGATGGGCGTGATGACGGCGTACTACGCGAGCACTCGCATCGTGAAGTACATCGCGGAGGAGCACGGCTTCGACAAGGTTGTTCGGATGCTCCGGGCGTGGGGCGCAGGGCAACGCACCGAAGAGGTGTTTCAGCGTGTGCTCGGCATGGACGTCAACGCCCTCGACCGCGCGTTCCGTGCTCACGCGACGCAGCGACTCGCGGCTCGTGCGAACGATTTTAACGTCGACTTTGAGAACTACACAGACCTCGAAGCCCGCGCCGCTGCCGCCGCCGCCGCCCCCCAGGACGCGGCAGCGATGGCCGCTCACGCCGCAGCAATGCTGGTCTCGGGGGACGCCGCTGGCGCCGAACAGACCGCCACAGCGGCCCTCGCCATCACGCCGGCGGAGCCCGTCGCTCACTTCACGTTGGCTCGCATTCACGCCGCCCGGCAAGAAGGAGCCGACGCGGAACGCCACATCCGGGCCATCGTTGAGAGCGGCCGCGATGGGTACGAGCTTCGTCTCCTTCTCGCGCGCTCGGCCCTCGGTCGCCAGGAGCAGGCGGCGGCGCTCACCGAGCTTCGCGCAGCGACGGCCATCGACAGCGAACGCGTCGAGGCGTGGCAAGGCATTCGGGATGTGGCCGGCGCACAGGACGACGCCGCGGGCGTGCGGAGCGCCTTGGAGCGGATCGTGAATATCGATGAACACGACCGCGCCTCCAATGCCGCGCTCCTGGCGATCTTGGTCGAGGCGGAGGAGTGGGATGAGGCCCTGCGCGTTGGCGAGATGGCTCCCTTCGTCGACCCGCATAACGCGCAGAGTCACCGGCTCCTCGCGCAGGTGTATCTGGCAAAGGATCAGAACGACAAAGCGCTCTACGAAGCCGACACGGCGCTCATTGCGGGACACGAAGACGTCGGCGAGGTCCAGCTGATCCGCGCGCGCGCCCTGCGAGCGCTTGGGCGAGGGCGCGATGCGTCGGCTGCTGGCGCGGCGGCCATCGCTGCCGACGCGGCGTTGGCGCCGCGGGTGGAGAGCGCCCTCGGTCGCAATCCATAGGCGCTGTGCGACGACTCTCCATACCCACGCGCATCTTCCTCGCGTTTGCCTTGATGACCCTCGGCTTCGTCACCGTCGCGGTGATGAGCGTTCAGCAGCATAACCGTACGTCGAGGGACCTGGGACTTCTCCAGAATGGGTACCTCCCGTTGGCGCGAGTCCTCATTGAGGCGAAGTCGCAGCAGGCGGTGTTTCGTCCGACGGTCATCCGCGCCATGGAAGGGGACCTCGAAGCCGCGGAGCTCTTTCGGGCCAACTTTCATTTCCGACCTTCGACGCTTCGCCGAATTGAGCATCACCTAGGCACCGCTGAACGCTTTGCCGCTCGCGTCGACCGAGGAGAAGGCCTGGTCAGCGTACGAAGCGCGTTCGAGGAGGTCCGCGTCGGTTTTGATGAGCTCGCGGTGATCTACGACGACGTCCTCCTTCGCATGGACGCCGGCGAAGAGGCCGGAGCCGTCGCCGACGAGGTGAACGCCCGAGAGGCCGAGGTCGGCCTAAAGATTCGCGACGCCTACACGTCGCTGCTCCACTGCATCAACGGGATCAGCGCGAGCGTTCAAGAGCAAGAAGAGCAGTCGGCGTTGGTGCTGGGGATCCTGACCATCCTCGCCTTCGTCTTGGGCATCGTCATGACCTTTTGGTCACAGCGCCTGCTCGGGCCGCTGCCTCGTCTGCAGGAACGCGTGGCTGCGCTTGGGAAGGGCGACCTGTCTCCGCAGGAGCCGATCTCACGCCGGGAAGACGAGCTGGGCCGTCTCGCCATCGACTTCGAGGCGATGGTCGCCGCGCTCTCGGCGCGAGACGAACGACTCGACGAGCTCCACCGCCTGCAGCAGCAGATCGTGGATGGGCTGAGCGCCGCGGTCATGGTGGTGGACGAAGGGGACAGCGTGCGCAGCGTCAATCGCGCGGCGCCGGGCGTGCTCGCCGTGGAGGGAGTTGAGCCGGGCACGACCCTCGACGCGGCAGGTGTTCTCGCATCTCTTCCAGGGTTGGGCGATGCCGTGAAACGAGTCCGCAAGGGCGAGCCCGGCGCGGTTTTGGAAGCCCAAGAGCTCGAAGGGACTTCACCTCAGCGTTACGTGGATGTCGTCGCGACTCCGCTCGGGGACCCAGGTGACCCTCGCGTGCTCATTGTCGCCGACGACGTCACCGAAGCGCTGGAGACGAAGAGCCGCCTCATCGACACGGAGCGCTTGGCCGCCATCGGACGCATGGCCGCCCATGTCACGCACGAAGTGCGAAACCCGCTCTCAAGCATCGGTCTGAACGTCGAGATGCTCGAGGACGAGCTGCCGAACGAAGCCGGCGAGGCCCGCGCATTGATGCAAGCAATTCAAAAAGAGATCGAGCGTTTGCGCGTTGTCACGGATGAATACTTGAGCCTCGCGCGCGTGCCGGATCCTCGTATTGAGGCCGAAGAAGTTGGGGACTTTCTCTTGTCGATTTCGAACTTTGTTCGCCGCGAGATGGAGATGAGTGGCGTCGAGCTTCACCTCGAGGTCGATGAAGGGCTGCCGCCCGTGGGGCTCGACGAAGCGCAGATGCGGCAAGCGCTCCTGAACATCTTGCGAAACGGGCGCGAGGCCGGCGGCACCAATCTCTGGCTTCGCGCGCGTGCGCTACGGGACGGCGTCGAGGTGAGCGTGGAAGATGACGGAGTGGGGATCTCCGTTGACGACCAAGTGCACGTCTTCGATCTCTTCTTCACGACGAAGAAGAGCGGAACGGGCCTCGGTTTGCCGCTCACGCTACAGATCGTCAACGCCCACGGCGGCACCATCAAATGTCAGAACGCTGACGGTCAGGCGGGCACGCGCTTCGTCCTCTGGTGGCCGGCCTGGGTAGAGGATTCGACGGTCGATTCAAAGGCCTCCTAAGACCCTTGCGCTTCACCGTGGCGTTCGTACTCTCCCGCCATGACTCAGCCTCGCCCCGACGCCCGAAGCGACGACGCCCTCCGCCCCATCACCATTGAAACCGGGGTGATGACGAACCCGGAGGGCTCGGTTCTGTACACCTGCGGAGGCACCAAAGTCCTCGTCAGCGCGTCCGTCACCGAAGGTGGCCCCAGCTGGATGCGCGGAAGCGGAAAGGGCTGGCTCACGGCGGAGTACGCGATGCACCCACGCGCGGGGCTTGGGCGCTCACGACGAGAAGGGCGCAATGGCAGCATCGGTGGCCGCACGGCGGAGATTCAGCGGCTCATCGGTCGCTCGTTGCGCGCGGCGGTGGACCTCTCTCGCATCGGCGAGCGAACCATCACCCTCGACTGCGACGTCATCGACGCGGACGGCGGCACACGCACCGCTTCTATCACCGCCGGGTTCGTGGCGACGGCGCTCGCGCTTCACCACCTCAAGGCGCGAGGCCTCATCGGCTCCAAAGTGATCCGCGCGCAGGTCGCTGCCATCAGCGTTGGACTCTCTCTTGGGCGCCCCCTCGTCGACCTCTGCTACCTCGAAGACCGCGACGCCGAGCTGGACCTCAACGTGGTAGCGTCGAAAGCTGGCGATGTCGTCGAGATTCAAGGCACCGCTGAAGGCGCCCCGGTGCCCCGCGCGACCATCGACACGCTCTTGGACCTAGGCCTCGGCGCCATGGAGGAACTCTCCACGAAGCAGTCCGAAGCCATCGCCGCCGCCGGCGCTGACCTCGCGGCGCTTTGCTAGTTTTCGAAATCCACGGAAATGAACGATATGACTCAACTCCCCCCGCACTTCGTCGTCGCCACCGGTAACGCTGGAAAGGTCGTCGAGTTCCGTGAGCTTTTGAAAGAGACGAACGTACGCATCGATGGGCTTGATGCCTACGACCCCTTCGAGGCCGCCGTCGAGGACGCCGACACCTTCGAAGGAAACGCACTCAAGAAGGCGCGACACGCCGCTGCGATCTTGGGGCTTCCCTGCCTCGCCGATGACAGCGGGCTCGTCGTCGACGCCCTCGGCGGTGCGCCAGGCGTCTATTCCGCTCGCTATGCGGGGGAGGGAGCGAGCGACGAGGAGAACGTCGACAAGCTGCTCAAAGCTCTCGATGCCATCGACGGCCCGCGCAGCGCACGCTTCATGTGTTGCCTTGCCTTGGTGACGCCGAGTGGGGAGGTCGTCTATGAAGGTAGCGGGCGTGTGGAGGGTGAAATTACCCGCGAACGCCGGGGAAGCAGCGGTTTTGGCTACGACCCTGTGTTTCAGCCGGTGGGACGGGAGCAGACAATGGCGGAGCTCGGCTTGGCGGAGAAGAACCGTCTGAGTCACCGTGCCAACGCCTGCGCCATCTTGCTTCAGCGTATTGGGGCCGCCGGGGCCTGAGCTCTCGGGAGCCAGCATCACGCCGCTGCTTCATCGGCACTAGACGGCTGCGCGTGATGCGTCCTAAAGTTCTCCACGGGGAATGAAAACCTGTCCAACATGCCGACTGCGCTACACCGGCGACGAGAACCATTGCCTCGTTGATGGCACTGCGCTTGTCGAGCTCACCGATCCGCGAATCGGGTCGGAGCTGAGCGGTCGTTTTCGCATCGAAGAGGTGATCGGCCGTGGCGGAATGGCGACGGTCTACCGGGCTCATCAATGGCGCGTTGGCAACGACATCGCCATCAAGGTGATGCATGAGCGTTTCGCCCACGACGCGAACGCTCGGGAGCGCGTCGAACGAGAAGCGGCGAGCACGGCGCAGCTCGCGCACCCCAACATCGTCGAGGTGTACGACGTCGGTCAGACAGTGGACAACGTTCCGTATATCGCCATGGAGCTGCTCAATGGGAAGCCCCTCGACCAGGTGATTCAGCGACGCAGAGCGATTCCCATACGCGAGCTTGTCGGCCTCGGTCTCCAGTGCGCTCGCGGACTCAGTCGCGCTCACGACTTCGATGTTGTTCACCGAGACATCAAGCCGGAGAACCTCTTCGTCTGCATGAGCGACGACCGGCAACCCGTCGTCAAGATCGTCGACTTCGGCATCTCGCTGGCGCTCAACGACTCGCGTCTGACGGGCGGAGATATCATCGGCAGCCCGCGCTATATGGCGCCGGAGCGCCTGCGGGACCGCGAGCGTGTGATCATGCGTTCGGACCTCTACTCCCTCGGCGTTGTGCTTTTCGAGGCTGCGACGGGCTCGCTCCCGTTCGAATCCGAGTCACTTGCGGGCTACATTTTGCACCACCTGGAGACGCCGCCGCCGCGCTTGCGCGACCGTATTGCAGACTGCCCTCCCGCCTTCGACGAGCTCGTCAACGAACTCCTCGCGAAGGACGCTGACGCGCGACCATCGGACGCTCATGTGGTCGTCGCCCGCCTCAGCGAGATGGCCAGCGACGGCGCGAAGCGGGTTCGTCGTGTGTCCGTGTTCACGACGGAAAGCCGAACGGCGACTCCCTCGCCGATCGAGCGCTGGAAGTCGCGGGTGAAGCTCTACCGGGAGATGGTCGAGCGCATTTACGGCGACGCACCCCCAAGCGATCTTGGAGAGACGTTGGCGGAGTTTCACGCGAGTCTCGGTCGACTCATGGCGCTTCAACAAGAAGGCGCGAAGATCGAACGAGGCATGGTCGACCACTCGGAGTCGATGAATAGAGATCGTGAGCGCGTCGGCCACGCGGTGGAGACGCTCGCGAAGGATCTTTCTCGGGCCCGGGAGAGAAAACGTGGCGTCGAGCACGCCCGGGCGTATCAAAGCGCTCTCGCCCAGCTCATCGATCTCGACCGCAACAGCCCGGACGCGCCGGTCCCGGAGTCCTTGGATGTGCTCGCGGATGCACGGGGTCACTACCGAAAGTGGCTTGAGGCGCACCAGGCCTCGGGCGAGACAGACCTCGCATTTCAGCTCGCGGCGCTTCGAGAGCGACTGGACCGGCTGGAAGCGGAGAGAGCCACGGCTCGGGCAGATGCGACGCGTGCGTTGACGGAAAATGGCCGCGAACGAGCTTCCATCGAGGAGCGGCTTATTCGTCACGCTCAGACCCTCGGGGCGGCCTTTCGAGCCGAACCACGTGTGCAAGACCTGCTTCAGAAGCTTCGTGCCGGCTGAGCGGAAGGGCTTTCTCTACGGGCGGCGGGCCGATTCGTTGCGAAACGAGACGTTTGCGACCAGTTGATCTACACTGGAGGCACGGTGCGCTGCCTTTCTCTCTCACTCCTCGTCCTGCTCACGGCCTGCAAGGTCTTCGACCCCTCTTTGGTCGAAGAGCTGGAAGACATGGAGGCAGGAGCGCCTGACGTTCCCGAGTTGCCGGATGTACCGGCAGCCGTCGATGTGTTTGACGCCGGCGGACCTCCAATCGAGAACGGCTGCGATGGCGAAGGGATGGTTTTCCCCCAGCGTCCCGACGGCGTGGACACGTCCGGCGATGAACGGGTCATTGGCCTCCATGAGCTGACGCTCCGGCAGGACGGCGGACGTTGGCGAACCATCGGGCGAAACCTCGATGGTCTCTGCTCGCTTCCTCCCGTACCCCTCGTCGAATGCCAGCCGCGGGAAGAGGAGTCGGCTCCTCAGATCGATGGCGAGGGCGGCATCGACAACGCCTTCGGCGGAGCTTTCTTTGACCTCGTCAACGCAACGGCGCCGGAGCTTGACCAGACCGCACGCGAGGCCAGCACCCAAGGTACCGGCGCTCTTGTCTTGCGGGTCCGAGGCTACAACGGCGAAGCGAACGACCCTCGCGTGGAGGTTGCCGTGCTGCAATCGGTCTACGGTTTCGCCGGCACAGCGGACGAGACGGAGCCCTCGGAGCACACCGTCGTGGAGCTTGGCGCCTACGAGCTCGACGGAATGACACGGAAACCGTTCCCAACCTGGGACGGCAACGACTGGCTCTTCCCCCGCGAAGAGAACTTCTACGATGGCGACCCAGAGACGCCGGTGGTCCTCGCCAATGATGCCTACGTCACGAACGGCGTTCTCGTCGTTGCCCTCGAAGACAACGTCCCGTTTAACTTCGCGTCCGCCGCTATCGGCATCAGCGTCAAGCTGACGGACGCCAGGCTCGTCGTCGGGATTGGCGAGGGGACGGAAATGAGCGGTCGCGCTCAGCTCTCGGGACGTTGGAAGATTCAAGAGATGCTTCAGTCCGCACGAACGCTAGGCATCTGCCCAGGCACCCCGCAGTACGACATCCTTGCGCGTCGAATCGACACCCTCGCCGACGTCCTCTCTCGCCCGAGCGACGACAACGGCGTCCCGTGTGACGCGATGAGCGCGGGCGTAGAATGGAATATCGCTCCGGCTCGCCTCGGCAGCCTGGCGATGGGTGTGCTTCCGCCGGACCTCTGTGAGGAAGAGGAAGAGTAAGCAGCGCTACTGGAGCCGGACGGCGGTGACCTGCCGCTCGAGCCCGGACTCTTCGACTTCGACTTCGACGCTCGCGCCTCGGTCGATCTGGCTCCACCGCAATATTTCATCGCCACGCCGAGGCCGAACGCTGCCGGGGACGAGTATCGACTCCTGGTAGCTGCCTTCGCTGCTCTCCACGAGCACTCGAAGAGTGCGGGTGATGGGATGAAAGTGCTCGAAGGCGCCTTCGATGATGCTCACCTGAAACCCCTCGCGATTGCACCGAGGGCAGGCATCCGCCGTGGACGCGTAGAAGCCCATCCCGCCGCTGAGGAGGAGGGCGAGGATGATTCCGAAGGTCGAAAGTGGGCGCTTGGAACTCACGCGCTTAGCGTAGCACGGAGCTTGAGGCGGGCCAGAGCGCGGGGTCCGTCGGATCATCTGAAATGAAGGGGGCATTTGCTGGTAGAGTCCTCGCGTGAAGCAGCGCCTCAGCGAAAGCAAATACATCTCCCGCAACGCAGACGGCGAATACCGTCTCTCAGAGAACGTCGGGCCCATCCTCGATATTCATTCGCATTTGGCGCTTACGTATGTGCCAACGGGCCGAGTGGACCTACAAGCAGATGCGGTGGCCAACCTCTACCTCGACCCCGAGATACCCTTCGAACTCGAAGAGTATATGAACAAGAACTTCGATTCGGGGTCGATGAAAGAGATGCGCCACGACCTCTCCATCGGGTCCCTTTCAAAAGATGGAATGCGAGCCACCCATACGGGGCCAGCCCTCGAACGTTCCATGGCGCAGCTCGGCATCGAGCGTTCGATCATCTTGGCCATCGATCTCCCGTTCTCGTCGGCGAACACCGAGGCCTACATCACCGTCGGGGACTCTTGCGAGAAACTCCTCCCCGCCGCCGCCATTCATCCGATGGCCCCCGGCGCGGAGCGAAACCTACGCGACGCCGTCGCCCGAGGCGCCGTCGCGTACAAAATGCACCCTGCGGTGCAGCAGCTTCGCCCGGACCACCCGAAAGCGATGCGTATGTATGAGCTCTGCGGTGAGCTCGGCATCCCCGTGGTGTGGCACTGCGGGCCCGTCGGCATCGTCGGTGCGCGGGCGGATAGGCGCTGCTGGGTCAAGAACTACTGGCAGCCGATCCACGATCTTCCTCAGACGAATTTCGTTTTGGGTCACAGCGGCGCGCTTCAGTACGAGATGGCCACGAAGCTGCCGAATATGTACGAGAACGTCTACGTGGAGCTCTCGTGCCAGGGGCTTGTCGCGATGCGCTACATCCTGGACAACGTTCCGCCGGAGCGAATCATCAACGGCTCCGATTGGCCGTTCTATCACCAGGGCGTCAGCGTCCTAAAGATCCTTCACGCCACCGAAGGGCGTGAGCACCAACGTCATCCCATCCTCTGGAAAAACGCCGCCGACCTCTTCGGCCTGGAGTCGCCCAATGCCTAAGCTGCCCACCAACGACCGCCCCGCCAACGATCGCGCTATCGTTTCCAACGTCATTCCGTCCCACGGCTACAACAAGGAAGACATTCTTGAGGAGATGGAGTCCTTCCGGCATCGCGACGCCGACTGGCGGAGCGGCCGAACTTGGTCACTCGTCTACTCCGCCGGAGAAGAACACGCGGCGTTCCTGAAGAAAGCGCACAACAAGTTCTTCAGCGAGAACGGCCTCAACCCGATGGCCTTCAAGAGCCTGAAGCGTTTTGAGACGGACGTTGTCTCGGCGATGGGGAAGCTCCTCAACGGCCCTCCAGGTGCCGTCGGCACCATCAACTCCGGCGGAACGGAGTCGATTCTCCTCGCGATGCACACCTATCGGGAGAGGAGCCGGCGCAAGAAGCCCTGGGTCATCACCCCGGAGGTCATCGTCCCGACGACGGCGCACCCAGCCTTCGACAAGGCCGCTCACTACTTCGGCATCAAGCTGCGTAAAGCGCCGATCATGGACGACTTTCGCGTCGATGTTCGGGCCGTCAAACGACTCATCAACCGCAACACCGCCGCCGTCGTGGTTTCCGCGCCGCAGTACTGCCAAGGGGTCGTCGACCCTGTCGAAGAGGTGGCGGAGATCACGCGCAGAAAGAAGATCCCACTCCACGTGGATGCATGCGTTGGTGGATTGATGCTGCCTTGGGTCGAAAAGCTTGGCCGCACGGTGCCTCTTTGGGATTTCCGCGTCGATGGCGTGACGAGCATCTCCGCTGACTTGCACAAGTATGGCTACGCCGCGAAGGGCGCCTCCGTCGTCATGTACACGGACATGGACTACCTCAAGGACCAGTTCTTCGTGGCCACGGACTGGCCCGGCGGCGTGTACGCGTCGGCGAACATTCCAGGGACGCGACCAGGAGGTCCCATCGCCGCGGCGTGGGCCACGCTGATGGCCGTCGGCGAAGAGGGGTATCTCGAGCTGACGTCGAAGGCTCTTGAAGTCCGTGAGCGCTTGATGGCGGGCATCGCCGCGACGGAGGGCATCTTCGTTTTGGGCGACCCCGTCGGTACCCTCGTG
>JBGCFM010000225.1:0-5859 GCA_045106895.1 Polyangiales bacterium | reverse complement strand
CCCTCACGGCATCCATGGGCGTACCTACTGTCGCGCGTCTTCGCCGTCGACATCATGACCTGCCCTCACTGCCAGGGTGCCATGCGCGTGAAGTCCATCGCCACCGAGGCGGACGATATCCGGGCAATCCTAGCCGCCGTCCCGCGTGCACGACCGCCGCCGCCAGTGCGACAGCTTGAGCTCGACTTCGCCGCCGCCTGAGGGCGGTGCACCCTTGCGTCCGCTGGAGTCGGATGGAGCTGGGGTACAGCCGCCTAAAGCACTAATCAGGCGCCGATTCTTCACTTGGGTGGGGCGGAAGCTCTTGAGGAGGAATTTGAGGCTTAGGGAGGGTTCGAGGTCAGACTCATAATAGTCGAAAGTGGAGAATTGGCCGTTGGGATGTCCTAGCCGCCGACTCGTGGTAGATGAAGCCGTGGAGCTCCTCTCCACTATCCAATCGTAGTGGAATGGTGAGCGTGTTTTGATCATCGGCGAGCGTGCCAAGGTCCTCTGCGCCCTGTGAGCGCTGGATATGAAAGCCAATATCATCCCAGTACACTTCCCATTGTTCCCTTGAATCCGTTGCATCCTCCGGGTTTCCAAAGACGGCGCGCACTTGGCTCGTGTCGATGCCGGCGTTTTCAGGGTCCGTGAGTGTCATTTCTAGGTCGCATGCTTCGGTTTCGTTGCGTGTGATGCGAAAGAGACGAGCATGTTGAAGAACTGTTTGCTTCGCCGAGGTCAAGCTGCGGTGGCCCTGCAGAATCTCGAGGATTGGTTTTTGCGGTTGGGTCATGTTGCCCGGCAACCTACGCCGTCGGGGATAACGACACCCGGGACGCCTTGCTCAAGTCCGCTAAATAGCTTGGCCCAACTGCGCGCATGGTGGGGAGAGGAGTGTTAGATTCAGGTTGTGGGTGACCTTCAGAGCGAACTCTTGCGAAAGCTGGGGATATCCCCATCGGCGGAGCCCGCGAGATCGGCGCTTGCACGGCGCTTCACAGCGGAAGCGCGAAGAGCTCGCACAAAGCACGAACGCTCCGCGCGCCTCTACCCCGGCGGGGAGTTCGTTGAAGCCGGGGAACTGATATCGATCCTCGAGAGCGTCCCGGAGCCGCCATCGACCCCCCTTGTCGAAGGCGACTTTGACCCCGACGTGTTCACGGCGCGGAGTACACAGGTGATACGTGGCGATCACTCGGGAGATTCTCTGCGCATGCGCGCAGAAGGGTCCGACTTGATCGTGATGGGGAATCTCTTCTTGAACGCGAGTCTCAAACAAGACTTTCGCGGGGGCGCTCTCTTGGTCTTGGGGTCGCTCCATGCGAAGAGCATCGTGAGCACTGGAGAAATCGACGTGGTCGGCGACGTGGAGGTCGCCGATGTACTCTTTGGCAACTGCACGAACTACGGAACCAACGTTTGGGGCAGAGCGGATGTTCGCGTGCTGGTCAGCGCCAAGGGGCACCACTTCAGCTTCTGGGGCGGCGCGCAATGCGAAGTCATAGTAGATGTCGAGGGCGCTACCCCCAATCTCAAGGGGTGCACCTTCGATGGCGAAAGCATGCACCAACTTCTCCACGGGAGTTTCGACGGGCACGACGAAGACCACGCTTATGAGTTGATCCGTCGCGGAATATTCTTTGAGTAGGGTTGGTGACCATGGAAGCGACCACCTCACGGTTCATGAGAACGACGGGGTAGTCCTGTCCGTAAAGCCAGAGTCCGCTTCAGCATGAGGCGGCTAGGACATCCCAACGGCCCATTTGCCAATTCCTGGCTCCAACTCTCTCTCCTCTCAAACCCTCGCCGAGCACTCTTTGCTGCGCCCCGCCACGCCCCAACATCGCGGGATGGCCCAGGCGCGTCAACCGGCCGGAGGCACTAAGCGTTCCCTTTGAGGGAACACCCTCGCCAAAATAACGCGGCAACAAGGGTAATCATCGACACCGAATCGTAGAACTTGCCAATTTGGGCGCGTGCCGGGGAACAGCGAGCCGCGACTACCCTTGAAAGCGAGCGCGGCGGTGGCCGAGCCAGGATCCGGCGACAACGCTGACGGACAACATGGCTCCGAGCACGACGAAGGTCTGCCCCGCCCATAGTCGTTCGCTCGCGTGAAGGGCCACGAGCACCCCAAGCGCGGCAGCCTGCGCCAGCACGAGAAGCACGATCGCACGACGCTTTGAGTACGTGCGGCCGGAGGCGAGCTTGGAAAGCAACAAGTTGCCGAGCAGCAAACCAAGGAGTGCGAAGAGCGGGATGAGCCACCAACGCGACTCGACAATGACCTCTTCGATCTGCTCATCGTAGTGAGGCGCGTGAACGTAGGGTCCCCCCAAAGACCACATGGGCGCGTGAGTCTGTATGAACTCGTCACCCTCGCCGGATCCTGCGACGACATTCCGCTCGCGCCACACCTCGACGTCGGCGCGGAACCGAAAGAAGCGATCGGATGTCCCATGAAAGCCCACGCAGAGATAGTCCTGGCGCATGTAAGAGTGTTCGCCAACGTACGAACGTCGGAATGTCAGGCGGTCCCCGTCGCGTTCTGCACGAAAGACGTCGTCTGGAGAGCCACTACGCCGCAGAGCGCACTCTCCGCTTTCCGCGCTCACGCTCAGTTCGAGCACGCCACGTTCCAGGAGCTTCACCGCTCCGCTGGAGAGGCTGGCATGCGCACGGTACTCGAACCCATCGCCGCTCTCGGTGGGCACGACGGTGCCAACCCGGCTCGCGTGCTCACTGCCCTGCGCAGGTAGAAAGTCCTGAATATCGACGAGAGGGTCGTAGAAGATTGCGCCCCGACCGTATCCGCCGACCTTGGATGCGACCCGCCCCTCGTCATCGCGGTACCACACGCGTTCGAAGGAAAACGGATCGTGTGGATGGGAGAACGGCCGGCGGGTTTCGCATCGACCAAACCCCATAAATCGGACCATCAAGTGGCAGGCTCCAACGGGCTCCGTGATCTCACCCGGGACGCTTCCAAGAACAAATCTCTCGAGGGGTTGTGCACCGTCAAAGTCCGGAGAAGCTGGGAGCTCGGCCGCCGGGTCGTACAGCGCGTCGAGCGTAGCTTCCCAGTCGTCTTCGATCTTGACGATGACCTCGCGACTTCCGCGTAGACTGCGGAGCTCAAGGGCCACCCACTCGCCTGGGTAGGTGGCCGGTAGGAGCAAGGCAGCCGTATCGCGATGTTGCTGGGTGTCGCGAAGTTCGAGCCTAAAGGCCAGGATGTGTTGGCTCTCCAATGCCGCGGAGTCGCCGTCCGCTTCGACGGATGCGGGAGACACGAGGGACCAAACAAGCAAGAGTGCGAAGGGTCGTGTCATGCGGACTTCCTATGGTTCGAGACCGGTGTCGGAGATGTCGCTCGCAACGACGATGGCGATGCGACTGTTTCCGAGATCGCGATTTTCGACGCGCAGCTCTCCAAAGTTGCCGAACACGTAGATGGTGGAGGCGAGGTCCTCACGGTAGAGACGTGCAGGGACGTCGTATTCCGCATAGAGAAACCTATCGCTCTCTTCCAGCTGACAGCGAAGTTCAGCTTGCGGGTCTCGGGCTAGTTCCTCCGGAAAATCCGGGTCGCAGTCGAGTTGAACGCTGCACACGCGCCAGCGGTCTACGCTAATTCCGCCTGGCGCGATATTGTAGCCCCCGGACTGCAGGGCGGGAAAGCTGCGCGAACTCTCTGGAACGCCCGTCCCACTTGCCGCAGTCCGGTTGAGGTGGATGCTCGATGCATTGTCCGTGTAGTTGGTAAGCCGAATGCCAGCGCGGTACGCGCCCCCCAACACTCGGCCGTCCTCCAGCACAAAGAGGCCTTCGGGTGCGCACTCCGTCGATGAACCCGGACTTGTGTCGGGGTAGAAGTCGCAATCGCTGGCGCCACTATGAATACACGCGGTCGGCGCGAATGAATCATCGATGGCGTGCACGACTGTGTAGAACGCATCGGCGTTTAGGAAGCTCCCATCCGCATAGAGGTTGAGCGGCACGGCGTCTGCCGCGTCACAGCCTAGAGTACCCGTGGGAGCCGCGACATTGAATGAAACCGACGCGCGAAGAGCGATCCCCGCAGGCACTTCGATGTAGGTAGCAGCAGCGAGGTTGATGCCATAGTCAGTACCACGTGAGTCGAGGGCGAGGAAAGGCTGATCGGAGTCCGTTCCGTAGAGACACACGCGGTGGCCGCCGCCATCGCCGACAAGAAAGCCGTCGATGAGGCGCATTTGTGCGCGAGCCGCCGGGAGCGCGCGAAAGGTGGGAAGCTCGCAGCTTCCGTCGGCGGTGCAGCGCGTCCCGTCTTCGCAACGGCCGCAGTCCCCGCCGCACCCGTCCGCTCCGCACATGCGCGCGCCGCAGCTTGGAACGCACCCATCGACGCAGGTCCCTTCGACGCAGGAGAGGCTGCCCGCACACACGCCGCAACTCCCGCCGCAACCGTCGGACCCACACCTCGCGCTTCCGCAAAAAGGCGTGCAAATTTCGCTGCGTGGACCGCAGTCCACGCAGTCACTCCCGTACGCGCAGACGTCGTATTGAGAGCCCTCTCCGCCATCGTCGCACTCGCCATCGGATGCATACTGACAGGTGTTTTCACAGAGCCCGCCCGGCCCGGAATCTAGCGAGCCTGGGCCCGTGTCGACGTGGCCGATGTCGAACGACGCATCTGGACCGTTTCGGCAAAACGCATCGCAGTCGTTGTCTGCGCAGTCGACGAAACCGTCTCCATCGTTGTCGCCGCGGTCCGAGCACTCCGCCGCGTTACGTCCTTCGCCTCGCTCTTGCACAGGAGCTTCGGTGCACGCTGACGCGAGCGAGACCAATGCAAGCGAGATCAGGGCGATAAGGAATCGCGCGGAAGTTTGAGATGTTCATACCCGGGGTTTGTGCCGCCCAACGATAGTTGGTCATTCAACGCGAATTTTTCTCAGAACGTGCGTTCGAGCAGGCGCGAGCAGGCCCGTCTGGACGGGCAGTGAAGCGCCAGATGCGCCCGCGTTTGACCGTGGTGGGTCTATTCCCACGGATTCAGAACGGCCGTGGAGGCTTCATCGCGCATGTTCGCGGTTGGTGGCGGCTCAGCGCGCATGCTTGGGGCGGGAGCGGGATTTGGCCCCCATGGGTCGAAGACCTCGGTCGACGAGCGCCCGTTGCGCGGGACTCTGGCAACACGCGAGGGTGAGTCTTCGACCGGACCTTCAGGGGCTTCGCCCTCCACGCACGCCACCGGTTCGCAGGCGACGGGTTCGCAGCGCAAGAACGTACGCGCGCAGCGTTGCGGGCAACGCGTCGGTCCTGCCACGCGTAATCGCTACTTGAGCTGCGCGCACTTGGCGTCGAAGAGCGCCGCGATGTGCTTGGCCGCTGCGGCGTTGTCGGTCTCGACGATGAGCACATCCGGCGAGTCGTCATCCGGAGAGAGCTTCGCGCTGGCCTTGAGCTTTCCATGACTCAACACCCTTCGCGTGCTCTCCGCGTGTTCACGCACCACCATCGGACGATCCGGGTTGAAGGGGTTCGGCCGTGTCGAGACCGGCGGCAGTGACCAGTGCTCGCTCGCGTCGGTGTGTTCGAGCCACTGCTCCCGGGTCACAGGTTCGACGATGAAGAGCATAGGCCGAGGCTAGTCGTCGCTCTTCGACTCCGTCAACAGAAGCTCACTACTGTCGCGCCAGAGAACGTCGCTGCCGCGTAACTACGAGAGAGACACACGCGGGAAACACGGGATCTCTCACTCGACTTCAAGCCAGCCGAGCACGCCTTCCATTTCAACGATGAGCTCTTCCATCTTGGGCAACGCATCCTCATCGATGGTCACGAATCGTCGAATCTTGAGCGGCGATCCAAAAGCACAGCAGATGTCGT
>JBGCFM010000224.1:0-11254 GCA_045106895.1 Polyangiales bacterium | reverse complement strand
GAAGGCAGCGTCATGGCCGCTTGTTTCGCGAAACGCGCGCCGGCATAGTCCAGGCATGTCCGCAGCGAGCGTCGGGGAAGGAGCGAAGCGAGCCCTCGATGTGGTGTTGAGCGGCGTGGGCCTCGTCGCTTCCGCGCCGGTCTTGGCGGCGGCGGCAACGGCGGTGGCCTTCGAGGATGGGGCGCCGGTGCTTTTTCGTCAGGAGCGACTTGGTTTGAACCGAAAGCCATTCATGGTGCTCAAGCTAAGAACGATGCGCGACGGTCAGCCAACACAGGTGGGCGCGTGGCTGCGGACCTCAGGCCTTGATGAGCTCCCACAGCTGCTCAATGTGTGGCGCGGGGAGATGAGTCTCGTGGGACCGCGTCCCCTGACCTCGGAACACATTCACCGGCTCGGTTGGGACAAACGGGCATACGGCGTGCGTTTCGAAGTCTCGCCTGGTCTTACGGGCCCGGTTCAAGTCTTCGGCGCGGTGTCGGCGCCGGACTCCGCGGGGCTGGAGCGCGCATACGTTCGGCGAAGAGGTGTGCGCACGGATCTGGCGATTCTCGGAGCCACGGGGCTCATGCTCGTCGCCGGTCGTGACCGCGTGCACCGACTTCTTCGCCGCGGCCTGGGCGCGAAGCTCGAGAAGTGGAAGACTGCAGACGCCAGCGCATCGGGGGAAACGTAGTGGAGATTCTTCGTCTTCGTCCCGCGGATCTTCCGGTGCCACTCGTCGACATCGCGGTCGTGATGGACGTGTTCCGAATGACATCGACGGCCGCCGCCCTGATGCGTCGTACAGCCTGCACGCGCGCCTCCGTCGCTGCGACGCTCGACGACCTCGAGCACCTACCCGCCGGCGAGCGCGTCCTCATCAGCGAGCTGCCGGAAGCGGAACATCGCGGCACACGTATCGACAACTCGCCCGCACAGGCGTCGCGCGTGGACCTCACCGGCCGTATGCCGGTGCTGGTGACGACGAATGGCACCCGCGTTCTCCTCGCGGCAGCCGCCTGCGCGCAGCGCGTGCTGCTGGGGTGTTTCGGCGACGTCCACGCACTGGCGCGATACGTCATATCGATGCGTCCAGCGCGCGTCTTGCTTCTTCCCGCGGGCCACATCGCGAGCGGTCGAGGGTGCATCGAGGACGACCTCTGCGCCGACGTCTTCGAGGCGCTCGTCCTCGGACGAGCCGTCGACGTGGCCGCCGCCCTCACTGACATTCGCGCCGACTCGCGCGTCATTCAACGCTGCGAAGCCGAGGCGGGTTTCGAAGCGGACGTCGATCTCGCGCTGCGGTGCGACGACGAATCTGAGCCCCTCGAATTCTTGGCCATCAACACCTCCGTCGGCCATATCGTCGCCGCTCAACGGACCCAATGACCGCGCATGGAGACCCACCTATGAACTCGACTTACGCGGCACAGACGCGCGACTTCCTCGCCCGCCACCAGCTGCCCACAGGCGACGCACGTGAGCTTCCCGCGTCCGAGGGTACCTTCGATGACGGCGGGAAGTACGGCATCGAGCTCTCCAGCATCAACAGCGCGTCGGTTCTCAAAGCCGCCGTCAAGCTGGCGAAGGAGCACTCGCTTCGTGTCAGTCGCTGTGACGAATGCCGCGGCATCACCCGCCTCCCCAAAGCGGACATTCTGGAGATGGTTCGCGTCGGCGCGGGTGAGGGGATCGGCCTGGTTTTCTCCGTTGGACCCCGGGCGATCTACGACACCGGCGGCTTCGTCCGCAGCCCGAACGGTCGGCGCATGGGCTATCGCTTGCGCGGTATGGAGCAGGTCGTACGCGCCGTGGACTGCGTCAAGCGCGCCGCGGATCTGGGCGTGCGCGGATTTCTCATCTACGACATGGGCCTCTTGACCTTGTTGAACCAGTTGCGAGCCGCCGGCGAGTTGCCCTCGACGAGCATCTTCAAGGTCTCGGTCCACATGGGTTGCGCCAACCCACTCTCGGCCCGCGTCTACCAAGACCTCGGCGCCGGCACCATCAATCCAGTCCCGGACCTGGACCTCGGCATGATCAGCGCCATGCGCGCTGCCGTCAGCTGTCCCCTCGATCTTTTTAGCGACACGGCGGCGGAGGCCGGCGGACTCTTGCGCACCGATGAGGTGCCCGAGTTTGTGCGCGTCGCTTCGCCTATCTATCTGAAGTGCGGCGCCATCTCGCAAGTGAAGCAGAATCACCTTCCCTCTCCCGAAGAGCTGCGAGAGCGGGTTCGACAGACATCGTGCGTCGTCGAGACCTTGGAGCGCCACGGCCTGGGAGATGCCCAAGTCGGGACGAGCGAACCCACCCTTGCGCTCCCAGAGCTCTCGTAGTTCAGCGAGGCTTTCTTGTCCCAGGCATCCCCCCAGCGCTCCCTCGCCCAGCTCCGCGCCGACTACCCGACCTTCGTCTACGAGGGCTACGAGTGGCGCTGGGACACGCCCGATTCGCTGAGCTGTGCCTTTCATTTTCGAGCGGAGGAGCATTCGTTCCGGCCCACGTGTCGGTTCGTTTTCTCGGGTCGTCGCCGAGAGCTTGCCCTCGCACCCCACTTGCTCGACTCGGCTGTGTTCCACCTCGGCCTCGCGGAGTTGCCCAGCTACTGGAAAGCGACCTGTTCGCCCACCGTCGATATTCGCGCCGGGGCGCTGTCGCCAGACGAGGTCACCTACTGGGAGCGCATGCTGACGGAAGGCATGAGCGAGTTTCACTACGTCAACCGCACTTCTTTTACAGACGCGGACTTCGTCACCGTCGTTAGCGCCGCCCCTAACGCCCCCGCGCCGCGCGTTGACGAGAGCGTCGTCCTCGATGAGGGATTTCTCGTCCCCGTCGGCGGCGGCAAGGACTCGCTGTTGACCTTGGCCCTGCTTGGGCAGCGAAACAGCCCCGTTGCGACCATCGCCATCAACCCGCCTCCCTCGACGCATGCGGCCATCGCCCTGGCCAACGTGCAAGAGCAGGTAGTCGTGGAGCGAACCATCGACCCCCACTTGCTGGAGCTCAACCGGCGGGGCTACCTGAACGGTCACACTCCGTTCGGCGCCGTCATCGCCATGACATCCGCGCTCGCGGCGCTTGTGCTGGGCCGCAAACACATCGTGCTCTCGAATGAGTCGTCGTCGGACTACGCGAAGCTTGAGTACCGAGGCGCCACCATCAACCACCAGTATGGCAAGAGCACGGCCTTCGAAGTTGGGATGCGCGCGTACCTCAAGCAGCACATCGCCGCGGGTCTGCACTACTTCAGCCTTCTGCGCCCCTTCAACGAACTCCAGATCGCCCAGCGTTTCAGTCGCCTCGGCCACTTCTACCCCGTCTTCCGAAGTTGCAACCGTGGGCGTAAGAGCGACGCTTGGTGCGGCGGCTGCCCCAAGTGTCTATCCACGTTCATTCTCCTCGCGCCTTTCATGCCCCACGCCGCGTTGGTGGAAGCCGTGGGCATAGACATGCTCGAGGACCCAGAGTGTATGGCGATGTTGCCTTCGCTCCTCGGCCAAGAGTGCTCCCCCCGACCCTTTGAGTGCATTGCGACGCCCGAGGAACTCCATGCAGCGCTCGCGCTCCGCCGGGGCGAGCGTCTCTCGGAGTCCGCGCTGGACGTGCTCACGCAGTCCGTGGGTTTGGCCGCCATGGAAGCCATCCCCGAAGAGCTTCACGCGCTTGTGCAGGCTGCCTTGCGGCCACGCGCTGTGCCGTTACTTCAGGGGCGCGCGGCCTGCGTACTGGGGCTTGGTAGCGAAGGCGCTAGCACATGCCGCTACCTCTTATCCACCGTCGATTCCCTCGACCTTCTCGTCATCGATGATGACCCATCGGCGGCTTCGCGCCTTCCCGCGCCGCGCACCTCCGGGCAACACGTGCGCTTCATGACCGCGTCTCAGGCGGCAAAGGAAGCGCCTTCTCTCCCCATCGTCTTCAAGTCCCCCGGCGTCTCAGCTTCGCATCCACTTCTCACACTCCTCAGGGAGCGCGGCGGGTGCCCGCCGATCATCTCGTCCAACACCGCGCTCTTCTTCGAGCGATGCCGGGGCACGACCATCGGCGTCACAGGCACCAAAGGAAAGTCCACGGCTGCGTCGCTCATCGCCCACGTGCTGCGCGGCCGCGATGTACGCCTTGTCGGCAACATTGGCCGCCCTTGTCTCGATAGCCTAGAAGGCGCGGACGCCGACTCGATCTTTTGCGTTGAGCTGTCGAGCTTTCAGCTCGAAGACCTTCACGTTAGCCCGGACATCGCAGTGGTTCTGGGCATCTTCCCAGACCACCTCGACCGACACGGCGACATGAACTCCTACGTCGCGGCGAAGTCCGCCATCACTCGTTATCAGGGCCGCGGCGACCTTGTCCTCTACAGCGCAGATTGTAGTCACGCCGCCGGCCTCGCGGAACTTAGCCCTGCCCGTCGCGTTCCCATCACGTATGAGAGGCCGCCCCTCCTCGGCGCGTCGACGGGGCCGCTCCTGGGCGCGTTCAACCACTCCAATATCTGGCCCGCCGTCCACATCGGCCGCCACTTCGGAATCGACGACGCCGACTTGGCGTCGTCGCTCCGTTCCTTCCGCCCGCTGCCGGGCCGCCTTGAAACCGTCACGGACAAAGACGGCCTTCGCTTCGTGTGCGACATCCGCTCCACGGCGCCGGAGGTCACCGTTGCGGCCCTCGACGCCCTCGCAGATGAGAACGTGAAGTTTCTCTTCTTGGGCGGCGTGGACCGCCAACAGGACTACCGCAAGCTCCTCCCGGCGTTGCGTCGCTCGACCGTCGAACACCTCGTCTTGTTTCCGCCTACCGGCGAGCGCATCAAGGAAGTGGTCACGAACGCTGCCCTGAGCCAGCTGAAGTTCTTTGAGCCGAAGAGCATGGAAGACGCCGTCCGTTATGTGTACGCGCATGCGTCGCCGGAGCGTAGCGTGTGCCTCATGTCCACCGCCGCGCCAAGCAACGGCGGGCTCTTCACCGGCCCCGAAGACAAGGCGCGGCAGTTTGCTCATTGGTCGTCGAAGCTGGGCCGCGAGGTGAACTCGTGAGGCTAAGAGAACTCCTCGACGGCACCCCGGCGCATGTTGCGGGTTCGGACTCCGCGGACATTGCCGACACCACCGACATCGCGGATATCGCGATCCACTCGCAGAAGGTCACTCCGGCGAGCGTCTTTGTCGCTATCAACGGAGTGGCCGCAGACGGCCATGACTACCTGCCCGAGGCGGCAAAGCGCGGCGCGGCGGCACTCGTCGTCGAGGACACGAGTCGTGTGCCGACGAAGTATCGGGGCGCCGTCGTTCAGGTAGAAAACGCGCGGGCAACGCTCAATCACCTCGCCGCTCGCTTCTTCGGCAACCCCGGCGATTCGCTCTACTGCGTCGGCATCACGGGCACGGACGGTAAGTCCACGGTGGCGTGGATGGTCGAAGCCGTGCTCAGCGGCTGTGGAACACCGACGGGCGTCATCGGCACCGTCGACCACCACTTCACGGGCGCCGATTCTCGAACTCACACCTGGCCCGGAGCCACGACGCCGGCGCCGCTGACGATGCAGCAGCGCCTCGAAGAGCTTCGCTCCTTGGGCGCCCGCGCCGTCGCCTTGGAAGCTACAAGCCAAGGCCTCTCCCAATCCCGCATCACGAGCGTTCCACTCGATATCGCCGTCTTCACGAACCTCGCCCACGATCACCTCGACTATCACGGCACCCTGGATGACTACTTTCGAGCCAAAGGCCGACTCTTCACGGAAGTGCTCGCGGCGACGACGAAGTCCCCCTGTCATGCGATCATCAACATCGACACCGCGTACGGGGCGCGCATTCAAGTCCCGCCGCAGGCGACGGTGAGCACCTATGGCGCGTGGGGTACAAACGCCGATGTTCGTTATCAGGTGCGGCAGAGTGGGCTCGACGGCAGCGTTGTCCGCGTCGCGCGTTCCACCGGAGCGCAGGCGGAGTTCCACCTGCCCATGTTCGGCTCCTTCAACGCGGCGAACGCCGCCGCCGCCGTTGCCGTGGGCCTCGCCGCCGGCCACGAACTGAAGGCGTGCGTTGAGGCCCTCGCGTCTTTCTCCGGCGTCCCAGGGCGCGTGCAGCGAGTCCGCCTTTCCCACGGACCTCTCGTCCTCGTGGACTACGCCCACAACCCGCAGGCCTTCGACAAACTCTTGCCCGCTCTTCGCGAGGCCATGCAACGCGAGCGTCCGGGCGCCAAGCTCATCACGGTCTTTGGCTGCGGCGGTGACCGGGACCGCGGCAAGCGCCCTTTGATGTTCCAGTCCGCCCTGCGATCCAGTGACAGAGTCTTCGTCACCACGGACAACCCGCGTTCCGAGCAGCCCGAAAATATCGTCCTGGAGATGACGTCTGGAGTCAGCCCGGCGGATGAACACCGGTTCGACGTCATCCTGGACCGGAGCCACGCCATCGAGGCTGCGCTGGCTTCGTCGGGCGCCGATGATGTCATCGCGATTCTCGGCAAAGGCCACGAGCGTTATCAAGTGATCGGCGCCAAGACCTTCCCTTATGCGGGCGATGCCGACGTCGCACAAGCCTGCCTGCGAGGCATCTAGTGGCCACTCCTCTCCCACTCAACGCCGCCTCCTTCTCCCTCGCCGAGCTCCTCGCCGCGACCGGCGGGCGTCTGTTGCAGGGCTCGGCGGAGAGCGTCACTCATGTCTCGACAAACTCCCGTGAGATAGGGCCCGGCGCGTTGTTCGTTGCGCTCCAAGGCAAGGCGCATGACGCACACGAGTATGTCGCGGCGGCGGCGGCGGCGGGAGCCCTCGTGGCCGTTGTCGAACGTGAAGTGGAGGCCCCGCCGGACCTGACTCTTGTCCGCGTCGACTCCACGCTGAAAGCGCTCGGGGACCTCGCCCACGCTCACGTGGAGAGGTGGCGTGCCCCAGGACGAGTGCTCATCGCCATCACCGGTTCGGCCGGAAAGACGACAACGCGAGTCGCCATGAGCGCGCTGCTTGAGGAGCTCTTTCCCGGCGAGTACGTCGCGACGACGGGGAACCTGAACAATCGAATTGGCGTTCCGATGGTCTTATTCAGTCTTGGTGAGGCGCATCGGGTGGCCGTCCTCGAGTTAGGCACAAGCGAACACGGCGAGATTGCGGAGCTGTGTCGCATCGTCCGCCCGGATGTGGGAATCCTGACGCTCATCGCGCCGGCGCACCTCGAAGGTTTGGGTTCCATCGACGGTGTGGCGGAGGAGAAGAGCGCGCTCTTCGCCTCGCTCTTGAGCAATGGAATCGCTGTTGGAAATGCCGGCGACGTCCGTGTTCGGGCAGCCCTCGAAGCGTCCGGTGCGTTGCAGGTGAGCTACGGTCGCCACGAAGGCGCGTCGGTGCAGCTTGTGGGGCGTGTACCCCTCGGCGTGACGGAATCCCAAGTGGTGCTCGATCGAAGGGAAGGGCGACGGAGCGTGTTTCGAACCCCGCTCACCGGTGAAGCAGGCGCCCTCGCATGTGCTGCCGCGCTCGCCGCCGTGGAGGCCGCTTTCGACCTCTCTCTGGACAGTCCACTGCTAACACGTGCTTTCTCCCGGCCGATCTTCGGGCACCAAACCCAGCGCCTCATCCCGCATCGTTTTGCGAATGGCATCGTCGCTCTCGACGATACGTACAACGCGAACCCGTCATCGATGGCCGCCTCCATCGAAGCGGCGGCGGAGATGGCCACAGCCATGAGCCGGCGCCTCGTCCTTGTCCTCGGAGAAATGGGAGAGCTGGGCGAAGAGTCCCGCGCGCGGCATGAACAGCTGGGTCGCGTCGCCGCGGCGAGCGGCGCAGGGCTCGTTCTTTCCGTTGGAGGCGGCGAGGCCTGGCGCGTCGCAGAGCAAGCGGAGCGGGCTGGCACACCCGCGCAGCACCTGACATCCGTGGAAGAAGCCGCCCGCGCGGTCGAGAGTTCCGCCGGCGCCCAAGATTTGCTCTTGGTCAAGGCTTCCCGCTTTGTGGGCGCAGACCGAATCGTAGAGCGATTGGCGGAGCGCTACGGCGTATAAGCCGCGTCTGGCTCGCATCGCAGACGCTGGGCGACCTCCTCGGCGACGGCGAGGCACGCCGTCAGCCCAGGCGACTCGATGCCGAAGAGGTTCACGAGGCCCGAGGTCCCATGAACCTCCGGGCCGTGGATCATAAAGTCTGCCCCACGGGACGTCTCCGGCGCGACCTTCGGACGAATCCCGACGCCATCGGGCACGAGGTCTCCATCCGCAAGCGCCGGGTAGTAGCGACGAATCGCTTTGTAGAAAGCCGCCGCTCGGTCCTCCCCGAAGACGTATCGCGGCGTTGGGGTCCACGCGATATCCGGGCCAAAACGAACCTCGCCGGACAACCCAAGGACCAGGTGGATGTGGGCGATGTTCGGCGCCGCCATCGGGTAGACGAGGTGTTTGAAAGGCGGCGGCTCCCGAAGCGCAAAGTAGTGGCCGAGGGCGAAATGTTCGCCAGGAACGAAGCGCTGATGTGCGCCGTGAATCGTCTTTGCAACGCTCGGCGCACGAAGGCCCGCGGAGTTGACGAGGGACTTGCAGCGCAAGCGGAACGGCGCATCGCCGCCTACTTCCAGCTCCACGAAGCCATTCCCCACCCTGCCGCCAAGCACCGGTGAAGACACCAAGACGCACCCTCCCGCTGCTTCGAGGTCCACGGCAAAGGCGCTCATCAACGCTTGTGTGTCCACGATCCCCGAGGACGGCGACCAGAGCCCCGCCACCGCACGAATCTCCGGCTCGCGCGCACATATCTCCTCGGCGGACAAGGTCACAAGGTCGTCCACGCCGCAATCGACGGCTTGCTTCTCCATACGCCCAAGCGCCGGCACGTCATCGTGCTGCGCCGCGACGAGAAGCTTGCCCGTGCGCTGATGAGGCACGTCTCGCTCTGCCAGGTAGCGGTAGAGCATGTGTTTGCCGCTCACACACAGCCGGCCCTTGAGCGAATGTCCCGGGTGGTAAACGCCGGCATGAATCACACCGGAGTTGTGCGAACTGGTGTGCTGGCCGATCTCCGGCTCACCCTCGAGGACCACGACGCGGCGGCCCGCGAGTGCCAATCTTCGCGCGGTGGCGAGTCCCACCACACCCGCGCCGATGACTACGCAGTCGAAGGAATCCATTCGTAAGTTGTTGCGTACGATTTCCCAGAGCACAAGGCAGCCGCTCGTGCCCTCAGGCTTGCATTGTCGTCTTCAATGGGCGAGTTCTTCTTCATGAAGAGAGCGCTCTCCGTCCTAATCCTTCTCTCCCTCGCCTGCGGCGACGACGACCTGGTCTTCGACACCGACGCGGGGCCCGACGCGGCCCGCGAAGATACAGGCGCGCCGGATACGGGCGCCGAGGACGTCGGCACAGACGCAGCCGACAGCGGGCCAGATGACGGCGGCCCCGACGCAGGTCCTCCGCCCGACGAACTGCGGGCCGACTGCGAGCCTCTCGTCCCCGAGTACTGCTCCCTGCCTTTTCCCTCCGACTACTGGCTCGCCGAAGACGCCACAACGCTCACTGGCCATCGGCTCGCCGTCGGCCCTACTTCGATTCCTCGCTCGGGGCGTGGCATCAGCACCTACATCGATCCAGCCCCCATCAACGAGCGCGACGGCTTCTCCCTCAACGCCACACTCCTCGCCTACCTTCCTGGCGCCACGGCGACGGGCCTTCCCTCGCCGCTGGAGATCGCTGATTCACTCCTCGAGACCTCGCCCACGGTCATTATTCGCGCTGACAACGGCGAGCGCGTTGCCCACTGGAGTGAGATCGACGAAGCCGTGGTGGATCCCACCAGCGACAAGGCATTTCTCATCCGCTCCGCCGCGCCTTTCGAGCCGAGCACCCGCTACATCGTGGCCCTCCGCAACGTGGTGGACGCCGAAGGCAACACCTTGCCTGCTTCTCCGACCTTCGCGTCGCTAAGAGACGACACGCCGAGCGAGGTCCCAAGCGTCGAGACTCGCCGAGCACACTTTGAGGAGCTCTTCACCACGCTGGACGAGGCTGGCGTGGAACGCGAAGACCTACAGCTCGCCTGGGATTTCACCACCGGCAGCGTCGAAAACGACACCTCGTGGCTGCTTTCGGTTCGTGACCAAGCCCTCGAAGCGGTGGGAAGCGACGGTCCAGCCTTCGAGATCGAATCCGTCGTGGACTTCACCACAGAAGAGAACGCAAACATCCGCCGCCGCATTGAGGGACAGATGATCGTCCCGCTCTTCCTCACGGAGCCGGGCCCCGGCGCTCTCATCAACTTCGACGACGACGGAGTCCCGGAGCAAAACGGCACGGCTCGCTATCCCTTCATCGTCAACATCCCTCACAGCGCGACGGCGGCAGAACCTGCGCCCCCCATCGTCTATGGACATGGCCAGCTTGGCTCGCGGGAAGAGTCCAACACCCGCTTCCTCGCCGAGGCCGCCAACACCAACAACTTCATCATCATCGGCATCGATTGGATCGGATTCGCGAGCGACGACATCCCCTTCGTCGCCGGGACGTTGTCCAGCGGAGAGCTCTCCCGCTTCCGTGCGGTCCCTGAGAGGCAGATTCAGGGCATCGTCAACTTCATGCTGGCGATTCGTATGATGCGAGGCGGCTTCAGCCTCGACGACTCCGCCAGTTTTGGCGAAGGAAGCGTCATTAAGACGGACGAGTCCTACTACATCGGTGCCAGCCAGGGCGGCATCTTTGGCGGCACGCTCATGAGCGTCTTCACGGATGTGACGCGAGGCGTTCTCGCCGTGCCGGGCCAGCCCTACCAGTTGCTGCTCTCGCGCAGCGTCAACTTCGACACGTATTCGCCGCTGCTGCGTACCACCATCGCCGACGGGCCTGCTGTGCAGATCGCCCTTGGCTACGTTCAGCTCCTTTGGGACCGCAGCGAACCCGGTTCGTACACCTCCCACATCCAACAAGATCTCCTTCCGAACACGCCGGCCCACCACGTACTCATGCTCGCCTCCGTCGGCGACCAGCAGGTCACCACCCTCGGCGCTCACACCATGGCGCGAGCCATCGGCGCGTCCCTCCTTGGACCCGCCGTTCGACCCGTCTGGGGCCTTGAAGAAGTAAGCGCACCCTTCGAAGGATCCGCGCTCCTTGAGTTTGACTACGGAAACACCGAGCCCGTGGAGAACATTCCGCCCCGCGAGGGCGATGACCCCCACAACGCCCTCAACGATCGCCCTGATGCGCTCAACGCCGCTGCGAGCTTCCTTCGAACAGGCATCGCGCTTAATCCATGCGACGGCGCCTGCGACCCGGACTGATGATAGACTCG
>JBGCFM010000223.1:0-5446 GCA_045106895.1 Polyangiales bacterium | reverse complement strand
ATATTGGGATGGTGGGACTGGCTGTGCGGGGGGCGCGTCTCCCGACAGAGACTTTGGGTCTTTGCAAGGAGGCGCGGGACGGGACTTACGTGGCTTACGCTTTCGGTCTCTGTGTTCCTCTCATCGTTCGCTCTAGTTCGTCCGGTTCGGGGTGGGCCCGCGTGGGCCCAAGGCCATTCGGCTGGCTTGTGTCGCCGCCCCTTGCGGCGACACAAGGTCTCTCCCGTCGGTGCATACCTCCATCGCGCGATGAAGTATTGAGCGGCTCTGACATGCATCGAGAGCTGCGACTCGAGAGCTGAGAATGAGGCGTTGGCGCTCTTCCACTTTGGGAGAGACGGCCTCGAAGCCTTGGGCCCACGCGGGCCCACCCCGAACCTGCGTACGTTTCAAACAGCACGATGTTTACATGGGTGGTGGACTGAGTTTACGGGGACGCGTCTCCAGGCAAAGACTTTGGGCCTTTGCCTGGAGACGCGGGACGAACTTACGTGGCCTACGTGGGAAGGCGCACGCGTGCAGCTACGAAAGCGTAAGCGTAAGCGTGATGTGCCACACTGCAGCCGGCGATCGACGTAGGTCCTAAGACCTATCGGAGACCGCCAACTCACCCTCGTCATGGTGGCTTCGACGGCCCCGAAAGGCGTGGGGGCGGCTCAGGGGGTGGGGCCGACTGAGCCACACGAGTCAACTTGTTGGCTCGTATTGTCGAGCCGTCAGAGACGGCGAGACAAGCCAAGGCGTCGTCGCCGGGACCCCCTGAGCCGTCCACGCGCCTGCCGTTCAGATGGATGTAAACCCGTTCAAATGGATAGCGCGCAACCCGGAGGAGATGTCACGCCATGGCCGTGAGCGCTTCTTTCAGGAGTTCGCTGACGGTCTTGCCTTCGGGGTCGAGTCCCTCGCACGCGCGCTCCGCCGCGGCTTGCTTGTAACCCATCGAGACGAGTGCGCCGGCGACAACGCCGAGGGGACCCGAGGGCGCCTTCGCCGCGACCTTGCTGACGGGGCGTGTCGGCCCGCCGGTGACGACGAGCTTGTCTTTGAGGTCGAGGAAGATGCGCTCGACGGTCTTCTTGCCGACGCCGCTGATGCCTTTGAGGGCCGCGCGGTCTTCACTCTGAATCGCCCGAGCCAGCGCGTCTGCGTTGAGGGAGCTGAGTACGGAAAGCGCGAGCTTCGGCCCAATGCTGGAGACGCTCAGGAGTGAGCGAAACGCATACTTGTCTTCCGTCGTTTCGAACCCGTAGAGGACGAGCGCGTCTTCACGTGCGTGCGTGTGGACGTGGAGCGTCAGCTCACCATCTCCGAGGCGACCGAGGCTTCCGAGGGGAATAAAGACCTCATAACCAACGCCAGCGACGTCGAAGAGGATGGAACCATCGAGCTGTCGTTCAACGACGCGACCTTGGAGGCGACCAATCACGAAGCCGGTGTAGCACGTGCTAGCGTCACGCCATGAAACGACTTGCATGCGTCCTGCTTCTTGCCGCTTGCGGCGGCGCCTCGGCCGGAGGTGCCAATACCGTTCACGGAACAAACAACGACGCCCGGGAACAGCTCGATCGGGCCAACGAGGTCTACGAAGCGATGTCGCTTCGCATCGACTGCGGGGACAGCGCGAATCTTGAAGACTTTGTCGCCTGCGTGACGGAGCAACTTCGCGCGCTAGTCGTGACCGCCGAGGGAACCCTCAGCGAGTACGCCGAGGTGGTCCGCCACAACGACCCTCAGTGGTCCGTTGCCGCCCTTACCGGTCAAGGTCGCACCTATCGCGCCATTGCCGCGGCGCTGATCTCCTTGGAAGTGCCAGAGATCTACCCTGCAGCCCTCCTCGAAGAAGACGTTCAGATGAGCGAAGAAGCTCGCCGCGTTGCCCATGAGCAGGTCGCTGTCGGCATTCGGACGCTCACGGCGCACCGTTCCGCGCCGCTCATCTGCGCGGCGGCGATCTTTGACGTGCGGGCGCTACGTCTCGCCAAGGCCCATGGGATCGACAGCGAGTACACGCGAGAATCCACCACACACTTGAGCGCGCTCACCGACCTCCAGATCGGCCACTGCGTCGATCAGGGTCGCTCCGCCGACGACACGCTGATGGCTTACTCGCCGGGTGAGTTCGAACTTCAGAGGTAAGGCGTGAAGAGCGCCGCGATGGCGTTTCGCAGTGTACCGAGGATAGACGTGCGTCCCGCGCTGTCCGGTTTTGCGCTCTCGATGCGCTCGTCGAGGAGCGCCTCCATTTTCTTGCCGAAGCCCTGGTCGTAACACTCGACGTTGAGCTCGAAATTGAGTCGCAGACTGCGTGCGTCCCAGTTGCTCGAGCCGAGAAAAACCCAAGCGCTGTCGACGACCATAAGCTTCGTGTGGTCGAAGTCGCCGGTCGAGCGCCAGACACTGACCCCACTCAGGTCGACGTGGGTGAGCATGTGCCGCATCGCCCAGTCCACCACGGCGAGGTTTCCGCGCTCGGGCAGGATCACGTCCACTTGCACGCCTCGCCTCGCCGCCACTCCGAGCGCCATGACAAGGGCGTCGTCCGGCAAAAAGTAGGGCGTGGCGACGATGACGCGCTCTTGTGCGCAGGCGAGAGCGGCCAAGAGCCCCCAGCGCACTTTGTCGAAGTCCTCGTCGGGCCCATCGGCGATGGCTCGCGCCGGAACCCCGCCCTCCGGCAGTGAGTCCTTTGTAAAGAAAAATGGTTCGCCATCCAGGTGCTCGCTCGTGACGAAGTACCAGTCTTCGGCGAAGACCTGCATCAACTGCGCCGCGATGGGCCCCGTGCAGCGAAAGTGAAGGTCGCGCGTGGGCAGCTTTGGCTTGTCCGAAAGCACGTGGTCCGGACGGATATTGAGTCCACCGGTGAAGGCCGTGTCTCCGTCGACGATCAACACTTTGCGATGATTCCGCAGGTTCATGAAGGGCCAGCGCCACGGGGGGAACGCCGGTAGAAAACGCGCCGCCGTCACGCCTTCACGTTTGAGCAAGCGTGAGATGCGCGGGAAGCCGTAGCGTTCGCCGGCGGCATCGACGAGGACCCGTACTTCGACGCCTCGCTTATGAGCATCGACGAGGGCTCGCAAGAAGTCTCGCCCAGGCCCGCGCGCCTCGAAAATGTACGAGAGCATCGCCACGGAGTGCTTTGCGTTGTCGATGGCCTCAATCATCGCCGGATAGGCCTCATCACCGTTTTGAAGCACCTCCACATGATTCCCTAGGCAGAGGGGCCGACTCGTCACCGTGTCGAGGGCGCGAACAAGCTGAAGAAACTGAGGCGCCTCAGGAAAGAGCTCGCGCAGGTCTTCGATGTGCGGTTCGTCGTCGCGCCGTTTCACAGGACGGCGCAGCGCACGCACACGGCTGGCTTTCCGTTTGATGCGGTTCACGCCGAAGGAAAAGTAGAGAAACGCGCCACCAAAAGGCACCAACCAGACGAGGCCGATCCAGGCGAGGGAAGAGCGCGAATCCGAACGCGTCCAGAGCACGTGAAGACTCACAAAGAGCGTGAGAACGAGGGCAACGATCGCAACGATCGAAGAGATCCAAAGGTCGTCGTCACTCATGGCGCGCTACTCATCAAGGACGGGAAAGGTCTCCGTCGAAGGCCTCTCCAGGTCCCCCACGACGCGGCCCTCGAGCACTCGAAAAGGCACAGGAGGCGTCAGCACAAAGCGCTCACCGCGCTGCTCAATTCGGAGCGTCTCCACACTCTCCCCAAGGTTCACGTCGCGTCGATAGTCGACGGCGACGGGCCCTTCGTAGCGATGAGGGCGATGCGTGAGGATGAATGAAAAAAGCGCGACGGCGAGGTGGTTCTGGAGGCGATGGCAGCCGTGGGAGAAGTCGCCAAACACGCTCGTGTAGTCGACGCTGCCGTGCGTTCGAATGCCCTCGTCGACGTAGCCTGAGCGAGCGCGACGTCGATGAATTGCTGCCACGAGTCCATAGGCAGAAGCGTAGCCGGGACCGAGAAGCGTGCGCCGAATGATGTTGTGTCCCTCGGCGTCATCATCGATGGCCTGCACCAGCGTCTCGTTCGGCGTCGAAGTCGGCGGGAGCCACACGGGAGCCGCGACGATGTGCTGCCAGATGCCGTCGCCAATGGCGGACTGCTTGTAGGCCCAGACGTTCGCGCCGCCGCGAGTCGTCTCCTGACGCCAACCACCAATGGTCGTTGGCCACTCGACAAGGAGACGTTCCTCGTCGCCGCTTCCAACATACACCCGGAGCATGGGTCGTCGCGTCGTCGGCGGGAAGGCGATGGCGCTGCCGTCTTCGTTGAAAGGTGGGTCGTAGCGAACATCCCCTCGGTCCACGACGATGCGAAGATCCATGTTTGGGGAGTAGTCTTCGGGCAGAGCGAAGCCCTCGACGGGGATGAGCCGATGGTCCGGAATATGGTCTCCGAGACTCTCAAGAAAACGCCGCGCTCCGTCCACCGTCTCAAGCTCGAGGAGCGCTTCAATGTGCCGCGCGATGCGCTCGACCTCGTCGTCCCCCGTGCCGCTGCCGTCTTCGAGAACTCCCCAGTCGACGCGCGCGCGCTCGGCGAGAACACGGACGAGGGCGCGGCGTTCGAGCTCCGCAGGAGGCGTTCGCAAAGCTTCGAGGGTCTCGGCGCCGAACTCGCCGCGCGCGTAGATCCGGTGACGTCGCGCGAACTCCTCAATGGACGCGCGCGTCTTCCAATCGAGATGAGGCGTGGTGGGAATTGCGCCGCGAAGGAACCCTTCACAGTGGAGTCGCCGGCGCACCGCTTCGAGTCCGCTTCGCCAATCGTTCAAAGACTGAACGAGGGCGAGCCGCCGGCTGTCTTCGCCGCGAGGCAAGGCCGAGACGCGGGTCACTTCTTGACGCTCTATCTGCGCGAATGCCCACCTTTCGATGTCGACCTCAACGGACTCAGGCCACGCGCCGAAGCCGGCCTGTGTGGTGTTCCCCTCGACAAAGGCGCTGATGGCCTCGTAGTCGATGCGCGCGATGCAGGACTCGCTTTCAACCTGCGCGAGGCGCTCGCGGAGCACGCTCATCGTCGGCGGAATGCCATACACTTCGAGGTATCGGTCACGGGCGGCGCGCTGGCCCAGGCCCTCCTCCACGTCTTCGAAACGTTCCTGAGCGAGGGCCACATACGTCTGTGAGAACACAGATTCTTGTCGGGCGAAGATGCGCGGAACCCAAGCTTCACCCACATCCATGGGGAGCGCTGGAGGTCCGCCGTCTTGCGCAAACGCCGAGCCAGCGTTGAACGCTAACCCGGCGATGCATGCGTTCAGCAAGAGCGGTACGCAATATGCGCGGAGGCCCACTACTCGTCAGTGGGCGCGTAATCGATGGGCTGAGCCACTGGCTCGGGCTCGGGCTCGGGCTCGTAGGCGGGCTCCGGCTCGGGCTGAGGTGCAGGCTCTGGGGCCACGTAGGGCGTCTCGTCGCCTGTCGTATCTTC
>JBGCFM010000222.1:0-9800 GCA_045106895.1 Polyangiales bacterium | reverse complement strand
TAAAGAACGATTCCTCGTCGTAGTAGTCGGCTTCGACCATCTGAAAGCCAAGGCCGAGGCCGATGGCTAAGAACGAGCTGTCGAAGCCGGCTAGGAAATGTGCGCCACCAAAGCCAACCGTCGCGTCACCGAAGCCGACGCAGACGGGGTCCGCGATGAGACGCAGAAACACGGGAGCGCGAAGGCGCCACTCGGCGGCCAAGTCTGCGATGATTCCGCCGCCGCCGTCTTCTCCGGCGCCAATGAGGCCACGTGCCGTCAGCGAGAGACGAAAGCTGCTGGTTCGCTGCAGGATCGAAGAGCTGCCGGCGGTGGGCGCTTGGGTGACGTACGCAATGGCGCCGACGGGCACGGTCTCGCCGTAAGCAACACGGGCCACAAACGTGTCGCCAACGCGGGTGGCCAACGTGCCAACAACGGGGGTCATATCGTCGCCGCTGAACGCGACGCGGGTGCCCGCATAGAGTTGCCGCTCTGTGCTGAAGCGGATGTAGACTTCGCCGGACTCGAAGCGGACAACCTCTCCCCGAATGCTGTGCTCTTGAGGGGTGGGCGCCTGCTGCGCTCTCGGGGCTTGTCTTCCAAGACCGCCGGGATGTACAGGAGCCACAGGTGGAGCCGCTCGGGGAGCAAGGGAAGGCAGCGAAGCGACGGGATGTGCTGTGTCGTGGTTGAGCTCGACCCAGACGCGTCCGCCCTGTTCGAAGAAGTTCGTCGGCATGCCGCTCACGGCGAAGGTCGTGGCGCTCGCGTTCGCCGTATCGACGACGACGACGGCGCCTGCGCACTGGACGTAGATGGTGGGCCCGTAAACGAAGTGCATTCCCGCGTTGCAGCCCAGCTCGTAGACTCGGCCCGCCGCCGTCATCTGACTGCCACGAAACGTCGGCGGCGTAGGTGCTGGCGCCGCGGCGACTACGGGCGCGACGACGGGCGCATCGGGTGCCGGGACCGGTGGCGTTTCGGCGACGGGTGTGACCTCTTCGACCCGTGCGGGCGCCCCAAGCTCACCTGCGCCTTCCTGTGCCATGGCTGGCACGGCTGGCACAGCCAAGAACGAGCCCAATAGGCCGACGAATAAGGGGTAAGCGCTGCGTTTCATCATGGTGCGTGAGTCTCTCATAAGATGTACCCAATACAGAGCAAACTCCGTGCCGACGGCAGCCTAGAACGTGCGGCTGTAGCCCATGCCGATTCGATGCAGCTCAAAATAGGGTCGCGTGTACCGGCTGAACGTCAGGTTCAAGCTCTCCGTGCCCCGGGGCCCATTGCGGTCGAGGAAGAAGACCAGCTGCGTTGACCACTCGTGAGCGTCGAAGGCAGCGAGGTCGGAGTCGCTGGTTCGGGGAAGGCCGCTTTCGTAGAGCCCGCTCGCTGGCTGACCGACAAAGAAGTCCACGGCGCTCTGCCGGTGGAACCGATAGCCAAGCCGCACGTAGGTTCGTGACCCCATCCACTGGAGCCACTCGCCGCTCAGCGTGTGCGCTTGAACGCTGAAGTCGTCTGCGTAGAAGCGGTAGCGCGCTCGGAGCGCGGAACGTGTCGCCGGCACAAACTGAGCGATACCGCCGCTCAAGGCGTGGCGCAGGCGCGAGTCCGGGAAGAGCTCCTCGGTGTAGAGGCCGCCGTTTGTATCCGGCGTCCCATTCCAGGTCGTCGCCAGAACGCCCCACTGGTACGTCAGCCCGTAGCTCCCGTCGATCCATGTCGTGGGGGAGAGGATCTGCGACGCGGCGATGCTCAAGTGCGCCGTTCGACGCGACACATGACCGTAGTCGAATCCCTGGGGCGTGATGGGGTCGAACATGTCGATGATGAGCCCGCCGCGCACCTCGAGGACGGCGTTGTCATTCGCAAGCTCCCGCCGGTACCCAAGGCCGCCGAAGCCGCCCTTCATGACCTCTTCGAGATGCATCCCCCACTGAACTTCAAGGCGGTCATCGTCACTGACGTCGATGTACGTGCGTCCGTCAACGGTCGTGGCTTCTGTCCATAGCGACGCACTTGAGACGGCGTCGAGGGCGTCGGCGGACGCGCTCGTGATGATGTCCACCGGCATATCGATGACGTGGCGAACGCGATCCGTGTGGCGAATTCCAATGCGTGCTTTCGGCAGCGCCATCGCGACCGCTTCGCTGCCACGGGGAAGTCCATCGACGAGCTGCACGTCTGCCTGGGACTGGAGCCCGCGCCCTTCTTGGGCTGCGTAGTCCAAACGAAACGCGATCTCGTCGACGCGTGCGTTGTGCGCGCAGGACAGCGCCAAGACGCTCACCAGCGCAATGCTAGTTGCCGCACGCACAGCCGCCCCCAGCCGCCGCACCGTCTCCGCCCCCAGCCGCTTCTCGCGCCGTTCGGATCGAGCGTCGTGAGCGGTCCTCGAGCGGGTCCGTGCTCGCGGCCATCGTCGGGTCGCTGAGGTACTCGCGCTGATGCGCGCCAACGGTCACGCAGCCAGCGCTGCTTAAAACGACAATGAAGAGAAGAGCGCGCACGAGAGCGGTCTTAGCACGCGCCTGCCTAAGCGAGCGCGCGAAAGAGGGCGGCGGGGAGCTGGATGAAGAGAATGAGCTGAAAGACGCCGTTCAGCTTGGACCCCACTCCTGGATAAGCCACCACACGCTCGCCTCGGTGCTCTGCGGCTGCGACAATTCGCATCCGGCATTTGTCCCCTTGTCGAAGGCGCCTCGCCAAAAGCACGGTTCCACAAAGCCACGCACTTCCAATGAACCAGGGGGAGTCGAATGCGTACATCCCGATGACGGACGCGAAGAAGATCACGAGGTCGACGGCTGGGGGAATCACGCTTCGAAGAACATGTCCCAGGCCACGGGTATTCCCGAATCAGACGATGCGGGATCCGGCGTGGGAGTCCACGACCTGAAACTCGAATCCTTCGGGCGCCGTCGCCCGAAATGATGAGTGGACCTTGCCGACGGCTGTATCGCTCAGCGCAAAGCCCGCTTTCTCAAACAAGATCCGCGCCTCGTCGATGTCGTCGTACATGAGGTCGAAGGAGGGCTGTTCCGGAGGCGCGTCGTCCTTGGGTTCACGCACGACGATGTGCGTTCCTCCACGCAACTCCATCACAGCAAAGGTGTCGCGTTTGACGATGGCGCGAACGCCGATGGCTTCGAGGCGAGCGACGGAGGCTGGAACAGGGTGAGCGTGCATGAAGAGGTGACCTGCGGCGGCGGCGGGGCGTGTAGACATCGGGCATTCCTAGAGCTGAACTTGCCGCGCCGGAAGTGACGTCTGTAGAGAAGGAGATTCAGTCGCGCTCAATGAAGCAACGCAGCGGGCTGGAAGACACGGAGAGAAGCTCTACAACCATCTCCGCGATGCGGAACGCCTTCGACTCGGGAAAGTGAGTACGGTCGGGCTCTTCGGCGTACAAACGCACGGTCTCCTCTTCGCCGAGTTCCTGAAACTCATCGTGGCTCCGCGCTTCGAGGTCAAGAAGGACCACTTCATTGTCTTCCGCCACACGGCGAACGGCGGGGGCGTAGTCGCCGTGTGTTCGCCGGTGCTCGTCGCCGGAGAAGGTCATTCGACTCACCGGGGTGAGGAGGAGCGGAGTCGCTCCGGCCTCGCGAACCTCCTCAATGTAAAGCTCCAGGAAGTCGCGAAAGGTTCCGGCAAAGTCGGGTGCGCTGCCGGGCTCCGTGCGGCGGTATTCTTCGGGCTTTGAATCATTGTGACCAAACTGCACAAAGACGAAGTCGCCCGGGCCCATGGCTTCACGAACAGCATCGAAGGCGCCTTCTTCATAGAAGGACTTACTACTGCGTCCGCCTCTTGCGGCGTTGGTGACGTCGAGTTCGCCTAAGTACAGGGACAAGGAATCACCCCAACCGCTGCCGGACGCTGTCGTCGAGTCACCAACCAGGTAGACGTGAGGTGTGCCCTCGCGAATGCACTCCTCCGAAGCGTCCGCGGCAGCAGCATCGGAAGCGCCGGAATCGGGCGCGCCGGAATCGGGCGCGCCGGAATCCGCCCGTGAGGCGTCGCCTCCGACGTCGTCGTGGCTCGATGCATCACCCACGCCCGCATCGGAGAGAGCCATGTCCGCGGAGGCGTCCATAGGCTCCGCATCATCACCGCACGCGCTGGCCAACGCTGCCAGAATGAACAGTAGTAGGAGATGAGGCAGAGAGAGTCGCACGCTCTATTGTCGCTGCTAGTGGTTCAGGCGTCGACAACGGCAGTGGCGCGGGTTCGGATCTTGGGCTTGAGACAAGAAAAAGCCCGAACCGCTTGGCGGCCCGGGCTTCCTCCTCTCGCTTGCGACGGGTTAGTTGCAGACGCCGTCGATGCAGGACTGTCCGCCGGAGCAGTCCATGCTGGTCATGCAGTTGCTGGTGACCTCGTTCGTCGTGGCGCAGAAGTTATCCTGGCAGAGGGCGAACTCGACGGCGACCATCGCGCACTCCATGGTGTCTTCGCATGGGACTCGGCAGACGCCGTCGACGCAGGTGAAACGGCATTCGCTGTCGTTGCCACATCGGTCCGGGCGGTCGTCGGGGCGGCAGCGCCCGTCGTTGCAGTAGCGTCCTTCGCCACACTCGGAGTCGATGGAGCATTCGTCGTAGCAGACAGTGTCGATGCAGATGCGGCCTTCACCACACTGGGCATCGCGCATGCAGCCGTCGGTTACTGGAGGAACGGTGACGCAGAAGCCATCACTGCTACAGGTCTGACCGGTGACGGCGCAGGTCTCGTTGTCGCAAGGAGACACGCAGCCTCCGTTGACACAGGACTGACCGGCGGCGCATTCGTTGTTGAACTGACAGGTGTCTTCCATGTCTCGGCACTCGCCGGAGATGCAGAAGAGGCCGCTCGGGCAAACGCCGGTCATGTCACAGGTGGGCGGAAGACCAGGGGTGCAGCTTCCATCTTGGCAGATGAAACCTTCGTCACACTGCGTGCTGTCGGTGCAGGCGTTGGGGTTGGTGCATGTGCCGTCAATGCAGCTGAGTCCGTCATCACAGCCGGCGTTGTCTTCGCAGAAACATCCTTCCGCGCTGCAGAGCTGGCAGTATCCGTCGAGGCAAATGAGACCATCTTCGCATTGCTCGTCTGTGGTGCAGTCGCCCGGGTTTGGCGTCGGTGGTGGCTCCGTCGGCTCTACGCACAGACCGCTCTCGCAGCGGTATCCTTCGGCGCAGTCGGCGTCCACGCTGCACTCGGCGATGCAGCCGGCGTCAGTACAGATTTCGCCTTCGGAACACTCGAAGTCACCGCGGCAGGTGGGCCGTGGCGGAGGTTCGACGGGGCGGCATCCGAGGCCATCGCAGTAGTAGCAACCAGTGTCGTCGCAGTAGTAGCTTTCACACTGACAGCCAGCGAGCGTGGCAAGGGCAGCAACAAGAAGTGGGACGTAGTTTCGCATGATTCCTCAGGTGAGCTTGTTCGGGCTAGAACGACGGGCTCCTCCAAACTTATACAGGAATCATGCCATGCTTTTTGGGCTGCAAAGTGGGCGGATCTTGAATGACACCCCCCAATTGTTCACCGGGATGTGTAGAAGCGTCACAAAACGTTGTGAACTCGTGTTCTCGCATTCGCGCCCAGTGACATGAGGACACAGGGTCAATCCGGCGTGTTTTCGCGTTCCCAATCGATGAGCGCTTCCGAAGCGGCGTCAAAGAAGCGCTCGCCGGGATATCCGTCCTCGAGTTGCAGGTCGTCTCGTTTCACCGGAATCGTGTCTTCGAGCCATGGCGCGCCTTCCGCAAAATGTTGGGCCCGAAACGCGATCAGGCACTCGTCGGCTTCGCAAGTGACGCGTTGAAACTCGAAGTTGAACGCTCCTTCGCACCAGGTGTCAGGACACAGCTCGTTGAGGGTTTCGACGAAATCAGAGAAGCCTGCCGCAGAACCTTGCGCGACTGAGTCTTGGGTCGGGAGTCCGGCTCCCGTAGCTGCGATGTTCAGCTCGAATGTGCTCGATGGGCCGAGGCCGCCGACCCAGACATCGTAGTCACCCTCGGGGAACGCCCCTTCGAGGACCACGTCCTGCTCTTCCGCGTAGACGCATCGATGAACCCCATCGGGGCGCCGAAGCAGGATGCTGAGAATGGAGATGCCTTCTTGGCCCCTCGCTCGAAGACTCAGGCCCGTGTAGGGAGCTGCCAAATGAAGACGGGCTTGGGGGAGCAGGGTGAAGTTCCCGGCGCAGTCCACGTTGACCTCGCTTCCTTCCCCTTCTTTCGTCTCTCCTTGGATCGCCAGAGCTTCGTTGGTGATGGGGGTGAACGCCGGCGATGGAAGGAGGCCGGAGAAGAACTCGTGGAGGGGTGCTTCGCTGATGGACGCGCCGGTTTGGAACTGCCAGGCGGTGGCGCCGACCTTGATGGCCGACGCGCCGAAGAGAAGGCGTCCGCGATAGGCGATGAGGAAGTCGGTGTCCGGAAAGCTGTTCTCGAACTCCGTGGCGACCTCACGAAGCATCGCTTCTCGCTCCGCCGAGCTGAGATCACCCAGGTATCGGTCGGTGAGGAGGTAGGCGACGCGGGTCGATGTTGAGGTGCGGAAAACGCGCACGGCGACGCCCGAGTCTTCGTCTGCGTAGCCTTCGAGAAGATTGGCCCCGGGACCCTCCCGGTGGTCGTGGTTGAAGCGCAGATGAGAGGCCAGGGCGGTGAATGGTCGGGCACTCACGCCCGCCGCCGGTGCTTGCGGCGAGCTTGGAGATACATCAGGCAGGGCGTCGAGGGCGCCGTTCACCGCCGAATCACAGGCCATACGTGCCATGACGCAGGCGCCGCAGGCGAAGATGAGGACGATTCCTCCAGCGATGACCAGCCACTTCCAGACCGACGAGTTGTTCTGGGGATGCTTCATATGGCGACCTTCATGCGCCGACCTTCATACGCCGACCATGGCACGGGCGGCTACAAATAGCTCTACGGCCTCGCGCATCCATATTCTCGAAGCCGCCAAACATGAACAAGAGAAAACGAGGCTGCATCTGCGCGGGAGAGCGCGGCGAAGGCGTCGTGATGACTCTTCAAAGTGTGCGCCTAGTGTCAGTTTGCCTCGCTCCGATGGGTCAAGAGTGTGGAAGCGCGACGAACGATCACGAGCACCGTCGTAGTTATTACGATGGCGAGCCATTCAGTCGGAGACAAACTGTTGTCTCTGCAGGCTCAAGAGCGCCACTCCGAGAGCGCGAACGCACACTCCGAACAACAGAGGCCAGGATGGGACACGTGATGAAACGAATGAGTATCGGGCTTCTGCTTACTTTGGGGGCGCTCGCGGCAGCTTGCGGCGATGACTCGGCAGCGGGTGATGCCGGCATGACTAGCGACGCAAACACAGGCGACGCCGGTATGGGGGGTGACGCTGCGGAATGTGGCGTCGCGGTGCCGGGTCGACTGGTTTGTAATCCTGATGACCTCGAATACCTCTATACCGTGGACGCTTGCGGGAACTTCCTTGGGCAAGACACACGCTGCTTCAATCCACGGGTCTGCGAAGAGGACGCGGAAGGACAGGCGTCATGTCGCTGCGCCCTGACCGGAAACCTGACCTGCCGGGCAAGTGATGTGGGCTTTGCGAACAGCCTCTACGACGATACGTATGTGGTTCGGGAGCGAACTTGTGTGGAGAGCAGCCGCGAGGTGGACCCGGCGGACATCGTCGAAACATGTGACTTCGGTTCCGTTTGCTTCGTCGATGACTACGAAGAGGATGACCACGTTCAACGAAACGAAGGTCAGGCATTCTGTGCGCGGTCCATGACCGACGATAGCTCCGCGTACCTCGACTTTGGCTGCGACTCAGTCTTCACAGAGTTTATGCGCTACCCCACGGCTCTCGAAGTGGACTGCCGCTGCCGAACCCGCGGCGTCTCGGGTTCTCAAGCAAATGGCGGCATCGCGGATCTTCCGGCGGATCCGCTGAATCCTGATCCGCCGGACAACCGGCCATCGGGTTCCATCATGAACTGTGCGCAGCCCACCGCCGTCGACTCGAACCCGTGGCCCATCGCTTACGGCGAAGGACCCATCTTCAGCGACTACAACCCCGGTGACTCGACTTGGTACGGCGCCGAGTTCGATGCCGCGACGCGTGAGCTCTTTGCGATTATCAATTGGTCGAACGACGATCGAGCGAACACCTCTTCTATCGTGGCGTGGAATGTCGACACCAAAGATCGGCGCGTTGTGAGTGGTTTGCTGCCGAACTCGGTGGCAGGCCTTGAGAGCTTCGGCTCGGGCCACGAAAGTCCGACGACGTTTGTCTCTGACGCCGAGGGAAACACTCAGCCCCTGACGGGAGTGGATGCGATTCGCCTCGCGAGCGATGGCAACCTATACGCGTCGAGTCAGCACGAAATCGTTCGAGTGGACCCAAACACCGGCGCGCGCTCCATCGTTTGGAGAAGACAAGATGAAGAGCTGACGGGGGACATCAGCGCGACCTACGGGCAGTGCATTCGACCGTCGTACCTTGGCGTGCAGGATGGCCTCCAGCTTGACATGAACTCCTTCGAAGTGGGGCCAGACCTTGAGTTCTACAAGGGGTTCGGCGACGTCCGGGGCGGTAGTGGTGTCTTGCGCATCAGCGCGGATGGACGCACCTGTGAGGTCATTGCCCGCTGGAATGCCCGGGGCGATATGGCGCCAAACCCGGCCGACAGCGTGCCCGCGCCCGCCGACGTCGGCACAGGCTATGTCCCGAACCCACCCACCGCCGAGGTCCACGGAATGCTCGTCCACGATGGCAATCTCTACGCCTCCATCAGCGGCGACTTGGTGGCTCTTGAGCTGGCGACGGGCCTTCGAACGCGCGTGGACGACCCCGAGCTTCCATACTCGGCAGGGTACACATCGATGTACTACGACCCGGAACGCGAAGTCATCTGGACCTCAGGGTCTGATGCGGCTGTCTTTGGCGATGTCATCGTCGATCCGCTTACGGGTCAGAAAGAACAGATCGTCACGGACACAAGTCGTGGTAACTACCCCGGCGAAGAGATCCTGATCTCGGTCTACCCCGGCGGCGGAAGCGCGGCGAATACGGGCGGGGGCGCAACATCGAACACGAACCCAACGCAGTTCGGTGGCGTCATCGTCGACCCGCTCAACCCCGACTTTGCATATGGCGTGAGCGCTGTGGGCGGCTTGATCAAGCTTGAGCTGAGCACGTTTAATAACTACATCCACTCTTGGGGACAGCACGAACCAGAGTGAGCCGAGCGCTGAGCTGCCTCCGCGCAGTAGGAGGCAGCGAGCTTTGGATCCTACTCGACTTCGACGATGCGCCACTCACCGGCTTCGCGGGTGAGCTGAATGATGAACCCGCTCGAAGTCTGAACGCGGGCGCGGTCGCCTTGGACTTCGACTCGGAGGTCCAGGAGGTCGACGGTGGCTTCGAGGAAGGTGCGGATATCGGCTTCGAGGTCCGCGCGAGTGGGCCGGGCCAGCACGCGAAGCAGCGCGTTGAGGTCGCGTCGCTGTAGCGCGTGACGCAGAGCGAGGACAGAGTCGCGCGGCGTGAGAAGGGCCGGGGCGTCGAGGACACCGCCGGAGAGCTTCCAGCGCCCTTCTTCGATGGTGAGCACCGCAGCTTCGCCACTGTCGAGGTGCACCTCTGCGCGACTGCGGATGCCCTCCTCGTCGAGGGTCTGGCTCACGAGAGCCGCTTGTTCACGGAGCTCGGCCTCGTTCTCCTGCATGGAGGCGCTGAACTCCTCGAGGGTGATGGCGTCTTGGGTATCGTCATCGAGGAGGGCGTAGGCAGCACTCGCGTCACCGGATTGGGTGGCGGCCAAGTACGCCCGGAGCGCC
>JBGCFM010000221.1:0-19125 GCA_045106895.1 Polyangiales bacterium | reverse complement strand
CCTGAAGAACACCGCTCCCCGGGCGGATCCTCTGGGTGCTCCAGAGCCAGCGACCCCCGTCGCGCCCCTCGCCGCGCCGCGCGCCTTGGAAGGGTTTGACCCCGCCAACCGCGAGCTCGAAGGAGATCGTTTTGTCGCCGGTATGCCGGGCGGTCGTCGAGCCGTCATGACCCTTGAGCCCGGTCTCCAGGACCACGTTGAAGGCATCTTCCGGCGCTACGAGGTGCCCTACGGCTCGGTGGTCGCCCTCGATCCGTCAACGGGCCGCGTCCTCGCGTACGTCAGCCACTCCTCGGCGAACCCGGACGCCGGTGACCTCGCCCTCGATCCAACGCCGCCCACCGCGTCCGTGTTCAAGATCGTCACCGCGGCGGCGCTCGTGGATGCCGGCGTCGACGTCAACGAAGAGGTTTGTTATCGGGGAGGGGGCTCACGCCTCCGCGCCCGGCATCTCGAAGATGACCCCGGCGCGCCGAATTGCGCAAATCTCGGAGAAGCCCTCGGCGGCAGCATCAACGCGGTCTTCGCGCGCCTCGCAGACCGCCACTTGAGCGTGCCGCTGCTGACCCGATATGCGTCGGCCTTTGGTTTTGGGCATCGCCTGCCCTTCGACGTGACGATGTCGCCGAGCCCCGCCGAGGTCCCAGCGGACCGGCTTGAACGTGCTCGCACGGCCGCGGGGTTCTGGCACATGCACATGTCGCCGATGCATGGCGCGCTCATCGCGGCCACCATCGCCAACGACGGACAGATGCCGCGGCCGGCCCTCGTCGAGCGCGTCGACGACGTGGCGGGGACGGTGTTCTACGAGCACGAGCCGTCGATCCACCGTGCCGTCCTCAGCCGCCGCACGGCGCGGGCCGTCGGGACAATGATGGAGCGCACCGTTCGCCGAGGAACGGGGCGGCGCTCTTTCCACGACGAGCGCGGCAACCCGTTTCTTCCAGACATCACCGTGGCCGGTAAGACCGGTTCGCTCAGCGCCGAGCGCCCCTATCGTGGCTACACGTGGTTTGTTGGGTATGCGCCAGCGGACAATCCGACGATCGCCCTCGCTGCCCTTGTGGTCAATACTCCGAGATGGCGGATCAAAGCCGCCTTCGTCGCGCGGGAAGCGCTTCGGTATCACCTCATCCAAGGACCCCGGGAGCGCGCTCGAGCCGAGCGCGCTGCCGAGTGATCACAGAGTGATCAGCCGCGGCCGCGGCTCTTGGCCGAGTTGAGCCACTTGATGAGCGGCTCCCACTGCTGCCACTCGGCCCAGGCGCGGTATTCCGGCATCTCGTGGACACCGAGACCGCCCATGTAGGCGCGGACGTAGTTCTGCGCTTCGCGGAACCAAGTGACGTAGGGCGCCTTTTGCTTCGCGATGAACGCGTCCAGCTCTTCAGAGACGAGCGTGTTGTCGCGAACACGGTTGGCGATGATGCCGACCTTGGTCTTCTTCTTCGAGACCGCTGGCGTCTTCATCAGTGCCGTGAGGAAACGATCCGTGGCAGCCATGTCGATGGGTGAGGGAAGCACCGGGACGATGATCGTCTGAACCGAGGCGGCGAGCTTCGAGAGCTGCGCGCCACTTGCGCCCGCGGGGGCGTCGACGATGAGCACATCGCTGCTGCGTGGGAGCTTTCGGAGGCCGTCCTTGAAGGAACGCAGGCCAACGATCGGATTCCGCGTGTCGGGGCGCCGGGCAAGCCAGTCCAAGCTGGATTGCTGCGGATCGTAATCCGCTAGCGCTACGGTCTTGCCTTGCTTGGCGTAGTAAGCGGCCAGGCTCGTCGCGATCGAGCTCTTTCCGCTGCCGCCCTTGGAGTTGATCACCATGATTTGGCGCATCAGTACATCTTCCTGCATGCGGCTGAGCCGCGTTTTTAAGTTTGCGGCCATACGCTAATGGGATCGGGGCCCGAAGTACAAGGCGGAGATGAGCCCTCACGTCGGTTGCGGCGCCGGTCCGCCAAAAACGATGGAAAAACAGGCTTTTACGCAAGAGCGCGCCATTGTTGAACGATCGGAATCTGCTCAAGGTTTGTCATTCAGGTCCGTACGCTGAAAGCATGAGCGCTGAACGTCGAAAGGCGCCCCGCATTCGGGCGTCCCTCAAAGTACACTTCGTGGGCATCGAGCGACGAGGTCGCATGCGATGCGGGGACCTCTCGGTCACCGGCATTCGCATCGACGACCCGGACGCGTCGCTGGGCCACGTTGGTTCGATTGCCCGTCTGCGCTTGTCGTCCCGGGACGACGCCTTCAAGACGGAAATCGACGCATGCCTCGTCCGTGTCGAGAGGATCGAGGACTTGAAAGGCACCCGCATGCGCATGGTGGGCTTCGATTTTATGCCGACGGACGAGCTGCAGCGCGAAGCCATCGCGATGCTCTTCGTGCATATCGCCAGCGGACAGATCCGCCGTGACGGGTCGACGATTCGGCGGCGTTCTCAGCCTCCCGCGGCGGACGATGTTCCGAGCGAGGTCCACTCGTGCTCCATCGAGACCGAGTGGCAGCTTCGAAAGGGAGAAGAAGTTCGCATTGAGCTTCCCGCGCCGGAGGGCGGCAGCACGACGTTTGCGGGTAAGGCTGTTCGCAGCCGTCTCGGCAAGAAGGGCACGTACCGAACGAGCGTGGAGTTTATCCCGAAGGACGACGAAGCGAGCGTCGTACCCGCCGGCGCCGAGGTCGAGAGCCCCGACGATCATATGGTGGGAGACCTCGCCCACATTCGTGCGCCGAGTCTCCTGAGCCTCGCTTCGCTGGAAGGAATGAGCGGCATCCTCCGCCTCCACCGAGACGAGCGAAACATCCTCGTTTACCTGAGCAACGGAGACATCGTCGACGCGGATGAGCCTGGCACCCAGACCTCGCGGCGGCAGCTCATCGCCCAGATCTGCCAGTGGGAGACGGGGCATTTCGAGCTGAGCCTCGGGCCTGTGACCCGGCCAAACAGCATCGGGGTCCCGACGCCGGCGCTACTCCTGCAGCTCGCGCAGCTGCAGGACGAACACCGCCGAGTGGCGTAGTCCCTAGCGGCACTCGACGAGAGGCAGCGGCGCGCTGTAGCTCAGCGGCGGATCCGAGTCGGCGTACTCGTCGATGATGGTCTGAAGCTGCCCGCGGAGATCTTCCAGGGTGTCGTCGGCCCAGTCGCCGTCGCTGTCCGGGAGGTCCGCGATGCAGAGGAACTTGGCGTTTCCGCACGCGTCGAAGACTTCGCAGGAGCCGTTGACGGCTGCGGCGGCTTCGAGGTTCATGTCGCCATAGTGGGCTCGTCCCTCGATGAGGGTGAGGCGGATGTCTTCGGCGCGGCTGTCGAGGACCGCGCTGTATGGGTCCATCGCCTCGCGACCAAACACGACGATGTCCGCGTGCATCCCGACCTCCAGCATGCCGACGCTGTCAGCGAGACCGACAGCTTCGGCGGCGTTCGAGGTGGACATCCGCCAGATCATCTCCGGCGTCAGCTCGTCGATGCTCTGTCCGATGCCGTAGCCGCTGGCGAAACGCATCTCTTCGAGCATGTTGTCGGCGCCGCTCACGGTCCAGTCCGGGGCCAGGGCGACGTCGATGGCGAGGTCGAGCATCTCTTCGATGGGGGCCGTGTCCCCGTAGAGGACGAGGTTGCTCGAGGGGCTCCAGACGATATGCGCGCCGGTGTCGATGGCCTCCATGAGCTGGCCCGTCGTCAGACCCATGGAGTGAATCAAGAGACCGACGCCGAAGTAGCCGTCCCCGGCGAGAAGGCTGGTGCCCATGTGGCGGTTGTTGCGTGTGTCGCGGCCGGCGAAGCTCTCGAACTCAAGCTCGAGGTTTGAACCCATCAGCCCCTCTTGCATATGAACGGCGAAGCGCGTCTTTGGCTCCGACGAGTCCGTGAAGCTTGAGACGAGGCTCTCGGCGGCGTCGTCGTTGATGTCGCGAACCGAAGCGATGCTCGTGCGCATGTGGTTGTAGCCGAGCCTATGCTTGTGGTCCGCGTTGCGCATTCCGCCCGCGGTGCATGTTCGGTCGAAGCTCTGACCCATCATCAGCGTCGTTCCATGAACCACCGCGCGGGCTTCGCCCCAGAGCGCGCTTGGGCAGAACGTCGTGTTGCGGGAGCGATTGTCGGCGTAGGGCGCGATGTGTGCCTCGTAGCTTCCTTCGTCGGACCACTCGTAGCGGTTGTTGTAGAGCATGACGGGGTCGGGCTCCCACTCGGGGATGAAGTCGTAGGCGAGGTGATTGTGCGAATCGATGAGCCCCGGGCTGATGACGCCGTTGGTGACGATGAGCGTTGCGTTGTCCCGAGGGCAGCTCGCCGCCGCACAGGTGATGAGACCATCCTCGATGCGAAGGTCGCCTTCGAGGGGGCCGTCGGGAAGAAGGAGCGTGCCCTGCAAAACCAAGTGATCGCCGCTTCCGCTGACGACGCCCGGCGGTGTCGCCACGCTCTCGACGGGTCGTGGGCCCGCATCCGGGCGGGGAGGAACATCTGGGGTTCCGGCGTCCGCCGGCGGAGGGCCGGCGTCGAAGTCGCGTCCGCCGTCGAAGGGGGGACCGGCATCGCGGTCCGGCGCATCCACCGAGCCATCCAGCCATCCAACGGAGCCGTCCGAGCCAGGCGTGGGGTCGCTGCCGCAGGCGGCGAGGGTGAGGAGGAGGAAAGCCGCGGGGTACTTGGCGAGAACCATGCCCAAGAATAAGCGACTCAGGGCCTGATGACCGGTCTATCCGCCAGATGCGCCGTTTTTCTCATTCCAGCCGGAGCGTGAGCTTCGATTGGGAGTGAAACTCAGCTTCGAAAAAGATCCCGAGTACTTACAAACAAAACTTGCACGTCCCGAAACGTCAGCTAGGGTCCGCTCGTGGGGTGGAGCAGTGGTAGCTCGTCGGGCTCATAACCCGAAGGTCATCGGTTCAAATCCGGTCCCCGCAACCAACTCCAGAAACCCTCAAACTTCGGTTTGAGGGTTTCTTTTTTCCGTCGCCACCGCCTCGCGAGCTGTGGGATACGTCCTCATGCGTCTCGTCTCGCATTGTTTATTCTTCTTCTTCGTTGTGGCGTGTGGAGGCACGGAAGCTCCGGTGCAGACACTCCCGCAGCGAGCTCCCGCGTCGTCGCCGGAGCTTGTCGCGGCGCCGCCATCCGGGGGACCGGCCTGCTTCCCCGAGTGGGCGCGCGGCGCGGCGCTCTTGATGAACGTCCGCTCTTATGGAGATCGCCGCTACGTCTTGGGAGACGATGAGCGTGAGCAGGGCGCGTGGGATATGAACGCGACGTTCCGCCTGCGTACCGCGATGAGTGAGCGTGGAGCACACATCACGCAGTGGGATTTCTCCGGCTGGAGTGGCGATGCGCTCGCGCCGCTGACGCACGCAAGCCTCTATGTGCTTCACCGAATTCGCGGAATTCGTCTCGATGCGCAAGGAGCCGTCGTTGCCATCGATGGCGCGGCCGAAGCGAAGGCTGAAGCGGAGGCGGTCTTCGCGACCCGCGAGGGGGTCCCCGCTGGTTCGGTTCAAACCTGGGAGCTTATTTCGACGCCGGAAGGTCTCCGCGGACAGGCGGTCCAGTGGTGGCAGCTCTTTGCGATTCTGTCGTGCGCCGACCTTGATCAGTGGTCGACAGAACGGGTTGTGTCGAACGACTCTGCGTGGATGCCCGGCATGGAAGACGTGCCCGTTGCTGTGGTCGCGTCCGTCGAGCCCGTCGCTTGTCCAGCCGGCGAGGAGGACTGCGAGCGCCGCTCGCTCGGTCTTCGACCCGATGCGTCGCGGACCCTTGGCGCCTTGAGGCAGCAGTTCGCTGCCCAAGGCATGCCGACGGATCGCGTGTCGGCGTTTTCTGTTCGTCGACAAGCGCAGGGCATCTTCGATGCACAAGGTCACCCCGTGGAACTCACATTGCTCAACGAAACGACCACCGTGCATTCGCGCCCAGACACCACGGAGACGATGACTCAGATCGATACGGACACTTCGGTCTATCGCTTCGCGCGTCTTCCGGGCCCAACGCTTAAGTGACGCCCGCGCTTCGTCCACAGAGGACGCCGTCGGAGGTGCTGAACTCGAAGGACCGTCGCCGCCTCGCCCTGCTGAAGGGATGAGCGAAGGCGGCGTGCTCCGGCCGCAATGCCGTGCGTGGTTATGAGATGCGCTCTAGATTCGTCCGTCGAGCAACGAGCCGATGGCGGAGGTCCAGGCGTCGAGGAGGCCGGCGCGGGGGATGCCATGGTTGTCGGCGAGCCACTCACAGGCTTCCGCCGGGGCTTTGAACACGCGCACGCTTGTTCGGTCGCTGCTCAGGAGCAGGAGGCCCGCGAGGACGCCTCGGGCCACGGCGCCTCCAAAGCCGCGGGTCAGAATCACCACGGCGTTCTTCGCGTTCTTCTGGCTCGCACTTCGCATGATCCGCTCGAGCATCTCGCGTAGGCGAGGTTCCACGCCGGCACGAAAATCATCCCGCGCGACGACGTAGAGGATGCCGCCGTTGATGCCTTCGGAGAGTCCCAGGTCGACGACCTCTTCGATGAGGTGAATCTCGTCGATTTTCGGCGCGCGCGTGAACACGATCATCAGCAGTGGCCGGAACCCCGCGATGAGATGGCCGGAGTCTGAGGAGTAGACAACGAGCTCGTTTGGGGGTGGGATCACAGCTGGCATGAGAGCGCTGGCACGACGATATCAGCGAAGGGCGACCGCGCGAAAACTTGATTCCGGCGGAGGCGCGATTGACCACCTGGCGCTCACGCTTCATTTTCGAGCGTGACTCGACACCCGTCTGACCTGCCGAGAGAGTTCGTCGAGTTGACCTCGGGTCGCGCCGCGTACAACGACGAGGGGGAAGGGCCGGCGCTCGTCCTGGTTCATGGCCTGCCCGGGAGCGTTCGTGACTATCGGTGGTTGGCGCCTCAGCTCTCGTCCTTTGCGCGCGCTCCGAATAGACTTACCCGGGTTTGGCGAGACGCCCGTGGCGGCGGGACCCGATGCCTCGCCCCTTGGCCGCGCTCGCTTTGTCCTCGAAGTCTTGAACGCCCTCGAGGTGGAACGGGCGACGCTGGTGGGACATTCGATGGGCGGCGTGGTGGCTTGCGCGGCGGCCTCGCTCGAACCCGAACGTTTCGACGGGCTGGTCCTTCTGGCGAGTCCAGGTGTGCGACCTCATGCCACGCTGCGGCGGATTCCACTTCCGCTCATCGAAGCACTCATGGCGAAGCCGCGCATCTGGGAGGGCCACCGTCCCCTCACGCGCCAGCTCTTTAAATGGGGCGGGTTCAAGGGCTACTCGGATGCTGCCCTCGACCGAACGCTTCTGTGCGTGGCTCAAACCTCCATCGCTGCTCACGCTGCGCGCGTCCGCGCCCTTGGTCTTCCGACGGCCGTCGCATGGGCGGACGACGACCCGTTGATCGAAGCCGAGATCATGAGCGAGCTCGCGGCGGTTTGCCCTGCGGGGCCACGTCTGCGTTTCGACTCGGGCGGTCACAACATCCAGAAGAGTCAGGCGGAGCCCATCGCTCAAGCGATTCGAGCCATGCAACGCTCGTGCGTGATTCAGGGATCTTGAAGGGGATCTCTCGCCCGATTCGTCCAGCCCGGCGTTGTTCGTCGTCGAAGTATCCAGATATTTCTCCTCCTCACGACTTGGTCTGAACGAATCGGCCTTCGCTTTCCCCTTCAATGTCTCTGAATCACGCACTAGCCAGGTCCGGCCCCCCGCAAAGTACAGCGCTTACAGAATGCAGCGCGCTCCGTTGGGCTCTTCCTGGCAGGTTCGTGCGCCGACGTCGCGGCAGTCGGTGGGTTCGATTTGCCCACTGATGCAGGCCTCGAGCACGTCCCCTTCGCAGCTGCTGGAGGAGCACTCGCGCGGAACGATGCAGAGGGCTCCGTCGGAGGTGATTTCGCAGCTCCCCGTTGGGCACAAGACGCTCGCCTCAAAGCCCGCGCGGCAATTGACGGCCTCGTCCCCGTCGCAGCGCGCGCTGGCGACACCGACCTCGCAGGTGGGCTGCGAGGTGTCGACGCAGCGGGCTTGCTCTTGGTACAGAATGCAATCGAGGTCGCACGGGGTGCTTGTCTCGACGTCGTTGACGCACTGCACCGCGCGACCGGCGCGGCACTCGCTTGTTCGCTCGGAGCAGGAAGCGGGCTGCCCACACCGGGCGATGCCTTCGCTCTCGATGCAGACGTCACCGTTGTCCGCGCAGTCGTAGGCGACGGCCACACCGGTCGCGCAGCCGCGAAGCACCGTACCCTCACAGTGACTCGTATCGCAGCTCCCTGAAGGTTGGCCTGCGTTGATGCATCGGCCAGCCGCTTCGCAGTCTTCTGCCGTGACAATACAGTCGAAAACCGGGTGGTTTGCACCCGCGTCGCCGAGTCCGCCGAGTCCGCCAAGTCCGCCAAGTCCGCCGAGGGATGGGGTCAGCGGAAGGGTACGCAAACACGCGTCGAAGCCGCCTATGATGCCTTCATACTCAAAACAAGCGCTCAGCCGCGCGCAGGCTGGGGCTTGCAGACCAGACGTGGTTTCCGGCCCTGATGACGCGGCACACGCACCCACAAAAAGAAGACATACGAGCCGCACACGGGTGTTCATTAGACTGAGATAGCAGGCTGTGCTGTGCGCCGTTGTAAAGTCTTCTTTACAGAGAGCGGCGAGGACTTCTCCCGAGAGGCTTCAACTCTGCGGCTCGCAGGCGTATGATGACTTGTGCCTGAAGAACCAGAGACGACGGTCCTCATCGTAGATGATGACGAGGACATCCTTTTCATGGCGGATCGCTACCTCAGCTCGCGTGGCTTTCGCGTCATCACGTCGAGCACGCCGCGAGAGGTGCCGCGACTTCTACGTCGGGAGTCGCCGGATGTGTTGGTGCTCGACCTCATGATGCCGGACATCGATGGCGCGGAGCTCGCGCGATTTGCTCGGCGAAGCGTGCCGGTGGTTTTCTACTCCGCTGCCGACGAAGGAAACCTTGAGCACCTCACGTCGATGCACCCGCACGCGCACATCGTCAACAAAGGCGGTCCGCTTTCGCTCCTCGCCGAGACTATTCGAACGGCCATCGCGCTGGGGGTTCGTGTCTCGATGAAGAGCGCGTCGGAGGCGCCCTCGAGCTGAGCTTAGGCCGTTTCGAGAATGCGAATGCGCTGGTTGATCGCCCCGGGGGTGCGTTCGAGAACGATGGCGATATCGCGTGCGGTCTTTCCCTCGCCCCGCATCCGCTCCAAGGTCTCGAGTTCTTCGTCGGTCCAGCGTCGAATCGTTCGCCCTCGACGTCCGTGCTTTTCCGGGCGCCCCTCGACGACATCCTCGAGCAGCCAGCCTTGGTCGATGGCCCGCCTGACGTAGCGGTGGTCCAACCCCAGCTCGCTCGCCCACTGACGAAGCGTGAGCGACTTTCCATCGTGATCGTAGAGTCTTCCTCGAGCCATCTTTTCCCCCCCCAGGCATCTTCAGTGAGCCACGAAGGCTCGTTTGATTCAAGTCTCGCCGTGCTCAGCGTGCTTGAAAGCAAAGCTCGACGCTGCGGACGACGAGGCGGTTCGATGGCGGGCCCGCGCGGAGTCGAAGGCGAACGCCGTCATCCCCAGCGGTGATCGCGCCTGTGGCGTCGGCTCCGTACCATTCGTAAGGCGCGCTATTCGATACGTTGCCCCTTGGAGATGCGCCTGTGCCTTCGAAGCTCTGCCAAGTGAAGCTGCCAGGTGAGGTGGTGTTGAAGCTACGTCCGTAAACGGAGACGGTCAGGCCCGTGACGGCGCTCAGGCCGAGGGTGGAGAGTTGCACGTCGATGAACACGCTGCTCCCCATGTCGAGGCCGCCTTCGCCCAAGAAGATGTCCGAGAAAACAGGCCGATAGCCGATGTTGCGAGAACCTGCCGTGACTCGCCAGAGGGATGAGTCGGGGAGTGTGTTCGCGTCATAAGAGACGTACGCGGTGCTCCCGGAACCGCTGCCTTGCCACGTGAAGCGAACGACGTGCGTGCCGGAAGCGCCGGAGATGCACCCGCCACTTGGACCGGCGTCCGTCCCCGCGTCGTGACCAGAATCTCGAGCTGCGGCGTCGCCGGCGTCCTGGATGCCGGCGTCCTGGATGCTGGCGTCCGGGGTGGAGGCATCCGCGGTGGATGCGTCGCTTGTTCCGGCGTCCAAGCCGCTGTCCGCGAAGCCGCCGTCTTGGAACCCCGCGTCGAAGGAGCGCACGTCCGGGGCGCCGCTGTCGTGGGAGGTGGAGTCGCCCGTCGTCGCGTCGAAGCGAGCCCCGGAATCTGTGGCCGAGTCTCGTCGCCAGGCGTCGGTGGATGCATCCCGCGGGTTGACGAAGCTGCCATCAGCGGGACTTCCGTCGAAGGCCGATGCGTCCAAAGCTGCACCGTCCGCTCCGCCGTCGAGGAACTCGTCGAGTGGCTCGCTGCACGCGATGAATGTCAGAAAAGAGAGAGCCCAGCACTTCATAGTGCCTTGTCTACGCCAATCTGCCGGGACTCTCCCTTGGATTTCGTCTCCGTTCGTGAATTCCGCGTCAGTCCGCGCGGACGTTTCGAAGAAGCCGTCCAACATCCGCGTGGGAGAGCGGCTTCTCCACCACTTCGTTTTCGATGGCTTCGAGGAACTTCCGTGCACGTGTCGTAAATGCACCGCCGGTACAGAAGACGAGTCGCTCCGCGACGTGCGGCGCGCTCGCCATGAGTGATGCGTACACTTCAAGGCCGTCGACCTCTGGCATCATCAGGTCGCAGAGGACGAGCTCAAAGTCCTCTCGTTGTTCCAATAGCGCCAGGGCCTCTGCGCCGCTGGAGACGACAGTGGCGTCGTGACGACGGAGCATTCGACGATACGCACGGACCATCCCCGGGTCGTCGTCGATGACGAGGATTCGTCCGGGAGCGGTGTCCTCTGTCACGGGCGCAGGCGGGGGAATGGTGACGCGGAGCCCGTTGTCCAAAGGAATGTGGACGCGGAAACAGCTGCCTTCGCCCAACGTGCTGGCGACCACGATTCGGCCGCCGTGATCTGCCACGATTTTTGCGCAAAGCGGTAGTCCCAATCCGGTTCCGAACTCCGCCGGTTTGGTCGTGAAGAAAGGCTCGAAGACGTGGGTCATCGTCTCCTCGTCGATGCCGCCGCCGGTGTCTTCCACGGACAGAATGAGCTCGTCCGCTTCGCGGCTCGTCCGGACACGTATCTCGTTCGCCTCGGCGTTGCCTTCGGTGATGGATTGCACCGCGTTGAGAAGCAGGTTTGTGGCCACTTGCGAGAACTTGCCGCTCCAAGCGGGGAAGGGGGGGAGGTCGTCAGCGAGGTCGAGGGTCACCGTCGCGCGGTGCCGAACTTCATTGCCGAGCATCTTGAGCGCGCCGTGAACAATCGCGTTGAGGTTCTCTTCGACGACCGCGTGTTCTTCAGTTCTGGCAAAGAGTCGGAGGTCACGGCTGACGGCGCGAATTCGCTCGACTCCCTCGCGGTTGTCGCTCGCCGTCGTGTAGATGGCCGCGAGGTCCGGAGCTTTCGCAAACAACGCCTCAAGGGCGCGGCGCCTCGCCGGATCGACCTCCGCTTCGATGAGTTCCTGGCCCGATGCATAAAACGCAGCGAGTTCATCGATCTGTGCCGAGATGATCTCGTTGTTCATCTGAATGAACGCGGCCGGGTTGTTGATCTCGTGGGCGACGCCCGCGGCGATCTCGCCGACGGAAGCCAGGCGCTGTGAACGCTCCAACTGCAGTCGCTGTCGCTCCTTGTCGCTGATGTCGCGAATGATCATGACGAGGCGACGGCGACCTCCGTTCTCGAAGGAGTTCTGCATCATATCGGCAACGAAGGAGGTTCCATCTTTTCGGAGCAACCACGTCTCACAGGTCCTCGCTTGGCCCCTTTCGCCTGTGGCATCTTGGACATTCCGCGGGGCGGAGTCTGCAAAGAGCGCCTCGCGCGGAACGGCCTTGAACTCGGCGGTGGTGTACTGAAAAAGCCGGCACGCCGCGGGGTTGGCCTCTACGCACTCGCCGCTTTCCTGGTCGCACACAACAACGGCGTCCTCGGTGCATTGGACAACGCCGCGATAAAACGCCTCGGACTGTTGAAGGCGCGTGTCGGCGACGCGAAAACGATGCTCTGAAACGGGGGCCGCCGAGGGGTCGCGTATGAGCGTTGCGTTGTAGGTCTTTCCGTCGTGGTCGAACTTGCGTGCCCATAGATCCATATGAAGCAGGGACCCGTCCTTGCAGCGAATAGGGACCGCGCTGATCTTGGTCTCTCCGAGCTCGATGAGTTCCTGGCTGAAACGCCGGTGCTCTTCGCGAGGGAACTGACTGAGGTCGCCGCCGCTCAGCTGCTGAAGTTCAGCCTTGGTGTATCCGAGTCGCGATAGCGCGGCGTCGTTGGCGTCGACGAAGCGAGCAGTGCTCCAGTCGGCGACGAGAACCAAGTCTCCCGTGGATTCGACGAGCGCCGCGATCACGGCGGCGATAGATGGCGGGGAATGAGCAGTCACCGAGCGTCGAAGTGTAGCGCGTTGCAAAAGACGATGTGCGGCGATGAGTGGCTTTTTCAGGCTTCGCCGCACAAGATTCGACCCCCGTTCTGGTGAACGAGTAGCGTTGTGCGCATGCCTTGCGTCGAACTCATCACCGTCGCTGGGGTCGTGTTCTAATGCGTCGTCGTCGCCGCCAGGTTTGTATCGCTTCACCGACATGCGTCCTCCGCTGCGCAGCACGAGCCCTCGTCGCGATGAGCGAGCCTTAGCGCCTACGGCGTCCAAGGTGCGCGAAGCCATGGACGAGGATCACCGGAAAGAGCGCGAGATTTCGTACAAGCGCGGCAAGCCAGGACCAGGCCGGCGGCGGAGTTCCACGTGCGATGGCGTCGCCAAGACGGCGCAGGTGGGAGGGCCCAAAGGGGCCGTCGTGCAAGGCTTCCACCAGCTCGCTCGGAAACACCTCGCTGCCATGCATCGCCCCGACCCATCCGCCGACGATGGCCGCGTGTGAGTCCGTGTCTCCTCCCATTCGTATCGCGTCGCGGATCGATTCGAAGGGTGAACATGGCCGTCGCGCGAAGCAGTAGGTCGTCGCGGCGAGCGAGTGAACGATGAATCCGCTGGTGCCGAGTTTCGTGGCGGCCTCAGGGAGCGGAAGGCCCTGCTTTGCTGCGTCGAGTCCCTTGTGCACGGCCCGCTGCAGGGTGGGCTCCGTCAACACGGAGGCGGCCTCCTTCAGGACAAGAGTTGGCGACGTCGACGGACCTCCGCGGAGAGCGCCTGCGGCGACCTCGGCAACGAAGAGCGCGCCTTCGACGGCGCGAGGGTCCGTATGGGTCAGCTGCGCGACCTGCCGGCCGAGGGAGCGTCGACGTTCCGATTCGAACGCGAGGCAGACGCCAAGGATGCCGGCGCGCATGGCGGCACCGTTTCCCGCCGAGCGTACTCCTGGCCGCGGAACGCCTAAGGCCATTCGCAGGCACGCGCGCATGGTGCCGAAGCCAATGCCGAAGGGAAGCCGCAGAAACCAAGCGACGATGGAGCGTCGGACAGCACGAAGTAGACGAGCGTCGCTCCGAGGGTGATGCGCGAAGGCCTGAGCGATGAGCGCGCTCTGCTCGGTGTCGTCGGATACAAACCCGGTTCGACCGAAGAGCGTGAAGCGCTTCAGCGGCAAGTGAGAGACGAGCCGCTCATCGAGGCCCTCGAAGGGGAGCCCCAAGGCGTCGCCGACGGCACCCCCAAGAAGCGCACCTTGAGTGCGCGCGCGTCGAAGTTCGTCGTCCATAGACCCGCGATTTACGCAACGTACGTGCCACCCGAGTGCGGCATGTATTTGCTGAAGAGAGCCCATCTATCGACGTGCGTGTTCGTGACTCCCTGTCGTCTCGCAGCCTACGCACGCCCCATTGTGTCAGCCGGGTTGGCGGCAACGAAGTCCGCTCTGGTGAACCCACGCCTGGCCACGGTCCTCGAGGCGTCGCCACGCCCCGCGGGACTCTACGACGCGGACAGGCGTGTCGTTCTCTAGGGTGTCGATGACCGTGCGAGACCCTGGCGAGTCTCGAACGTTCAGCGGCGTCCCGGACGTGTCGGCGACGACGCAGGAAGCAGAGGGAGGGAGGAAGTCGTCCAGAGATGCGGCCCAACTCTCGCTGGGGGCGCTCATCTCAAAGAACGTCTCCGAGCCGGCTTCGACGAGGACGACGGGGAAGCCGTGGAATCGTTCGTCCAGGACTTCGCCGCCGCGCACAACCCATGCGCTGGACCCCGCGACCACGGTGATGCCGCGGTGGGGAAAGCGAAGCATACGGAACTCGTCGCTGGGGATCGGAGCCTCCCAAAGGTCGTCGTCGTACGGCCGCACCAATGAGATGAGCTCCGCTGTCGCCGGCGTCCGCATATTCTGTCTTCGGAGGTCGTGCGCCCGGACAGCAGTCCCTGCGACGCCGAGATTGCCGCCATCACACCCCGAGAACTCAAGGCCGAGGAAGGTCCAGCTGCGCGGCGTTTGTCCGCTCTGTCCGTGGAGAGCCTCGAGGGCGTGAAGCTCGCGCGCTCTGACGACGCGTCCCTCGCAGACTTCGCCGCCGCCGATGATGCTCACACGTTCGAATGGAGAGGGGAGCTCCCGAATGACACGGATGATCCAATAGCCGCTGTGAACCATGACGCGGCCCACGGCCGCCGAAGTTGGCTGCGACTGAGGGGGAGCTTCGCGAGCAAAGTGTAGGGAAGCTCCGCGGCGTCTGCGTTCTCCTCCAGGCCCTCGATTTGGTGGACGTCACCGAAGAGGACGGGTGGGGGACGGGGAGCCTCTGGAGCGCTCTCCCCGGCGCTTGCTTCGGCCTCCGCGCCTTCGGTGTCGGCGGGCTCGCGTTCAGCGGGGGAAGGCAGCGAGGCGCTCGGGCCAGGGGCTGTCGCGGCAGGCTGCGGCGGACTCTCACCGTCTTCGGGGCTGTCCGAGCAAGCGACGCAGCAGGACAGCGCGAGGATCAGTGCGTTCGTGCGCATGACTTGGACTTGCCAGTCCCGCACCAGGCCGTCAAAGCGCGGGCGCGTTCAGGCCTTGAGGGCGTCGACGCGCTGGTACCAGGCGTAGAGCTTTGGCCGAGAGATGACGTCTTCGAAGACCGGGAAGAGCTTGATGCAGGTCAAGGCGCCATGCATCGCGACATCTCCGACGCTCAGCTCGTCGCCGCACACGAAGTTCTGCTCGCCGAGTTCGCCCTCGAAGTGGTCGAGGTTTTCGCTGACCCAGCCGTGGGCGTCTGTTTTGCCGTTTCGCTTCAAGATTCGTTTGGCGACGGCGTGCATGATCATCGGTCCGCCGACCTTGACCATCATGCCCGCGCCGGCGCTGAAGCGGCTGCTCTTCGCGATGATCTTCGATGCCTGGGCGGCCTCGCGCCATGTTCCGTAGAGCACCGTCGGGAGTGACTGAATCATCACCTCGTCGACCCACTCTTCGATGGCGGCGGAGCGCTCGCGCTTGGTGTCGTCGGTGGGTGTGAAGCGCTGTGTGTCCGGGTACTTCTCGTCCAGGAAAGCAAGGATGCGGGTTGAATCCCAGACGACCTCGCCGTTGTATGTGAGCACGGGTACTTTCTGGGGCGCGCCCTCGGGAAGCGGAGGGAGTTCCACCTTCGACCGTGGACTGACTTCAACCTCATCGAAAGGGATCCCCTTGATCTGCAATCCCGTGCGAACCTTGTTACAGAAAGGACACAGCGCAAACTGGTAGAGTGTCGTGGTCATGCCGGCTCCTAGTGGGTCCGAGCAGGGCGCGCAAGCACCGACAAAACCGGAAGCGCCGTGATATCCTCGAGACCGTGCTGCAAGATCCCATGGTGGTGAAAACCGAGACGGGCAAGCTGGAATTGGCGAATCCCGCCGCCGGTGCCCTCGTCGTCCGCATGACCGGTCGCATGGAGCTGGAGCACGCTCAGGCCATTTGCGAGTACGGCCAGATCACTGTTCATCAGCACTGCGAAACGCCGAACGCATTTCTCGACCTCTTCGAGATGGATGGCTACGACACCGAGTGCCGACTTCTTTTGACAGAGTGGACTCAAGAGCAGTCTCCGGGGCCGACGCATGTTCTCCTCGGGACCCGCGTCGTGGCCCTCGGCGTGGCGATGGCGTCGATGGCGCTCACGCTCTTTGGCCTCGCCGTGACCACCTATACAAGCGCGAATAGCTTCGAGACGCGGCTCTCCGACTACATCCACCGCGACCGATTTCAGCGCTGAGCGCCGGAATCCACAGCGAAAGCGTTCTTTTTCGTGAGGCTGGCGCCCTCGGGAGGCGGCGACTAGTCTCGCGCCACCATGGCCGAAGAAGAAGAAGTCAAAGCTCCGTTCTCTGAACAGATTCGTTCGTTTGGGCGCGTTTTTTGGATCGCGAACTGGATGGAGCTCGTCGAGCGCTTCGCCTACTACGGCGTCCGCGTCGTTTTGCCGGTCTACATGGTCCTCGCCATCAGCGAAGGCGGCCCGGAGCTAACCCACGTTCAAAAGGGCAGCATCTACGCGCTGTGGGCCGTGGTCCAGAGCTTCATCCCTATCTTCACCGGCGGCTTCGCCGACCGCTACGGCTTCAAGAAGAATATCGCGGTCGCGACGGTGCTGAAGATCGTTGGCTACCTCATCATGGGCTACTGCATACGGCTCAGCGGAGTGATCGACGGAATGCCGTTGGCGGAGGCCCGCGCTGCGGGGACCGACAGCGTCTATGGGGTCTTCTTCGTTGGCGCGATGTTCCTCGCCCTCGGTACGGCGGTCTTCAAGCCTGGCCTTCACGGACTCATCGCCCACGAGATGCCGAAGAAGTCCTCGTCGCTGGGCTGGGCCGTGTTCTATCAAATGGTGAATTGGGGCGGCTTCATCGGTCCGATGATCGCTGGGTACCTGCGGCTCCTCGACTGGGAATACGTGTTCCTCATCTGCGCCGTTGGCATCGCGCTGAACTTCATTCCGCTCTTCATGTTCGCGGAACCAAAGCGCGAGAACACCGACGAGCGTTCGACCCTGACCGTTCTGAAGGAGTCCGTGCTTGGTCTCCTCGATGCGCGGCTCTTCTTCTTCACGATGTGCTTCGCTGGCTTCTGGCTGATGTTCTACCAGCTCTTCGACATCCTCCCGAACTTCATCGACGACTGGATCGACTCCCGCGCAATCGTATCGGCGCTGGGTGGCGACATCCCGGCGACGCCAGATGGCAACATGACGCAGGCGTGGATGATCAACGTCAACTCTGGAATGATCATGTTGACGGCGTTCGCATTTGGCTACGTCACCGGGTTCATTCGGCCACTCACCGCGATTGTCTTGGGCATCGCGGTGTCCGCCGTCGCCATCTTCGGCCTGGGCATGAGCATGAACGGCTGGTGGATCCTCGGCGCCATCGCGCTCTTCAGCATCGGCGAGATGCTCGCGAGCCCGACGAAGATGCGATACCTCAACGGCATCGCCCCGCCCGGCAAGCAGGGCCTCTACATGGGGTACGTGAACATGACGGTGGGCATCGGTTGGTCCGTAGGCTCCGTCATCGCCGGCGAGATGTACGAAAAGGGTGGCGACAAAGTGAACCTCGCGCGCCGCTACCTTGTCGAACACTTTGACTTCTCCGAGAGCGCCGCGAGCGCCCTTGAGCGAGGCAGCGTCCTCGACACGCTCATGGAGCGAGGCGGCTTTGACGTGTGGGAAGTGCGCCAGGTTCTCTGGGATGCGTACTCGCCGCAGAGCATGTGGGCGGTCTTTACCGGAATCGGCGTCGCGTCGCTTCTGATGCTCCTCGTCTACGACCGAGTCGTCGAAGCGGCGAAGAAGAACCCCAAGCATTCCTTCAACACCAAGGGGCATATCTGGGTTCGAACCGCGCTCTTCCCCATCGTCGGCGCCTTCGCGTGGGCCATGGTTTCGAAGTTCTTGCGCCTCACGAACGCCGCCATCAGCGCGCAGCTCACGGCGGAGTCGGAAGGCACTTTGGTTCCCGAGATGCCGGGTTTGCTGACGCGGCTCGACCCCGCGCTCATTCTGCTGACGGTCCTCTTCGGCGGGCTTCTGATCTCGTCGTTCTTCTACACGGCGCCGCCGCTCTTGTCCGATGACTCGGACGCGGACCCCGACACCGAAGGGGACGGGGAGCCGGAGGCGTTCTAAGGCGGGCAGTGCGTGCGAAGAGCCGAGGCTACTCTTCTGAGATGGAGTACTAGTAGCCCTCGGCCTTCGCGATGAGCTCGTTCATGATCTCTCGCGTGCCGCCACCGATGGGATAGAGGCGCGCGTCGCGATAGAGGCGCTCGACGATGTACTCGCGCATGTAACCGTAGCCGCCGTGAATCTGCACGGCGGCGTCACACACGGCGATGCACATGTCTGTGGCTGCGTTCTTTGCCATCGCCGCCGACGCGGGCGTGCACTCCCCTTTGAGATGCGCTTCCACGCAGACGCTGGTCATCGCGCGTGCCGTCGCCAGCTTCGTCATCATGTCTGCGAGCTTGTGCCGGGTGACCTGAAACCCCATGAGGGTCTTGCCAAACGCACGCCGCTCTTTCGCGTACCGGCATGACTCCTGGTAGGCGAGCTCGGCGATGGCGACGCACTGCCCCGCGATGAGCAGGCGCTCCGACACGAAGTTGGTCATGATCGGAATGAAGCCGGCGTTTTCATGGCCCAAGAGGTTGGAGGCGGGCACTCGGCATTCGTCGAAGAAAATCTCCGCCGTGTCCGACGCCCACCAGCCCATCTTGTCGAGCTTGCGTGAGACGTCGAATCCAGGCGTGTCGCTCTCGATGATCAGTAGCGAGATTCCCCCATGTCCTTTGCCGCCCGTGCGAACGGCGGTGACGCAGAAGTCGGCGCGGCAGCCCGAGGTGATGAAGGTCTTCTGTCCGTTGACCACGTAGTGGTCGCCGTCCCGTTTGGCGTGTGTGAGGAGCGAGGCGACGTCGGAGCCGCCGCCGGGCTCCGTGATGGCGAGGGCGGCGATTTTGTCCCCGCTGATCACCGGTCGGGCGAAGGTGTCGATTTGTTCCGGCGTGCCGAAGCGCAAGATGGGAGGCACAGCGATGGTGTGACTCCCCAGACCCACGCAAGTGCCGACGCTCGTGCCTGCCAGGAGCAATGCCTCGGACGCGACGATGAGATGGGAGAAG
>JBGCFM010000220.1:0-3559 GCA_045106895.1 Polyangiales bacterium | reverse complement strand
CGACGCCGCCGAGTCTGTGAGGACTCTCTAGTCCCGAGGTTACGGGGGCCATTGTTCGGCGGGCGCGCGGAACGCACAGGGGATGGAGCCTCCAACACCAGCGGCTTGAAGAACCGTCTCAGACGGCTCTTCAAGACGAGCCTTCGGCTCGTGCGGCGGAGTCGGCTCCACCCCCCGTGCGTTCCACGCGCCCTTCGTCTCCAGGCAAGCCATCATGACGAGACATGGGGATGGCGGTCTCCGACAGGTCTTAGGACCTGCGTCGATCGCCGGCTGAGACGCAGGGCTCGTGCTTACGCACATCGCAATACGTTTTCCGTCCGGGTTGTCGGCGGGCGCGTGGAACGCGCGGGAGCTTCCCGCTCCCAACTTCGAGGCGACTAGGATTTCGTCGAGGCTTGGAGCTTCGTGATGAGCACATCCAGGGCCACGCGGTTGTCTCCGCCCTCGGGGATGATCAGGTCCGCCCAGCGTTTGCTCGGTTCGACGAACTGCAAATGCATGGGGCGTACGGTCTTGTAGTACTGCTCTCGGATCGATTCGAAGGAGCGGCCTCGATGCTCGATGTCGCGACGAATGCGGCGAAAAGCGCGAATGTCCGAGTCCGTGTCCACGAAGATCTTGATGTCCATCAGGTCGCGAAGCTCCGGCTCCGCGAGGACCAGAATACCCTCGACGATGAGGACGGGCTTTGCTTCCGTTAGCCGCGTTTCCGGCAGTCGGCGGTGCGTGGTGAAGTCGTAGATAGGAACCTCGACGTCTTCGTTCTTACGCAGCTGACGAACGTGCTCGACCATCAGCGAGGTCTCGAGGGAGCCCGGATGGTCAAAGTTGAGCAAACAGCGCTCCTCGTATGTGAGGTCGGAGCGGTTTCGGTAATACGAGTCGTGCTCGAGCCGATTCACTTCGGCTGGGACCGCCGCCTCGATCTTCGTTGCGATCGTGGTTTTTCCGGAGCCTGTGCCGCCTGCGATGCCAATAACGAGGGTCATGGGCGCTGTATGGCGGATCGCGGAAGGCTCGCAAGGATGTAGTTTGCACGAGGTGCGCTTTCTCCCGCGTCGGCGTCTTGACAGAAAGTCGGCCTCGTTCTATTTCCGGCCTCTGTTTCTGCGGAAGTGGCGGAATTGGTAGACGCGCATGATTCAGGATCATGTATCCGCAAGGATGTGGAGGTTCGATTCCTCTCTTCCGCACCAGAAGAAAAAGCCCAGCCTATTTTGGCTGGGCTTTTTTTTTTCGAAGCCAACCGCGTTTGGTTCGAGAAGCCTCCCTACTTTGCGTGCTGCATGGGCAATCCCGTTTTTTCGTGGATGCGTTTAATCCACCGCCTCACGCGCTTTTCGTCTTCGGACCGTGGGGTTAGCTCTGTTCCCTGGGACTTCTCTACACCCGTCACTGCAGCCACGCTGTAGACCGTCGTTCCTCTTCGCTTCGCGCGGAGATGGATCGGCAAAATCGTGAGCTCGTGCCCCTCCAGGGATCGGTGCTTCGCGCCAAACACGCGGCTAATGCGGAGGCTACGCGTCTTGCCGTCGACGCTGCGCCATTTGGGGTTCAACGAAAAGAACGGAAAGACCGCCAACACCATCAATATCATTCTAGCATCGGAGGCGGAACCGGCCGCCGTGGCGCCCAATAGGACAAGTAAGGCGAAGCCGACGAAGAAAGGTCCCATCAACCCGCCAAACCACACATGGGCGCGCGTCTCTGCATTTGCCATCGAGGCGGCCCAAGAAATACCGACGCGAATCGTAGGCAACGACCAAAGCGCAGCGACGAGGCAGAAGTACTTCGCGTTAGCGACCACCGCCGAGTTGAAGGAGAGGGTGCTGAGATATCCCGCCAGGAGGAGGAGCAGCACGAATGTAACTTGCGCGAGCGTTCGAAAGAGCTGTGTCAGTCCGCCGGGGTTCATCCGAACCCACTAGCCCAGTTCGGCGGCCGTTTTCAACATGAAAGCCAGAGCGCGCCCAAGGGCCTTCGCACTTGCGACCAGGAAGGCAACCTGGTGAACATGCGCTAAGGGCTTGTATTTACGCCGAGAACTCACGCTCCTCGACTGAGCTTTCCGCGCCGCTCGCAAAAAAGTGACGAACGGACTCGCATTTTTGGGAGTGGCTCAGCAGCTCACTCCGTCCGTACTCGACCGCACGATGCAGGTGAACCAACACTGAAGTGCGCGTCCTTCGATGATGCGGTCACCCATGGTGAAGCGCTCGATGCCCGCGCGCTGGGCGATGCCGTCGCCGCCGTTGTCCGTCTCCTGGACCGGACGGTGGTTGTAGTCGACGTGCTCTCGGTACGCGAAGGCGGCGAGCTCGTCGCGGAAGTACACCTGGGAGGTGAGGAGCTCGCCTTCGGGGATGCGAATGGTGAAGTGAATGTGCGGGGTGCGTCCTGGGTACCAACCGGGGAACACGGCGTCGAAGTCGACTCGGCCTTGGTCGTCGCTGGTCTGCGTTCCGCGCATGAAGGTCAACGACGGCGCGCCCACTTCGAAGGGGTGGCAGATGTCTCGCGCCACGCCGCTGTAGTTGCCTTCGGAGTCCGTCTGCCAGATCTCCACGTCGGCGCCGCTCAAGGGGGTGCAGCCATCGCTCTCCAGGAGGCGAAAAGCGACGCGCATGGGCCAGCCGATTCGGCCGTCCGTGATGTCGCGCCGGTCGAGCTGCACGTCGGCGTAGCAAGGCCCGAGCGTCTGCTCGCAGGTGAGCTCGCAGGCGGGGCTGGGCATGTCCAGGAAGGGGTCCGGGTAGGTTCCGTCAAACCCCGCGGTACCTCCGCTCGCAAGCTCCGTGCCGGCGTCTGCTCCAGCGTCCGAGCCCGCGTCGGCTGCTGCGTCCGAGCCCGCATCGCTTCCGGAATCCGCGCTGACGGTGGCGTCGTCTCCTGCGTCAACGCCGCCATCCGGGCTGGTGCCGGCGTCGTTTCCGGCGTCGAAACTCACAATAGGCTCTGAGCAGCCGATGAGAGCCGCTCCTGCGACGAGGCCTGCATCGCGTAGCAGTAGACGGCGTGAGAGTCGTTCGCGTTCTTCGTGGCTCATGCGCCCACCTTGGCATGTGCGGCGGCCGGTGTCCTATCGCGGGAAACCATGGCGGCGATGCTCTCCGGCGATGGGTCTTCTTGAACTCCGCTGTTCAAGACCCTACTAATACCGGGTGTTCCGGCCCATCACGTTCAACCTCAGTCCGCATGGGGTGAACCCATAGAGGAAGAGGCAGACGCGTCGCTCTCGGATGCGGAGGACTCGCTCTTGGATGCGGAGGACTCGCTCTCGGATGCGGAAGACTCGCTCTCCGATACGCCGACGGGTGCCCTGTCGGTGCCGCGCCGCGTCTACGACTTCATCAAGCGCGTTGTCACGGCGTACATCCGCGATGATGTCCCGCTCTACTCGGCGGCCATCGCCTTTTATGCGCTTCTCTCGCTCGCGCCGATCTTGGTGCTCGCCATCGCCATGGCGGACGCCGTCGCCGCGGGCGATGTGGTGCGTCACGACATGTCGGAGTGGATCAGCCAGCGCGTCAGCGCCGACGTGGCAGCGCTCCTCGAC
>JBGCFM010000022.1:0-5895 GCA_045106895.1 Polyangiales bacterium | reverse complement strand
CTCTTGGACGACGGGGTACCGTTCTTGGTCATGGAGTATCTGGAAGGCAAGACCGTCTACCAGATGCTCAAAGACAAAGGACGCTTTCCGCTGAGCGACGCGCTCTTGGTTCTTGGAAGCGTTCTTGAGGGCGTGAGTGCTGCCCACGCGCGCGGCGTGATTCACCGAGACCTAAAACCTTCAAACGTGCACATCGGTCGTAACCGCGACGTAAAAGTGATCGACTTCGGGCTAAGCAAAGACGTCGCCGAGCGAGGTCCGCGTCTGACCGGACCGAAGGAAGCTCTCGGGACCCCCTCGTATATGTCGCCGGAACAGGTTCTCGCAGACCCGGCGGATGCGCGCACAGATGTGTGGGGCGCCGGCACACTCTTCTACGAGATGGTGGTCGGACGGCGGGCGTTTCCAAAAGCCGAAGCGCCTCGGGGACCTGCCCGAGACAAACAGGTGCGTGAAATTTTCGCATCGATCCTTCGCTACGACCCTCCACGACCGTCGGAAGGCGGCTACCTACCAGAGGCCATCGACGGCTTCATCGCCCGCGCGCTTGCGAAGGCTCCCGACGACCGTTTTCAGACGATGGAAGAGATGCAACGCGCAAGCGAAGAGCTCTTCCGCGCTCGATAGTCTCTTCAGGCGTTCGGCCGTTCCTGACGTCAGGGACGAAGCATCGCGTGAGGCGAAGCGCACCCGTGACGGGCAACAACGGCCTCAACGGCTTTACACACATCGTGGGGCGAGAAGGGCTTCGCCACGCGCATGCATCCGCTCTGCTCCAAGAAGACCTCAGCCTCATCGGTGAACGCGCCGCCGCTCACAACCACCAGACGTTGTGCTGCGTCGGGGTTCGTCTGTGTCAGCTGGGCATGCACCTCGCGTGCGCCCGCGTTTGGCATGGAAAGGTCACAGAGAAAAGCGTCGTACGGATTGTCGTCGATAAGACGAAGCGCTTCCTCACCGGAGCCGGCGACGTCGACATCATAGTCATCGCTGAGAAGAAGCATCATCAGCTCACGGAGCCGTTGATCGTCGTCAGCGATTAGAACACGTAAGCGTGCTTTGTTGATTTCGTCTCTCATCCCGCCCCCGATGAGTGTATCCAAATGGAGTTGTTAATGCTCGCCTAAGGCTAGCCACTGGTGACGAACGTCGGAAAAGCGCCCGCCCTTGACCTCTATCACGTGCTTTTTCATCCTTTTTTACCTCAAACGGAAATATCACCGCGAAATTCCGCGTTTCGGGGCGTGCGAGAACGGATGCTCGAAGTGGCGGGGAGGATGAAAAGCGAGCGCGCACTCTATCGCATGATGAGACGTTGGCGTCGGCGACTGCGCTTGCCATGCTCGCGGCGAATGTTCTTGGGGGTGATCGGACTTGTCTATCTGGCCGTCGCGGTAGGGCTCGACCGCTACGGGCAACGCGCGCCGGCGGGGAAGTTCGACGTCATCGCCGTCGCTGGATGTCGAGTCCTCGAGACGGGGGCACCGAGCGTCGCCCTGCGACGGCGCGTCCGCGTCGCCGTGCGCTTGTGGAAGGACGACATCGCGCCCCAAATCGTGTTTACCGGAGGAGTTGGCGACCACCCGCCGAGCGAAGCCGAAGCGGCTGCGCGATTCGCCGAATCTCTCGGCGTGCCCCGCAGCGCCATGCACCTTGAGTCTCGCTCCACCTCAACGGAGGAGAACGCTCGTTTCGCCGCTGAGGAGCTGGGCTCGAACAAACGTGTCGTCGTCGTCAGCAGCGCCTACCACGTCTTTCGCTGCGAGAGGGTCTTCGCTCGCCACTTCGACGAGGTCGTCGGAACCGGCGCCATCGAAACCGCGTGGCCGCGATCTCGTGGCGCGCTACGTGAGGTCTTCGCGCTCGCGTCCTACGCCCTTCTTGGGCGGCTCTGAGACCCGTTCAGGAGAACAAGAGCGCTTCGACCCTAAGTGCGAAACTTCCGGCAAACGGGTGTATGCTCCCCGCGCCCCATGATTCGCTGGATCCCCGCCGCCCTCGTGCTCTTCGCTGCCGCGCCTGCCGCTGCACAAGATGCCTCGTTTGCGTCTCAGCCAGTGCTCTCGTTGGTCGCGTTGGCAGCGCTCACGCTGGTACCTTTCGTTTTCATGGCGACGACAAGCTTCGTCAAAATCTCCGTCGTCCTCTCGATTCTCCGAAACGCGCTCGGAACGGGGCAGGTGCCGAGCGGTACGGTCATCACCGGGCTCTCGCTGATTCTCTCGCTCTACGTGATGGCACCGGTGGGCGAAGAGATCGTCGACGCGGCGTCTCCGACGGCAGGCCAAATCGACACCGCCGCTCCGCTGGAAGGAGACAGCTTCGACGCACTCATGGCCACCGTTGAAGCCGGCAGCGTCCCGCTTCGAGAGTTCTTGGCGCGCCACGCCGGCGACCGCGAACAAGCGCTCTTCGTCGACCTCGCGCGGCAAGTTCGCTCTCCGGATAGGCGCGCAGAAATCAGCGCCACGGACCTGATGGTGCTCCTGCCTGCGTTTCTCATTACAGAGCTGACGGAGGCGTTTCAGATTGGGTTCCTGGTCTTCATTCCTTTCCTCGTCATCGACATGGTTGTCGCGAATGTCCTCCTCGCGTTGGGCATGCACATGCTCAGCCCCACCACGGTAAGTTTGCCGTTCAAGCTCCTGCTCTTCGTGCTTGTGGAAGGCTGGTATTTGCTCGCGCGCGCTTTAGTCTTGGGGTACTTCCAGTGATGGCGAGAGTCCCATGAAGCACCAGACCGGACCTCTGCACGCGGCGTTTCATCGGCCATCCACGCGGATCTACAAAGTCGTCGACCGCGTCGTGTGGGTGCTCGTGGCGCTTTCGCTGGCACTTCTGGCCATCGAACCCTGGGCGAAGGATGAGTGGGCGGTGCTTCTACAGCGCGTTGACAACGTCGTCCTCGGCCTTTTTGCCATCGAGCTTACGCTACGCGTCCTGAGTTACCGACCCCCGGTCCTAGACGTCTTCAACGTGAAAGCCGCCGGTCATATCAAGACGCGGGTGACGGGACGTTTCTTCTTCCTCTTGCGGCCCATGCAGCTCATCGATCTCGCGACCGTCGTCGCCGTCGTGCCAGCGCTGCGTGGCCTTCGAGTCCTGCGCCTCCTGCGCCTCCTGAAATCGAATCGTCTCTTCCGCTATGGCAACCCCTTCCGCGGTTTGATGCTGGGCTTCGAGGCCGACCGAGTGCTCTTTCTTTTTGCGTTCAGCATCTTGGGGCTTGAAACACTCCTCGGCGGAATCAGCATCTACCTCGTCGAGCGCGGCGTCGAGGGTGCCACCATCGAGACGACGGGACAGGGACTCTGGTGGGCCCTCGTCACTCTGACGACGGTGGGTTACGGCGACTACTATCCGGTCTCAGACGTCGGCCACGTCGTCGGTGGCTTCATGATGGTCGGCGGAATGTTTACGCTGGCGCTCTTCGCCGGCGTCGTTGGCCACACGCTTTTGAACGCCGTATTGAGTATTCGCGAGGAGCAGTTTCGAATGAGCGGTTATGTAAATCACGTCATCGTCTGCGGCTACGAACCCGGCGCCGCCATGTTGCTCGACTCTCTTCGTGAAGAGGTCGACATGGACACCACCCGAGTGGTGCTCTTCGCCGACCGGGAACGCCCACCGGAGGTGCCTCCTGAGTTCCTGTGGGTACAAGGCGACCCTTCGAAGCAAAGCGAGCTCGATAAAATTCGGCTCACCCACGCCGCGACGGTGATTCTCATCGGCTCGCACAGCGCTTCGCCGCAGCACGCAGATGCTTCCACGATCCTGACCGCCTTCACCATGCGCGCATTCATGGCCAAACATCCGAAGGCCAAGGAGCGCCAGCGACCTCTGCAGATCATCGCGGAAATCCTCGAACCCGAGAACGTCGCGCACGCGCAGGCGAGTGGTATCGACGAGATCATTGAAACCCGGCGAATCGGCTTCTCCATCATCAGCCATGCCGTACGCTTTCCCGGCGTTGGCGGGATTACCGGACACGTCGTCGCCTACGGAGACCACAACTTCTTCACAGGCCTGCTTGAGGGAGACCTTGCTGGCGAGCGCCCCTTTGGTGAACTGGCGGCGTTAGTCCGAGAGCACACGGGCAGCATCCTTCTCGGCTGGCGCGACCCCAAGGATGGCTCGGAGCACGTCAACCCCACGGACGACGAACCCGTTCCTTCGGACGCACACGTCATCTACCTTTCGGAACACCCCACCCTTCCGCTTCCGTAGCGAGGAAAGAACCATGAGCGAAACACTTGAGCCCCTGCTCATTCGTGCGGGGAGCCGCTACCGCTGCTTTGGCGATGGGCTCTGCTGCACCGACATCCACGCCCTCGGTCCTCTCTCCGATGGTGAGGTCGCGCGTCTCGAGCTCGTTCGCGATGAGGTCGTGCACTACAACCACCTCGTCGACGCCAACGTCCTCACGACGCTGGCGGATGGGCACTGCATCTTTCGGACCGACGAGGGGTGTGGCCTTCACGTGCCGATGGAGGGCGCGCTCAAACCCGTCGGCTGCTGGCGCTATCCGTTGGGACTCACTGCGACTCCGATGGGCGGACGCGTGATCCTAGAGCATCGCTGCCCCTGCACCCTCCTCGGCGAGCGTCCACTTCTGACGGAAGAGAACGTGCGCGAAGCGCTCATGTCCGGCGGGGAAGAAGCCAAACTAACGGCAAACCATCGGCTCTCGCTGGTTCCCCTCACAGAATCCGACAGCGTCTCCTTCGAAGAGTATCTGCCCATCGAGAAGGTGCTCCTCGATGCGCTCGCCAGCGGCGACGTGATGAGTGCGCTCGATGCGGAGCCTTTTCCGGCGCTCACGGAACACTCGTGGGATTCGCTCGCCGAGGGAATGCTAAAGCTGCCCATCGGAGGCCGCTTCGAAGCCGCGCTTCAGTGGTTTGGCGAAGGCATCGTGTCGCGCGGGGAGAAGCTCGCGAAGGTGCACCCCCGGCCATGGACCGACGCCTTTGACCGCGCCGAAGCCAGAACGCCTGAGCCCGCCGATGAGATGGAGGTCTTTCGCACCTTCGCCATCGACACAATCTGGTCGCTCTTCTGGACGGAACACGGGAGCATGTTGCGCACGCGACAGGAGCTCGCGACACGCCTGAGTGTAGGACTCGGCATCGCCAAGACACTCCGCGAAGAAGGCGTACGTGCAGACCGCGCGTCGGCGGAGGCCGTGATGATCCTGGACCTCGTCGGGACGAGTGACTGGTGGACCGCGGCCATCGCTGAGATGGCGTAACGCTCAACGCTTCGCTGGGTTTCTTGTTCCTCTCAGGCCTACGCTTCGCTGGGTCTCTGCGATCCGTTTGGGGTTCGCTTTCTCGAAGTTCGCCCTCTCGTTCTTCCGGTTCAGGGTGGGCCCGCGTGGGCCCAAGGCCATTCGGCTGGCTTGTGTCGCCGCCCCTTGCGGCGACACAAGGTCTCTCCCGTCCCGGCATACCTCCATCGCGCGATGAAGTATTGAGCGGCTCTGACATGCATGGAGAGTTGCGACTCGAGAGATGAGAATGAGGAGTTGGCGCTCTTCCTTTTTGGGAGAGACGGCCTCGAAGCCTTGGGCCCACGCGGGCCCACCCCGAACCTGCGTACGTTTCAAACAGCACGACGCTTAACTGGGTGGTGGGACTAAGTTTACGGGGGCGCGTCTCCAGACAAAGACTTTGGGTCTTTGCCAGGAGCCGCGCGGGTCAAACTTACGTGGCTTACGCTCCGCTCGGGTCTCTGTGATCCGCTCAGGGGTCGCTGTCTCGAAGTTCGCTCTAAGTCCGTCCGGTTCGGGGTGGGCCCGCGTGGGCCCAAGGCGCTTCGGCTGGCGTGTGGCGCCGGCCCTGGCGGCGGCGCAGGGTCTCTCCCGTGCGGGCATACCCCCCTCGCGCGAGGAAG
>JBGCFM010000219.1:0-3753 GCA_045106895.1 Polyangiales bacterium | reverse complement strand
CGTTGCATGGCCTGCTTTGCAGGCCACCCGGCTGCGCCGGGCTTCGCTGCGGTCGTCCTCAGCGGGGCGAAGGCCCCGCTTCCGGGCGCCTTGCTCGTGCGCCTTGCCAGCGCACGCTGGAGACGCCCGTATTCGGCGCGTTTTGTTGGGGGGGGGGGGGCGAGGGCGTCCGCAGGGGGGTGCATTCTGACGACCGGGGGGCAGTGGGTGCCGACAACGACAAGCTGTTCACGCAGCAGCTCTGCCGCATCCTCGGAGATGCTAGCTGCGCGGTTGTCCGCACCGCCGACCAGGCGCCGAACATGAATGCGTTCGCCGAACGATTCGTGCAAACCGTCAAACGCGAGTGCCTGCGCAAGATGATCCTGTTTGGTGATCGCCACCTGCGGAAGGTGCTCCGCGAGTTTGCCGAACACTACCACCAAGACCGTCCCCACCAAGGCATCGGCAACGAGCTCATCCTGCCGCGCGGCGACCAACCGCCGTCCGGCGACACGGTGATCGCCGACGAGCGTCTCGGCGGGCTGCTACGCAGCTATCGACGCGCGGCCTGACGGCCTGAGTCCTCGCTGACAGGCTGGTTACCGACATCGAACCCGGCCACCGGTCTACCGACTCGGCCGACGCCAACAGCTGCTCAACGGTCATCGCCAATTCGGAACTCGGACCCGACCGATTCGCGGCGAAATTGCATAGGCCGACTTCTCGGACACTGCGCGACAGACGCGATCCGGTATTCGGCCTACTGAGCCACATACCCGTTCGCTCTCTGGAAATGCGGGGACCAAGATTCTGGGGTCACCTCAGCTCATCATCAGGGTCTTCCGATCACTCCTTCCATGGCGTCTGACACGACCGCGCCGATTCCGAGTCCAGCGTTCACGCCCGGATCAAGAACGAGGACCTGATGCTGAAATCGAGTCCCGACGAGAAGAGGCACGTCCGGAATCGCGAGCTCGAAACTGGCACTGCCGTCCTGCCCCTGCAGGAGAGCGGTCCCGTCCAGTCCGATGTGCCAGTCGCAGCCCGGCATCCCCAGCGACGCGAGCGGCGAGGGCGCCGCAGGAACCGCGATGCTCATTCCCAACAGCGCCAAGTCGGCGGGTAGGTCAAAGACCGTCAGCTCGAATGTGCGGCCAATGCGCGGGGTGTCGCGCGGCACAAGGCGAGCGGGAGGCAGGGTTCCTGCACAGCCCGGGCCGATGCCGGTGAACGTCGTCTCGGGGCCAACGCGCGCGCCAGACGTCGTGTCGTAGTTACTCAGCTGCACGTAGGAGGTGCCCGGCGCCAGGCGCTGCGACTCATAGAGATTAGACCCAAGGTGCACGACCTGGCCATCCGAACGGCGCAGCGCTGCCTGTCGGGAGCCGCCGTCGATCTCGACGTAGTAGACGCCCCACGGCAGTACCGGAGCCGGTACGAAGGGCGTGCTGCCCCAGGTGACGACCGTGCCGTCCGAACGAAGCACCACATCGTAGGTATCGCAGCACGCGACATCGACGAAATGCACTCCGGCCGGCGGCGTCGGTGCCGTGTAGTTCCATGCGGGGCCAAGACCGATCACCGTATCGTCCGAGCGCAGCAGCGACGTCCGGCCATAGTCTCCGTCCACTGCGATATAGTGCGCTCCCGCGGGCAACGGCGGAATCGCCGTCGCACCAAAACCGTTGCTGCCCCAAGCGACGGCTTCGCCATCCGAACGCAAGGCGACGGTGTGAATCGTCGAAAGCGCGGCATCGACGTATTCGACCCCAGGCGGCAGCGGCGGAACGTTGTTCCAGATGCCCGGCTGCCCAAAAATCACGAGTTCGCCGTCCGAACGCAGCGCCCCCGAGCGGAAAAGGGAGCCGAATACTCTGGTGTAGTGCACGTTGGGCGGCAGCGTCGGAAACGTCGTCATGCCGTTGGCATCGACACCAAACCCAACTGCCGTGCCATCCGAGAGCAGGGCAAGCGCGTGGCTCCACCCCACCGCCATGTCGACGTATGTGGCAGTCGGCTGTCCTTGGTATGAACCCGGAAGTTCATGCAAGTCGCCTTTGATGTGCCGCTCATCGCCCCAGCAGATCACGCGCCCATCGGCCAGCAGTGCTGCTGTGTGCTCAAAAGCCGCATCGATCTGCACGATCGGCACGTTCGGCAGCGCCGGCACGTTGCACTGCCCACGGTCATTGAGCCCCCAAGACTCGACGACACCATCCGAACGCACGGCAACGCTGAATCCAGCGTCTACGGCGACATGCGTCCACGTCACTCCGACCGGTCGGGTCGGGATGTTGCCGAGACCAACGAGTGTACTCCCGAACGTCACGATCGAACCGTCCGAGCGCAGGGCAAGGGTGTGATACAGCCCCAGCGACACATCGACGTACGACAGCCCAGCGGGAAGCGCCGGCACGTTGCATTGCCCACGCGTGTTGTCTCCCCAGCAAACGAGCGAACCATCCGACAGCAAGGCGGCAGATGTCCCCGGCCCCGCAAAGACACGTGTAGGAGTGGTTCCCGCGGGGAACTGAGGCAGAGTTACAACGCCGAACGCGTTTTGACCAACCCCAAAGAGAAGCCCGTCCGAGCGCAACAGCAGCGCGTGCCCGTTCCCCACGGCGAATGACGGACAAGGGGTGAATTGCTCACGATAGTGCCCGCGAGCGTCGCTTAGGCGACGGCCGGGGCCTCCGGTGGACGGTACGGAGTCTGGTCTCTGAGCATTGCGCAGAGGACTCCTATGAGGCGGTCGGCGACCGAGCGAAGAGCCTGGCCATGCGGTTTGCCACGGGCTCTGAGCGCCGAGTAGCGGCGCTTCGAGATTGGGTCGCGCATGGCCGCGACGCGTGCAGCTTCAAGTGAGCGGTTGCGGCCGACGCTGTTCCTGGAGCTGAATAGACTGGCGTGCTGCGAAGTGCATCAACGATCTCCGTGGCCGAGAGTCGGCGGATGCGATGATCTTTCAGCAGTTTGACGATCATCACGGGGTCTGTGACCATCGCTATGCTGGGATCTGGGATCACCGCTAATAGTGCGATTGCCCAGTCCTCTCCGGAGTCTGGAGCTACTCCAGCGAATGCTGCGAAGTAGCGGGCAAGCTGCGCGCGCATCTGGTTGACGATGCTGCCACGCTCGGCCGTGAGTTCGTCGTGGATGCGGCTCCATTCACGAAGCTCGATGGTCTCGCATGCTTGTTGGGAGAGCCTTCTGAATAGGTGCGTGTCCGTTCGAAGCGAGTCTGCGAGGACGAGAGCATCGAGGCGATCGTCCTTCGATCCTGCCATCGTAAATCGATCGCGGAAGCGATCGAGTTGCTTGGGATTGATCGAGTAGACCGCGAAGCCGTGCTCAAGCAGCGTCTCGACTACGGAGCCATGTGGCACCTCGATCGATATCGCAATCTCGCTGGGGTCGGCTTTGGCGCGTAGCCAAGTCGCGAGATCTGCCAGGCCATCGCCGCTGTGCTTGAAGGAGCGAGCGCCGGCCTTCTTGCCGTTCGCATCCTGAGCACAGACCTCGTGTTCTTCGGTTACCCAGTCGACGTCGACGTACAGCTTGAAGTCATCTGTCATGAGTCCTCCTAAGAAAAGAAAGACCGACTACCGCGCTCCGCGACAATCCCTGTACTGGCGCTCGAAGCACCGACTGCCCACTGGTCGTCAGAACGCGGTTACCTGCCGAGGCATGGGTCCCCCCCCAGGAGTTCTAGGACTCAGGGGGCAAATGGTGGCTCTCGGCAGGTCGCCGGACCGACAAGATCCTACGAGG
>JBGCFM010000218.1:0-39933 GCA_045106895.1 Polyangiales bacterium | reverse complement strand
GGCGCGGTTGGAAGGGCCGGGAACGGTTGCGGGTCGACGGCCGGCGCCCCGCGTGAGCCGCCGCCACTCGGCCAGCCTCCGTTCGCGCCCACGCTGGCCGCCCTTGGGCCACCGTTCGGCCCATTCCCTGGAAAACCGAGGAGGGTGCTTCCCGTCCCAAATCCACCCAGGCCGCCGAGCCAGGGGCCCAAAGCGGTCTGCTGCGGCGGGGTTGTTCCTGCCTGGCCGGCGCCAGCGGCGCCGTTGGTGACGGTGAGATCCCGGAGGATGACGTTCTCACAGTCGATGAAGATGCCGCCGTAGACGCTGCTGCCGACCTGGGAGGGAGCCGGCGCAGCGCCTGTCCCACAGCCGGTGACGGCCAGGGCGATCTGCGATACGACGGCAGGAGCCGCCGCGCCCGTCAGGCCCTCGCATCGGAGACCGATGTGGGCGCGCATGGCCAGGTTGATCCAGCTGGGTGGCACAACCGTGGATGGTGGAATGACACGACCGGGAACAAGGACGGGCTCGGTATGGGTCACGGGCGTCGCGTCGGAAGGGATGCACACATTGCTTTCGGAGGCGCCGTAGGTCCATGCCAAGGCGCCGGTGAAGCCGCCGTAGATGCGCAGCCCCGCGCGCAGATCGATGGGGCCGTCGTCCAGCAGTACCGGCACGCCGGGCGCGCTCTGGACGTAGATGGTGTCGCTGCCGCCGGGCAAGTCGGCTTGATCCAGCGCCGCTCTCAGGCTGCGATACGGACGCGCGGCGGTGCCGTCTTCGCCGGGGACGACGGATGCGCTGTAGACGTAGATGGCGTCCGCTTCTCCGTCGACGCCGTCGCAGTCCGCGTCGTAGTTGTCGCCGGGCGCGTCATGGACGGATGCGTAGGCGCTCGCGCTTGCGGGAACGCAACTCAGGCCTCCTGAGCATCGCAGAGCTGCCCCGCGCCTGCACGGCGAGTCCAGCCCGCCGCTGTCGCAGGCATCACCAACGGGCTCATCCACGCGGCCGTTGCAGTTGTCGTCGATTCCGTTGCAGGCGACTTCGGCTCCGGATGAATCGGCCACGCAGGCGACGCCGCTCTCCGAGCATTGCCAGCGCCCGAGGAGAAGTGAGCCACCGCTGCACGACGTCGTACATCGCCCACGCAGTGGGACGGCAGACCCCGTCATGCAGGGCTCCGCCGTGTCGCCGTCCAGGCACGCACGTGCGCCGGCACCCGCAAAGGTCTCGTCTATTGTGCCGTTTTGGTTGTTGTCGAGGATGTCACAGAGCTCCGCGCGGCCGGGCGCGATCCGGTCGTTATCATCGTCCGCGTCAGGACAGGTCAAGAAGTCCGAGCAGGTGAAGGGGGCCGCCGAATACGGAACCGCAATGACCATCCCCGCCGGACGTTCGCAGGCCGTGACGACCAAGCAGGTCAGGCTGCCCGGTTCGGGGTTGCAAGGCGCGCCATCGTTGTCCGCGTCGGGAGCCCACTGGTAGCCAACCGTCGTCCCGTCGACTTCGCAGGCGCCATCCATGTCGCAGTCGAAGCGCCCAGTCTCACACGTGGCCTCGCAGGTGCGAGCGCCCTCGTCGCCACCGCACTCCCACTGGGAACCGGCGAGGTCTCCAAGGGCTTCGTCGTTGCAGCCGTCGTCACACGCGCTGCAGTGCAGGCTGCCATGGAGGTCCGTGCCCACCATGTCGATGTCGTCGGCAAACCCGTTGCAGTTGTGATCGACGGCGCCGCATATCGGGTCCGCTTCGTAGTAGGTCGTCGCCTCGGCGTCGTCGCAGTCGACGGGCGTCACGCTCGATGTTTCCGCTTCGCAGAAGCCGAGGCCGAAGCCGTCGCCGTCCGCGTCGACGCAGGACTCACACGTGGCCAAGATGGGCAGACACAGGTCGCCGGCGCTCGTGGTCTCGCAGGAGAAACCTTGGGCGCAGGGGAGCTCTGCGGCGCAGTTCTCGACGCAACGTCCGCCATCTTCTTCTTCGCTCTCGTAGGGCGCTCCGCCGGCAAGGTCCCAGCAGCGACCCGCGCCGCACTCGGAGTCCGAGGCGCACACGCCGCAGGTCTCTGGAAGGCGGTTGGCGGCGCCGCTGAATGAGGGCCGACACAGAGCCGCGAAGGAATCGCCCGCGCGCATCGCTTCACCGTCCACGCCGCCAAGGGCGTAAGGCGTTGGGGCTGCGTACACGACCTGGCAGGTGTAGTTGGGCGCGTCGGTGAGGAACTCCGACGTGCCGCACGCACCGGGGCTCGACTCGCAGCTCTCTGCGCAGACGCCGCGGCCATCGGGGACCCCAGCGAAGACGTCGGAGACCGCGACGAGCGCGTTCCCGGCAGAGTCCGGGTGGTGCAATGGCAGGTTGAGGAGGCAGCGACCACGGCCTGCGGGGCAGTCGAGTGTACTGTCGCAGAGCACGTAGTCGTCTGGGCCCGTCGGGATCACCACCACATCGGGCATCACGTCCTGGAGCATCCCGTCGGGGCCACCGTCATTGGGGGGACCTGCGTCCGTTCCAGAGTCCGTCCCTGAATCAGGCGATCCCGCGTCTGCGCACATCTCCCCAGTGCAGGCATCCACGCAGTCCTCGTCGGGGCATTCGGTGTCGTCTCCGCAGCCCGAAGCCACCAAAAGTACCGTCAAAAACGTCGGCCCGAGGGACCAAGGGGAAAATCTCATTCTCATCTCCGAAGGCCCAAGGGCCGCAGCTGCCGCCAGACGAAGTCTGAGAAGCGAGTATGTTCACAAGGTACTAATATCACGAAGGTGTAATCAGGTGGGGGGCGATAGCAGATAGGCGGACGAATCTCGCTGTCCTGCAAATGAGGGGGCGAGGGTGGCGACGCCTGTCGTGCTTTTGGTCTCCGCCGACGGCTCTCCTGATACCGTCGCCCCATGAGCAGTGAGCCTCCTTCACCCTTGGGTGCCCTTCGCCAACGTCTGGATGGCATCGACGCAGATCTGGTGAGCGCCTTGGCTCGCCGGCAGAGCGTCATCGACGAGGTCGCCTCGGCAAAGAAAGAAGGCGGGGTGCTTCGTGATCCAGCGCGTGAAGAAGCGTTGCTCCAGCGTCTCCTCAAGCTCGGCGCGGGCAAGGGTCTTGAGCCCTTCGTCATCACACGCATCTTTCGCGAGCTCATCGACCACTCCGTTCGGCGGCAGCAAGTTCTTCTCGCCGGCGATCACACCACGTTTCGGCGTGTCGCGTACCAGGGCGGGGAGGGCGCTTTTAGCCACAGCTGCGCGTTGCGCCACTTCGCCGCCTTCGAAGGCGACACGGAGCTCACGGGACACGACGCGTTTCGCCCCATGCTCGAGTCGGTGCGTGATGGCGTCGCGGACTACGCCGTATTGCCCATCGAGAACAGCATCGCCGGCTCCATCAACGAGAGCTACGACCTGCTCAACGAGCTGGACTTGCACATCGTCGGCGAGGAGGCGCAAGCCGTCGTTCACTGCCTCATCGCGCTGCCCGGCGTGGAGATGCGGGATCTGCGTCGCGTCTATTCTCACCCCGTGGCGCTCCTTCAGTGCCGTCGCTTTTTGGCGGGCTTGCCTGAGTGCGGCTCGGAAGCATACGAAGACACGGCGCTCTCCGTGGCGAAGATCAAGGCAGATGGAGACAAACGCCATGGCGCCATCGCCAGCGAGGAGGCCGCGGAAATCCATGGGCTACCGATCCTTCGACGCGGCATCCAGGACGAGGAAGAGAACCTCACGCGCATGGTCATCGTCGCCCGAGACCCGCGCGCGTTTGACCCCCGCGTGACCTGCAAGACGAGCTTGGTTTTCTCAACGCGTCATACCCGCGGCTCCCTCGCACGCTGCATCGCGGTCCTCGCCGAGCACGACCTCAACTTGACGAAGCTGGAGTCACGGCCAGAGCCTAAGAGCCCGTTTCGTTACCGCTTCTACCTCGACTTTGAAGGCAACACAGCGGACCTCCATGTCCAGCGGGCCCTCGAGGACTTTCGAAAGGAGACGAGCATGCTTCGTGTCTTAGGGTGCTACCCCGCGAAGATGAGGGTGCCCAGCGACGTCGTTTAAACCGGCGCGGCTTCGGCGATGGCGGCGGCGTCACTCTCGCGTCCCATCGCGCGCATCGCCGCCGAGAGGGTGTGCATCGCGGCCGCTTCCCCCCGCGGGTCTTTCATTCGGCGGGTCGCGGCGAGGGCGGCGAGGCCTGCGCGGATACAGCTCTCGCCATCGCCGTCGTGCAAGAGCACCCAAGCAAGCGTGAGCGACGCGCGCGCTTGAGCGCCGATGTCGTCCCCGGCCTTCGCGTGAGCCTTCTCGAAGGCCGCGAAGGCGGCGTTGGTGTCGCCACGGCCGAGGGCGTTGATGGCCCGAAGTCGATGCGTGGCGCCGAGGTCGCGGCCCTCCGCAATCGCCATGTCGAGCTGGTCGTCGACGGCGTCGAAGTGACCCGAGAGCAGCGCCGTGACGGCGCGCGCGGCGAGGCGCGCCGGCGCGTCGTCCGTCGCGATTTCGTCCTCGGAGGCGTCGCGCGCTATGTCTGCTGCAGCCTGGCGGACTTCCACCAGCGGATGAATCTGGACGGCGGCGGCGGCGAGGCGTCGGGCGGCGTGGCGCATGTTGGCGTTGAGCGCTGCTCGCGCCGCGTCGAGGGTGGCGATGGCGCCGTCGAGGGCGTTGCCGCCTTCCGCGAGGAAGTAGCCAGTCGTCGCCCGAGAGAGCGGCCCCGGAAAGAGCGAAGATGCGCCCATCGCGTCGGCGACGAAACGATGGAGCTCGGCGAGGCGGCCGGCAGGCATGCCCCGAATGACGACGCTCCGAAGAACTTCGCTGGACGGCTGAAGCTGACTCCCCCCCGCGAGATACCCCTCCTGCGAGAGCTGCGCCGTCGCGTCCCGGCGGCGTTCGGCGCTCAGGCCATCGCGTTCTGCGATGGCCGCGCCGAGAAGTCGCGGTGTCCCTGGCGGGCTGACGCTGATCACCTCCAGCATTCGGGAGGCGGTCTCATCGAGGGCTTCAAGGCGCTCCGAGATGAGTCGGTCGACGGGAATCGCGGAGGATCCGAGTCGGGGTCCCAGGCGCCATCGGAAGCACACGCCGTCAAAAACAAGGTCGCCGCTGCAGACGAGCGCTCGCGCCGCTTCTTCGACGCCGAGCACGGACTCGCCGCCAAACTGGGCGACGCGCTGCACGACGTCATCTGCGGTGCTGGGGCCCAAGATGGCGCGGGCCGTGGACGCTGCGTCTTCGCTGCTGAGTCCAGGGAGACTAAACTCGCGCCAGGGAAGCTCCGCGAAGGGCCCCGGGAGAACTCCGCCGACGGGAGCCCGCACGACGAGGAAGAGTGGGGTGCACTGCGAGAGGCCAGCGACGAGCCCCAAGGTGGTTGGGTCGATGCTCGTCAAAGGGTCGAATACAAACCACGGTCGGCCGTTCTCCGACAGACGGCTGATGAGCGTCGAGAGCTCGTCGAAGAGCTGCATTTTTTCGACGGGCATGCCGCGAGCGACGCGACCCAACGAAGACGAACCCGCGCCAAGGGCAGCTTCCAGGCGCGGCCCGCTGCCCCACTCGCGCGAAAACGCGAGGCGCAGGCTCCCGAGGGGTTCAAGGCCGCCGGGGACACCCGCGAAGTGCAGCATCACGCTGGGGTTGAGCTCTTCGGCGAGTTCGCTCAGGAACGCGCCGCTTCCGTTGGCGCTGGAACCCCGGAGGACGATGCAATCGGATCCGTTCGATTGAGCGGCCCGCGTACGAATCTCCTGCAGGGCGGCGGCCGTAGACAGGGGCACGGGGGCCGGCTTGAGCTCTCGAATCCACGCCCGACAAGCGCTTCGTCGAGGAACGCTTCGGTCGATGGAAAAACCGCGAATCGGCGAGACACCGGAGCCGATGGAACGGCCGAAGAGGTAGGTCATCTCGACGGCGTCGCGCGTGGGTTCGTCGAGGACCAGCTCGCCATGGCGAGCGAGGCCGGCGAGGAGCTGAGCGCGGTCGATGGAGGAGCCTCCAAACCAGTCGCCTTGCGGGTAAAAGGTCCCCATCGCGAGCCCCAGGGCGATGCGCGGGCCGTGCGTGGCGCCCAACTCATCCGCTTCGCTGAGGAGGCCAAGGCAGAACTCGAGGGCTTGGTGGATGTCCACCAGCTCAAAAGCGAGGACCACGGACCCACCGACTCGCGTTAGCAACGTTCCTCCGGCGCCCGCTCCTCGCGCGGACACCGAGTACACCCACTCCGCCGCCGCCGCAGCGTCATCCTGTTCGGGGCGCGTCGGCGGAAGCAGACGGTGCCAAACGATCAGGCGTTCGGAGTCAACGGGCGGTGGCGCATCTGAGCTGAGTTCCGTGCTCATAGCCCCTGTGAAGGTACGGGACGCTGCACGGGCTCAGTCGTCGAGCCGTGCTTTGAGCGCTGCGAGCTCATCCTCGACGGCGCTGTCGCCGCCGCTCTTCGCCAGGTCTCGGAACCGACGTTCGAGGTCTGCCACCTCGCCGGAATCGTCGATAATCGCGTGGGCTTCGACTTCGGCGTCGAGCTGATCGATCTGGCCGGTCATTCGCTCGAGCTCGTCAAACGTGCTGGAACCAAAGCGGCCACCCGCGCTGCCGTCTGGGGTGTCGCGAGCTTGCCGAACTTTCGACGCGAGGCTGGTCTTTCGAGCCTCGAGATCTTCGATCTTGATCTCCACCTGCTCGATGGTGTCTTTCATGTTGTTGGCGTCATTGGCCTGCTGGGCGGCTTGACCACGAACGCGCTCGTATTTGGCCTTCGTCTTGGCTTTGCGCTTGAGGGCTTCACGCGCGAGATCGTCGTCGCCGGTCTTGAGCGCCAGAACGGCTTTGCGTTCCCAGTCACCGAGCTCTTCTTCCAGTTCGTCGGCCTCTTTGTCGAGGCGTTTTGAGGTGCCGAGCGTCGTCACAAGCTCGCGTTTCGCCCGTTTGAGCTCCGCCTTCATGTCGATGACGGTTTGGCCGATGAGCTTCTCTGGATCCTCTGCCTTGTCGACAAGGGAGTTCAGGTTGGACTTAATTACGGTGTTGAGACGTGAGAAAATACCCATGCCGGCAATATTTCATGAGGTAGGCCGCTTGTAAACGAGAGCCTTTGAGGCTTCTTGTGCGATGCTCCCGCGCATGTTGGAAGGCAAGACCCTCTGTATCACCGGTGGCGCAGGATTTATCGGCACGGCGCTCGTGCGTCGATTGGCGGATCATAACCAAATAAGGGTGTTCGACATCCTTCGCCGGAACGCGCTGGCCGAAGCCGGGCTGGACACACACCCAAACGTCACCCTCATCAAAGGGGACGTTCGAGACTACGAAGCCCTCGAAGCCGCCATCGATGGCTCCGATTACGTGGTTCATATGGCCTCGATCGCCGGCGTGGACACGGTCCTCAACAACCCCGTGCTCACGATGGAGGTCTCCATCGAGGGGACCATGAACGCCCTTCGAGCGGCCAAGAAGGTGGGCGGCATCGAGCGCTTTATCGATTTCTCGACATCGGAGGTGTTCGGGACCTACGCGTTTCGGGTGCGTGAAGCGGACGTCACGAGCCTCGGCGCCGTTGGCGAAGCGCGGTGGACTTACGCCGTCAGCAAGCTCGCGACGGAGCACTTGGCGCACAACTACTACAAGCAGTTCGGTTTGAAGACGACGGCGATTCGTCCCTTCAATATCTACGGTCCAGGACAGGTTGGCGAGGGCGCGATCCACGCGTTCGTGGTTCGGGCGCTTCGCGGAGAGCCCATCCATGTGCACAACGAGGGCGATCAGATTCGTTCGTGGTGCTACATCGACGACATCGTCGATTCCATCGCCGAAGCCCTCACCCGTGATGAAGCCGTGGGCGAGACCTTCAATATCGGCAACCCACGGAGCACCGTGACCATCTACCAGCTGGCCCGACTCGTGGTGCGCTTGGCCGAGAGCCAGTCGACCATCGAGCGCGTGCCTTGGGATTTCGCCGACGTCGAACTCCGCATTCCGGATGTGAAGAAGGCCGAGCGACTGCTGGGCTTCCGCGCTCAGATCGAGCTTGAGGACGGCATCGAAAAGACCATCGCCTGGTACAGAGAAAAGCTGGATGCCTAGGTTGAATCGACTGTTGAAGGTTGGCGCCGCACAGGGGCGCGGCGTGATAGGGTACTAAAATGGCCGAGCGCGGTTCTTATTCTCTCTCGGGCATCCGAGCGGACGGCTGGTTTGGTCGTCTAGCCAATCAGGGCGACCACGTCCGTCAACTCGCCGACGCGATCGGTGAGCACGTGTTGGCCTTCTCCATCATCGTCGGGGCGAGGATCACCAGCGTTCACGTCGACCCCCGCAACCCAGACGCCTCGCTCGTCGAGTTTGGCGCGGGCGAAGGAGCGGAAACTCACCAGGTGACTCTCTCGGAGTTCCGCCAGCGCCTGGCGGCGACGCTCACGTCCCCTGAGGTCAACGAGCTTCTGCCCGACGAAGGAGAGCCAAGCAACGAAGAGCTCCAAGCGTTCGTCGGATTTCGAACCGTTCTTTTGAGTGGGCTCTTTGGCATCGGTCTCGATGCGCTCCACGTCGGCGGTGAGTTGCCGCCTTCGCTCACGGTGGGTGTCGGTGCCGCGGAGGAAGAGATTCCCCTCGACGAACTGCGGGCCGCACTTTTCGAGCGTGTCCGCCACGAGACAAAGGAGCGCGGCGGAAACGTCAGCCTCGAACTCTCTGTCGTCGATGAAGCCGAGCGCGCCGCTTTCGAAGACAACTGGGGCAAGGTTCGCACGCTTCTTGAGCAGTGGCCGGCGTCGCTGGCGATGCTCCTCCGTTCGCCCGACGGCTATGGCCTCGAACCCGAGGTTCGTGACCGCCTCGCTCAAGCGCTTGGCCTCCTCGGCACCGCCTATGACAGAGCGGACGAACCAGAGCGAGCGGCGGAGTGCTTTCGCCTCGGGGTGCAGTGGGCTCAGGCTCAAGGAACGACGGTCTTGGCGGGGTTGTTTGTTCGCTACGGCGAAAGCCTCGTGGCGCGAGGGACGTCGGGCCAAGCCATCGGTATGCTTCGACGCGCGTTGACCTTGGGAGCCAATGACCGCGAGGTTCTGCCATTGCTCTCGCAGTGCTACGCCGCGAGCGGGCGGTGGCTGGCGGCCCTCGTTTGCGCTGAGAATGCCCAGGCGCTGGGCGCCAAGAACGAGCGCCTCGACACCATCGCCAGTGAGGCGGCGGACGAACTTGGCGAACCCTGGAAGGAGTTTCGCGAGAGGATTCCGGCGCCGAGCTGCTCCGCTTCGACGCGACCTCCGCCGCCACCGGAAAACGGGTAAGAGATGAGCCTTCGAAAGAGCCCTCGCTTCGACCTTTTCTTCGAGGGCGGGTCATGCATCGTGAAGGCAAGGGGGCCGATCAGCGCAGGGCCTGCGCGAATCGAAGAGCTCTCGATGAACACCGAAATACGTGGCGCCTTCGACATGCGCGGAGGGACTGAACGGGTCCGCCATCGACGCTCACGACTCGGAAGCACAAGCGCGCGCGTGCCTTTTTCTTCGCTGAGCGCTCGCGCGGCCCCGCTCGGACTGCGGGTGCGTTTCGAGGCTCTCAAGAATGGTCTCCGGATCGAGCTTGAAGATGAGATTGGGGTGCTCTGCGTGGAAGGAAGGGTCGGTGGTCGCGGAGCCGACCTTCTCTTTATCCCGACGAACGTCCGCTGGTTTCGCGCGGGGCCTACGTCCGCATGGGACCGTCTCCTCGCTGCGGCTCAGCGCGTCGGCGTTCCGTTTGAAGTGATGAGCGGTGCCTTCGTCGTGAGACGGCCGCTTCGTCTGTGCATGGCCCAAGCGCTCCTCCCTCAGGGGTGGCGTCTTCCGGACGACCGAAGCGTCTACCTCGAGGTGACCTTCGATGCCCAAGGTTTCCGCCTGCGCTCTCAAAAGAGCGAGCCGGACCGGACAGAATTCCTCGAACAAGGCCGCGTGTTCGCCGCTGCCCTGGAAGCCGAAGGCGGCCGCTACGCCGGAATGCGCGCGCCGGCGACGTCACCACTGTCCCGCGAAGAGATGGAGAACGCCGAGGGCGCGGAGGCGCACATCGATGCGGAGCCCGGACGTTGGCTTCGCGCCGATGCCACGCTGTTGGTGGCGGAGCGCTCCGCGGAGGTGTCGCCGACCGGCGACCTCGCCGACGCTTGGCAGGAGAGGGTCTTTCTTAGCTTGGCTGTGTTCAGCGGTGATCTGACGCGCCACCGAAGCTGGGCGCATCGCTGGGCCGGCGCGGGCAACCCGTTGCTTTTGCGCCTCCTCGCCTCGGCGTGGGCTGGCCCCTTGGCCCGTCTCACGCGCGCAACCTTCGCCGCCGAAGTGATCGTGATTTTTGCCGCCGCCGCAGACCCCTTGGCCGCCGACGACGAGTCGCACCTTCTCGCCCTTGCGCAGCGATGCCGCGACGATGCACCGGACCAACCTTTGGCGTCGGCTGCCCTCGCCGCGGTTCACGCTCGACGAGAAGACGTGAACGCAGCGACAGAACTCTATGTGCGCGCCGCCGACTTGGAGACGCGAGGTTCCCAAGCGGCGGAATGGCGCCGGCTTGGAGCTGAACAAGCGATGCTCGCACACGGCGCGGAGGCAGCAGAGCGTCTCCTGGAGCAAGCGCTCGTCGAGTCGAAGGGCAACGCACGGATTCTCGTGGAACTCGCCCAGGCCGTCGCCGAGCAAGGCGACGACGAACGGGCCTCTGAACTCCTCGGTCGTCTGCTGCGCGGAACGGTCCATGACGTGACCCACGAAGATGCCCTCGTCGCGGCGGCGCGCTTTCACGTGGAGCGTGGACAGGCGGATGAGGCGCATCCTTTTCTTGTTCGCCTTGGACCAAGCCTCGCGGGCGACGCCGGCGCAGGCGCCGAGATCAACTACGAGGAAGAGTTCCAGTCCGCGGAGCTGTCCATCGAAGACCTCTCCCTTGGGGATGAGGACTCCATGGAGAGCTTCGACGATGCGCTCTTCGAGGAGGCCTTTCCTTCCCAAGTCTTTGAGCGCCCCGAACTCGAAATGACCGGCGTCCGCGAAGAGCCTGCGGAAGAGCCACGTTTTCGGCCTGTGCTCGTGGAGGCACCGAAAGAATCGCCGAGTCTTCGCCACCCGGAACCCCCAGCGCCGGCGATTGTTACCCATGTCTCAGGTCCAGAAGTCACCATCGTGGCGACGACGGGAGACGGTCTCCGTGCGCTCCTCGACGAGCTCAAAGAGTCCGAGGACCCGGAGGCTCTCCTTGAAGGCGCCCTCGAGGGGGCCATCGCGTCCGACGATATGCCTGGCGTGATGGATGTGCTCCGGGCCCTCGACCGCGTCGAGAATCTTCGGGGAGAGCTCAGGATCCGCGGGCGTGCTGAGCGTTTTCGGGATGAGCACAACGAGCCCGAGCCCGACGAGCACGCATGACCTACCCCTCACGCGCACGAGCGCTTGCCCTCGCCAGCCTTCTTATTGCCGGTTGCGGAGCACGAACGCTCCTGAACGAAGGTGAACAGAGCGAGGCCAGCGACGCGGGGGCAGACGCAGCCTCCGACGCCATCTCGATTCCCGATGTGCCGAGCCGAGACATCTTCATCCGGCCTGATTCCGGCCGGGACGCGATGGAGCCCCTCGATGTAGGCTTCCCCGACGCCTTTGTTTCTGACGTCCCATCGGACACGGCGCTCGACATACCCAGTCCAGTCGTTGACTGCCGACGAGACGCGGACTGCCGCGGCGGCGAGGTGTGCGCGCGCTCATCGGCTGGAGGACTCATGGACCTCAGCGAGGTTGAGCTTCAGTGTGTCGACGACAGCGCGTCTGCAAACGATGGCGCGGAGTGCCTTGAAACCAGTGACTGTGGACGAGGACTCTGTCTCGTCGCGGACCGCTGCGTGGCGCCTTGTGTACGAGACGGCGACTGCGACGAGGGTTTTCGCTGCGCCGACGTCCACGCGCGAGCAAGTCTCTCTGCCCTCCAGACCATGCGTGCTTGCGTCCAGGAGGTGTCCGGAGGACCACGCTGGGACATATCTGTAACCCCCTTCGAACGCCGCATTGCCTTTGGCGAGCGCGTCGACCTTCCGGGACGCCTCGACGGCCGAATCAATCTGAGCATTCTCGAGGGGCTAAACCAAGGTGAAGCGCGCGCGCTGACCACCGATGATGGCGAGACGCTCTTCGACTTCGCGGGTGCCATCGACGGGTCCCAGGTCAACCCGTTCGTGCCCATCGACTTCATCACGACGGTCCTTTTGCCCATTTCGCCACGTTCACCAGCGGCCTCCGGTTATGGACTCACTCTTGGGCCGACGCGCCCCCGCGACGTCAGCGGACGCGAAATTCAGCTCTCGGGTCCACCCGGCGGCAACACCATCGACGTCGACATGTTCTACTTTCCGGCGGGCGTGACCGTTGGTGGAAACCGGCGAATTCCGGCTCAGCTTGAGGGACTTCTCGCCCGTTTCGGCGACCTGCTCTTCGAAAGCGCGGGCATTCGCATCGGCGAGATCCGTCATCACCCAGTTGTGGGCCGCCTGGCGCGCCGTCTCACCGTCGCGTCCTTCGTTGGCAGCGGGCACCCAAATCTGAATGAGGCTCGTGCTTTGTCCGCAGGACTGGACCGCCCATCGGTCTCGTTCTTCTGGATGCGTGATATCGAACTCGTCCTTGGTACTGCGGGCAATATTCCCGGACCTTGGGGAGTCCACGGGTCCGTTCAGTCTGGAATCGGCCTCAACGGGGACGCCATCATCGACTCGATGCGCTTTATCCGCGCCGAGGTGACGATGGTTCACGAGCTCGGGCACTTTTTGGGGCTCTTTCACACCACGGAGAGCGACGGGAGCGTCTTCGAGCCGCTTCAGGACACGCCCGCCTGTACTACGGATTCGAACGGAGACGGCACCTTCGAGCCCTCGGAGTGCCCCACCGCCGGTGAGAACATCATGTTCTGGGGCCCGCTGATGGCGACTTCCCTCAGCCCAGAGCAGCGCGAGGTCATGCAGAACGCGCTCCTCGTTCGCTAGTCTGCGGAAAGACTCCGAAGGCGGCTTCGCGGCATGAACACGCCGTCAATTCGTGCCACCTATGTCCATAGACAGACGTGAATTGGACGCACTTGCCAACGCATTCAGTCCACGAATCGACGAACGGCCTTTTTCCGAGTCCGGCTAGACGTCCGATCGCGGCCTCGCGACGCCGGGGAGGAAATTCTTGCGCCGGGGAACGAGCATTGTGAGGAAAGCGCTAGCCCGCACCCGTTGACGTTAAAGAGCGCCCCAAAAAGTGTCGAACGTCGATATACTCCGGCCGGAAACGGGGTGTGATGACGACGGACGGTACGACGACGGAAGCGGAAGAAACGGGCAACGAAGAGTTCGACGCAGCGGCAGCGGTCGTGCGGTTCACACCTGGCGATAGCGCCGCGTGGGACACTCTCGAAGAGCATGCGGCGAGCACCGGTCAACCGGATGCCGTCAGCGAACTCTATCGCGAAGTCCTTCGATCAGAGCTCCCCTCAGAAGTGGCCTCGGACCTCGCGCAGCGTGCAGTCGGATTCCACGAAGAGTGGTTCAGCGAAGCTGCACCTGTTCTCGTGGAGGTTCTCTCGCGCGTCCTGGAGGTCGACCCGACGGCGGGCGAGTGGGCGTTCCAGCGCCTCACCGTGGTTCACACCGTCGCCGAAAGATGGGACGAACTTCTCGCTCTCTACGACCGCGAGATCGAGCGCACACCGGACACTCATCGTCGCGCGTTGCTCCTCGAGGAAGCGGCCCAGACAGCGAAGGATTTTGCCGGCGACCTCGACCGCGCCGCGGCGTACCTGCTCCAGCTTTTTGATCTGCGACCCAAAGACCGTTCCCTCGCTGGCAGCCTCGAACGCCTCCTCGAACGGCAGGAGCGTTATGCGGATCTTGTTCGTCTCTGGCGCGGCCTCGCTGTCGTTGCGGAGCCGGAAGAAGCACAGTCCCTGCGTCTGCGTATCGCCGAAGCGCTCTTCAATCGCCTCGGGCGACCCGGTGACGCCATCGGCGAACTTCGAGCGCTTCTCTCGGAAGAGAACGGCGACCCTGATGGTCCCATGGAGATGCTCGAGACGATGGTTCGCGACGAGCGCGTCGACCAGGACGCTCGCCGTGAAGCGCTCTCGATTTTGCGCGAAGCGTATGACGCCACCGGACGTACGACGGACGTCATCGGAACCCTCGACGAAGCGCTACGTCTCGCAAGCGACGACGAACGAGTCGGAATCCACCGCGATGCCGCAACCCGCCTGCGCGACTCCGGTGACCTCGATCAGGCGATGGAGCATCTCTCGAGCCTCCTGAGCTTGGCGCCCGACGATGACGACGCGTTGAACATGCTCCGGGAGGTCGCACCCCAGACCGCGGAGCCAGGTCGACTTATCGATGTGCTTATTCAAGCCGCCGATTCCGCGAGCGACGATGCGTCGAGCGCGCGCCTTCGTTTGGAAGCCGTCGACCGGCTCTCGGAGGCCGGCGATCAGGACCGCTCCATCGAGCAGATCCAGCGTGTTGCGTCCGCAGAGGGACTCGACGAAGAGACGGTACGCGAGGCGATGCGTCGTCACGCAGCGCTCCTCGAAGCCGCGGGTCGCCAAGAAGAACGACTCTCCGCGTTGGAGAAACTCGCCGGCGTTGAGGACACTCGCGGCGCTCAACGAGAATCACTCGTCGCTGCAGCGCGACTGGCGCGAGAGCTCGGTCAGCCGGACCGCGCCATCGCTGCTTGGGAGTCTGCTCTTGAGGTCGATCCCAAGGACCTCTGGGCGCTCGAAGAGATCATCGCGATCTTGGAAGCGGAAGAGCGCCACGCGGATCTCGTCGCGGCTCTGCGGCGCCGGGCTGACTCTGGAGTCCCCGCGTTTCAGCGCCGTTCGGACCTCGCTCGCATCGCGGGTGTGCAATCCGAAGGTCTTGGGCTTATCGCCGACGCCATCGCGACGTGGAACGAGATTGGCGCCGCTTATGGCGAAGACGCCACCGTCGTCGACGCACTCGTAGACCTCTACGCGCGCGCGGAGCGATACACGGACCTGGCCGAACTCCTCGACCGCGCCGCTGCGCGCGACGACGCGCATGTGTCGACGCTTCGTGCCCTGCAGGGCGATACCTTCGCCAATCATCTCAACGACGCCCCGGGCGCGCTCCGCGCGTACCGCCGCGCTCTGGAGTCGGACGAACGGCACGAGGGAGCCCGCGAAGGCCTCGGTCGCTTGGCCGAAGATGAAACGGTGGGAGCGGAGGCCGTCGAAGCCCTCGCACGTTCTTACAAGGCGACGGACGATTGGCAGTCCTTGATTTCCCTCTTGGACGCGCGCCTCGCGGCGACGGACGACGTGGGTCGAAAACTAGAACTCTTGGCGGAAGCCGCGACGCTCCAGGAGACACGCGAAGAGAACGCGAGCGCAGCTCAGCACTCCGTTCGACGGGCGCTTTCTCTCGCACCGGGGCGCGTTCGCCTTGAGAACGAACTCGACCGCCTCGCCGAAATGACGGGGGAGCAGGTCGCTGCAGCGGAGGCCCTCGAAGAGGCCGGCGAAGCGAGCGACGACGCCGAGCGCGCCGGTCATCTCTTTGGACGTGCCGCCACGCTCCGGCAGTCACACAGCGAGGATGCAGGAGCGGCGTTTGAAGCAGCGCTTCGAGCCCTCGGCCACCGACCGGGTCGCATCGAAGATGCCCGTCGCGTGGTGGACATGGGCCAAGCCGCGGACGAAGCGGCACGCAGCGCGAGCGCCCTCGAGACCGCAGCGGAAGACCCGAACGCGAGTGTCGAGCTTCTTGACTTGCTGGCGACAGCGCAGCGTCAGGTGGAGAGCGCTGGGCTCGCCAACACCTTGAAGCGGCTCGTCGATCTTCGTCCCCAGGACCTCGACGGGCTTGTGGAGTTGGTCGCTTTGGCCGACGAAGACGAGGAACGCGCCGCCCGCGAGGCGGTCTACGCACGAGCAAGCGCGCTCTGGCGACGTGGCCGTGAAGCGGCCGGCGAAGCGAAGGCACCGGAACAGACCGTCGCCGCCGCGACTTGGCTCGCCGAGTCCATCGAAGATGACTCCGAAGCCTCGCTCTTCATGGCGGAGATCTCGCGCCTTCCTCTCGAGCCCTCGGACGCCGCCATGTGGCTTCGTCGGGCCGCGCGAAAAGCGAACGAAGCCGGCGACTCGAGCAAAGCCATGGCGTTGTTCCGCGAAGTCCTCGAACGAACGGGTGAAGACGCGGAGGCCCTCGAGGCCCTCGGCGAACTCTACTTGGCGCAGGGGCGAGGCTCAGAGCTTCTGGACCTTCGCCGCCGCGAACTCGCCGTCGCCGAAGACCCGGATAGGCGCGTTCAGCTGCGCCTCGACGTGGCACGTCTGGTCACCGAGATCGAAGAGAAGGGCGGACGGCTTGAGGCTCTCCAGGAGAACCTCCGCGAGCGCCCCGGCCACGACGCGTCATTGAGCGCCCTTGAGCATTACCTGAGCGCCCGACGAGACTACGCTCAGCTCGCTGGCGTTCTCGAGGCACAGGCTGCGCTCATCGAAGGCGAACGCTCTGCGTCCTTGTGGACGCGTGTGGCTTCCTTGACGGAAGAGCACATCGGCGACTCCGACCGTGCTCTCGAAGCGTACCGCCGCGTCGTCGACCTAGTGCCGGACGACATCCCTGCGCTCGATGCGCTGGCGCGCATTCAGCAAGAGAAGGGTGAGTCCGCCGCCGCGAGCCGCTGGCTTGAACGGCGCCTTGGCGTTGCGAGCGAGGACGAAAAGGCCGACGTCGCGATGAGCTTGGCCAAGACCCTGCTTCAGGCAGGTCGTGTCGAGCGCGCCTGTGAGGTTCTTGAAGTCGCGCGCGCGGATGCACCGGAACGTTCGGACATCCGAGGCCTCTTGGCGGACGAGTACCGCAAGCAAGATACGCACGGGCCGCTCGCGCGTGTGCTCGCTGACTCCGCGGAACGCGCCGATGAACGCGAAGAGGTTCTGCAATACGTTCGGGAGGCAGCGCGCCTTTACCGCGACGAAATCGGGGAGCCGTCCGCGGCGATTCCTGTGTTGCGCAAAGCCCGCGAGCTCGCTCCCGACGACCGTGAGATCGAACTCATGCTCGCCGAAGGCCTGCGCCACGCAGAGGAGTACGAGGAGGCCCGGGAAATTCTCGAGAAGGTTATCGGGGACTTTGGTCGTCGCCGTTCGTCGGACCGCGCTCAAGTTCACTACGACCTAGCCATCGTCGCCCGCGCACAAGGCAATCTGCCCGACGCGCTGCTCCAGCTCGAGCTCGCCTCGAAGATGGCCGCGGCGGAGCCCCGTGTGCTTCAGATGCTTGGCCGTATGGCCCGCGAAGCAGGAGAACTCGACCGTGCTGAGAAGGCCTACCGCGCTCTGTTGATGACGGTTCGCCGCAAGTCCGGCGGAAGCTCCCTCGACGTGGGTTCCGCGGAGGTGCTCTACGAGCTGCATGCGTTGGCTCGTGAACGCGGTGAACAGGACCAAGCCGAGGAGCTTCGCGAATCGGCCCTTGAGGCGGCGGCGCAGTCTGACGCGGAGGCCTTCCGCTTCCGAGACAACCTCGCGTCACGCGACGAAGAAGAGCTCGTCATCGCGGCTCTTGAGCGGCGCGTTGAAGTGGCGAACGAGCCCGAGTCCAAGGCAGCCGCGTTGGCCGCGATGGCTGAGGTGTCGGAAGCTCTTGGGCGGCGTGAAGAGGCGCTGTGGCGACGCATGACGGCGCTCGATCACGCGCCCGGCGACCTGTCGATTCACCAGGCGACGCTTCGCCAGGCACGCGAAGATGACAAGGTGGCTCCTTATGTGGCGAAGCTCGAAGAGCTCGTCGAGTCCCGTCGACGTGAGAACGACTCGACCCTCTTGGCGACACTTTTGGTGCAGCTCGGTAGCGTCAAAGAGACCGAGGTTGGCGACCTCGACGCAGCGACGAGCCTCTACGGACGCGCCGAGTCACTCCTCGAATCTCCCGTTGGCGCTTGGATCGCTTTGGCGCGAGTGGGTGCTGCGCGCGAAGATGTTCCACTCCAGCGCCGCGTATTGACGCAGCTCGTGGACGCTCCAGACCTCCGCGAAGGACAGCGCGCCGCCGCGCTCCATCAGCTGGCGGGCATTCAGCTTCGCGACACAGGTGGACTGGATGAAGCCGTCGTCACGGCGAGACGCGCCTTTGACCTCGATCCACGTCACGCGTCTCTCGCGGCGATTCTCGATCAGGCCATCGTCCGCGCGAACGGTCACAACGAGGCCCTGCGCCTCTACGAAGAGGTCGCTCGCGATGCGGGTGACGACCTCATCCTCTTGAGCTTCCTCGAACGCCGTGCCGCCGGTGATGAGGCGACGCTCGCTCAGGTGCGCGAAGGTGTCGAGAAGGCACGCGCCCTGGAAGACGAGACGCGCCTGGAAGCATTGCTTGAACGCGCCGCGGAGGTCGCCTCGTCGTCCGAAGACGGCCCGGGGGCGGCTCGAGCCATCTTGCTTGAACTCTCGGAGCGGCGAACCGCGGCGGGGGATGCTCAAGGCGCGATTCGATACGCCAAGCTCGCGGTCGACACGGCGGAGTTCGACGAAGAGCGACGCGAGCTGGAGATGCAGCTGGCCCACGCGGCAGCCACCGAGGGCGGTGACCTTGAGCTTGCCGCCGAGGTCTACGCCAAGCTCCTCGAGAGCGACCCGATGGACGAGACAATCTGGCGTCCACTCCTGGGGGTTCACAGCCGACGGAACGACGAAGCACGCCTGAACGACTTGGTCTCTTTCCTCGTCGACGGACTCCTCGACCCGGGTCTTCGAAACGAAGCTCGTATGGAACGCGCCAAGTGGCTTATGGGCACCGAAGGCCGCGAGTTCGACGCCGTGGATGGCCTCAAGGCGGTCCTGGATGAGCAGCCCGAACACAAAGAAGCCGGCGAGCTCCTCGCCCAGCTCTATGAGAAGAGCGGCTACAACGAGGACCTCGTCGAACTCCTCGAGCGACAGCTCGACGTGGCGCGGGACAACGAGGACCTCGAACAGATTGCGATTCTCACGCTCAAGCTTGGCGGTCTCCTCGAGAAGGTGCGCCGCGAAGACGCGATGGACGTTTATCGGCGGGCAGCGGACTGGGTTCCTGAGAACCGAGAGATCATTGAGCGTAGCCTGGCCATCTTTGGGCCAGACGACGGCGCCCGCGAACGCGCGATGCTGCGTGAGCGGCTTCTGAACGTAGAGACGGGAGCTGCGGCGAGTGACCTGGCCCGCGAACTCTATCAAGAGTGGTCAGCCCTTGAAGATCACGAAGCCATGGTGCGCACGTTGGCCATTGGCTACCGAAGCAACCCGTCGGACGAGGGGATTCGTTCGCAGCTTGAGACGTACTACCGCGAGGCCGAACGTTACGAAGATCTCGCGGAGTTCTTGACCGTCGATGCGGAGCGTTTGAGCGACGAGCCTGCTCAATCCGTCGCAAGACTGCGCGAGGCCGCGACGATCAGACGAGACACCTTGGGTGATGCCGTCGGAGCTGTGGAGCTTCTTCAGACTGCCCACGAGACCGTCGGCGGCGTGGAGATTCTCGGCGAACTCGTCGTCGCGCTTCAAGCGGCTGGACGAAGCGACGAAGCCGAAACGACCATCGGGAACGCGATTCGTGACTACGAAGCACGTGACGAAGGCTACGTACACCTACTGCTCTCCCGCGCCCGTATTCGAACGGTGTTGGAGCGGGTGGATGTCGCTATCTCCGACCTTGAGGCGGCGTATGCCATCTCCCCCGCTTTGGCGGCGCCGGAACTCGTCGACGCTTTGGTCGCTCAACGTGACCGTGCAAGCGCGAGCGGCGATTCTGCCAGCCAGCGCGAAGCTGTGCTTCGCCTCGTCGAGGTCCTCTCCGCCGCTGGCGAGACTCAGCAGGCACGAGACGTCCTGAGCCATTGGACGGAGGTCTCGCCGAGCGATGTGGAAGCCCTGGAACAGCTGCGCGACATCGAGGTTGGAAACGAAGACTGGTACGGGGTCGTCAACGTCTGTCATCGCCTCGTCCAGGTCGTCGAAGGCACGGCCCAGCTCGATGCGGCGAATCTGCTTGCGGAAGCCGCAGACAAAGCAGGCTCGCCTGAGCACGCGCGTTCAGGCCTAGAGTTCGTCCACGCGTCGCAGCCAGCGGACCCGACGATCATCGCGCGTCTGCGGACGCTCTACGAGGCGACGAACGCACACGCGGAACTCGCAGCGCTATGTCTCCGCGAGGCAGCGTCGTCGGAAGACGAGCGAGCCTTCGAGCTTGAGCGGGAAGCCGGACGTCTGTACGTCGAGGTGAACGATGGAGAGGCGGCTCTTGAAGCGCTTCGACGGGCGCGCGAGCGCAAGCCGGAGGACCATGAGACGACGGTTCTCCTCGCTGATGCTTATATGTCCGCGCAGTACTTTGCGGAGGCCGGGCAGCTTCTTGAGGATGCCATTGGGCGTCACACCCGTCGGCGCTCGCCGGAGCTGAGCGAGCTACAACACCGAATGGCGAAGCTCGCCCGCGGAGCCGGCGACCGTTCGCTTGAGATGCAGTGGCTCAGTGCAGGTCTTGAGAGTGACAAGAACAACGGCGTGGTGGCTTCGGAGCTCGCGCAACTTGCTTGGGAAGAAGGAGACGCGGATACGGCGCTCGCGGCGCTTCGTGCCGTGACTCTGAGCCGAACCGAAGGGCCGATGAGCCGCGCGAAGGCGTTCCTGATGCAGGCGCAGATTGCGCATCAGCGTGGAGAAGCCCGTCGTGCGCTGCTCTGGGCCCGCAAAGCAAAGAGCGAAGACGCCAACTTGGAAGGCGTCGATGCCTTCCTGCAGCAGCTCGGCGAAGGCTGAGCGTGAGGCTTTTGGGCTGAAATCGGGTCAGGCGCTTTACAACGACGCGCCTGGCCCAAGATTCCCACTAGCGTTTCGACCCATCGATGAATCTTCTTCTCGTATCCGAACCGACTGACTTTCCCCATGAGTGACTTTCTTATCGCCATCGACCAAGGCACCACCGGCAGCACCGTCGTGCTGATGGGCGCCGACGGTCAGCTTCTGGGCAAGGGCAGCCGAGAGTTTCCGCAGCACTTTCCACAGCCCGGCTGGGTGGAGCACGACCTGGACGAGATCTGGGAGAGCGTCGTCGGGGCGTTGAGTGACGCCTTGGCAGCGACGAACGTTGACGTGGCCCACTGCCGCGGCATTGGCATCACCAACCAGCGCGAGACGACGGTTGTATGGGACCGGCAGACGGGAAAACCGATTCACCGCGCCATCGTCTGGCAAGACCGTCGCACCTCAGAGCGGTGCGCAGAGCTGAAACGCGCCGGTCACGAAGCGGCGTTCCGTGCCCAGACGGGGCTCGTTCTGGACCCTTATTTCAGCGGTACCAAGATTGCGTGGATCCTCGACCACGTCGACGGCGCGAGAGAGCGTGCCGAAGAAGGCGAGCTCGCCTTCGGGACCATCGACTCCTGGCTCGTCCATCGGCTCAGTGATGGCGCCGTTCACGTCACCGACGAAACGAACGCGTCGCGAACACTCGTCTATGACATCCGAGCGCGGCGTTACAGTCCCGCGCTCGCGGCGATTCTCGGCGTGCCCCTCTCGCTCATGCCAGAGGTCCGGAGCTGCTCTGAGATCTATGCGACAACGGTGAGTGTTCCCGGTCTGCCGGACGGCGTCCCCATCGCAGGAATGGCCGGCGACCAACAGGCTGCGCTTTTTGGCCAGACTTGTTTCGGGCCCGGCGATGCGAAGTGCACCTACGGGACGGGCGCCTTTTTGCTCATGAACGTCGGCGACGATCCTGTGGCTTCAGAGCACTCTCTGCTGACGACGGTCGCTTGGCGCCTCGGTGACAAGACGACTTACGCCCTCGAAGGTAGCGCGTTCATCGCGGGGGCTGCGGTTCAGTGGCTACGAGACGGCCTGGGCCTCATCAAAGACGCCAGCGAGATCGAAGCAAAAGCACGCGAGGTTGAGTCGTCCGAAGGCGTGACCTTCGTACCTGCCCTCGCGGGCCTTGGTGCTCCGCACTGGGACCCCGACGCACGCGGCATGATCTGCGGGCTCACCCGTGGAACGACGGCGGCGCATTTATGCCGCGCGACGCTCGAGGGCATCGCACTACAGATTTTCGATCTCACGGATTCGATGTCCAAAGATGCTGGCATCTTTCTCAAGCGACTGCGCGTCGACGGCGGAGCGAGTAAGAACGAGCTCTTGATGCAATATCAAGCGGACGTGTGTGGCATCCCCATCGACCGACCCAAGAATATTGAAACGACCGCTCTGGGAGCTGCGTACCTCGCGGGGCTTGCGGTCGGCGTCTTCGCGGACACCAGCGCCATTGTAAAGGCGCATCAAATCGACAAGAGCTTTGAAGTGAAGATGAGCAAAGAAGAACGAGCGACGCATCGCGCGCGTTGGAACGACGCCATTGAACGAACGAGCTCGCAGGCAAAACGAACATGACTGAAAAACGCAATATCCCCGTCGCGTGGGACGCCCTTGAGGACGCCTTTGAAAACAACGCGCCGGAGGTTCATAGCTTCCTGCACCTTGAAAACGGGGACGTCACTCGGATCGTCGATGGTGTGGCGGAGCCCGACTTGCGAGCGCGTGTTGCAGCAGACCCGCTGCAGCTTCGCGTCAACGCTGTGTCGTCGCGCGAGCAGTATCGTTGGATGGAGCGTTTCATCGAGACCGTGGAAGAGAGCGAGTTCGCCGACGCGCTCGCCGCGGCCATTGACGGGAAGGGCGCGTTCCGTCGCTTCAAGGACGTCCTTATGGGCGCGCCGCTGGAGCGTGAGCGCTGGTTTTCGTTTCGCTCCGAGCGTCTTCGGGCGTGCATGGAGGCTTGGCTGAGCGCTCATGACTTGGTCCCCGTCGACCGTCCTGAGTGGCCCGTCCCCGCGGCCTCGGAGGTGGAGCCGCGGCCTGTCGTGGACACGCAACGTGTTGCGGCCATCGATGAACGTCGAAACCGGGTGCGAAGCCTCGTCGACGGACTTCCGGTTCGCGAACTGGACGCAGCGGAAGCGTACCTGGAGTTTCTCGCCACACGGCGACGCCTTCCGCGTGGCAAGACACGGCCGAGTGAGGCCCCGCCGGCACCTGCCAAGGCCAGCACCTCAGGTACGGACGAAACGAGTGAAGAAGAGTAGACTCGGCGTCGCCCTCAGCGTCGTCTTGTCTCTCACGGGCCTCTCCGCGGAGCGCGCGGACGCACAGTCCTCTTCTGTCGAAACTCAAAGCGCTTCCACTCAACGCGTCGAAGGCGTCGCGGTCCGTGTTGGCGAGCGTGGGACGACGGCGCCGGTGGTCTTCTTGCTCAGTGACGTCGAGCTGCGGGCGCGGCTTCGTTTAGCTGGCGAAAGCCGCGGTCCTCTCCCGCTGGGGGAGCTGCCCCCTGAGCTGCTGAGAGCGACCCTCGACGAACTCGTCGGTGAAGCGCTCATGTCCCGTGAGGGGGAGCGCGTTCAATTGCCGGAGCCGTCGGAGCGCGCCGTGAGGCGTGAGGTGCGGCGCCTGGAGAACCTCGGCGGCGGACCCGAGAGAACGACTGCCTTGCTTAGCGCCTTGGGCGCATCTGCCGATGAGCTTCGTGCCAGCGCCAGGCGAAGGGCGCAGGCCAGCATTTTCCTGGAGTCGAATCTTCAAGCGGACGCGGCGGTGGACGACATCGAGCTCGAGCGGGTCTACGAGGGGGGTGAGCATCCATTCATTGGCCAAGAGCTCGACGACGTTCGAGAAGCCATGCGGGTGTGGCTCCTGCGCTCACGCATCGCCGGGGCCGTAGAGCGCTGGGTGGAAGCGCTCTCGGCTCGGGAGACCGTGGTGTACTTTGCGCCCTATCATTGAGTGTCCTGAACAGGGTTCGCCCAACTAGGTCACCTCTTCGTGGCAAAACCCTGCGCGATGTCGAAAGGGCTGCGCGTGTGTTATCGACGCAAAGACGCTTCTCTCTGCCACATCGCTAGGCTTTGGACCTTGGCGTCGAAGGCGGAGTTGGGGCTTGAGCGAGGGCGCGTCGCTCCCCTTGCACTTGCGGGAAGCGCCTACGCACAGCCGCCCTTAGGGGGGAAGGCTTGCGTGCCTGGAGCGCGATTTTTCCGGCACTTCGTCCACTGGCTGCACACGACACGACGCCGGCGCTGATGACCGAAGCGCCACAGAGAAAGAGCCCGTCGATGGGCGCCTTGGTGTTGTAGCGGAACGGAACGAGTTGCTCTGGCGTGTGAGCGGGACCGTAGATATTGCCTTCGGGGGAGAGCGTGTAGGAAAGGTTGGTGGCGGGCGTGCCAACCTCGTAGAAATCGATGTGATCACGGAGCCCCGGGAGGTGCCGTTCGGCGCGCTCGAGGTAGAACTCTGCGATCTCGTCCTTGAGCTGCGCGTATTCGGCGCCGCGGCGCATGGTCTTGCCGCCGAACCACTTCGCGAAGGGTTTGGTACCGCAAAGCGTGACGAGCTCGACGCACTGTTTGCCTTCGGGAGCCAACCCGCCTTCCGGGTCTTTGTTTGTGGGGACCGTGAGGAAGAACGAACCGCACTCGCGGTAGTCACTCATGGCTTTGTCGCCGAAGGCCACGTCGACATCGAGGTTGTCGTAGCTCCAGATGTTGGCGCTGCCGACGCTGCTCGTGTCCAGGGCGCCGTCGACGCCCGCACAAATGACGATGCTGCCGATAGAGTGTTCTGTGGTCCGCACCTTCTTTTGAAAGCGGGGCGTGAGGGTCTCAAGGCCGGCCATGGCGTAGGTGTCCGTAGCCTGCGTGTTACTGATCACGGTCTCGGCGTGGAACACCCGGCCGTCGGAGAGCTGCACGCCGGTGACCGCTCCCCCGCGGTGCAGAATGGACTCAACCCTCGCGTTTCGAATGAGCGTGGCGCCTTCTTCGCGCAGACCGGCAACAAACGCATCACGAAGCGGACCGCTGCCGCCCGCGGGGAAGTATGCGCCGCCGGCGTAGTGAGCGAGGAGCCCAAGGTGCATGACGGCGGATAGCCGTCTTGGCGGCAGGCCGAGGTCACCAACCGGGCCTGCGACGGCTGCTTTCACCTTGGGGTCTTTGAAGTAGTGGTTGAGCATGTCGGCCAGCGTCGCGCGGAACCACCGCGCCAAAGAGGGCAGACCTCGGGCGGCTTGCCAGATCTCTGCGCCGCTTGAACGCGCGCTTCCGGAGAGTCGCAAACCGCCGAGTCGATCGAGGTCGTGAACAAGCTGAAAGAAGCGATGCAGCGCGTCTCGTTCCTCAGGCACGTCTGCGGCGATGCGGTCGCGGAAGCGATCGATGCCCTTGCAGTTGCGGACTTCGTAGCCGGGGAAGTTGTAGCGATCGAAGCCGTCGGGATCGAGCTCGCAGAACTCCACGCTGTTGAGGCCAAGGTTGTCCAGGAGTCGGCGAAAGCTGCCGCCGGGGCCAGCTTCGCCGATGTAGTGAACGCCGGGATCAAAGTGAAAGTGGCGGCGGCCGAAGGGGTTGAGATACCCGCCGAACTGCTTGCCTGCTTCAAGGACCAAGACGTCGCGTTTGGCCCGCGCGCAAGTGAGAGCGGCGGTGAGCCCCCCGATTCCGGAACCGATGACGATGACGTCGTGTTTGTTCATGGTGGCCTTGCGGTCGTGTTCAGAATGAGCGGGGGCGATGGGCGGTACGGTACGTAACCTGTTCTTCGCGGGGAGAGCCTGGGTCGAAGTCCTCTGGGTGAGTAACTTCGATGAGCCCCTCACTCGCCAAGACGCGCAGCGCTGGCCCAAGCCAGGCAGGGTGTCGCAGTGCCCTGGAGAGGGCCGCAAACGTGGCGCCTGGGCGCTTCTGGAGCGCCCCCAGGATGATCTCCCGACGTCTCCGGCTGGCTCCTCGCCGAAAGTACGCCAGTACCAGCGCGCCGACGACGCCAAGGCCTAAGATACGCAGCAGCACGCCCCAGTATGCACATGTGGTGTCCTGAGGGGCGCAAAACAGGGCCCCGTGCTAAGTCCGCCCGTGGCGGAGCCGAAAGAAAAGAAGAAGAAGTCGAAGGCAGCATCCAAGAAGCAGCTCGCGGCGGTGCTGGGTGGCTGTGTGGGCGGTGGGCTGGCGATTCTGAGCAACTACTTCGTGTACGAAGCGGTGGGGCCGGATTATCCGGCGGGTCCGACCTCATTCGTATTCTTTGCGCTGGGCGCGTTCGGGGGAATGGCCTTGTCGGACCGTTTGGGTAAAAAGGCCTTGAAAGTGATGGGTATCGCCGCGGGAATTCTCATCTCGCTCACCCTTCTCACGGTGCTTCTTCTTGCCGGGTAGAACGAAACACCGATCGCGCTCGCGAAAGTCGATCGAGGTCGCGAGCATCGATCGAAGTGGCCAATTTCGATCGCGGCGATCTGCCTGCGTCGCTTCAAAAAACTAGGGTTTTTTAGGACAAAGTTGTCTTCAGTATAGCAAAATTGGTCATTTTCTAGGGTTTTTGCCCCAGATCGCATTCCGGATATTCGATCGCGATCCCATATTGTGGGAAGACCGGATCATTTGAGACACGGACCACAATATATAGTGGTGGTCACTCTGTGACCGCCACTGAGTTTTGCGGCATGCCTTGCATGGGCCTGCGACCTTCGGTAACGCCGAACATGCCTCGGAGTGTTTCGAGGATGATCCAGGACGTGCGACCGTGAAGATTAGAAAACTCGAAGTTATCGGCTTTAAGTCTTTCGTAGACAAAACCACTCTGCATTTTGACCACGATGTGACCGGCATCGTCGGGCCAAATGGCTGCGGCAAGTCCAACGTCGTCGACGCCATCAAGTGGGTCATGGGCGAGCAGAGTCCTTCGCGCCTTCGTGGCAAAGCGATGGACGACGTCATTTTCAACGGCAGTGAGACACGCGGGCCCCATGGCTTCGCGGAGGTCACCATCACCTTCGACAACGAAGATGGTCTGACGCCTCCGGAATACCGCGACTACGCGGAAATCAGCGTCACGCGAAAGCTCGATCGCGCGGGTCGCAGTGACTACATGATCAACCGGACGCCCGTTCGATTGATGGACGTGACCAACCTCTTCCTTGGAACCGGTGTTGGACGTCGCGCCTACTCCATCATCGAGCAGGGTCGCATCGGCTACATCGTCTCGAGTAAGCCCGCGGACCGCCGCGGGATGATCGAAGAAGCCGCGGGCATCACGAAGTTCAAGGTTCGTAAGGCCGCCGCTGAACGAAAGATGGAGAGCACACGCTCAAACTTGATGCGCGTCGGCGATATCCTGGGAGAGCTCGAAAAGAGCCTCTCGTCGCTCAAGCGCCAAGCCCAAAAAGCGGAGCGCTACAAACGTTACCGCGAAGAGGTCCGTGACCTCGAGCTTTGGATCGCCAGCTTCCGATACCTGGAGCTCTTCGGCGAGACACGTGTCGTGCGCAGCTCCCTTGAAGGAAAGAGCGCGGCGGAGCAGGGACAGCGTTTCGCGCTTCGTGTCCGCGAGGCGGAGGTCGAGGCGGAGCGCGCGCAGGTCGACATGCTGAGCAGTCACGTCGAGCGTGCGCAGAACCAAGCTTACGAGATCGACAACGAAGTCCGTGTCCTCGAAGGTCGAATCGACCAGCAGCGCGAGCGCCTCTCCAACCTACGGCAGCGTGAAGAGCGCGCCGAAGGAGAGCTCGTCGAGCTCATGGAGCGTGTCGCAACGGTTCGCGCTGAGCACGAAGCGATGAGCCTTGCCCTCGAGGACCTCGAGGCGGCCGAAGCCGAGGCCGAGGCGCTCTTCGCTGCGGAGAATCAGGAACTTGAGCGACGTCGTCTGGCCGTCGCCGACGCCGAACGAACGGTGTCGAGCGCACGCGGACGCGTGGGTGATGCTGAGAAGCGTGGCGCCCGCGCGGAAGCGGTCTTGGCAGGCTTTGAGCGTCGCCGTGAAGAGGGGCGCGCCCGGTTGACGAAGATGCGTGAACAGCAGGCGGTTCTCCTGGAGCGCGTCGTGGAGGTTCGCCGGGAGCGAGACGAGCTCGCCGCTCGTCTCGAGGGCATGCGCGCCGGCAAAGAGCAGAGCGCCGAGCGTAAGGAGCAGGTGGAGGCTGAGCTTCTTGACCTTCGCTCGCAGATGGACGGGAGCCGGGAAGACCTCGAGCGCCTTCGAAACGAAGTGGCGGAGAAGCGAAGTCGACTGATGTCGTTGCGCGAACTCCAAAGCCAGTTCGAAGGCGTGGGCGCTGGCGTTCGTGCGCTGATGACGCGTTATGCGGGCACGCCCGAGGAGCGAAGCGCACGTGGCGTCCTGGGTCTCGTCGCGGACCGCGTGCGTTGCGAAGAGCGTTTCACCGGCGCCCTCGCCGGAGCTCTCGGCGACAGGCTTCAGCAGGTCGTCGTCGCATCTGTGGACGCGGGCCTTGACGCGCTCACGTACCTTCGCTCCGAGAATGACGGCCGCGCGACCTTGCTTCCGCAGACGCCACGAGGCGCCGTTCGACGCACCGACGAGGTGGCTGGCGCGGGTGTCGTCGGATGGCTCGTTGACCACGTTCGCTTTGGCGAAGAAGATGCGTCTCTGGTCGACTACCTCCTCGGCGATGTGATGGTCGTCGAGAGCCTCGATGCAGCGCTCATGCTTCACCGAAACGGTTTTGAGGCGACGATTGTCACCCTCGGCGGCGAGCGTGTGGACGCGAGCGGAGTTGTGACCGGCGGCGCAGGAGACGACGGCGCGAGTCATCTGCTTTCCATGAAGCGAGAGATTCGCCAGCTCGACGGGCTGGTCGAACGCCTCACGGCGGAACTCGGTGCGGCGCAGTCGCACCACGACGGTCTCCGTCAGGGTATCGCGAAGCGCCAAGCGGAGATCGACGCGGCCCGGACGCAAACGCACGACGCGGAAATCGCCATCGTGAAGGTGGAGAAAGATGTTCGTCGTTTGGACGGCGAAGGGCAGGACAGCGAAGATCGAGCTGCACGACTTGGCGAAGAGCTGAGCGTCCTTGAAGTCGCGATGAACGCGGCCGGGGACGAAGAACTCGCCTCACGCGAGGAGATCGACTCAGCGCAGAAGTCGCGTGTGCTGGCCGAAGAAGAGCTGGCCGGCGCCACGGAGATTTACAACGAGCGGCAGGCCTCGGTGGAGGAGCAGGCTTCTGTGGTGACGGAAGTTCGTGTGCGTGCGGCCCAGGCCAAGGAGCGCGCCGAGAGTGACCGAGGCGCCATCGTGCGCATGGCGCGAACTCTGGAAGACATGGCTGCGCGAGACGGCCGTCTTCGCACCGAGGTTCTTGAAGGCGCTTCGCAGCAGGGCGAACTCATGGCTTCGCTCTACGAAGCGCGCGAGTCCCTTCACTCCGGCATCGACGCCTCCAAGGAAGCGCGCTCGGCTCTTGAGGCGCGGCGCACGGAACATGACGAAGCACGAACCGTCATGGGCAACAGCGAAGTGGCGCTCAAGGAGCTCCGCTCGGTCATCGATGTGGTGAGCGGAGAGGTCGGTGAGCTGACGCTTCGTGACCGCGAGCTGGCCATGGAGCTGAGCTACCTCTTGGAGCAGGTGGAAGAGCGACATCGCGTCGAGCTACCGAAGATCCTCACGGAGTACCACGCGCGGGAGCTGCCGAACGAAGCGGAACGCCAGCGTGTCACGGAGCTGCAGCGTCTCATCGACCGTATGGGCGAGATCAATCTGATGGCCATCGAGGAGTACGACGAGAAGTCCGAGCGATTCACGTCCCTCGATGCTCAGCGAGTCGACCTCGAGGACGCGCTCAAGACCTTGGACCGCGCTATCCGCGAGATGAACAAGGAGAGCCGCCGAATGTTCAAGGAAGCATTCGTGGCCATCAACGAACGCTTCAAGCGACTGTTCCCGGTGCTCTTCCGGGGCGGCAAGGCGGAGCTCAAGCTCAGCGACCCGAACGACCTCCTCAACAGTGGTCTCGAGATTCTGGCGCAGCCTCCCGGCAAGAAGCTTGCGAGCTTGGAGTTGATGAGTGGCGGCGAGCGCGCGTTGACGGCTGTAGCGATGATCTTCGCTATCTTCCAATACAAGCCGAGCCCCTTCTGTCTCCTCGATGAGGTCGATGCCCCACTCGACGAAGCCAACATCTCGCGCTTCGCCCAGGCGATTCGTCAGATGACGGACCGTAGCCAGTTCATCGTCATCACTCACTCGAAGCGAACGATGGAGTACACGGACGTTCTCTACGGTGTGACGATGGAGCAACCGGGTGTCTCGAAGGTCGTCGCCGTCGAGCTGCGCGGAGACAAGCGCCCCGTTCCCGGAAGCGGCCGCGACATCGCCGTGGCGTAGGCCGAGCACAGAGGACAGAACAGAAGCCGAACGACCAAACGGGCGCTCGGCTTCTTGTTTTGAGGTCGGGTTGCGCCTACATACGGCAGCGAATAGCGATTTCCGTGAGAGGTTGCCGTGCGTTAATCTGCGACGCTGCACAGATGCCGTTCACGTTTTGGCACTGCGGAAGCAGTGCAGGACTGTGTCCGGCCTTCAGAAGCGCGTCCGCGCAAAAGTAGTCGACCTCAGCGGTGCAGAAGGGCGTAGGGAGGTGCCCAGCACGAGCCACGGCTCCTTCGCACGTGGGCGATGCATCAACACGCAACGACGGGCCTTGTTCCAGCGGCGTCGGGATGACGGCATGAACGTTCGGCGCGCACGCAGCACAGAGAAGGACACAAAGAGAGAGAAACGCATTTTTCATATCTTTGGCAATGCAACACGTGGGCCATTCGTTTTCCCATAAGCGGAGGCGATGTAGGGAAGCACATGTGCACTCGCGTTCACGACGCCCATCGGCTGTGCTTCGCTGTGTTCTCGCCGCTCTCTCATTCCGCTATCACGGAACGAACACGCTAAGTGTGTGGTCGAATACACCCCACCAACGCCAATTCCCGTGGACGCTCCGAGGCCCTGGGTGTTCCTTGCCGGTAGCATCGAGCAAGGCATCGCTCCGAACTGGCAGGCGCAGGTGGCGTCGGCGTTGAAGGAGCGCGCCGGAACTCTCGCCAACCCACGACGAGCTGACTGGGACGCGAGTTGGAAACAAGACAAGGGGGACTCGCTGTTTCGCGAACAAGTCGAATGGGAGCTCAACATGCTTGAGCAGGCGGATCAGATCATCGTCTACTTTGCGCCAGACACGAAGGCGCCGATCACGCTCCTGGAGCTGGGTCTCTTCGCGGCCTCAGGGAAGCTCGTCGTCGCTTGCCCCGAGGGCTATTGGCGTAAGGGCAACGTGGACATCGTCTGCGAGCGCTACGGCGTGCGACAGGTAGCGGACGTGGAAGCGCTTATCCAAGTGCTGAAGGGCTGAGACGAATGCAGGCGCGCTCAACTCGTAATTCGCTCGCTCTTCGTTACTCGCAAAAGTGTGGGCCCGTTTGCCCAAACTCGCAGTAGCCGCCGGCGGCGACACCAACAACAGCTGCGCACCGGATGTCACATCGGGCAACGGCGCAGGTCCATGTGGGGTACTCGTTTTGCATGGTCTGGCAGCCGCCCACGATGCGACCGTGGGCAGGGTTTTGGGGGGCGGTGAACTCTGAGCACTCATCGTCCAAACACTCCGGGATGCGCCAGATCTCGTCGAAGGTCCACTCGGTCACTTCGCCCCGATAGAACGGGCTCTCGATGGGAAACCACATCTCGGACACCGGGTCCGTTAGGTCCTGACAGTTGCGGTCTCGGCAAAACCTCACCTTGATGGAGAGGTCGCCAACTTGGTCTGTGGCAATGCTGAATTGGTAGTCCTGGCGTTCCGTTCCGAGCGCGATCACCAGTGGAATGTTCGTGCCATTCCAATCGAACTCAAAGGGACCGTCGCGTCGCCATTGAACGATCATGAAGATCTCCTCGTAGCCTTCGGGACGGACGGGAGCGCGAATCACGCCGTCGAGCCGTGCGTCGCCGCTTCCTACGGTCTCCGCGCGGTTTCCCGACGGAGACTCGCTCGTGTCGAAGCTCGCGTCGAAGTTCGGTCCGCCATCGAGGGCCGTGTCGTCTGCGTTGTTCGAGTTGAAGCACCCCAACAGCAGGACGGAGAACACCCACAAAATGCATCGTGTCATATCTTACGATATGATGTTTTTGGCAATGCGGTCAAACGCAGCTGTCTCCCGCTTCGGCAGTCCCGCAAAGACGACGCGGAGCCTCCGCATCAAGTGCGCCGCGGCGGGCGGAGGCTCCCTCGTTTCAGTGCGCTAGAGGGTGCAGGCGGCGTCGCACTCTGCCCCGTCGTTGGTGGCCGTACATGGATCCGCTGCGGTATCAAGGCAGGAGATACATGCGTCTAGACCGTTGTCACCGGCCAACGCATCGCATAACGCGATCTCTGCTTCGGAGGACGCAGGTTGTCCGCACTCGACGGAGATGTCGGCTAGTTCTTCGCAAGCGCTCTTCCCGCAGCCGAAGAGAGAAAAAAGAGCGAGGGTGAGAATCAAGTGTTTCATCGCGAGGCCTTTCGTTCTCGCATCATCGTGCACCTCGCGGCAAAAGTGGAGATGAATCCGATGGGCCCGCGCCTGCAACAAACGCTGGGCGCGACGCTCGCTAGTCTTCGGTTCGCAGCTCTGCGCAAAGGCGTGAAAGGTCATTGATGCTCGACTCGTAGGTCGCGCGTTCTTCTTCGCTCCAGCTCGCCGGCTCGTGTCGGGACCAGAGGACTTCGCCCTTGGCTTCAAGGGCGCCATCGATGGACCGCTCGGGAAGAACTCGTGGGCCGACTTCGTCATCACGTGGCCCATCAAACTCGAAACCAAACTCCTGCTCCGGCGCCATCCCACACGTGCGCGCTAAGCTTCCGCCCGTGCACTCCGGCCCGCCGCTTTGTCGATCCGCGATGATCCCTTCGAGAGCAGAGTCGTAGGCCGGGTTGCTCAGGTCTCGAGGGCTGACCCTGGCCCAGGTGAGCAAGAGGCTGATGAGGCGAGCGGGCATGGCTCTTCAACCCCAACGGTTTTGAGTTATTCCGGTGCTCGAAGCCGAACGGTGTCGAGTACTCGACGAAGCTTAGCCGCCTCAGAGGGGCTGTCGCCGAGGCCGATGAAGAGGACGAGTGCGCCTGGAAGCTCCGCCGTGAGAGCGAAGCCTGCGCGTTCTGGGAGACCCGGCGGTGTGGTCACGAGGGAGTGTGTTTCCGTCGTTTGGGCAAGGAGTGTGGCTTCGTCCCGCCCAGTGAAACGCGGCGTGCCGACGATTCCCGACGCACGCAAGAAGCCGCGTAAGTCATCACGGAGTAGCTCGAACCCCTCCTCGTCGTTCATCAGACCTACAACGCTGACGAACGTGCCTTCCCTGGACTCGTCGATGAGCAAGCACGCGCCTTCGCTCGCGGCGAGAGCAAAGTGCTCGCCGACGGGGACCTCAAGGGTGCCGGCCTCGAGGGTGCAGGGCTGGTAGCTGACGGGGGCATCGTTCTGCGGAGCCGGAGCGAGCGTCGCTCCTCCGCAGCCAAGAATGAGCAGCGAGCTCAAGGTGCAGAGCGAACCCATGCTTACGCTGCGCCGGGGTCGCCGACGATGGGCGTCAGGGCGTTGCGGTGAGCTTCTTTGAGAGCTGCAACGCTCACGGAAGCGCCTTCGATTTGAAGCGTGTCTCCGCCGACAACGCCGAGGCGCTCACAGGGGAGTTTGTTTTCCCGGGCGATGCGCTCGATCTCTGCGGCATGCTCGGGCGCGACGCTCACGACGACGCGGGAGGGTTCTTCGGCGAAAGCACGAGCGCTGGTGGACGCGTCGAGGGATGCGGGGAGGGTGGTGACGGCACCGACACCGCCGGCAATGCAGCTCTCGGCGAGGGCGACTGCGAGGCCACCGTCCGACACGTCGTGGGCGCTGCGCAGGAGGCCGGTTTGGCTGAGCACGCCAAGGCACTCCTGGAGCCGTTTCTCCGCTTCGAGATCGAGAGGCGTGAGCGTGCCGCTGAGATGACCCGAGGTCGAGGTCTGATGCTCGGAGCCGGCGAGGTTGCCTGCGCTGGGCTTGCCGAGGTGGAGGATGACGTCGCCTTCGGCGTCGAAGGCCACGGTTGTGAGGTGTTCGAGGGACTCGAGTTGGCCGACGATGGCTACCGTCGGGGTGGGCAGAATCGCCTTGTCGCCGGTCTCGTTGTAGAGGCTGACGTTGCCGGAGACGACAGGCACGCCGAGGGCGTTGCAGGCCGCGGCGATACCATCGATGGCTTGGGCGAAGCGCCACATGTTCTCCGGAACCTCCGGGTTGCCGAAGTTGAGGCAGTCCGTGAGCGCGAGGGGGACGCCGCCAACGCAGCGAATGTTCCGCGCGCACTCGGCGACGGCCATGGCTGCGCCGTGAAAAGGATCGAGCTGAACGTGGCGACCGTTGCAGTCCGCGCTGAGCGCGAGATACTTCTCGATGGTCTTCCCATCACGTTCACAGAACGCGCGGATAACTGCGGCGTCGCCTTCGCCGGGACGGACCAGTGTGCCATCCCGGACGACGTGGTCGTATTGACGCCAGATCCAAGCGCGGCTCCCGATGTTGGGGTGAGCGACGAGACGCAGAAGCTCATGGCCGAGGTCGACGTCGGGGCTGACGATGGGGGCAGCGTCGGAGGCGAGGGGTGCCCGCTGAGGCCGGTCGTACTTCGGGGCAGCGTCCGTGAGCAGGTCGATGGGAAGGTCGACGACGGTGATGGGCGCCAGCTCAACGCTATCGTCGTCGAGGGGGTCGTAGCCTGGCGTGGCCTTGCAAACGAAGCGCTGCGTATCGGTCACCTTGCCGACGATGGCGACCTCGAGGTCCCATTTTTCACAGAGGTCGAGGACCTCTTGGGCGCGGCCGGGCTTGGCGACCATGATCATGCGCTCCTGGGACTCACTGAGAAGCATCTCGTAGGGCGTGAGCTTCTCAGTGCGGCGCGGGATGGCGTCGAGGTCGAGTTCAAGTCCTGTCCCGGCGCGGCTCGCCATCTCGACGGACGAACTCGTGAGACCCGCTGCGCCCATGTCTTGGACGCCAGCGAGGCACCCGGTGGCGAAGATCTCAAGACAGCACTCCAGAAGCAGCTTCTCCATGAAGGGGTCGCCGACCTGGACCGTGGGCAGCTTTTGTTCGGCGTCATCGTCGAAGGTGGTGCTGGCCATGGTGGCGCCGTGGATTCCGTCGCGGCCGGTGCGCGCGCCGACATAGATTACGTCGTTCCCGATGCCTTCGGCGCGGCCGTAGAAGAGTGAGTCGCTCTTCGCGATGCCGAGGGCGAAGGCGTTGACGAGGATGTTGCCGTCGTAGCTCTCGTCGAACTGAACCTCGCCGCCGACGGTGGGCACGCCGATGCAGTTTCCGTAGTCGCCGATGCCGGCGACGACGCCACGAAGAAGCTCTGGCGTGCGTGGGTGGTCCGGGCGCCCGAAGCGCAGGCTGTTGAGGTTTGCGATGGGACGCGCACCCATCGTGAAGACATCGCGAAGGATCCCGCCGACACCCGTCGCGGCACCTTGGTGCGGCGAGATGAAGCTTGGGTGGTTGTGGCTTTCCATCTTGAAGACGGCGCAAAAACCGTCGCCGATGTCGACGGCGCCGGCGTTCTCGCCGGGACCTTGGACAACGCGCGGTCCTTCAGTGGGGAGGCGGGCGAGGTGGACGCGAGACGACTTGTAGGAGCAGTGTTCGCTCCACATGACGGAAATGACGCCGAGCTCTGCGTACGTAGGCGTGCGCGCGATGGTGCTCAGCGCTTCGTCGTATTCGCTGGGCGCGAGGCCAAATTCCGCAGCGAGGGAAGGGCCGACTTCTGGGTCACCCGGCATTGCGTGCACGGTCGCGTTCGTTTCGTCGTTGCTCATTGGCCGTCTCCCTCGAGGTGCGCTTTGAGTGAGAGAAAAATCGAGAGTCCCGCTGCGTTCTTCGCGCGTCCGCCGAGGACGGCTTCGCTGGCGCGTTCGGGGTGGGGCATCATGCCGAGGATGCGGCCGCCAGCGTCGTACACACCGGCGATGGCGCCTAAGCTACCGTTGGGGTTGATGCGCAGGCCATCGGCGCCCCGGGCATCGGCGTCGGTGGGGACGTGGCCGTGGGCATCGCAGTAGCGAAACGCGACGCGACCTTCGTCTTCAAGCAGCTTCAGTGTGTCGGGGTCGCACTGATAACGGCCGTCGGCGTGGGCGATGGGCATGCGCAAGGCGGCGCCGGAATCGATGGACCCGCTGAAAGCGCCATCGCCTTCGCGCCGCAAATGAATGTCGCGGCATTCGAAGCGCAAGTGTGAGTTTCGGGTGAGCGCGCCCGGGAGAAGCTGTAGCTCCGTGAGAATCTGAAAGCCGTTGCAGATACCGAGGATCGGTCCACCAGACTTTGCGAAGGCGACGAGGGCTTCGGTGATGGGCGAGAAGCGCGCGATAGCGCCGGGGCGCAGGTAGTCGCCGTAGGAGAAGCCACCGGGGATGACCACGGCATCCGCTGGGCCGAGCTCATTCTCTTTGTGGAACACGTAGCGTGCGTCCGCGCCGAGTACATCACGGGCCACATGAAGGGCGTCCCAGTCAGCGTTCGAGCCCGGAAACTGAATGACGGCGATTCGCAAAATGCCTCTCCTTCTACGGCGCCGAAGTACCGCGTTCACGCGCCGGCGGCAATGGCGCTGGGGGCCTTTTGACGTTCGTATGGTCTGGGCTCTGTGAAAGCTCTCAGACCACTGTCTTGCCCCCGGGGGGGAAAACCCGTCATTCTGGGGTCATGGCAACGTTCCATACGTCAGCTTTTGCATGTTCGTTGGGCTTTTTGGCTCTTTCCGTGCTGTCGATGCCGACCCTCGCGCGCGCCGAGGTGGAGGTTGAAACCCTCGAGACGCTCCACGACGCTTGTCACAGCGCTCCACGCCGCGATCGCGCCGTCCTTTATACAACGCAGCTCGAGAACTTTCGCTTTCAAGCGCACGACGCTCGAAGCGGTGTTCTTGCCGTGGACACACGCCACAACTTTCGCATCCTTGAGGGCGCCGCGGAGCTCTTCCCGTCGGGGCTGGAGTCCATCGCTTTTCCGGCTACGCGGGACCGAGCCGGCGAACTTCGTCGCTATGGACGGAAGATTCGCGTCGGCTTCTTTCTCGCCTTCGATGGTGGCCAAGCGTGCCTCGTTCGCCCCGCCGCCGCGGTGACCACCGTGCGCATCGACGTCGCCTTCGTGGAGTTGCTCAACGGTCGTGGCCAAGTGCTCGCGCGGGAGGACACGGAGCGGCTCCGCGCGTGGCGAGACGACGACGTACCTGAACCCGGGCTGAGTTTCGGTGAGCTGGAAGTCCAGGAGGGCGACGCGCTTGTGGCGCGAACTCTTCAGAGCAAGCGCGAGGCGTTGAGCGCGTGCTTTAGCAGCGCCGTGTCTCGCGGCGCGTCACGAAGAGCGGTGGTGACCTTGCGCCTGCGAGTAGCCGGCGGACGTATCGCGGAGGTTGCGACGGAGCTTTCGTCCCTTGGTGACCGCGAAGGCGTGGAGTGCCTGCGCACTTCGCTCCTGGGCGCGCCGGCAAACGGAGCGGGTCAGGTTCGGGTTCCGCTGCGACACCATGCCGCTCGTCGCGCCCGCTCGCGATGAGCCGCGAGTGACGCTCAGCGACGTGGGAGCAGACGCATCTGACGGAGTATTTCATCCGGGACTCCGTCCCTGCGCAGCGTGTCCCGTTGTTCCTGCCGCCGCCGCGCCGAGTCGGCTCCAAACACGGCACCGTAGACATGGTCGAAATCCGCTTCGCTCATAGCCGGTTCCGCGGGAGGGGGCGTTGTGCGGACGGGGCCAAAGGCCAGCGCTTGCGGAGCGCGCTGAGAACGAAGGGTCATCCCTCGAAGGTCACCGGCGACCATCCCGAGGATGAACTCATCCCTGTAGGACGCACCATGAAGGGAACGTGGGAAGAACGGTTCGCTAGGCGTGTGGACGGTGGTGATTGCGTTCCCTGCGCGCAGGGTGTGCATTCGAAACGAGCGCATCAGCGGCTCGTGATTGTCAGGGAGTTCGACCACGCGGAGGACGTCGCTCGAAGGGCCTGGCAAGAAACGAGCGCGAACACCCATCGCGTGAACGCCTTCCGGCTGAAGCGTCGAACCGAGGAGAACAGCTTCTGTGGGAAAGCGGCAAAGCCCATCGGACTGACGGTCGCACTCCGCCATGAGCAGGGCAAAGCCGTCTCGGTGGGCGGTGAGTCCGTAAATCCAGGTGCGATGTCGGCGCCGGTAGATGCCCTGGGCGACGAGCTGTCCTTGGCCCGCATCGAACACGAGAAGTTCGATGGGTCGACTGACCGGCGAACCTTGGTTTGGGTGTTTTGCAGCGACGAGGATCCTCTCTCCTTGGGCCGCGACACCTTGGAGGTCCAAGCGGTCCGGCACAAGACTCGTCCATCGCACCTGTCCAGTGCGACCGTCTACGCGCACCAGGAAATGAGCAGCGTCGTCGGGGAACACATGTTCGTGGTGAAAACGCGCCTCGGGGGTTGGGGCGTACGCTCCGTCTTCGAAGCGCCCCGCGACAACGAGGTCGCCGGAATCCAGCGGGACCACCTGAAACATCGAATGGCGGGTGGTCGGCGCAGGGTCTCGGAACGTGAACCCGAGCGTACCGTCGGCCTCGACGCGAATGAGCGCAGCGTGGGTGAGGTGACCGAGGACGCTACCGGTTTCTTGTGCGTTGAGCGCAAAGGCGCCGCCGGGAAGCGCATGAATAGAAGATACGGACTCGATTCGCGTACGTTCGGCACGTAGATCTTTCGCCCAACGCACCGCTCCGGACGGAGAGAGTCGCACGAGCGCCACGCCGAAGCCCGCAGCGTTGGGTAGAACCGTATCCCGAACAGCGTAGGAGCCGCGGTAGCGGAAGGAGACCACCATGTCCCCGTCGCTCAGCCGCTCTGCCGTCGAGTACGCGTTCGCGGCTCCTATTCGATCGGTGTGATAGTCAACGCGCTCCTGGGCCCTCGCCGATGTCGTGGCACCGAGAAGCAACGCCCCAAGGAAAGTCAGAGCCGTCGCTTGTCGCATGAAGGCATGACGATGCTCCCGCGGGCGGTATTCAGATCAGCGTGTCAGTCGGCCTCAGGCATCAATGTGCTGAGCTCGGCGGCGGCGGCGAGGCTTTGACGCGCGAGGAGTCGGACCAGCACTCGAAACGCGCGCCGATCAAAGTTGGTGTCGAGGTGCTGGAGCGCGGAGATACGCACTTCGCCGGTGGCGCTGTTCCATTCGGCTTTGCTGGCCAGGTAGCGCCAATTGAGCTCCGCGAGGCGCCGAAGAACCGAGCTTGTCTCTGCATCATCGGGGTGTGCGTTCGCGATGGGCGCGTAGAGGTAGAGCGTCTGGGTGCTCTCGTCGATGAGGCCGCGCAGCGTCAGCTCTCGGGTCCGCTCGCTGTTCTGCACGCGCCATGAACATCGCGCGCGTAGCGCGTCGAGGACCTCGCAGCTGGCATCTACATCGAGGCGTTCGAGCTCGGCGCGCACCGCAGCGAGGTAGCGGGGTCCTGGCGCGGCGGAGTCAGCGGTGTCGGCCGTAGGGCTCTCGCCTGCCGCAGGTACGTCTTGGCCCTGCAGCGAAAGCGGAAGAAATGCGACGAGCGCCAGTGCTAGAGAAAGTCGAGCCATCCGTGTCCCAGGTTTGCGCCGACGTCGACGGGGCGACCGCGCATGAAGAGCGTACCGAGACACGAGGAGGCCTGTACAGGACCGAACGCGCGGCTGTCGTGAGTTTCGTCGCCGCGATTGTCGCTCAGGAGGTAGAGCATGTTCGCGGGCACCTGGACCGGGTTCAGTCGAAAGGTGTGGTTCTCGCGAATGAAGATGTCGTGATCTGTGTTGCCGAAGCTAACGGTGGCTCGCTGAACGGGCTCTTGACGGTTCGTGTCGGAGTTGAAGAACTGCAGCGACTCATGAATGTCCATCTCTGGAGTTCGGCCGTTGACGGTGAGCTGCTCTCGGTCTGTGCTTACTTCGAGACGGCCCGTACCGATGACGCGACCGATGACAGTCTCGCCGGTGTTGGGGTTTGCGCACACCACGGCGCTGCCGAGCTCGGGCTCGCCGCCTT
>JBGCFM010000217.1:0-8533 GCA_045106895.1 Polyangiales bacterium | reverse complement strand
ACGCTTCTGGAGGACGGAGACCCAGAGCCGTGAGCGTTACTACGAAAGACAGCGTGTGACGGCCGGCGGCAAAAAGCCCATCACTCATGACCCGTCGGACTTGCCTTCGTCCGCAGACGTCGTGGTTGTCGGCGCGGGCATAATGGGATTGGCGACGGCCTATCACCTGGCTGAGCGCTGGCCAAAGCGGCGCATCATCGTGATCGACAAGGGCTACCTTTGCAGCGGGGCGTCCGGCCGCAACGGCGGTGGCATTCGCGCGCAGTGGTCGAGTGCCACGAATATTGGGCTCATGAAGGAGTCTCTCGAACTGTGCGCGGACTTCGCGACGGAGATGGGCGTGAACGTTTGGTTCCGTCGAGGCGGGTACCTTTTTCTCGCCCGCGACGAAGAGCGTGTTCAACAGCTCCAAGCTTCGGCTGAGCTCCAGCGGGAGCACGGGCTTCCCACTCGAATGATCGATGCCAAGGCCGCCAAAGCGCTCGTTCCCGAACTCGAGACACATGGGCTTCTCGCGGCGAGCTGGAACCCGGACGACGCCGTGGTGTTTCCGTGGCCGTTTGTCTGGGGCTACGCCAAGGGGTGTGCGGCACGCGGGGTGGGCATCTTTCCTTTTACGGATGTCCTCGGTTTTGAGCGAAAAGGAGACGCCATCTCCGCGATTCGAACCACCGGCGGGAGGATACGCTGCAGCGAGGTCGTCCTCGCGACCGGCGCTTGGTCACCGGAGGTCGCGGCGCACCTCGGTCTCGTGCTTCCCAACAAACCGCACCGCCATGAGATCTGCTCCACGGAGCCGCTCAAACCCTTCCTTGGGCCCCTCGTCGCCGACCTGGACAGTGGCCTCTACTGTTCCCAATCCATGCGCGGCGAAATCGTCGGTGGCATCTCCAATGAGCGAGTGCCCGAAGGTATCGACCACGGCTCGTCGCTGCGCTTTCTGGCGCTCTACGCCAAGGCGATGGTGAACACGTTTCCGCGCTTCGGTGCCGTGAAGGTTCTGCGGCAATGGTCGGGCTGTTACGACATCACGCCCGATGGAAACCCTATTGTCGGTCCGGTGCAGAGCGTCCCAGGGCTTACGCTTCTCTGCGGATTCATGGGCCACGGTTTCATGATGGCGCCCATCATGGGACGGAGGATCGCGGCGTACCTTGCGAAAGGCGAGGGCGCGGAGCTCATCGAACGTTGGGGGCTCGGCCGCTACGAGCGCGGCGAGCTTCTCGAAGAGGCGATGATTCTGGGATAGCAGCTCAGGAGAAGCCGACCTCACCCGTATCGATTCCGAGTAGGCGGGCGTTGAGTCCACCGCCGCTTTCGACCATCTCCGTGAGCGCTAGGTCCAAGTCTTCGAGCGTCGCCGGCGGGATAGACTCCGAGTCGCTACGTTCCGCGGCGATGAGACAGATGCGGCGCATGAGTTCCTTGAGGAAGGCAGCGCTGAGCCCCGATGTGCGCTCGACGACGGCGGTCCGGACGGCGTCCGGGAGTTCCAATCCAAATCGGTAGAGATCCACCAGCCGCCCTCGGCCACCTGTGTCCGGAAGCGGGAACTCAATGGCCTGGTCGATACGTCCAGGTCGGCCAGCGAGGGCTTGCTCAAGTGCCTCGGGTCGGTTCGTGGTCAGCACCATCAAGAGTTCGGTGTCGTTTCGGAGGCCGTCCATCTCGTTGAGGAGCTTGTTGAGCAGAGCCTCCTCGCCTGCGGAACGCATGTCCTCGCGCATTCGAGCGATGAGGTCGACGTCTTCAATGATGACAAGCGTCGGGGCGAGGAGTCGCGCGAGGGTCATGTATTCATCGATGTCGGCGACTTGTTCGGCTGTGATGAGGAGCGTTGTGTGGTCCTTTAGCTGGCTCGCTAAGTAGCGAATCGTGTGCGTCTTCCCTGTCCCGGGAGGTCCATAGAAGAGCAGACCTTTTTTTGCGACATGCCCAGCTTGCCCATTCGCTTTCGCTGCTTGAGAAAACGGAAGATGTTTCGTTCCATCAAAGCGATGGTCGACTCCGGCAAGATCAGTTCATCGCGCTCCACGGTGGCGAGATCTACGACGCTCAGCCCGAGCCCAAACTGACCACCTCCACGTAGCTCTTCGCGTGAGAGGACCTTTCCACGGTAGGTGTGAGAGTCCGCTACGGCCTTGTCGACCATCTCGAAGAACGCTTCGACGAAGCTCGCCCCGGGTGCGCCAGGCGGGACGCACACCTCGACGTGCCAGCCCGGGTTCGGGTAGTGCGAATAGGAGAGCGTGATGGCGACGCGAAGCCCGTCTTCCTCGCCGAGCCACAGCCCGCGCACCAAGCATCGTACGTGCTCGTTGTTGCCGAGGTTGACCTCATCGTACTGCAGCGGTCCGACGGAGAAGTCTTTCGCGTCAGCGTCAAGGAGGTGGGCGAAGCTTGCGTGCAGCTGGGCGTGGCGCGCGTGCACGCCCACGCAGCGAAAGCTCTCCAGGCGCTCCGTCAGCATTCGGGCAACGTCGATACGGGCGTAGGACTTGAACACACGGTCGCTCGTCACTAGCGACAAAGGATCGGTGGGATCAAAGTGTTTTCGCAACACCTCGTGCGCGCTCGGCGCGCGCTTGTTCACGGAGCAGATGGTGCGATAGGCCCGCGTCTCGAGCTCCTGCGCCATCTTGCTGAAGCTGTTGCTCAGACACGCGACGCAGACGCGCTCAGACTTACTCTCGCCGGCGAAGACACCCGAGACCGGGGCATCCTCGCCACAGAGGGAACACTCGACGAAGGCTGAGGGAGCGTTCGCTCGGCGGACTGAGGTGTCGCCGTCGCCTCAAGAACGTGGACCAGGCCGAGCTTTGTACAATCGCGACAGAGCCAGCCGTTCATTCCACGGACGAGGTTTTCGGGAGCAGGGGTGCTCTCGCATAAGACGCACAGTGAGTTCATGCTTTGCACCCTAACAATTGTTGTGAATATGCGGCAACGGCGGCGCAAATGGTGCGTGCTCGCGGATTTGGGGCGCAGGTTGTGCGCCGAAAAGCGCAAGAAATACCGGAAAACGCGCCGGAAGCCGCTGGCCCAAGGTTTGCGAGGAGGGAGCCCGTGATTTCGCTCTTCATCGCCGCGCTAGCCTTAGGTGTGGTCTCTGCACCGCACTGCGCGTTGATGTGCGGACCGCTGGCAACGTACGCCGGATGTAGCCGCCGCGCGCCGGGAGCGCTCTACCACGGGAGCCGGCTGGCGACGCTCATCGTCGGTGGTGCTCTGGCTGGTGCGTTTGGGGAGAGCGTCGTTCTGAGGCTCTCGGCCCACTGGGGGAGCGTGGCGCTGAGCACGTTCATTGGCGTCGCACTTTGCCTCGCCGCGGCCCGCGCGCTGCAGCTGTACACACGCCGTCGTCGCGGTGCGCTTTCAAGGGAGCGCAGCGCCCTCGTGACGCTACGCGTTTCCTCGGCCGCCTCGGACGCAGCCTCGAAGCAGCCTCGCGGGCTCCTTCGGGCGGGGGGCCTTGGCGCGCTCACTCCACTTCTGCCGTGTGGTGCCACCTGGAGCCTATGGATGCTTGCCGTGGGCTCTGCATCGCCGCTCCACGGTGCTCTCGTCGCCGCAGTGTTCTTTGTCCCGACGGCGCTCAGCGTTCATTTGAGTGCCTCCCTCGCGTCACGATTCGCGGGCTCAGCGAACAAAGGGTACGGCGTTTTCGCGTTCGTCTTCGCCTTTGGCGCGTTGGTGACTCTGCTCAGACCCGTAGAAGCCTTCGTGGCGTATTGCAGACCCTAGTGCCCCACGCGCGCTGTCTACATTGTGAGCTGCCGGTGCCGGACGGACGCACGGACTACTGTTGTGGAGGCTGCTCCGCCGCTCATGCGTTGCTTCAAGGCATGGGGCTACAGCGTTACTACGACCTTCGTGAGGGCACGGGGCTCCCGGCTGTGCAGCCACGTATGGATGCTGAGAGCGCCGGCTTTGAAGTCCTCTGCGAAGATGCGCGAGGAGGAGGCAGCGTGCGGGTGAGCGTGCAGGGAATGCACTGCGCGGCGTGCGTTTGGCTCGTCGAGGAGCTCTTTCATCGGCAAACGCCGAAGGGGAGAATCGACGTGGACCCCGCTCGTGGCGAGGCTCGTATCGTCGTGCCCGAGGGCTTTGAGCTGTCCGAGTTTCGAGGCACCCTCGGCTCCTTAGGGTACGGGCTTGGACCGCCGGGTGCAGAGCGCCAAGGTGACGACCTTCTCTGGCGACTCGGGTTCTGCGCGGCCCTCGCGATCAACGCGATGCTTATCGCCCTCGCGTCGTACTTCGGCCTCGGTGATGCGGCGGGGGAAGAACACCTCCGCGCATTCATGGACCGCGCCTCCTTCGGCGCGAGTGCCCTCGCGGTAGTCCTCGGCGGTCCGGTGTTCTTTCGCTCGGCCTTTGGCGCCCTTCGCCGCGGAATGGTGGGCCTCGACCTTCCTATCTCCATCGGCGTTCTTCTGGCCTTCGCGGGTGCCAGCGCCCGATACTTCTTTGAAGGGGACGCCGCCTACGTCGACACTCTCGCCATCTTCGTCACGTTGATGCTCGGCGGCCGCTGGCTGCAGGAACGGGCCCTCGAACGTAACCGTCGTCGGCTTCTAAGCGACTCCACTCCCGAGTCGATGCTCACTCGTGTCGTCGACGCGGCGGGAAAGCCTCGGGTGGTGTCTTGCGCGAGCGTACGAGTCGGAGACGAACTGCTCATTGGCCCCGGGGACCTGCTCCCCGTCGACGCAAAACTGATGGACGCAGCAAGTTTCTCCCTGGAGTGGCTCAACGGCGAGTCGACGGAGAAGCATTACGAGGTCGGCAGTATGGTGCCCTCTGGTGCCTTCTCGACGAGCGGCCGCGCTATCCGAGCTGAAGCCCTCGCGGTCTTTGCGGATTCGTTGGTGCCGCAACTCTTGCGCGAGACTCGCGACGTGGGTGAGGCGCGTTCGTTTTGGTGGCAACGCCTGGGGGCGATCTACTCGCTCCTCGTCCTCGTGATCGCCGGCCTCGGTGGGGCTTTCACCTACTTGCGAAGTGACGGAAGTGAGGCGCTCCAGGTGGTGACGGCGCTCCTGGTCGTGACCTGTCCCTGCGCTTTCGGCATCGCCGTACCCCTCGCGCGCGAGATCGCGCACGCGCACCTACGAAGTCAGGGACTCTACGTTCGCACCGCGTCATTTCTCGACCGACTTCAAGAGGTGCGGCGCGTGGTGTTCGACAAGACCGGCACCCTCACAACCGGCAATCTTGGTGTCACCTGTCTGCGAGCACCGAGCGAAACACACCGGGAGGTGTTGGCGCGCCTGGCCTCGTCAAGCATGCACCCGAAGAGCCGCGTTCTTCATCAGGCTCTGGGCGCGCAGGTTCCTTTCGCGGAGGCGGAATCAGTCGCCGGAAGCGGAGTTCGTGTCGTCGTGGATGGAACGGAGTTCCGCCTGGGCTCCGCGGCGTTTGCGCTGGCCCAGAGTCTCCCTGACCCGCTACGCCGCGCTGATGTCGTGTTCAGCCGGGACCACGAGCTCCTGGCGGCGTACGAAACCCACGAAGAACTTCGCCATGACGCGGTCGCGGAGATTCGTTTGCTGGGCGAATCCAAGAGCGTCGCGATCTTGAGTGGCGACCAAAATGAGCGCGTGTCGGAGGTTGCCTCGACTCTGGGGCTGCACGAGGCGCTGGGTGAACAGTCACCACGCGACAAGGCGAACTACGTCTCAGCGAACGATCCAAAACACACGCTCATGGTGGGCGATGGACTCAATGACCATCTCGCGCTTCTTGAGGCTCGCTGCGCGGGGACGCCGGCCATCGACCGACCCTTCGTGGCCAACCGCTGTGACTTCTATTTGAGCGCGAGCGGCATCGCGCCCATCCGGCGGGCTTTTGACGTCGCGGAGTGGCTTCGTCTGACGCAACGCCGGCTGTTGTGGATCGCCGTTTTCTACAACACGGCGGCCATCGCCCTCGCTTTCAGCGGCCACATGAGCCCATGGCTCGCCGCTGTGCTGATGCCGACCAGTTCTCTCGTCACGCTCGCTTTCGTGGGGCTCCGTGCCCGCGCCTTCTCAGCGGCTCAAGAGCCGACCCATTTGTCCGTCACATCTCTTGTGAAAGGAACCCCGTGAACGTCCTCATGCTTCTCATCTTCATCGGCGCTGCCCTCGTTTCCCTGGCAGTCGTTCTTTTTCTGTGGTCCGCGCGAAGCGACACTTTCGGCCAGGGCGACCGCCTCGCGTTGCTTCCATTGATGGACGACGCACGCGTTGCGCCTGGTCCCGGCACGGACGCAACACTTGCGCCGGACGACTCCGCAGCCTGCATTTTAGGCTCGGACTTAACTGGCACGGACCTTGAATAAGGAGGCCGCCATGACCTATCGCGAAAGTCCGTCGACCGTTCGAGTCGAGTACGACGACAAAATCGTTCGACAGTTTATTTGGGCCTCGGTGGTCTTTGGCATTGTCGGGATGCTCGTCGGCGCCATCATCGCCCTTCAGCTCGCCTGGTGGCCCGCCAACGTGGGCGAGTGGTTCTCCTTCGGGCGACTCAGGCCGCTGCACACCAACGCCGTCATCTTCGCCTTCGTCGGCAATATGATCTTTGCGGGTATCTACTACTCGACGCAGCGCCTGACGAAGCAGCGCACCAACGACACTCTGTCGAAGATTCACTTCTGGGGGTGGCAGCTCATTATCGTCGCAGCCGCCGTATCGCTGCCCCTGGGCTTCACTCAGGCGAAGGAATACGCCGAGCTCGAGTGGCCCATCGATATCGCCATCGCGGTTATCTGGCTCACCTTCGCGGCCAACTTCTTCATCACGCTGAAGAAGCGCCACGAAAAGCACCTCTACGTCGCGCTCTGGTTCTACATCGCGACCATCGTCACCATCACGGTGCTTCATGTGGTCAACAGCTTGTCGATCCCCGTCGGACCCATGAAGAGCTACTCGGTGTTCGGAGGCGTCCAAGACGCGCTCGTTCAGTGGTGGTACGGCCACAACGCCGTCGCGTTCTTCCTGACGACTCCGGTGCTCGGCATCATGTACTACTTCCTGCCGAAGGCAGCGGATCGGCCGGTCTTTTCATACCGCCTGTCCATCATTCACTTCTGGTCGCTGGTGTTCATGTACATCTGGGCGGGTCCTCACCACCTGCTCTACACGGCGCTTCCTGACTGGGCACAGTCCACCGGCATGGTGTTCAGCCTGATGCTTTGGGCACCAAGTTGGGGCGGCATGCTCAACGGCCTCCTCACGCTGCGCGGCGCGTGGGACAAGCTGCGCCGCGACCCCGTGCTCAAGTTCTTCGCCGTCGGCGTCACGGCCTATGGCATGGCGACCTTCGAAGGTCCGCTGCTCTCCATCAAGAGCGTGTCCGGCCTCGCCCACTACACCGACTGGATTATTGGTCACGTGCACGCAGGTGGACTTGGTTGGAACGGCTTCATGGCCGCCGGCATGTTCTACTTCCTGATTCCGAAGCTCTATGGACGGAAGCTCCACAGCGTTCCGGTGGCGAACGCGCACTTCTGGATCGGAACCGTCGGTATCGTTTTGTATGCCGTGTCCATGTGGACGGCGGGCGTTCAGCAGGGCCTGATGTGGCGCGCTGAACAAGAAGGTGGCGGACTCCTCTACCCGTCCTTCGTGGAGACCCTCATCGCGATTCGTCCGCTCTACTGGGCGCGTCTTATCGGCGGCACCATGTACCTCACCGGGTTCATCCTGATGGCGTGGAACCTCCTGATGACCGCGAAGGCGGGCAAGGCAGTGACCACGGAGATCGAGGTGGTTGTCCCCGCGAAGGAAGAGAACGAAGTCCCCTGGAAGGACATCGTCTTCGCTCCGCCGGTCGTGATGAGCTTCCTCATCCTGGCGGTGTGTTCCCTTGTTGCTGTGACCGAAGCGGTGGCGAGCATTCTCTTCCTGACACTCGGCGCGGGGCTCTTCTTCCTTTGGATCTTTGCGCGGACCATCGGCAAGAAGACCGACAAGCCGACCTGGCACGCGCTCATCGAGGGACGTGCGCTGATCTTCACGGTGCTCACCATCCTGGCGATTCTCATCGGCGGCGTCGCGGAGATTGTTCCCTCGGTCCTCACGGTCCCGGAGCAGCTCGCGACGACGCGCAACGTGCCTTACACGCCGCTGGAGCTGGAAGGCCGAGACGTGTTCATCCAGGAGGGCTGTTACACCTGTCACTCCCAGATGATTCGTCCTTTTGCATGGGAGACGGCCCGCTACGGTGCCGTGTCACAACCCGACGATTCGATCTTTGACCATCCTTTCCAGTGGGGCTCACGCCGAATTGGTCCGGACTTGGCGCGAGTTGGCCGGAAGTACAACGACCTCTGGCACTACCGCCACATGCTTGACCCTCGCGAGATTTCCCCGGGCTCGAACATGCCGCCCTACGAGCACTTGGCGAGCGCCATCGTCGACTTCGACTCGACGGAGAGCAAGATGAGAGCGATGCGCATCGTGGGTGTTCCCTACACGCCGGAAGGCATCGCAACCTCGGCAGCGGACGCCCGGGAGCAAGCCCACGCCATGGCGACGGCGATGGC
>JBGCFM010000216.1:0-16376 GCA_045106895.1 Polyangiales bacterium | reverse complement strand
ACGAAGCCGCGGTCGACGTTCGGGCGGCCGCTGATGCCGTCGCCGTCCGCGTCATCCGCGTCGGCGTTGGCGAGAATCGCCTCTTCGGGGATCTCCGCGAGGAGACCCACGCCGAAGAATGGAATCGGGTTTCGACGTCCGAAGTGGTTCGCCGCTTCTTCAGTGGGTCGGCGGCCGGTCTCCAGGTTGTATTGCGGCAAGACGCCGTTGGAGCCGAGGGCAACTCGGCTCCCGTCGGACACGATCTGTTCGACGAGGAGGAAGTCGCGGTAACGCCCGGCGGAGCCACCGAAGACCGGCTTCTCATGGCACGCGCCGCAGAAGGTCACGTTGAAGCTCGGACCCAGGCCCATTTCCGGCGTAAAGCGTCGCCGCGCCACCTCTTCGCCGCGCGCGAAGGTCGCGCGCTCTTCCTCCGTGGCCGAAGGACGAATCTCGCCCATCGGCGCAAAGATGCCTTCGGCGACGGGCGGAAGCGGGGGGTCGATGGGGTCTGGGCAACCCGGAAGAAGGACGCTGCCGAGGAGAAGCGAAACGAGCGCTCGTGATTTAATGGTCATAGCGAATCCGTGGAGATCATGGTGCGTTCGAACACCGTGCCGTTGTAGGTGGGGGCGTTAAGCCCTGCAGCAAGATTCCCGCCAACTGCCGTGAGCGATTCCCCGTCGCCGAAGATCGCATGAAAATCGTTGTCCACGTCGACGATATCTTCTTCGACGGCGAAGGTATCGAAGTCAATTCGCGCCACTGTGCCGAATACGCCGACCACGTGGACGGTGTTCCCGTCGCCGGTCCAGACGCCGTTCAGACCCGGCATGGGGGAGAGGCTGCCGCTGCGCCATTCAGTGCCATCCCAGGTCGCGATGACGCCATTCGTGCGTGAACCCACGGCCACAACACGGTCAGGTCCGGTGCCCCACACGCTGATGAGGTCTTCGCCGGTGCCCGCGCCGAACTCCTGCCAAGTGCTTCCGTCGTAGCGGAGAATAACGCCGCGCTGACCGACGACGATGACATCATTGGCGCTCGACCCCCAGACCTTGAAGAACGCTCGGACGTTCGCGCGCTCTAGCTCGGGGTAGGCGACCTCGCTCCAGGCGACGCCGTCGTAGTGAAGCAAGACAGGCACGTCGTCGGTTCGGCCGTTGCCGCCGACGGCGTAGAGGTCGTCCCGTGTTGCGCCCCAGATGCCCCAGAGCCGGGCCTCCGTCGGCGTCTCGATCTCGCTCAGCGCCTCACCGTCGTAGTGGAAGGAGCGCCCGTCGTTGCCGACCATGAAGACGTCGTCGGCGCTAAATCCATACACCCAGTTGAGCAGCGGAAAATCGATGGAGCTCGTGATCTCGTTCCAGGCGCTTCCATCGAAGTGCATGATCACGCCTTCTTCTTGGCGACGGCCACCGACGGCGTAGCGTTCGCCCTCTGCACCCCAGACGCTGAGGATCCAGCCCGAGCTGTCCGCGTCGAAGGCCGGCTGCCAGTCGATGATCTCGGGGTCCGTCGGGCAGCCTGAAAAGAGAATGCCGACGAGAGCGAAGAAGAGCGGAGAAGCGAATCGAGTGCGGATCACGCTCCTAGTGTAGGGGCAGCTGGGTTCTGGTCCAGACTATCCCGTGGGCGATGGCCGGAGATCTCATGTTTTCAGGGGCCGGAAGCCGTCGCTGAGGCGGATCGTGGACAACGGCACGATGGACAGTCGCACGTCGCGGAGCAGGTCCGGAAGAGCTTCGAGGGACTCCTGGAGCGTCGCTTCGTTCAGGTCACTGCCTTCGCGCACCGCCACGGACACCAAGATCTCGTGGCCGGCGATTCGGGCCACGGCGAGGAGCACGCCATCGACGGGGTCGAGCGCATCTTCGATCTCCCGAACGGAGCGGACTTCGCCTTCGCAGGCGACGATCTCACCGAGACGGCCGATGAAACGGTGGTCGCCATCTTCGTCCGCGACGAGGACATCGCCGCTCACGAAATACGCGTCGCCGCTCTCAAAGGCGTCGCGCAGTCCGCGACGAGCGTTCGCGTGATCCGTGCGCGCGAGGAGGACTCCCGGTTCGCCGGCATCCACGCGCTGCAGCCAGCGACCTTTTCGGGTGAGCTCCTTCGTCATGGGGTCGAAGCGCACGAGGACGGTCTCGGCGGAACCCGGCAGCGCTTGTCCGACGGAACCGATCTTTTCGCCGCTCGCGTTCGTCAGGATCGCGTTGACCTCTGTGGACGCGTAGAACTCCACGACGGAGACACGGAAGCGTGATTCAAGCTCGCGCCAGACTCCGCTGCGCATGCCGCTTCCCGCGAAGAGTCGCACCGGATTGTTCGCGTCGCGCGTGGAGAACGGCGCGTTCGTCAGCGAGCGCGCAGACTCGCCGGCGTAGAAAACAACGGTGCTGCCGTAGCGACGGACTTCTTCCCAGAACGAGCTGGGGTCGCCATCGACGGTAGCCGGAAAGCCGCTCGCGCTCGAATCCGCCAGTGCCAATCGCGCGCCGCCGACGAGCGCTCCTCCGACGCTCACCAAAAGGCCGGCGATGTGGTGCATCGGCAAGGAAACGTAGACCGTGTCGTCCGGCGTGAGCGTGCAGGCCGCCGCGGCACCGAGGGCGGAGAAAGCCCAGCGCCGTCCGCTGATCTCCGCCGCGCGAAGTCCGCCGGGCTGGCTGCGGCTCGGCGTGAAGAAGATCATCGCGAGATCACTTCCGCGACCTGGGTTGGCGACGAAATCCGAAGGCAGCTCGACGCCCTCGACGTCGATGGCCTCGAGGTCCACGACGCCGCGGGTGCCGACGTGCTCCCAGGCAGCCGGGTCGTCGCGCTCGGCGCCTCCGCCCAAGATGAAGACGTTGCGCACCAGCTCGCGCTCGACGAGAAAACCGGCGCGGGCAAGACGAGCGGGGTCGACGATGCAGACGCTGGCGCCTGAGAGCTGGCTGGCGTCACGAAGCTGAAGCTGCGTCGCGCGTTCGTGCACGAGGACAGGGACAGCGCCGATGCGCGAGAGCGCGGCGACGAGGGTCAGGTAGCTGGGACGTGGCCCCATGCAGACGAGGACGCGCTCCCCGGGCCGAACGCCGGAGAGCCAAAGGCCTCGGACCACGGCGTTCACGCGCGCGTCGGCCTGGCTGTAGGTAAACGCCCTTCCCCGCCAGAGAAAGAACGTTCGCTCCGGCGAGCGCTCGGCTTGCTCCGCCAGACTTCGCCCAAAGCCGACAAGAGAGTCGTCGTCGAGGGTTTCCAGCTCGGAGATGCGTGGCAGCTGCCAGCGGATATTGGTGGCGTAGTCCCCTGCGTCTTCGAAGAGGTCGCCGACGGCGGACCAGACGCTCTGGGCGGCATCCTTGGCGGCGTCGATGAAGAGGCGCACGTCGAAGTCGAACTCCCCGAACGCCGCGTCCTCGACCTCAACGGGCGGGTCTTCTTCACGAAGAGCACGAGGTCGGGTTCCTTGGCCGGAGTGCCAGCGCATCCAGTCGAGGACAGTCGGCCAAGTGACGGCGAGGGCTTTGCTGCCGATGACGAGGCCGAAGTGACCCGCCGGCAGGCTCACCTCGTAGGCTTGGCCCGGAGGAACGACGCGGCGAACGGCGCGCACGGACGCCGGCCGCGCGAGGTCGTCGCGTTCGCCGACAAAGAACAAGACGGGGCAGGTGACATCCGCAAGGGTGACGCTGCGTCCGTCGATGACGAAGCCGCCGCTCATCATGCGGTTGTGCACGATAAACTCTTCGAAGAAGGTACGGAACGCAGGGCCGGGCCAAGCTACAAACCCTTCGCCGCCCAAGAAACGACGCCGCCCTTCCCGTCTTTCAAGAGCCTGACGGTCATGAAGCTTCGAGAAGAAGTCGACGACCTGGCTCACCTCTTTGCGAAACGACACCAGCTTGAAGCCGGTGCTCGTGAGGATTCCAGGAAGCCCTTCGAGCTCACTGATCGGTTTCGCGACGAGGGTCTCGAGGAGACGCGCGATCTCCGCCGCGGCTGAGTCTCCAACGTTGGGCAGGTTCCGGTGAATGTCGACGGGTGAGCCGAAGGTGATGACGCCGGCGAGGCCTTCGGAGCGCCGATAAGCAGCGACCTGATAACAAAACATGCCGCCCTGGGAGTAGCCCCCGAGATGAACGTCCTGGTTCGTGTGCTGTCGCACGGCGTCCACGCACGCGTCGACGGCTTTGACGTGGTCGTCGAGGGTGCGCGACATGCCGCCGTCTTCGCGTTCCGGCGCGCCGAAGTCGCACACCCAAACGTCGGCGCCGTCGCGCAAGAGCGCCAGCACGGCGCTGACGTCTTCGGCGATATCGTAGACCTCCGCCGTGAGCATCAGCGGCGGCACGAGGAGAATCGGCTGCGTGATGTGGCGCTGTGGGTTGCGTCCTCGGTACCGACGAAGCCGGTGGTGCTTTCCCTGATCGAACACGTCGTAGGGCGCGCCATAGGGGTCCGTCAGACGGCCCACACGCACAAGCTCAAGCGCGTTCTGCGCACCACGCGAGAGGCGTGTAACCGCACCCCGCCAACCTTTGCCTCTGCGTCCACCCCGACTCATGGGCCCAAGCTACGTGGGCGGGCCCGCCAGCGCCAGAAGGAATCTCCGAGGCCTAAGTATCGAGCGTTGGATAGTCGATGTACCCAGCGCTACCCGGCAGGTACCAGCTCTGGGGTACGTCTTTGTTCGGCGCCAATTCCGCGCCCACTCGGATGCGCGCCGGCAAGTCTGGATTCGAGATGAACGGCCGGCCGAAGGTCACGGCGTCGCAACGACCCGAGGCGATGTCCTGCGCGGCCCCCTCCGCCGTGTAGTCGCTGTTGAGCACCAAGGGGCCGGTGAAGAGCGTGCGAATCAGTCCGTCCTGCTGGGGTACGTCCGTTCGGCCGAAGGTGCCCTTGGCCCCTGGCTGACGCAGCTCGAGAAACGATATGCCCGCCGCCTGCGCGACCTTGGCTGCCGCGCCAAAGGTCTCCGCCGGGTCCGGGTCATCGCACCCTTGGGTTTCGCCGTTCGGCGAGAGGCGCAGCGAAACGCGTTCCTTGCCCCACACGTCGACGAGCTGCTCGAGGACCTCTGCCAGAAGGCGCGATCGATTCTCCGCGGAGCCGCCGTACGCGTCGGTGCGTAAGTTGGATGAACGCCGCAAGAACTGGTCGATGAGGTAGCCGTTTGCGCCGTGCAGCTGGACCCCATCGAAGCCCGCGTCCTTGGCCATCGAAGCGGCGTGGCGATAGTCCGCGACGACGCGCGCGATGTCCGAGGTGCTCAGCGCGCGTGACTCCTCGTAGTCCTTCTTTCCTTCGTAAGTGTGCGCCTGACCCGGCGCCGTCGTCGCCGACGCCGACACGGGGGGCGCGCCGCCGAGGTCCGAGTGGACCAAGCGGCCCATGTGCCAAAGCTGCAGCACGATTCGCCCGCCGGCGTCGTGCACCGCGTCGGTGACTTTGCGCCACCCAGCGACCTGCTCGTCGTTCCAGATGCCCGGCGCGAAGGGCCAGCCGAGCCCCTCACGACTAATGCCGGTGGCCTCGGAGATGATGAGTCCCGCCGACGCTCGCTGGCGGTAGTACTCCACCATGATCTCCGTTGGCACCGACTGCGGCGTGGCGCGGCCGCGGGTGAGCGGGGCCATCAAGACTCGGTTCGGCGCTTGGATCGCGCCCAGTTGGAGCGGCTGAAAGAGAGGGTCGTGCATATTGGGGGGACGATAGACCCGACGGGCCGGCATGCAAGAGTGACTTCGTGCTCGATATCTGACCGAGACTTGACCTCTCAACCCCGCTCGATAATCTCGGTCCATGAAAATCTATCTGGAATTCGCCGAAGGAACGTCGAGCAAGTTCTGGTCTGTCGAGGTAGAGGGCTCGACCCACATCGTTCGCTACGGCCGAATCGGCACCGACGGTCGGTCCAAGGAGAGCTCCTTCGCGTCCGACGACGACGCCCTCGCTGACGCGGAGAAGCAAGCGGGGAAGAAGCGCAAGAAGGGCTACGCCGATGCGGAGCCCTCAGCCCCAGCGCCCGCGGCGAAGAAAGCAGCAAAGCAGAAAGCGACGAAGAAGAAGGCGACAAAGAAGACGCCTTCAAAGACCGGCGCCAAGAAAGCAACGAAGAAGCCCGCCAAGAAACTCGCGGCCGCTTCTGCTCGCAAGAAGACCGCGTCGAAGAAGCCCAAGAAGGCAAAGCCCCCCTCGGCGCGGACCATCAAGAGCTTCTTCAAAGCCATGCGCGAAGGAAACATCGAGCGAGTTCAGGCCGAGCTCGACCGAGCCATCGATGCCAACTTGCTCTATGATATTCAAGAGGACGGAGACCCCTGGTCGGTGCTCTACCACGCCGTCTTTCATCGCCAGACCGAGGTCGCGAACCTGCTCCTTGAGCGCGGTGCCGATGCGACGTTCCGCCTAAAGAGCGGTGCCGGCCCTCTTCACCACGTCGGCGACGCTGCGCTCTGCAAGCGTCTCCTCGATAGCGGCGCGGCAGCGGACGGTGCTGGCGCTCACAAGTACACACCTCTTCACCGGGCACGCAGCGCAGACATCGCGCGAGCCTTGCTCGACGGTGGGGCCGACGTGAACGCGGAGGACAAAGAAGGCCGCACGCCCTACGAGACGAAGAATGCCGTCGCGCTCCGCGATGTGCTGCTGGAATACGGCTCAAGCGGACTAAAGACCACTGACGGCGCGCCCTTCGACGTGGAGATCAGCGAGGTCCCCTTCAACGAAGTCGACGCCAATCGGGGAACCATCGCGCTCGCAGAGGACGGCGCGTTGTGGCTGGGCGGATACAGCGGCTTGTATCGCGTGGCTGAGGGCAAGTGTGTTCGCTACGCCGCCGTCGGACACGGCCCCGCCATCGACACCATCGCGTCCGCTCACGGCATCGTGTACATCTCGACGAACTGGGGCCTCCTCGCCTTCGACGGCAAGGGCTTCCGCCTCTACAACCACGCCAACTCGCCGCTTCATGATCAGCACATCACTCAGATGGCCGTTGTCGACGATGAGGTCTACTGCGTGGGCTACGAGAGCGAGGTTGAGTCCAAGCACATCTCTGTCTTCGACGGAACGACGTGGCGCCTGCTTCGCCCACGCAAGGACCTGCCGGCGAAGTGCGACACACGTTGCATGATGCGCAACGCGGCCGGACGTCTTGTTCTCTCCGACAACGAGGAGGGCGGCATCTACACACGACAAGACGGCGAGTGGCGCTACGACAACTTCGGCAAAGACTTCTTCACGCCGAAGGTCTACGTCATGGCGAGCCGCGCCGGTGTCGATTACTTCGGAACCCACTCTGGTCTTTTTCGAAGGGCGAAGGGTGGCGAGCTTGAGTTGCTCACCCAAGGCGCCGTCGGCCAGCTGGCGTGGATCGGTGACACGCTCTGGGCCGCCACCAACTGGGACGGCGTCTACGCCATCGAGGGCACGGACGTCGAGCATTACACGAGCGATCGCGCGGGCGTGGAGCTAAGCAACGTCGAAGCGATGACGGCCACGCGCGAAGGCACCTTGTACATCTTGACCGGTCGGTTTCTCATTCAGATGAAAGACGGCGCGTTCTGTCTGGTGGAGAAGCCCGCGAGCGCAGAGGACGCCGCATATGAACCTCCGCCGAAGCTCCCGCTCCCGGAAGGCCGCTTCGTCGACGCGGACAAGATTCCGAGCGCGTGGGTAGCCACCGTGAGCGACGCGAGCATCGAAGGTCTCGAAGAGGGCGCCCTTGCTCGGCTCGTCCAGCCCGCCATCGGCGTCGCCGTCGACCCGGGTAAGGCGGCCGCCGGGGCCTCAAAACTGGGTGGCCTTCCAGACCTGCCCAAAGGCACGAAGTGGCCCAAGTACGAGGACAACGACGATCACCTGCCCTTCATTCTCCAGCTAAACTGCGCCGAGTTCTCACCCTTCGACGTGGAAGGGCTCTTGCCGAAGGAGGGCCACTTCTACCTGTTCGCTGACACGAGCGCGGAGGACGAAGAAGGCTCCAGGCTCGTGTACGCCAAGGGAGCGCCCGCCCCCCGCGCTTTGCCCAAGGATCTCGAGCAGCGCGCCGGGATGGACGACTTCGTCGCAACCATCGACGAGCGCCCGCTTCGCTTCTTCACCCAGTTCACGCTCCCTTCGGGCGAATGGCTCGACGCGCACAGTGAGCTGAGCGACGCGGACGGCGACACGGTGGACGCGCTCCGTCAGGGGCTGGAAGACAGCACCGAGTGGTCGAGCACTCAGATTCTCGGCTGGCCGAGCCCCGTTCAGGGCGAGTTCCTCGGTGACGAGCGATCTCTGGCCTTGCTCCAGCTGGACTCCATCGGAGAGTTCGGACACTGGATCGTGGATGGGCTCCGCTACTGGATCATCGACAGGGACTCGCTCGCCGCTTGCGACTGGGACGAGATCTTCTGCGAATACCAGTACACCTGAGTCGCCGGTGGACGATAGAGTCCGGCCAAGCTGCGCGGCTCAAAGAGGCAGCGCGTCGTCGCTCGCCTTCTTGTAGTCCTTGCGGTCTTTGAGGCGCCTCGTCGCAGCAAAAAGCTCCGCGCCGGTGCTGCCTTCGATGTCGATGGCGCTCGCCAAAGCCTCCCGGAACGCTGCGTCTTGGTGACGCAGAAAAGGATTGGTGGCGCGCTCTTCGCCGATGGTGCTTGGCACGGAGCATTCTCCGCGCGCACGCAGCGCCCAGACATCACGGATGCGTTTGGCCAGCGCCTCGTTCTTGGAGTCGAGGCTCCAGGCAAAACGGAGATTGTCCTCCGTGTATTCGTGAGCGCAGCACACGCGGGTGTCTTCATCCAGAGCTGCGAGCTTTTGTAGGCTCGCGTGCATCGCGCTCGGCGGACCATCGAAGAGGTAGCCGCAGCCGGCGCCGAAGAGCGTATCTCCGCAAAAGAGCAGGTCCTGGAAGACGTAGCTGACGTGCCCCTTGATGTGCCCTTCGGTGAGAAGAACTCGTCCTGTGCACGCGCCGATGGTGACCTCGTCGCCTTCGTCGACGCCGCGCGTCAGCCCGGGCACACGCTCGGCGTCGCGGGCGGGACCGATGACTTCAAGGCCGTCCAGGAGTCCGCGTTTTGCCAGGTCACGGTTCACGCCCACGTGGTCTGGATGGGTGTGCGTGTTGAGGATGCCGCGCAGCGTGAAGCCTTCGCGTTCGATGAGCGCCAGCGCGCCGTCGGCGACGGGACCGTCCACAATGAAGCACTCGCGGGTTTTCAGGCAAGCGACAACCCAGATGAGGTTGTCCTGCCAAGCCGGGACTTGGTGCACTTCGAGGCAGCCGTCCTTCGAGCGAAAGGCGGGGCGAGGCGTTTGAACGACATGTTCCATAGGCGAAACTCTGTCACGGGTTTCGCCTCAAGGAAACGAGCAAACGGAAGGCCCGTTTCGTACCTCGGCGTTCGACGTGTAGGAAGCTTCCTGCGCGCATTGGCGTAGGCTGGCCCATGAGCACGTTTCAAACGGATTTTGCCCTGCGCGGGGACCCACGAGAGGTAAAGAGCGAGGCCGTCTCGCAGCTCGACCATGCCTTGGCCGTCGCTGCGGGTTGTCCCCTCGAGAGCATCCTCCACGGCATCGACCCACGGCGGGTACTCACCTTCGGCAGCGGCGGTCCGCCGGTGTGGAGCGTGGCGCAGGGGCGTTGCGCCAACGGGGACGTGCTTTCGGTGACCTACGGATTGTCCCAGTTCATCGATCCTGCGGCTTCCTTTGGACACGAGATGAGCATCCGCGTCGCCAGCGACGGGTCCGCCGATGGACCCCGGTGGCCCATGTTCTTTCTCCGCGCCCTCGCCCGCTATCAGATCACCTCGGGCCGCGAGCTTCGGGCCGGCGAGGTGATGCCCTTTGGCGAATCCATCACCCGAACAGCGATGGCCCCGGAACACAAAGGCACGATGCCGGACTCTCCGCTCCAAGCCATCGCCGTCGTCGACGACCCTTTGATGCAGAGCGTACGGCGCGTGTACGGGCTCCACGCCGACGAACTGGACCTCGGCCAAGCATGGTCGCCGGCGGGGCTGATGAGTCTCGTCGCCGAGCGAACACCAACACTTAGCACCGATGTGGCGAGAGGGACCTGGTCCCGCGACCCCGTCATCCGCGCCGGCGTCGATGCCGGCCGTGCACGTGAAGGTTCTTCCGCCGGCGCTGCGCTCGTCGCCGGACTTCGCTGGGAGAAGCTCGCGAACGGAGTAGCGGTGCACTTTCCAGAAGGCTGCGCCAAGACCGTCATGGAGCTCATCGATGGGCGCATCGGCTTCGGCCGAAGACTTCTCCTCCACGATGTTGCGCAGGCGCCGTGCACGGAGGTCGGATTCACCGTGAGCGACACGGACTTCGTCGAGGTGCGGAGTCCAGCGATGGTGGAGATCGGGGTCCACAAAGACTCGATGCTCTTCGCCGCCCTTCGCATGGCCGCCAACGAAGCGAACCCAAGCGCCGTGACCATGCGATTGACGTCTCCCGCTTGAGTCGCGCGGTGTATGGGCGCCGCTGGTGTCCCAAAGCAAGTGACCCTAGAATCTGGAATGCCAGGACTGGGAATGCGCGTCAAAAGAAAGCAACGCAGGGATCGCTTGCGTGCCCGTTTCCGCGGCGCACGCATACCCGCGGACCTTGAGCCGATTTCGCCGCGCCACTTCCGGTGGAGCTATCCGCTCTCGAACGCGGCGCCGTCGCCGCCGGGAGCTCTCCCGGTGTTGGGCCATATCAAGACAGCGTTGCTCTCACCGACGGAGCTACTCGCAGAGTTTGAGCGGCTGGCATACCGTCATGGACCGATCGTGCGTCTCCAGTTCGGCGCGCTCACCTTTCACTTGATCAGCTCACCGGAGTTGGTTCAGGAGGTGCTTTCGCATCGCAAACGCTTCAACAAAGAGTTTCGCTCCGCCTACAGCATTCGACTGGTGGCTGGAACGGGCCTCCTGACGAACCAAGGCGACTCTTGGCTTAGTCAGCGGCGAATCGCCCAGCCTGTGTTCGGGCGCGCACGCATCGATGGGTTTGCGCGATCGATGGATGAGATTGCGAGAGCATCGGTGGAGTCTTGGCGGCCAGGCGTGCGTGACCTGCACGCAGACCTCATGGAGCTCACCCTGCAAGTCATCGCTCAGACGATGCTCAGCATCGACGTCGGCCAGGTCGCCCACCGCCTGCGCGATGCCATCACCTTCGTTCTCGCCGAAGTCGACCGTCGCCTCAACGCAGTGGTTCAAGTCCCCCTCTCGATTCCTACGCCTCAGAACCGTCGTCTTGAAGCTGCGGTCCTTGCGCTCGACGATGTTGTTTTTGACGCCATCGAAGCCAGACGGAAGCAACCTCCGAAGGACGACCTGCTCGGAGCTTGGATGGCAGCGCGAGACGCAGACACCGGCGCAAAGATGACGGATGAGCAGCTACGCGATGAAGTGATGACCGTTTTCCTCGCCGGGCACGAGACGACGGCGAACCTGCTCAGCTGGACGATGCATCTCTTGGCGCGTCATCCGGAGACGCAGGCGCAGGTCGTTTCCGAGCTCGAAGAAGCGCGTGGGCGAGGACTCACGCCCGCCAACCAGACCCAGCAGATGCCGTTCATGGAGCAGGTTCTCAAGGAATCGATGCGGCTCTTTCCGCCTGCCTATGTCATGGCGCGTTCACCCATCACGGATGAAACCTTAGGCGGCTACCACATACCCGCGCGCAGCGTCGTCGTCATCAGTCCGTGGCTGATGCATCGACACCGTGACCACTGGGAGCAACCGGCTCGCTTCGATCCTTCGCGCTTCGAAGGCAAAGACCCGAGCCGGTTCCTCTACCTTCCTTTTGGAGCCGGCCCACGAATCTGCATCGGCAACCACTTCGCCATGATGGAAGCGAAGCTAGTTCTCTCGGCCATCCTCTCGCGCTTTCGAATCGAGGCGCTCAGTGATGAGCCCCCCGAACTCCTGCCACAAGTGACTCTTCGCCCAAAGGGCGGAATGAAACTTCGGCTCGTAGAACGCCCGGGTTGAGTAGAGTCCGACTATCCGAAGAACGCGACGAGGTCCGTGGTGAGTTCAGAACGCTTTCGGGCCCAGCGGTTGTAGAGCCAGTTGCGCGCGCGGAAGCCCGAGCGGCCGATGTCCCAGAAGGAGACGCCTCCGGGGTCGATGCGAAGAGACTCATTCGCGCCAAGGCTCCGAACGAGTTCGACGAAGCGGGGCTGTTGGACGAAGTCCGTCGCGAGGTCTCCGTCGGTCCAAACCGTGTGCTTCTTGAAAGGAGATTTGGCTTGCTGGTCCGGGATCGGGAACCCGCGAGAAGGAGCGATCTCCCGGTGACGCTCGGGCGCTTTCGTCGGAACGATCCACAGCGTTCCCAGCACAGGAAGCTCCGCGCTCACTTCAAAGGACATCAAGAGTCGGCCGGGGTACATCTCCGTCGTCGACCACATGGACACGGGACCTTCCTCGGCTTCCCAGATGCCATCCGCCGAAGCCGTGAGTTTTCCGTTGGGCTTCTGAGGACGGTCGCGAACATGTTTGTCGTGGGACCCCGAGAGCGCCGCGATGGACTGTTCGAAGCGGGCCATCGCTTGTTCGCCGATGGCCCGTCCCTCCGCGTCGCGTGCCTTCGCGAGGCGCTCCCGCGTCGGTGCGTCGGGGACGAGCGGCGTCCGGCAGTAAGGACACGGCAGCGGCGAGGCGCCTTGCCAGATGGGCAGAGGCACCGGTGCCGTGCAGCCACGGCACTGACTTTGGAAGTTCAGGGGAACCTCCAGCGCTTGGGCGCGGGCGCTGAACGTCGCGCGGCGAAAGCCCCAACCAAAGACGCTGACCGGGACCATGAGCCCCGCGACGAGCGCCACGAGCAAGCCGCCCATGAACCAAACTCCAGCGAGCATACGCTCGGTGTCTGGCGCCGTGGCCGGAGTGTTGTCGAGGATGCCGGATACTAGCAACACACCCAGGCCAGCGACGGCGACACCCGCCAGCGCACCCAAACAACCGATGCCAAGGCATCCGGGCTGCGCCATCATCTTCGCAAGGTGCTGAATGCGAAGCGCGACGCGCATGCGCTGCGTCGCTCGTGCCAAGCGGAGAAAGTAGCCCTTCACCGCCCGGGCCTGGGTTGGCGGAAGAGGTCCGTCGTGGCGGCAGGAGGGGCAAGTGAGACGACCCGCCTGCGCGAGGAGCGCCGAGTCGATGCTGCTGCCGCAACGCTCGCACCGGATCCGATCAAAAGCCACGCACTCGGATAACGGAAAAAGGGGGCTGCTGCCAAGAGCGGGACGCGGCGCGATGCGCGCTCGTCGCTATTCGCTATTGAAGCCGATGCGCGCCTCGAAATCTGCGAGCTCTTCTTCGAGGTCCTTGGCGCTCCCGAGGCGATGGAACTGCCGAGCCTTCTCCATTATGACGATGGGACCGTTTCCAGCGTGAATGGCGCCTACCCGGTTTGGCTCTCCTTACTTCGGCACGCGCAGGTAGCCCAGCTCTCACCCGACGCTCTTCGTATAGCGCGACTATTGACACACCGACGAGCGCCAGTACGTGGAACCTATGGAAGTAGGAATCGAAGCGATTGGACATGTTCGCGGCGGTCGGAGCACGCGACGCGACGATGGCTGGGACGAAGAGACGGCGAGCATCGAGCTCCACGAACGCTTCGGCGTCGAGGCCATCGCGAGTCTTGAGAGCTTCTCGCACATCGAGGTCATCTTCCGCTTTCACACCTTGAGCGACGAGCAGGTCAACACCGGCGCGCGGCATCCCCGAGGCAACACGGATTGGCCCCTCGTAGGCATCTTCGCCCAGCGCGGAAGCAAACGCCCCAACCGCCTTGGCGTCACGGTTTGCCAGCTCCTCGGCGTCGAAGGTCGAAAGATCCATGTGCGCGGACTGGACGCCATCGAGGGGACGCCGGTACTCGACGTCAAACCCGTGATGAAGGAGTTCTTGCCGCGCGGGGAAGTGAGGCAGCCTGCGTGGTCTTCGGCGTTGATGACGGGCTACTGGCACGGTCCCGACGTCGCCAACGACGATTGAGCCGCGCGGGCGACCTAGTCGAGGTGGTTTCGGAACGGGTGCTCAAACTCGAACGGCGCGCCCGTGCTTGTGTCGGAGTAGAAATATGTGTCCCCGCTCTTCTTCGAGGCAGTGCCATTCCGAGTGGATGTGTCCATGGACGCGAAGCGGAACGAGACACCGCCCAGCATGGAGTCGAACCATAGGTCGACATGCTGCAGCTCACCGCGCCGCCCGAAGCAGGCGTCCTGGACGAGAAATGAACTTGAGCGCGCCGCGTCGTAGGAAGAGACGAACGGCAGCCGCATTCCGCCTTGTCCTGCCTCACGCGCAAAGCCGGTGACGCCGCGAAACATGAGCTTTGCAAACGTCCGGCTGACCCGGTTTCGCGACGGCGGAAAAGCTCCGTAGTCAGCGACCACCAGTATGAACTCGGCGTTGTTCGCGCGGAACCGGAGGGAGAGGAGCAAGCTCTCGGCGAGCTCTATGCCAACTTGCTGGTGTGAGTCTCAGTCACTGGATGCCGCGTCCTCGCGCGCAAGATAGATCGGCGCGCGGCTATCCAAGTCAGAGAGGTAGAACTCCACGGGTTGGCCCGTGCCGAAGTGGTGGATTCCGCCGCACTCGGCGAGGACTAGGAAGGGCCCGGAGCCGACCAAGACATACATCTCGTCTCCCGTTTCGACGAAGCGTTTCGTCTGAACGTAGTACAACCATCCCCCCTCCAACGCGCGTTCATCGTCGAGAACAGCGACGAGTTCGTCGTCGCGCGCTGTCTGGGCGGCGAATAGCGCGGCTATTGCATCGGCCTCGAGTCTCGTGATCATCTGTTGGTGCTTCGGACTTCTCGAATCGTTGTCTCGTAGATAGGTTCACCGAATTTGTCGACGACCTCGACCTTGTTGCCATCCAGAGATACGCCCGCGAAACGATGTTTGTAGATCAAGGCGTCTGGAAGTGTTTCAAGAACCTCTTCCTCAAAGAACGCTCCTGACTTATTCGAGAGTTCAAGACGAAGGCAAAAGCGCTCGGGGTCAATCTCACACGTGAGGGTGGCCCAAAGGCCCGGCCTTAGCCGCCGGCGCCGATGTACCCAGCGATTGACGTAGCCGCCGTCGACGAACTCTTGGACGAAGGCAAGGATCTGGTCGGCGGGGACATCGAACGCGTCGCGGCACTTGTTCACTCCATCGATGGCCATTTTCGCCCGAAACGCATGGCGCTCGCCAACGCTCAACAGCTCATAGCTTGCACGATCAAAGTGGATCGGAACCACGGCTGAACGATTGGCGATTCGGCAAGGCCCCGGCTCGTGGCACCCCTCGATACAGATCTGAAAGAACCCATCGGTTTTGAACTTCAGCGGACGTATTTTGCGAGAAAGGAACGCGTTCAGGTAGTCCATTTCAAATAGGAACTGACTCCGGAAGGAACGCTCATAGTCCAGCACGTTCAAGTATGTTGGGATCGCTCTTAGGAGCATTGGCTAAGGACAGACTACCAGCGGGATCACGATCGACGAACGTGTCTACGGATGAGCCCAGGCCGAATGTTATAGTCCCGAGAGTGTTTGACGCATCAAAGTTCCGGCGGCTTTCGCCCTGGATGGAACACCAAGCACGGATCGCAACGCTCCAAAAACGTGCCAAGGATGAGCCCAAAAACCTCAAGTTCGCGCAAGAACTATGGACTGCGCTGGGGTCAGGCGAACACGACCTGAGGAGCGGCGTGCACCTCGTTCCCATCTTCAGAGCGGTGATCCTCGACAACCCGAAGAGCGCCATTCTTTTCGCACGCGCGTACGAAGACCTGGCTCGCAGAAGCGGCGAAACGCCAAGAAGCGAACTCTTCGACGCCCCCCTTGTGCAAGCTCTGCGGGATGTGCGAAGCGCGACTCAGGACGCGTCACTGGATTGGCTCTGCAGCTTTCTACGCTCCACCGACGAGCGTGAATGAACGCGTCCCTCGGCGGTCCGGAACGCCCATCCCGTCGGCGACGGCACCTAGAGTCGTGAGACAAAGCGCATGCTTGGACGCGGAACGCGAAGCGCTTACCAACTCACGTATTCTTCGTAGACATCCTGCTGCCAACCGTGGAAGTGCCACTTCGGATCCTCGATCGTGCCATCGCTCTCTACGGCCTCGAAGGAGCACCAGACGTAGTCTCGCTGCGGAAAGGTGATCCTTTCGTCGCCCAAGTAGAAAAAGATCTTAGCTGTCGCGGCGAGTGGATTTGTCTCACGGCGGTGGGTGTTCACCGAGAGGACCACGGAGATCGAGAAGCCTGGAATCGTGTTTGGCGTTGGGGCGGCCGAATAGCACCACCCCATCGGGATTTCGCATTTGCCGTCGAAGAACTCCAGGTCGAGACACAAGGGCGTGCCCAAGGTCTCACTGAGGTGGGCGCAAAGG
>JBGCFM010000215.1:0-23045 GCA_045106895.1 Polyangiales bacterium | reverse complement strand
GCTGACCGAGGCCGCTTCTTCCGAGAGACGGACGAAGACGGTCGTCAAGTTTGCACCGTCTGTCAGGTGGACGCCGCTGGCAACAACCTCGACAGCAACCCTGAGTGTGAAGGCCTCGGAACCGGTTGGTTCTACGAGTCCAACATTGGCGAGGAAAACTGCGAACAGCGCGTAAGCTTCCGCACCGGAGCGGAACCGAGCACCGGCTCACTGATTCGCCTCGAGTGTCTCCAGACCGCAGGCGCAGGCGCCAGCGAGGTCTTCGTCGGCACCGGTTGTGGCGGAGCGGACTCGGGCATCTGTGCCACTGGAAACCTCAACGGTACGGCGCTGGTTTGTGACGCCGTGGACTCCACCTGTCAGCTGCCTTGCAGCGACACCAGCCAGTGCGTCAGCGCCGGCCTTGGTGGTTACGTCTGCTACGACCGTGACGGTGACGAAGGCGCGGGCCAGCAGGTCTGCGTGAATCCGACCTGCACCGTGAACTAGTTCACATCGACGTAAGAAAGGCGGCCTTTGGGTCGCCTTTTTTCGTTTAAGCGACTCTTGATTCCGGCGAACGCCGGCGAACGTCGGCGAAGACTCAAAGCTTGCCTGAGCGTCTTCGGGACTTTTGCGCAGCGAGCTCCGGCGCGGTCTTTGAAGTAACTCCCGCATGACCATGTTTCATGCCGGCTGCCTCGTCGGAATCCAAGCGCGTCCAGTGTTCATCGAAGCCAGAACCGGCACAGGTTTGCCCACCGTCGACATCGTCGGGCTGCCGGAGCGCGGCGTACGAGAGAGTCGCGTTCGAGTGCGCGCAGCGCTTGAGTCCGTGGGTTTTGGTTTTCCCAAACAGCACCTCGTCATCAACCTCGCTCCAGGCAACTTGCGGAAGAGCGGCGCACACTATGACCTTGCCATCGCCCTCGCCGTCCTGGCGAGCAATGGGCGTATCGACGTCATGCCGGACACCCTCGTCCTTGGAGAGCTCTCCCTCACCGGGGACCTGCGTCCCGTGCGCGGCGTCGTGGCTCAGCTCGCCGGCGCCGCCCAACGAGGGCTGCGGAAAGCGATTATCCCCGCCGGCAACGCCAGTGAAGGCGCCTTCGCGCCCGGTATTGAAGTCCGCAGCGCCCGAAACATCCGCGAGGTCCTCGATCATATCGCCGAAGTCGAAGCGCTGCCCCTGGCGGAGGCGGCGCCTTCTACAACCAGCGTGAGCGCCGTCGACATGGCGGACGTGCGTGGCCAACCGGCGGCGCGCCGCGCCCTTGAGATCGCCGCCGCCGGGGGTCACCACCTCCTCATGATGGGTCCGCCCGGCGCCGGAAAGACGATGCTGGCCAGTCGCATCGCTTCGATTATGCCGCCTCCGTCCAACGACGATGCCGTGACCATGGCCGCCATCGCGTCCACCGCCGGCCGCTTTCGCGCCTGGGGAGAGCGTCCATTTCGGGCCCCTCATCATACAGCGAGCGCCGTCGCGATGATCGGCGGTGGCGAACCGATTCGTCCGGGCGAGGTCACCCTCGCGCACGGTGGCGTGCTCTTCTTGGATGAGCTCCCGGAGTTTCCCCGCCACGTCATCGAGACGTTCCGCACGACCATGGAGCGCGGCGAAGTGCGCATCGCGCGGGCAAAGCAGTCGGCCCTCATGCCCGCCGCCCCCCTCGTCGTCGCCGCCATGAACCCGTGTCCCTGCGGCTACGCCGGCGACCCCGAACGAGTGTGTCGCTGCCACTACGAGAAGATCGAACGCTACCGCGGTCGCGTGAGCGGCCCCCTCATCGACCGCTTCGACATGCACCTCGTCGTGCGGCGGGTGCCAGCACGCGCGATTCGAAGTGAGGAGCGTGGTGAATCCTCCGCGGCGATCGCCGCCCGCGTCGCCGAAGCCCGGGCCATGCGCCCGAGCGACGAGAGCCTGGAGCATCTCTTAGCTCTCGCGAATGAGGCGGGCCTCTCTCTCCTCGACCGCGCATGCGACGCTCTCGGACTCAGCGCCCGTGCCTACGTCAAAGCGCTTCGCGTCGGTCTCACCATCGCCTGCCTCCAGGGCCGAACTCAAATCGAAGCTGCGGACGTCGCCGAGGCCATTCAATACCGGGTCCTCGACCGTCACAAGAAGACCGAGATGACCCAGGAGACGCGCCGCATCTTGCGCTCTTCGTAGGAGCACAGCTGCTCGTGCGCGCGCCGGCGATGTGCCCTAAGCTTCAACGGTGAAGCCATGGGCCATCGCTGTTGCGCTACTCCTCGCCTGCGCGCTCACCCAGTGCGGCGACAACACCTCCACGTGCCTCGACAACGACCTCGACGGCTATGGCGAGGGATGCGAGAGCGGCGTCGACTGCGACGACACGAACCCACTGCGCAACGTGCGCTGCGACGGCGACCCACCGGACTGCGCCGCCGATCCACTGCTCACCGGCTGTCCTTGCCTCGTCGGGTCCGCTGCGGACTGTTTCCCTGGCGCCGCGGAGTCCATCGGCGTCGGCATGTGTGTCGGGGGCCGCGCCCGTTGCGTCAACGGCTTCTGGGGTCTGTGCGACGGCGCGGTCGGTCCCCAGGGCGAGTTCTGTGACGGCGTGGATCAGGACTGCGATGGCGAAGTCGACGAAGGCGTCGCGTCACCGTGTGGCGGCTGCACCCCCGGATGCATCGGCGGAGTGTGGGGCGAAGGCGACGCCCCTTTCGTCGCTGGCGAAGAAACCGATGTCACGACCCGTGGTTGGCTCACGCTACGTTTTGAGGCTCTCTCCGAAGGCCAAGTCTGGGTCGCGAACAGTGACGACAGCACCTTGAGTCGCATCGACGCGACGACGCTTGAAGAGAACGGCCGGTTCCGTGTTGGCCGCGACCCCAGTCGCGTCGCCGTCAACTACGACGGAGACGCTTGGGTCCTCGGTCGCAACTTCGGGGGCGTCGGAGAGGTCATGTTGGTCGCCGGCGACACAGCGTCCTGCATCGACGCCGACGCCAGCGGCAGCATCGACACCTCGTTGGGGAGTGAGCTCGTCGATGGCGACGAGTGCATCCTTCGGAGCGCGGATGTGGGCGGCGATGGCGACCTCCCACGGGCCCTCGCTGTGGACGGCAACGCGGGCATCGACGGCTCGAGCGGCGGCGACCTCTGGATTGGACTTCACGACGCCGAACGTATCCTGCACGTCGATGGCCTAAGCCTTGAGGTCCTCGACACCATCGAGGTACCTGGATTTCAACCTTACGCGTTTGCCTTCGACTCCCAAGGAACGCTCTGGGGAATCTCCCGCGATGGGCTCCTGCTCTCCCTCGACCGCTTTGACCTAAACGCCCCTCCGGTGATCCGCGAAGTTCCCCTCGCGTGCTTCGAGCTCTACGGGCTCGCCATCGACGACGAGGGTCGCGTGGCGATGACGGGGTTTGGGTGCGACCAGGTCATCGTCTACGACCCCATCGCCGATCACTACGTGACCCTCGCGACGCCTCCTAGCCCTCGCGGCGCCGTGACCCGCGGCACTTCGCTCTTCGTCGCCCACACCTCCGGCCTCATGTCCGAGCTCGTCACTCACCCTCTACGCCTCGTATCGACGCATGAGCTCGGAGACGCCCTCGAGTCCATTGGGGTGGGCGTGACCGAATCACACGTGTGGATCGCGAGCTCACGCGGGCACATCAGTGGCGCGGGCCTCGCGACCGCCGTGCGACGAGATACCGGCGAGCGCGTAGAGCTCCCCGTGGGCCGAGGACCACACACCCAAGGGGACCTGACCGGCGCGAAACGACGCGGCGCCTTTGTCGAACGCGGCGCAGCGCGTCACATCTTTCGCGGCTGCGCAGACGGCGCGACGGACTGGGGCGCGGTCCGGGTCACGGCGAACTTCGCCGGCGGGACCATCACCCTCAACGCTCGTCACGGCGAGGACGAGGGTTCACTCGGAGAGTTTGAGACTCTGCTCGTCGCGGACCGCGACACCACCATGGTCACGACGGACTACCCGAATGGTGGTGTCGTCGAAGTGGAGGCGGTCCTCGAAACTGCCAACCGCGACGCCGCCCCGCGACTGCGGCGAATCGGGTTTGAGTGGGCATGCCCAGGACCGATGTAGCTCTCTCGCTACACCGGCCCTGCGGCTTACGCGGCTTTCTGAGTCTTCACCGCCTGCTTTGCAGAAGCCTGTTTCGCGGAAGCCTGCTTCGTCGCTGACTTCACCTGTGCTCCCCCTTGCACCGCCACTGTCTCCTTGGGCGCGAGGCGAGCTTTGATCTTTGTGCGAAGCTCCTCGCTCCCAATCAAGGAAGCCCGTGCCTTCTCTCGACCTTGACCGATGTTCTCGCCGCCGAAGCGATAGTACGCCCCGGCCTTCTCGACGAGACCCGCTTCGACGGCCGTATCGAGCAAGTCACCAACGGCGTCGATGCCCGTTCCATAACGAATGTCGAACTCAGCCTTCTTGAAAGGCGGCGCCATTTTGTTCTTCACCACTTTCACGCGCGTCCGGTTTCCAATGTGGGCTTCGCCGCTCTTCACGCTTCCGATGCGGCGGACGTCGAGGCGAACCGACGCGTAGTACTTCAGCGCGTTTCCTCCGGTCGTCGTCTCCGGGGAGCCGAACATCACGCCGATCTTCATGCGCAGCTGGTTGATGAACATCAAGGTCGTCCCGGTTCGGTGCGTGATCCCCGTGAGCTTTCGAAGCGCCTGGCTCATGAGGCGCGCTTGGAGTCCCACATGCGTGTCCCCCATCTCGCCTTCGATTTCCGCCCGCGGCACGAGCGCGGCGACGGAGTCGATAACGACGAGATCCACCGCACCCGAACGAACCAAGGTCTCGGCGATCTCAAGTGCCTGCTCGCCGGTATCGGGCTGGCTCACCAGGAGGCTCGCCGTGTCCACGCCAAGCGCCGACGCGTACTGCACATCCAGCGCATGCTCGGCGTCGATGAAGGCGGCCACTCCACCTGCGCGCTGACACTCCGCGATGGCGTGGAGCGTGAGCGTGGTCTTGCCGCTGGCTTCGGGTCCAAAGATCTCGACGACGCGCCCCTTCGGATACCCACCTATTCCAAGGGCTTCATCGAGACTTGGGCAGCTCGTAGAGATCGTATCGACCACTTCCACGCGCCTCTCGCCCAGGCGCATGATGCTGCCCTTCCCAAACTGCTTCTCGATCGACCGCATCGCCTCATCCATCGCTTTGAGTTTGCTCTTCAACATTCGTCCAACTTCTTTCTGCCGCTGCTTGCGACCATTTCCCCTGGAGCACACGTCGTGCCGCTGGACCCTTCGAAGAACGCTCGAAGGAACGGATACGAAAAACGAGCCGGCGCCAGCCGACGCCGGCGTCCGCCAACAAAGTGGGTTCAAAAGAGGGGCGCGTCGGTCGTTTCTAAGCTCCCGTGCTCTCCCCCGGTCTATCTCAACGAATCCCCGATCGGCCGCGCATCGAAGATGCGTCTCCGCCCCCAGGCATTCAACGACAACAAGCCGCGCTTGTGCGGGCCGACGAGCGCGTCGAAGCCATACGCGCCAGCGAGTCATCGGCGGCGGCGCGCCCGACGGAAGAGCTCAGCGCTTCCGACAAGGAAGAGGTGCAGCGGCTAAAGAACCGCGACGCCGAAGTACGTGCCCACGAGCAGGCGCACGCAGCAGCGGGCGGAAGCCACGCAGGCGCACCGAGCTACGAGTTTGAAACCGGCCCCGATGGACGTCGCTACGCCGTCGGCGGCGAAGTGAGCATCGACGCCTCGGAGATCTCCGGCGATCCCAAAGCGAGCATCGCGAAGATGCAGCAGGTTGTACGCGCAGCCACGGCCCCAGCCAGCCCGTCGGGCCAAGACCGCAAGGTGGCCGCCAAAGCCCGCGCGAAGATGGCAAAGCTCCAGGCGGAGATGACGCAGGAGGCGGCGCGGGCTCAATCCCCCGGTGCCCCCCAAGGAAATGAAGCGGCGGAAGCAGGCGACACGGAGCCGAACAAAGGTGGCCCGCCAGGCGCCGCCCGGGCTCAGCGCTCCTATGCTCAGACAAACGCAGCGCCCGCCGAAAGCAGCCTCGACATCACCGCCTGCGGCAAATGTGGAGGCGGCCACTAGTGCTTCATCTCCGAAGTTCTGACTGGTTCAGGTTGGATGATTGGAATGTGAGCTTTGATTCACTTCAACGAAGGACGTGCAGCGTACATTCAAGGCGAAGTGGGACGAAGATCGCGGCCAAGGGCCGCCCTCAACCGGTCAGAACTTCGGAGATGATGCACTAGGAAAGGGAACAAAGGCTTCAAGGTGTGGTCTACTCCCGGACGATGCGAGTAGTAGTTTTTGGAGCCACAGGGTTTATCGGCGGAGCCATCGCCCGTCGCTTCCTGCGTGAAGGCGCCGAGGTGCACGCGACGGCGCGAGACAACGAGTCCGCGACGGCCCTCGAGGCGGCTGGGATGCGGGTCTTCGACGCGCAACTCGGCGATCCGAGTGCCCTCGCCAAGGCCGCCGAAGGATGCACACACGCGATTCACGCCGCGGGCATCCGTGACCGGCGGACACCACGAAAAGTGCTCGGTTGGGCCCATGTCGCCGGCACGGAGAATGTGATCACCGCCTGTCGCCACGTGGGCGTTCGACGACTCACGCACATCTCCTGCGCGGACGTCACGCTGAGTTCAAAACCGCGCGTAAACTGGAACGAAGACCGAGTGCTCCCAAGCCGCGGCTTTGACGCTCATGCGGAAACCATGGCCAGAGCGGAAGAATCGGTCATCGGCGCCGCCGGCGGGGCACTCAGCACCGTCGTGCTTCGTCCAGCCTTCGTCTGGGGGCCGGGCGGCGAGACCGAGGGAAGCTGGGGCACGTCGCCGGAGATCATCCGCGAAGGACTCAAGTCAGGACTCCCGCTCTATTCCAAAGGCGAACGTTTCGTCGGCGTCAGCTACATCGAGAACGTCGCGCAGGCGGCATGGCTAACGACGCAGCATGAGGGCGCTGCCGGGAGCGTGTTTCACATCGTCGACGCGGAGATGGCCCTCGCCGGCGAATTCTTCCGCAGTCTCTCTGAAGCCCTCGACCTGCCCGCGCCGCGGAGAGGAGCGGGCCTCGCCGTGAGCCGCGCCCTCGCCTGGTTTGGCAGGCTTGGAGGAGGAGGCACCCCCGACGCGGATATTCTGCGTCGAGCGCAGAGCCACTCCTTCGACGCCTCGCGGGCCCGCGACCAGCTTTCCTACGTCCCCGAAGTGAGCCAAGCCGACGGGATGAAAGCGCTCTCCGAGTGGGCCTTGAGCCGCGGCGGGAAAGAAGTCCTCGCTCAAGCCGTGAAACCCACGCCTTCCGCCTGAACAAGCGCCCCGGTGAAGGCGCAAACTGCTACCCTGGCCGGGTGATACATGCTTCCCGCTCTCGGCTTCGCTGGGCACTCGCCGCAGCGGCCCTCGCCCTGATTCCGCTCAGTGCCCACGCCTACATCAGTCAGGTCGACGGGACTGTGTTGCCCGCCGGCGCCAACATGCAGGCGTGTCTGAACCGCGCAGTCACCGGCGAAGGCAACAGCGGCGTGAACGCTCAAAGCGACGCTGCGGTGTTGCCGGAGGCGTTTCGTCCTTCGAACCGCGTCGTCGCAGGCGACGGAACCGTGAGCTACCCCGTCACGTTTCGAATGATCGGCGAAGGCGCCGGGTTCGTGAACGTGTTTGGCTACTACTACGTCGATGAGGACATCACCGACCCAGCAAACCTCCACATGGTCTTCGACTGCCGACCCGTCGCCGCCATCTGCCAGTGCCCCTGCGACCCCCTGTCGATCCGCAACACCGACGGCTCCGCTCTCAGCTGGGAACGGACCATCAACTTCCCCAGCGACCGCGCCATCGGATTCTTCATCCGGACGCCTGAACAGCTCGACGGTACGCGAGTCAACAACCACTGCGGTGGCCCCAGCGCGGCGAACCAAGATCACCGCACCTACTTCACGAGTCAGGCCCTCAATGACGATGGCGACTTCGTGCATTTCCTCGTCTACGAGTCCGTCGAGTTTACGGACTCCTACTACTTCGGCTTCGAGGACCTCTTCCGCGGCGGCGACAACGACTTCGAGGACGTGCTCACACGCGTCGATGGACTTGTCCCGACCTGCGTCCCGAACCTCGAGACCTGCAACGGCCTGGACGACGACTGTGACCTCAACGTCGACGAAGGCATCACCCGTGCCTGCACGTCCGTTTGCGGCGCCGGCGTTGAAACCTGTACCGGCCCAGGCACGTTCAGCGGATGTACCGCTCCGAGCCCGGAGCCGGACATCTGCGACGGCATCGACAACGACTGCGACAGCACCGTGGATGAAGGCAACGACCGCGCTTGCTCCAACGACTGCGGCAGCGGCACCGAGATTTGCCGGAGCGGCAGCTATGTTGAGTGCACGGCGCCGAGCGCCTCCATCGAGACCTGCGATGGCACCGACGAAGACTGCGACGGTCGCATCGACGAGATGCTCACGCGGGCGTGTTCCACCGCTTGTGGCGCGGGAACCGAGACCTGCACAGACGGATCCTTTGCAGGATGTACCGCGGCTACGCCGGCTCCGGAGACCTGCAACGCATCCGACGACGACTGCGATGGACGCACCGACGAGGGACTCTCTCAGATGTGCAGTTCCGCCTGCGGCAACGGCACGGAAGTCTGCATCAGCGGCGCTTTCGTTGGATGTACCGCACCCACGCCGAGGGACGAAGCCTGCAACAACATCGACGACGACTGCGACGGTGACATCGATGAGATGCTCACCCGGACCTGCTCATCGGCCTGCGGCATCGGCAACGAGACGTGCATGGAAGGCATGTGGGGCGGCTGCGATGCGCCGACTCCAGGCGTGGAGATTTGTAATAACATCGATGACGACTGCGACGGCGTCATCGACGACGGCAACCCCGGTGGCGGCGAGACCTGCATCCCGAACGACATGGGCGGCTACGACCTTGTCGACCCTGCGATGCCGGAAGACCGCTGCATTCCGGGCAACGTGGTCTGCATCAGCGGCGAGCTGACCTGCCGCGGGGCCACGAGCCCCTCCCCGGAGATCTGCAACTGCGAGGATGACGACTGCGATGGTCTCATCGATGAAGAGGGCGATGGTCTTTGCCCCGGCGACGGCGCGTGTGTCGAATGTGCTTGCCTGACGCCTTGCACCTCTCTTGAGTTCCCCTGCCCTCCTGGCAGAGAATGCGACACAAGCCTCGCGCGTCCCGACGAAGGAATCCCTGGCTACTGCGTCTCAGGTATGTGCGCCGACGTCGAATGCGCCGAGACCGAACTCTGTGACCCAACGACGGGGATGTGCCGCGACTTGTGCGAAAACGTCGCCTGCGCAGATGGTGACACCTGCGTTCGTGGCGGCTGCGTCGAAGACAACTGCTATGGCCGTGGCTGTGACGCGGGCGAACGCTGCGCCGAGGGCGTCTGCGAAGCGGACCCTTGCCTCGATGTAAGCTGCGAAGGCGACTCTTACTGCCGCGAAGGCAGCTGCGTCGACGTCTGCACAACGGTCTGTGCGGCGGGCGAAGTCTGCGACGGGAACACCTGCGTCGATGCTCCATGTGGCGGTTGCGCGGACTCCGAGAGCTGCGTTGAAGGCAGCTGTGTCGCGAACGACTGCGGGATGAGCTGTGGTCGCGACCGCGTCTGTCGTGGAAACGAATGCGTCGATGATGCCTGCGCCCAAGTCCGCTGCCCTGGCGACACCGTGTGCACAGGCGACGGCCAATGCACCGACCCCGCGGCGGCTCCGCCCGTGGAACCAGAACTCGGCCTTGCCTCCGGCGGCGGTGGCTGCGCATGCGATGCCGCCGGCGGCGGACGCGAGAATGCACCACTTGGACTCGTTCTGCTCTTGGGCCTCCTCGGAGTCGCCCTGCGGCGTCGCTCGCTGAGCGCGCGTGTCCTCGTCCCCTTAGCCTGCGCGTTCTTCACCTACGGCTGCGATGTCGAACCCTACTGCCTCAACAACTGCGGCGGTGAAGACGCCGGCGTTATCGATGTGGGCCGCCCCGACGTCACCGCCGAGGATGGCTGCGTCGCCACCGGCGAAGAGCTCTGCGACGAGATCGACAACGACTGTGACGGTCTCTTCGACGAGGACTTCGACCTCGATGGAGACCCTCGCAACTGCGGCATGTGTGAGCGCGAGTGCGTGATTCCCGGCGCCTTCCCGGGCTGCATGGGCGGCGAGTGCACCGTGGAGCGCTGTGAGATTGGCTTTCACGATCTCGACGAGAACGAAACGAACGGGTGCGAGTACGAGTGCATCGAGACCGGCGAAGAGCTTTGTGATACCCGCGACAACGACTGCGACGGCAACACAGACGAGGGCTTTGACGTCACCAGCGACATCGGCAACTGTGGCCTCTGCGGCAACGTCTGCTCGTTCAACAACGCTGGAGCCACGTGCATGGATTCGGTCTGCCAGATCGGCGATTGCAATGCTGGATTCGTCGACGTCAACATGGACCCAGCGGACGGCTGCGAGCTCGCCTGCTCCCCCACCGGCGCGGAGACCTGCAACGGCGCCGATGATGATTGCGACTCTCGCATCGACGAGGGCTTCGATCTGAGCACCAACGCCAGCCACTGTGGTCGCTGCGGCAACGCCTGCACCTTCGTCAACGCGACGGGCGCGTGCTCTGGAAGCGTCTGCTCCATCGGCGCGTGCGACGCAGGTTTCGTCGACGTCGACGGCAACCCCTCGACGGGCTGTGAATATGCATGCACCCCCACCGGCGGCGTCGACTCCTGCAACGGCATCGACGACGACTGCGATGGGCGCATCGACGAAGCCGACCCCAGCGTGGGCAGCGCGTGTGGTCCATCCGGCGGCGTCTGCACCCGCGGAACCCAGACCTGCCAGCGTGGCAGCCTCGTCTGTGTTGGCGGGCGTGGTCCAACGCCGGAGACCTGCGACGGATTCGATGAAGACTGCGATGGCCGCACCGACGAAAACACGGCGGCGGAACCTCTTCCGGGCGTTGGCGTCCGATGCGGCGAGACGAACGTCGGCGCCTGCGCCTACGGAAGCGTGGTCTGCGCCGGCGGCGCGCTAAGCTGCGGAGGCGGATACGTCGAGCCCACCGCGGAGCTCTGCAACGGCATCGATGACAACTGCAACAGCGACATCGACGACGGCCCCGCGCCGCCCTCCGTAACGCCGGCATCCTGTGCAGAAACGCGCGGCGTTTGCGCCGGCCGCACTCCGGTTTGCAACGGAGCCTCCGGTTGGCGTTGCAGCTTCCCAGACACCTACCAGTCCATCGAGACACTCTGCGACGGCCCCGACAACGACTGCGACGGTACCGCCGACGAAGGATGCCTCGTGGTTCAACCGAGCAGCGCAACGCGCGTCGACGTCGGCGACGCGGCGGGTGAACACAACTCCGTTCAGCCCTTCATGACTTCGAACGGGTCCAACCTCTACGCCGCGTGGATGGACCTTCGTGGTGGCGGCCGAGCGAGGACCTATTTCTCACGTTCCACCAACGGCGGCGGCAGCTTCAGTAGCCCCTTCCGCCTCGACATCAATGGCGGCGCAGCGATCGGCCCGCGGGTCGTCGTCAGCGGCACGAACGTCAACACTCTCTGGGCAGACTTTCGCGGGGGCACGAGCTACCGCGAAGTGATGCACCGTCGCTCGACGAACAGCGGCGCTTCGTTCTTGACGGCGAGCCGAATCAATCCGTCCATGAACACCGACAGTTTCAACGTTCAGCTCGCCGTGAGCGGCTCGAACGTATACGCGGTGTACGAGTCATTCACGACGCCGAGCGAGCGCCATGTCTTCTTGCTGCGTTCAACAAACAACGGCAGCTCCTTCGCGGCGCCGGTTCAGCTCGACCATGGCACCGGCGCAAGCTTCGTCGCCGCAACACCGCAGATCGCCGCCGCCGGAAGCGACGTTCACGTGGTCTGGCGCGACAATCGAGCCGGCGCCCTCAACGTCTTCCACGTTCGCAGCACAGACTCCGGCGCGTCCTTCTCCGCAAGCGACCGCCGACTGGATAGTGGCTCCGGTGCGAGCTTCGCCCCCGTCGTCGGCGCCGAGGGCAACAACGTGTATGTGGCCTGGGTCGACGACCGAAGCGGCAGCTCCTTCGACATCAACTTCGCCCGAAGCACCAACCGTGGAGGCACCTTCAGCGCCGCGACGAGCATCGACGATGACCCCCTGCCCCACGACTCGTCCCAACCGACGATCACCGCGCCGAGCGGCGGCCTCGTCGTCGTCAGCTGGGTCGACTACCGCTTCGGCTTCGCGGACATCATCGTCCGAAGGAGCAACTCCGCGGGAGCGACCTTTGACTCGGCACAGCGCCTCGACACCGGCACCGCGCCAGGAACATCTGGCAGCTTTGACGTCAGCCTCGATGGCAGCGGGAGCCTCATCGGCGCAGCCTGGGTCGACGACCGCGCGGGCAACCTCGATATCCACGCCAACTTCTCCCTCGACGGCGGAGCGACGTGGCAACCCCAAGACTACCGCCTAGATAGTGGCACCGGTGACAGCACCGCCCCCTTCGTCAACGTCTCGAACACGAGCGTGCATGCGATCTGGTCCGACGTCCGAACCATGACGCCGAACGCTGACATCTACTACCGGCGCCTGAGCCCCTAACACTCGGCGAAAGAATCATGACTGAACTCTTCTCGGCTCACCCCGTCTACACCAGCACCCTCATCGCGATCCTGGTTTCTGCGGCGCTGTGCTTTCCGGTGCTTTTCTTCGTCGTCGCGCCCTACGGCCGTCACCACCGGGCGGGGTTTGGGCCTTCGATCAAGGCGAGGTGGGGCTGGGTTCTGATGGAAGCGCCGGCGCCGGCGAGTTTTGTCTTCATGTTTTTAATGACAGGGACACGCACGACGGCGGGCTTCGTGCTCTGCGGCATGTACCTCACGCACTACCTCTATCGCTCGTTCGTCTTCCCTTTTCGAATGCGAGGCGGAGACAAACCCAAGCCGCTGCTCACGGTCGCTCTGGCCATTCTCTTCAACGTCGCGAGCGGCTGTATCAACGGCTTCGCCATCTCGAACCTCGCTCCACACTTGGAAGGGAACGCGCACCTCCTGAGCCCGCTCTTCTTCGTCGGCGCGACGCTCTTCTTTTCGGGTTTTGCCCTCAACGTTCAGAGCGACAACATTCTACGTTCTCTACGAAAGCCCGGGGAGACCGGTTATAAGATCCCCCGCGGCGGCGGATTTCGGTTCGTCACGAGCCCGAACTACCTCGGCGAAATCATCGAATGGACCGGCTTCGCATTATGCGCCTGGACCGGAGCTGCGGCAGCCTTCGCGCTCTTCACGGCGGCGAATCTAATCCCCCGCGCCTGGTCTCACCATCGCTGGTACCGAGAGAAGTTTGAGGACTACCCCGAAGGTCGCCGAGCCATCGTCCCGGGCCTCCTCTAAATCGACGAGGCATCGCTAAAGACTCTTATGGGACAGCCGTTTCACTACGCTTATGCGATACGAACTCGGTGTCCTTCAGCTCTTGGTGGCTAGCGGCGGCAAACGAAACCCTGCCCGCGTCGAAGTCGTCGAGCGCGCCCTCGGCGTGGCGGCAGGGTCCCTCGACGACGCCATGCGCTTTCTCCAAGGCCGTGGCCTCGTCAATCCAGAGGGACAACCAACGGACGCCGGCATCGCGCGCGCGAGAGGCCTCAGTCGACACGTCCGCGCCGCTCAAACAGCGGCGCAGCTGCCCTCTCGTCTCCCGCCGCCCTCCACAAGCGGAGTCTTTCAGAAAGACGAGCGTGAACGTGAGGTCATGAATGACTACGACGATGAGCGACGGAGCGCCTAGCTCGAAGCGTCCGCGGCGAAGTCCTACGAGATGATCGGGAGGCTCGTCTTCTTGGCCTTGGGTGCGTTCTCGAGCTTGAGGACGCCGCGGGGACAGACGTGGGCGCACATGCCGCAGCCGACGCACGAAGCGCGGGTAAAGCTCTCGTTCTTCTGCGCGTAGTCGCGGACGTCGATGCCCATCTCGCAATAGGTCGTGCAGTTGCCACAGCTGATGCACATGTCCTTTTTGACCTTGATGCGAAAGCGTCCGAGCTTCTGTAGAAGACCCAGCATGGCGGCCATAGGGCAGAAGTTTCGACACCACACGCGCGGGCCAAACACGGGGTAGACCGCCGTTCCGATGACGCCGGAGAGGATGGAGCCAACGACGAGACCGTAGAGTGCTTTGACGCTCCACCAATCACCGCCGGAGATCCACGCGGCACTTTCTCCGACGTAGTGGTCGAATACGAGGAGGCCCGTCGACAAGAACGCCAAAACGAGCACCGTGTGCACGGCGTACTTTTCGAACTTCCATGACTTCTTCGACGATGCCGTGAGATGACGCCAAGGGTCGCCAAAGGTGTTCGCGAGGCCTCCGCAGCCGCAGACCCAGCTGCAATACCAACGCTTGCCGAAGCGAATCGCCATGATGGGCGCGAGGATGAAGGAGCCCGCAAGGCTCCAAGCGGCGATCGCCGGCAGCTTGCTCTCGAGGGTGCCGGGATGGAGATCGTACCAAGCGAGGGGCCAAAGGTACGACGACGCCTCGTACTTCCACATCTCGTTGACGTCCGCCGTGTAGAAGTAGGGCATCACCAGCGGCAAGGTAAACGCGAGCAGAACCTGGACGAGGAGGTTCACGCCAATGCGCTTGCGGTTGTACGCGCTGTTGCCGTGACGCCGTAGGTAGTACACGGCGCCGCCGCCCATCACGAAGGTGTAGACGAGGCCGTAAAGGAACCACTTATTGCGGAGTCCGACGGCGTTCGCGAGGGGGGTGAGGTGCTCGGTAAAGTAGAGCACCACGTAGAACGCGAAGAGGACGACGCCGAGGGCGATCGCTGTGACGTTCCGCGTTCGCCAACCTTCGCGGAAGGTTGACATGAGTCCGTTTTGGCCTTGTTGATCCATGACTATTCCTTCAGGCGGCGGGCGCTTTGACGGGCGAAAGAGAGGCGCTGCGAGCAGCCTTGGGAATGCGAAGCGGAGGGACGAACTCCGTGTCAAAGCTCGCCTCTCCCAAGTGGTCGAGGACGTAGCTCAGGCTCCGCTTTTCTTCGATAAAACGAACGAGGACCTCATGGTCCCAGCGGCGCCCGAGAAAGTTGAAGCCGATGACCGCGTCGCCGGAGACGACGATGCGCGTCGTGCTGCGTACCTTGCCGCTCTCTTCGAAGAACCACTCCTGCTCGTTCGGCTGCTTCATGCCGACAAGCCCCGCCGTCGTGTATTCGATGTCGAAGAGCTTCGCGCTGTTGTACCAAGTGCCGCGCGCGTAGGTTGCGGAGCCCCCGAGCATCGACTCGGCGGCGACGCGTCCTTGGTCACGCCCGGTGTACCAGAGCTGCTCGGGCCCTTGCCGTCCATCAAACCAGCGGACCGAGGCGCAATCGCCGGCGGCGTAGACGTTCTTCATGCTGGTCTGCTGTGACTCGTCCACGACGATTCCGCCGCGCCCGTCGCGCTCGATGTCGCTGCCTTCGAGCCACTTCGTGTTGGCCACGACGCCGATGGCGACAACGACCAGGTCTTGCTCGTATTCGCCTTTGTCCGTCGTGACACCGGTGACCTTTCCAGCACCTTCAATCGTCTTCACGTCTTCGCCGAGGTGCATCTCGACGCCGCCTTCGCGCATGCGTTCGGCGATCCACGTGGACTCGCGCTCATCGATGGCCATCGGCCAAAACCAGTCTTCGCGGATGAAGAAGCGCGGGTGCAGACCCGCTGCGTGAAAGACCTCCACCGCCTCGATGCCGACGAGACCGCCGCCGATGACGCAAGGGTTTGCCGGTGGTCCTCCTCGTTCGCTGCGCAAGGACCTACGGCGGGAGTACGGGGACTCCACCGCCCCATCGAGGTGGTGGTCTGCGCGGGGTGGTCCGCCGTTGTGACTCGGCCCGCCGTGAAGCTCATCTTCCAGCCACTCGAGGTCTTGCATCGTCACGAAGTGGCCAACGCCTGGGAGCTCACTCCCGGGCCACGGTCCGCTCCGCGGCGCAGACCCGCAGGCGATGAGCAGGCGGTCGAAGGGCAGCGTGTTGCCGCTCTGGAGATGAACCAGGCCTTCTTCGACGCGAAGAGCACGCTCGCGCACCCGAACGAAGCCGTTCGTCTCATAGAAATCGCGTGGATAGGGCTCGATGCAGCGATGGCTGAGCTGTCCCGCGGCGACCCACATCAGCGCCGTGCGCGAGAAGAAGTGGTCGGACTCCTCGCTGACGATCGTGATTGAAGCGGCCGTGTCTTTGGCGCGGACACCGCGCGCCGCCTCAATCCCCGCCACACCATTCCCGATGATCACCACATTCATGCCGCCCCTATACCACCGGCGCGCCAAAGTTACGGAAGTTCTGAGCGCCGGCCGTCCACACTGCCCTCAAACAAGAACGCAGCTTAGGCGGCTCTTCGCCGTCAGCCTGCTAGCCTGCCGGCGATGCGGAAGTTGTGGCACATTCCAGCGCGCTTTCTCCTCGTCTTTACGACGATGGTGCCTATCTACCTTTCGTACCTGTGGCTCTATCTGCGCGGCAAATACTTCGGCTCGCCGCCCAGCGACGCAGCCTTTCGAAAGGCGCACACGAAGAACGCTGCGCGCTTCTACCGGACCGCCGTTCGAATGCGCGGCGGCTTGATCAAGGTCGGCCAGATCATCTCCACCCGCGTAGACCTCGTTCCCGACGAGTGGCTCAAGGCGATGGCTCCCCTCCAGGACAAAGTGACGCCGACGTCGTGGCGCCGAATCCGTCCCCACCTGCAGCGTGAGCTCGGTGGCGACCCAGACGCCGTCTTCGAGTCCGTGACCCACGAAGCCGTCGCCGCGGCGAGCTTTGGCCAAGTGCATCGAGCCACGCTCAAAGACGGCCGCGACGTCGCGGTGAAGGTTCGTTACCCCGACGTCGAGATGAAACTCCAGTGCGACCTCGCCGCCATGCGAATCGCTGTACCGCTTTTCAACCGCTTCGTCCCCAAGGTCCCGCTCTCGGACATCTACAAAGAGATCGGCCGAGCGCTAAGTACAGAGCTCGACTACGAGCAAGAGGCTCTTTTTACAGAACGCATCGAAGAGAACATGCGTCCGGTGCAGAGCGTCCTCGTCCCGCGCGTGGTTCGCGAACACACTTCGAACGGCGTCATCTGCACGGAGTTCTTCGACGGGATGAAGATCACAGACCGTGCAGGCATCGACGCCGCGGGACTGGAAGTCCACGACATCATTCAGAAGGTCATGCGCGCCTACGCGACGATGTTCTTCGTCGACGGCGTATTTCAGTCCGACCCTCACCCCGGGAACTTGCTGGTGCGCAAGGGCGAGGATGGCAGCGCCGAGGTGTGCATCCTCGACTTTGGCCAATCAAAGATCTTACCGAAGGACTTTCACGAGAAGCTCGTCCGCTCGGCCTTCGCGTTTATGGTCCGCGACATCGACGGCTTCTCGAAGTCCATCGTCGAACTTGGCATCCTCAGTGAGCGCGACGCTGAACTGGCGCGTCCACTCCTCAAGGAGTTCTTCGAAGAGCTCTTCGAGCTTTCGCCGGAAGAGCTCAAGGAGCTCGACATCACCGGGCTCAAGGCACAGGTCTTGGAGTTCATCGACAAGATGGAAGGGGTCGTCATCCCCCAAGACATCGTGCTCTACGGCCGGGCGTTCTCTCTCCTGGCCGGCGTCGTCACGCAGCTCGCGCCGGATATAAACGGTTTCGTCCTTGCGGGGCCCATCATCATGCAGGCACTGGCACAGGGCACAAAGCCACAGCGTCCACTCGCGGATCAGAACGCCGCCCCCGCTCACGCCTGAGCACGGCAGGCCGCGCCCAGCCCTGGCTATCTTCGGATGAGTGTCATATGACCGCTCATGCGCTTGTTGTTGTTGGTCTTCTTGGTGGCGTGTCGGTGTGAAGCGACACCGAGCAACACGACGGCACCCGCCGAAGCCGAGGGCGACGAAGTCGTCGCTGGAAACCCACACTTGCCAGGGATTGAAGTGGTCGACGACGTACTGATGACTCGCCTTCGAGCCGCACTCGCTGCGAAGGGCGACGACTACGAAGCACGCACCCGCCACATGGACGGTGATGCGCCGCGCTTCATCAACCGCCTCATTGAAGAGACGAGCCCCTACCTTCTGCAGCACGCGCACAACCCGGTGAACTGGGCGCCATGGGGCGACGGAGCTTTTGAGCGCGCCCGCCGCGAAGGCAAAGCTGTGCTCCTGAGCATCGGCTATTCGACCTGTCATTGGTGTCACGTCATGGAGGAAGAGTCCTTCGAAGACGAAGAGATCGCCGCGTACATCAACGCCCACTACGTGCCCATCAAAGTCGACCGCGAAGAGCGCCCGGACATCGACGAGATCTACATGAGCGCGGTTCAGATGCTCACGGGGCGCGGCGGCTGGCCGATGACCGTGGTGCTAACGCCGGACGGAGACCCGTTTTTCGCCGGCACGTACTTTCCGCCGCGCGCGGGCGTCCGTGGTTCCCGGCGCGGCTTCATAGAGATTCTCGCCGAGCTCACGGAGCGCTACCAAAATTCCGCCTCGGAGGTCGTCGCCGAAGCGCAGCAGCTCAGTCAGCGAATTCAAGCGCAAGCGGCGCCACAGCCCGCGGGAGACGTGCCCTCGCCGGCCCTCGTCGCCAGCGCGGCAAATCGCATCGCGTCGAGTTTCGACCCACGTCACGGCGGCTTCGGTCGCGCGCCAAAGTTTCCTCAGCCGAGTCGCGTTGGCCTGCTCCTCCGCGTGAGTCGCCGGACGCAAAACGCGCAGATGCGGCAGATGGTGGCTACGACACTAACGGCGATGGCTGCCGGCGGCATGTACGACCAAGCGGGCGGCGGCTTTCACCGCTACTCGACGGACGCCCGTTGGCTCGTGCCCCACTTCGAGAAGATGCTCTACGACAATGGGCAGCTCGCCCTTAGCTACCTGGAAGGCTACCAAGCCACCGGTGACGAGGACTTCCTTCGCGTCGCGCGTGAAACTCTCGACTACGTTGCCCGGGAGATGACCAACGACGAAGGCGTCTTCTATTCCGCCACCGACGCGGACAGCATGACGCCGGCGGGGCACCGCGAAGAGGGTTACTACTTCACGTGGACCATCCCCGAAATCGACGCGCTCTTCCGTGGACGCGATGAGCTGCGCGCAGACCTTGGCGCGTATCACCCGCTTACAGCACGCGGCAATTTCGAGGGTCGTAATATTCTCGAAGTCCCTCGCCCCCTCGACCTCGTCGCCACCGAACGAAGCAAAACGCCAGAGGCGCTTCGCGCATCGATCAACGAGGCTCACCAAATCCTCTGGGACGCCCGCGAAGCGCAGCGCCCTCGCCCGCTTCGAGATGACAAGATCCTCACCGCCTGGAATGGCCTGATGATCAGCGCCTTCGCGAAGGCGGCTTTCGTATTGAACGACCCGCGCTACGAAGACATCGCTGTCCGCGCCGCGGGACATCTTCTCGAAACGAGCCAAGACAGCGACGAGCGCCTGATGCGAAGCACGCTGAACGGCGCCGTCCGCCATCGCGCTTATGTGCAGGACTACTCATTCTTCATCGCGGGGCTCCTCGACCTCTTCGAGACCACGAGCGATATGCGCTGGTTCGAGGCTGCGCGCCGACTTCAGAGCGAACTCGACGCGCACTTCCTCGACGATTCGCGCGGCGGCTACTACGTGACGGCGGACGACGCGGAGCAGCTTCTCACCCGCGACAAACCCTTCACGGATGGCGCCGTCCCTTCGGGCAACTCCCTCGCCCTCGACAACCTACTCCGCCTCTGGTCACTCACGGACGACGACTCCTACCGCCAAGGCGCCGAGCGGCTGATGGGCGCGTTTTCGAGGGGACTCGCGCGCTACGCGACGGGCGCACCACGTTTCCTGATGGGCGTGGACCGCTACTCGGATATTCCACGGGAAATCGTCATTGTGGAGCGCGAAGACGGTTCCGGCGCTCCCCTACTAGACGTACTTCGGCGGAGCTTCCTGCCGAACCGCGTCGCCCTCGTCGTGCGCGACAACCACGGCTCAGACCTGCCACTGCTGCAGGGGAAGCGAGTGATGGACGGAGATGCGACGGCCTACGTGTGTGAACGAGGCCGCTGTGAGCTCCCCACAAGCGACCCACGTGTTTTCGCCGAGCAACTCAGCGCTGTTAGAGACTACACGGCGATTCAGGCCTATGATGGGAGCCGGCAATGATTAGTTCTACCTTAGAAGTCCCCGGTGCAACTCTCTCGACGGTCCGCTGGGAGCCCGAAGGTGAGCCTCGGGCCATGTTGCAACTCGTGCACGGCATGGCGGAACACATTCGCCGCTACGACTACGTCGCGAAGGCCTTCGCCAAGGCTGGCTTCTTGGTGTTCGGGCATGACACGCGCGGCCATGGCCAGAGCGCGAAACCGAACGAGCTTGGCCACATGGGCCCGTGGAACACCGTCGTCGAAGACATCCGACGTGTTGGTGATCACGAACGGAAGAGCCACGGCGACTTGCCGATGGCGCTCCTCGCACACTCGATGGGTTCCTTCATGGCGCAGCAACTCATCCTGGATGCACCGGAACACGCTGCGGCGTGGATCCTCAGCGGCAGCAACGGCAAGCCCCCGGCGATCGCCGCCGCGGGCCGATTGGTGGCGCGCTTCGAGCGATGGCGCGTGAAGCCGAGCAAACCCAGCAACCTTCTTCAGAATCTCAGCTTCGGAAAGTTCAACGACGACTTCGAGGGCCGCACGGAATCCGACTGGTTGTCCCGGGACAACGACCAGGTCGACGCCTACGTGGCGGACCCCCTCTGCGGTTTTGGCATCAGCACCGAAAGCTGGGTCGGGCTCCTCGACGCCCTTGGCCCCATCTCGGACCCGTTTCGGCAGCGCCGCATACCGGCGGAGCTCCCTCTGTTCATCGTCGGCGGCGGCGAAGACCCCGTCAGTGAAAAGGGCAAAGGCCTCCGCCAGCTGGAGGGCGCCTACAAGGATGCGGGGCTCAAGAACGTGACCCTTTCTCTCCATGAGGGCGCGCGCCACGAGATCCTCAACGAGACGAACCGGGACGAGGTCATCGGCGAACTTATCGCTTGGACCACCCAAAACTTGGGACTCGCGTAAGCCCAGCTGTTCTTGGTCGAAACGTCGATTTCGCCTGATATCTCCGCATACCCGCACACGGCAGCCGGCACATCGAAAGAGAAGGTGCTAGGCCTGACGAATGCGCTTTTCTTGTCTGCTCGCTCTTCTCTCTCTCGTCGCCTGCGGTGACGACAGCACCCTTCCGATTCTCGATGCGGGTGAGCCCGATGCAGGAGCGCCCGACGTCTTCGATGCCGGCCCCCCAGACGTCTTCGACGCGGGCCCGCCGGAACCGAGCCGACTCTTCGGCGAGTGCACCGTCGACGAGCAGTGCCCCGGCAGCGGCGCCTACTGCCGACAGCCCGAGGACGGGTTCCCTGGCGGACAGTGCAGCGTCAGCTGCGTCGATCGACGCCCCTGCGATGACGGTATTCGCTTCAACGACTGCCTTGAGGCCAACGATCGCGCAGGAATGTCGTGTGTTGCCCGCTGTTTCAACTCCGTGGATTGCAGCCGCGGCGAGAACTACGTGTGTGTCGACATCGACGATCCCAGCACCTCTCCTGGTGCCCCACCACCGACCGGACGTTGCATTGGCTACTGCGATGAAGACTCCGACTGCGGTCCCGGCGCCGAATGCAACGAGCAAGCCGCGACCTGCGTCCCCGAAGGCAGCACCCCCACCGAAGGCGCCGTCACCAACGAAGCCTGCGAGAGCGACAGCGAGTGCATCAGCGGCGACTGCACCCTCGCCGTCCAAGACGGCGGCTTTACCGGCGAGGCCAATGGCTCTTGCCGCTCGCTCTGCACCATCCCTGCAGGCTTCCAGTCCAGCAACTTCTACTTGGGTGACACCCTTCCCACCACCCACTGCCCGAACGATGGCGACATCTGCATTCCCGTCGGCGACCTGAGCGCCGGAAGCGAAGGAAGCTGCTACGCGCCTTGCGGAATGGACAGCGAGTGTCGTCCAGGCCGCCAGTGCCTTCGAACCATCGCCGGAAAGCGCTTCAACAACGGCATTTGCATCCCCGTGGACTGCCGTAACGATCCGTGTCCCACCGGCCACGCCTGTCAGATCCTGGGCTCCGGCGACAACATGATCGGTCGCTGCGCCCCCGAGTAAGCGACACCGATTAAACTTGTAACGTTTCCGGCGCGCCAACATAGGCCCAGCGATAGCTCGGGCCTATCCCACCCATAGGGGCGCTGCCTCGACGGCCCCCGAACTCACTGATATACAGAACTTTGCTGCAGCGTCATGACGCTGGAGCCCTGGAAGGACTCTAAGAATGCGCATTTGGACGATTCTCGCACTGGCCACCACGATGGCTTTTGGCTGTGGAGACGATGATACTCTCCCCGTCGCGGACAGCGGCCCGGAGGTTGACGCCGGTGGCACCGACACGGGACCCGACCCGGACGCCGGACCAGCCGGAGAAGACGCGGGCCCAACGCCAGACGCTGGCCCAGTGGGCGCTTGCGCCTGGAACGGTCCTTACGGCGCGACCATTGGAGCGCGAATGCAGCCCATCGGAACCGTGGCTCAGGGCAACGACTTCGACATGCAGGACTGCAACGGCGACAGCTACGCGTTCCCAGACCAGGGCGCGTGCGATGCGAAGCTCACGGTTATCAGCATCGCCGCTGGCTGGTGCAACCCCTGCATTGCCGAGAGCCGAGTCCTTGAGGCAGAGATCAACCAGATGTTCGACCCAGCCGACGTTCACGTTGTGCAGGTCATCACCCAGGACGCGGACTTCAACCCTCCACCAGAAGGCTACTGCACACAGTGGGTCGAGCGCTTCGGCCTCACGAACACTCAGCTCGTCGATCCCGCACAGCTCCTTTCGCCCTTCTTCCCGGACAACGCCCTTCCTTCCACCATCATCGTGGACAACGAAGGTTTGATCGTCGATCGAATCACGGGCATCGAAGGAGGCCCGAACCCCGTCGCACGCCTGCACGACTCTTTGGTCCGGCTTCTCGCG
>JBGCFM010000214.1:0-10883 GCA_045106895.1 Polyangiales bacterium | reverse complement strand
ACGAGAGCTGGAGACCTACGGCAAGCACCTCGGCGTCGCCTTTCAGCTCGTCGACGACCTCCCCGACTACACCGGTGACGAATCCAAGACCGGCAAGGGTCTCTTCGCCGACCTCCGCGAAGGCAAGATGACGCACCCTCTGCTTCTCGCGCGGGACAGAGACCCACGCGTCCGTGAGATTCTGGCCCTGGGCCTCGACGCCGACAGTGTCGTGACCCCCGCCGCGCGCTCCATCCTCAGCGAAGCCCTCGAGGCGACGGGCGCCCTCGCGGCGACACGCGACCTCGCGCGAGAGCACGCCAGCAAGGCCGTCGACTCCCTCGCCTCCTTCGAAGACTCCGAAGCTCGTTCTGCCCTTCTCACCGTCGCAGAAGCCTGCGTCAGCCGGGAGCGATAGCCATGACTCAGTCCAATCCAACACGTCTCGGCAGCGGCTCGATGTTCGACGCCATCGCAGAGCGATACGATGTCCTCAACCGGGTGCTTTCCCTCGGCATCGACCAAGGCTGGCGCCGTGACGCCGTCGACGCCCTCGAACTCGAAACCGGGGACCACGTCCTCGACCTCGCCACGGGGACCGCAGACCTCGCGCTGCAAATCGCCGAGTCCGCCAGCGTCAGCGTCGTCGGAAGCGACCCCTCGCCGAATATGCTCAGCGTCGGGCGCGCCAAGGTCAAAAAGAGCCGCGCCCGCGTCACCCTCGACGAAGGCGACGCTCAAGCGCTGCCTTACGGAGAGAACGAGTTCGATGCTTGCTCCATGGCCTTTGGCATTCGCAACGTTCCAGACCGAGAGCTCGCGCTCCGGGAGATGGTCCGCGTCGTTCGCCCAGGCGGACGCATCGTGATCCTGGAACTCGGCGAGCCCGACGGGACTCTCATCGGCCCCTTGGCTCGCTTTCACGTTCACCACGTCGTTCCACGCATCGGCGCGCTCGTGTCAGGGCAAGCGGAGTACCGCTACCTGCAAGAGTCCATCGCGGCGTTCCCAAGCGCGCCGGCCTTTGCGGCGCTCATGCAGAAATCCGGAGTTCGAGACGTCGAAGTTCGTCGACTCACCTTCGGCGCGGCCAACCTTTACGTCGGGAGATCACGATGAGCGGCTTGTATGCACATCAGCGGAAACAGCCTCCGTTCCTGGAAAGCGCCATCGCCAAACTGCCGGTGGATTCGCTTCGTGTGATCACTCTCCCTGCGCCCGTGTGCCTTCCGGAGAACCTGCTTCGCGGCGGCGCTGACCCGCGCGCTCTGCTGCTCGCCTCCGGCGAAGACGGCGTCGCGGGCCTCGGTGTAGGCGTCGAGTTGCGTGCCAGCGGCCCAGGCCGCTTCGAGCGAATCCAAGAGCTCGCCGACGATGTCTTTCGAGGCATCAAGCGCCTTGATTCCCCGAAGGTCTTCGCTCCTCCGCCGCGCTTCTATGGCGGCTTTGCCTTCAACGAGGGGGCCGCCGACGACACACTCTGGGAGGCCTTTGGCGACGCACTCTTCGTGATGCCGCGATGGCTCTACGGATGTAGTGAAGGCCAGGCCTGGCTTCGTCTGACGCTCCCCAAGGGCGACTTCGGGGACGCCGCTCCGAGCGAATACGCAGACTACTTGGAGCGACTCGCCAAGAACCACGAGCCGCCGAGCGCCGCATCGTACCAACGACGCGAGACGGAGTCGCCAGAGAAGTACCACGAGCGAATCGACTTGCTGCGCACGGACATCGAGTCTGGACGCTACGAGAAGGTCGTCGCCGCACGTCGACTCGAAGTAGACCTCGAAGCGCCCATCGACGACCTCGTCCCACTCCTCGCATTCCGCGAGCGCTTCCCCGCGTGCACTCGCTTCGCGTTTCGCATCGACCAACGAACCTTCGTTGGAGCGACGCCGGAACGCCTCGTGCGCCGACAAGGGCAGCACGTCGAAACAGTCGCGCTCGCAGGCACGGTTCCTCACGGCAAGCGTGAGGAGCTCATCGCCTCCAAGAAGGACGCGTGGGAGCACCGCCTCGTCGTCGACGCCATCCACGATTCTCTTCGCGACTCCGTGGACCTCAGCCCGGACTCGGGTGTTGTGGTGCGGGAACTCGCAAACGTGCTTCACCTTGAGACGCCCATCGAAGGGGATCTCAAAGACGACGCTCATATCCTCTCCCTCGTCGAGTCGCTTCACCCAACGCCGGCGGTTGGTGGTGTCCCGCGCGCGGCAGCCGTCGAGCACATTCGAACCAACGAATCTCCGCGTGGCTGGTACGCGTCCCCCATCGGCAGCTTCGACGCCGCCGGCGAGGGCGAGTTCAGCGTGGCTCTCCGATGCGGTATCGTCGAAGAAGAGCGCGCGACGGCGTACGCCGGCGGCGGAATCGTGCAAGACTCGAAGGCCGACCTGGAGTATCAGGAGAGCGAACTGAAGCTCGAGGCTTTCTTGGGTGCCCTCGGCGCCGAAAAGCCACGAAGCAAAAAGTCTTCCGAGAACTAGCTCCGGACCAACATGAACCCACAGATCCCATGGGCTCGAGCCATCATGGACACCCTCCGTTCTGGAGGGTGTGAGCAGGTTGTCGCCAGCCCTGGGTCTCGTTCCACGCCGCTCGTTCTCGCGTCGCTGGATGCCGGCCTATCGCTCCACACGATCATCGACGAACGCTGTGCGGCGTTCTTCGCGCTGGGTCTCGTTCGTGCGACGGGGAAACCCGTGGCGCTCCTCTGCACATCCGGCAGCGCCGCGGGTCATTACCTGCCCGCCGTCATGGAGGCGTCGGCGGACTCGCAGCCGCTTGTGGTCGTCAGCTCCGACCGTCCGCCCGAGCTCCAGGGCAGCGGCGCGAACCAGACCACCGACCAGACGCGGCTCTTCGGCGGACACGTGCGAACGTTCCTTGACCTGGGCACCGCTACCGATAGCGACGCGGCGTTGCGCGGCGTCATTCGGCGGTGCCGAAAGGTCATGCTGGACGCCACCTTCCCGCACGCTGGTCCCGTGCACATTAACGTCCCGCTTCGGAAACCCCTCGAAGGGCGCAGTGACGCGCCCCTCTTCCCCCAGCCCCGCGTGTTTGTCCCCGAAGGCGGAGCTGCCAGTGATAACGCGCTCGACGCCATCGGCGAGGTCCTCGCCCGCGGAGAGCGCCCCGCCATCGTCGCGGGCCCAGCGAGCCTTGCGCAGCGCGGATTGCGAGCGCCAACGCGGCGCCTCGCGGAGTGCCTCGGTGCACCGATTCTCGCCGACCTCACAAGTCAGCTTCACGGCCTCCCCTTCCTCGACAGCTTTGATCCCGATGTGATCCTCCAGCTCGGTCGTCCGCCCATCGACAGCGGCTGGGAAGCCTGGTCATCGCAGCGCAAGCGCATCGTCATCACGCCCGGTCCTTGGTACGACCCCGGCTCCAACGCGGACCTCATCGCCTTCGGCGCGCTCCATGATTTCGTGACGCGCCTGGCAAACGGACTCAGGGACCGCGCTCCCTGGTGCGCTGAGCTCTCGGAGAACGTGGCAGAAGTCCTCGGCAACGTAGAGCGCGAGACCTTAGGTCACGCAAGCGTCGCCCGGCTCTTCAGCGAAGCCGTCCCAAGAGATGGTCTCTTGATGGCCGGCAACAGCCTGTCGATTCGTCACCTCGATCTCTTTGGTTCACGGCGCGCTCCAGGTGTTTTGCATCAGCGCGGGCTCTCGGGAATCGACGGCCTCGTCGCGGGTGCCGCCGGTGCGTCCGCCGCGGGCTACCCCGTCGGCCTCATGCTCGGTGACGTCAGCCTCCTTCACGACATCAAGAGCCTCGCTCTCACGCCCCCCGGCGCGACTCTCGTTGTCGTGGTCCTCAACGACCAAGGTGGCCGGATCTTCGAGCGTCTCCCTGTTTCTGAGGACATCGAACGCGAGATCTTCGAAGAGCACTTCGCCACCAAGCACACCGCCAGCTTTGACAAAGCTGCAGCAGCGTTCGGCGCGCACTACGCATGCCCGCGCGATGTCGCGTCACTCGACAAAGAGCTGCGACAAGGGTTTCGAACGAAGGGCACGACGCTCATCGAGGTTCAGCTGCCGACGGATTCCGATGCACGCACGCGGGCGGCTCTCCAGGGGGCGTTGCAGGTCCTTCGAAGGTGACGCTCTTTCTCCACGGCTTCACCGGCGCTCCCCAGAGTGGCGACAGGCTTTTGGGCGCACTTGGCAACGCAAGCGGCTGGGAAGCGCCATGGCTACTTGGACACGGTCGCGCACCAAACCTCACGCGCAGCGCGACCTTCGAAGAAGAGGCGCAGTATCTCCTCGCGCACACCACGTCGCGTGTGTGCGTCGGCTACTCGCTTGGGTCGCGTCTCGCGCTGGCGATGGCCTTGCTCGCCCCGGAACGCTTTGACCGGCTCATTCTGATTGGGGTGAGTCCAGGACTTAAAACCCAAGACGAGCGCGAGACCCGAAAGCGCGAAGATGAAGTCCGAGCGACGGAACTCGAGCGTGACGGGCTCGTCGCGTTCATCGACGCGTGGCAGGCCCTCCCGCTCTTCGACGAAGATACCCTCCCCGCCGATGTACGCGCAGAGCGGCGCGCGATTCGACTCGCTCATCGCGCGACTGGCCTCGCGGCAGCCCTTCGAATCTTGGGCCTCGGTCAAATGCCTTCGTATACCGAGCAGCTGCAGGGTCTACGAAACACGCACATCGTCGTTGGTGAGCGCGACACGAAGTTTCGGAGCATCGCGGGCGACATCGCCGCGCGCAGCGACGCAAAGGTCCACGTAGTCCCAAACGCGGGCCACGACGCACTTCTTTGGGCCCCCTCCCTCATCGCAAGGATCGCAGCATGAGCCAATTCCGCGCCTGGGTGATCGCCGCCCGCCCCGCCACCCTGAGCGCAGCGTTCATTCCCGTCGCCGTCGGAACCGCCCTCGCGTACATCGCGGGAGGCTTTCGTTTGTGGCCGGCGCTCGCCGCGCTCGGCGGCGCGAGCGCGATTCAGATCGCGACGAACTTTGCCAACGACGTCTTCGATTTTGAGAAAGGCGCTGACACGGAAGAGCGCGTGGGCCCGGTCCGCGCGGCGCAGGCAGGTCTTCTCACGCCGAGGCAGCTCTACGTTGGCATGTTCGTCGCCTTTGGCCTGGCCACTCTCCTCGGGCTCTACCTCGTATACGTCGCGGGGCCCGTCATCGTCGCCATCGGCGTCCTGTCGATCCTGTCCGGCATTGCCTATACGGGAGGTCCATTCCCCCTCGCGTACCACGGGCTTGGTGATGTCTTCGTCATGGTCTTCTTCGGCTTCGTCGCTGTGGGTGGAACGGTCTTCGTGCAAACGGGAGACGTTCCTATGGAAGCCTTCATCGCCGCGCTCCCCGTCGGCGGACTCGCGACAAACATTCTTGTTGTGAACAACGTCCGCGACCGGCACACCGACGTCAAAGTTGGAAAACGGACGCTCGCAGTGCGCTTCGGCAAAGGGCCCAGCGTGGGTCAGTACACGTTTCTGTTGCTCCTCGCCTATGTCGTGCCGGTGTTTTTCGCCTGGCACCTGAAGAGCTTCGCGCCCCTGGCGCCTTTGCTGACGCTGCCCCTCGCGTTTTCCCTCCGCCGGGACCTCGTCCAGCTTGAAGGAGCTCCGCTCAACGCGACCCTCGCAGGCTCCGCAAAGCTGATGACCATTCACGGCGGGCTCTTCGCGCTCGGCCTCTCCCTCGCTCCGCTCCTCTCATGAAGGTCTCGCTCAAGCGTGTGAGTGGAACGTTCTCCGCGCAGAACGCGAAGCACACGTGGACAAAACGTGAGGCGCTCATCGTCGAGCTCCGGGACGGAGAGCGCATCGGTCGTGGCGAGGCGGCTCCCCTTCCGGGCTACTCGATGGAGACCTTGGACGACTGCGAACGAGCGCTTCGAGCGGGAGGCGCGCTGCCACCGGCGGCGGAGTTCGCGTGGCATGCGGCGCAGCTGGAGCTACGCGGAGAAGCCTTCGCGCCAGCGTCTCCTCCACTGTCCCTCGCGACTCTTGATTCTCAAGCCCAAGGCGGAGCGTGGAAGTGCAAGCTCGGTCGAGACATCGACGCGGAAATGGAGCTCGCCAAAACACAGACTCGGCCGGTTCGCTTCGACGCGAACGGCTCCCTTGGTCCGGACGCAGATCGGGTACTCGGAAGACTCGCCCTCCTCGGCGCAGAGTTCGTGGAGGAACCCGTTCCCTACGAGCGACTCGCGACACTCCATCCAAGCCCCGTTCCTATCGCCCTCGACGAGTCTCTGCACGGGCCAGACGGCGTCGCGAGGCTGCGCGAAGCGCTCAGCAAGGGATGGGCTCAGGTCCTCGTCGTCAAGCCCATGGCCGTCGGCCCCTCCAAGACGCTCGCGCTCTGTGAAGTCGCAACCAAACACGGCGCCCCGGTCATCCTAAGTCACCTCTTTGGTGGTCCCCTGGCCTACGCCGCCACGGCGCGCTTTGCGTTTCGCTTTGCGAGCCCTGGCTATGCCCAGGGACTCGGCCGGCACTCCGCGTTGCACGCCTACGCCGGGCACTCGACCACTCTCGCTGCAAACGGCATGCTTGAGCCCTGGGAGGGCAATCGGTGGCCAGTGCACGAGGGGACATGAACGGCGAGCGCTTCGGTACGTTGGACTTCACGCACTGGTGCGATGTGAAGCCCGACGCCCTGGCACTGACACACCGCGGGATGGGCGTCAGCTACGGCGGCCTTCATCGCCGGATCCAACGTGAGCGCGAGCGCCTCGCGGGCGCAGGTTTTGGCCCCGGTCAGCGTCTCGCTATCGTGCCGGAGTCGAGCGTCGAGAGCGTCAGCCTTCTCCTGGCGGCCGTCGAACTTCGCGTATGCCTTGTCCTGATTCACCCGGCCCTCTCGGAGCGTGACCAGAAGCAACGCGCGCGCAGCGCAGGCGCCCGCTTCCTATACGAGGGGAGCCCCGCCCAGCCCGTCGCCGGCGAAGACACATTCACTGTGCTCTTCACCTCGGGGACCAGCGGGGAGCCCAAACGGGTTCGGCTCTCGCGCTCCGCCGTCGCCGCGGCGCTGGACGCGAGCGCAAAACGTCTTGGCTGGCAGGACGGCGACCGCTGGGGCCTCTTCCTGCCTCCGGCCCACATCGGTGGCCTCTCCGTTCTTCTTCGCTGCCTCCGGGCGGGTCGCACCGTGGTGCTCGGTGACAACTCGAAAGCGCTCCCGACGGTGTGCGCGATGGAGCGCGTGACGCTTCTCTCCCTGGTTCCCACGCAGCTACACCGGCTACTCGAAGCTGGTGTTCGTTTGCCCGCTTCTGTTCGCGCCATCTTGGTTGGCGGCGCTCGGCTCCCGGCCAAACTCAGAGAGCGCGCTCTAGAGCACGGCTACCCCATCTACCCGACCTACGGAATGACAGAGACCTGCGCGCAGGCGGCGACGGCGCGCCCCGGCGAGCCGGGCAACGGCAGGCTCCTCGACGGACTGGAAGGACAAGTTCGCGACGGGGAGCTTTGGCTTCGAGGACCCAGCCTCTTCGACGGTTACGAGGGCGACGCAGGACTCGACCGAAGCAGCTTTGACGCGGACGGGTTCTTTCACACAGGAGACCGCGCGGCCTTCGATGCCGATGGGCACCTCGAAGTGATGGGACGAGCCGGCGACACCATCATCACGGGCGGAGAGAACGTGGACCCGAGCGAAGTGGAACGCGCGCTCCTGGCGACGCGAGGCTTCGAGGCGGTATGTGTGGTGGGCGTGCCAAGCGAGGAGTGGGGCGAGGTCGTCGCTCTCCTGGCAGTCCCCAAGGACGGTGCACGACTTCCAGCGCTGGTGAACGCTGCGGCGCTCCCCGCTTACGCCAAGCCCAGACTCATCCGCGTGGTCGATGCGTTGCCCACCACGGCTCTTGCTAAGGTCAAGCGCGCTACGTGCCGTTCTCTAGTGCTCGAGGAATCCACCCCCCTATGACGCGACACGCAAAGAAGTTCAGGCGCATCGCGCAGAAGCTTGGGCGCATCGAGCTTATGGAAACGGCGCAGGACGATTTCGCACTCGGTGACGACCTCGTGGGCGACCAAGCCGCGCGACGCGGCCCAGCTCGTTTCCTCGACTTCTACGGAAGCGAAGGCATCGCCCTCGCGCTGAGCCGCTATGGCTTCGTCGAGTACCTTCAAGAGCGCGGGTACGACGACCTGGAGTACCGCCTCGAGCTCCGCGACGACCGCCACACGCTCATCATTGAAGCTCAGCATCCGAAGCTCGCGGAAGTGGTTCGCGTGATGGAGCTTGCGGTGCGAAAGAGCCGCCTCGTGCCAAGCGAGCTTCCGGGGCTCGACCGAGCATTCGAAGTGCTCACCGTCGATTGGCTCATGATGCGCGACCCGCTCTCGCATTTTTCCGCGGCTCGCCCGCGACTGCCTGGGCAAGATGCGCCGGGTCTTGGCCTCGCCACGCAGGTCCTCGAGATGCTCTATCGCGTCGTCGAACGCCTGAAGCTCGACGGGCTCGTCACGACGGGCGAGCACTTTCACAACGCCGTGATGTACCGACAGGAGATGTCCCACCTAGACGCCCAGGCCGGCGGCTACTGCCTGGCCCTTGAGGACGCGCTCCTCTCACGGGAACGTCTATCCCTCGCCGCGGCGAGCTGGGCCGTGGACTGGGGTTACGTCTCCCACGCCGAGTCGGGCGTACCCGTCGAGTGGCAAGGAGGCGTTCAAGTTCGAGGTCATACGCCCGAACTCGCATCTTTCTTGCGAAACGAAGAGCGCCGGCGAGAACGAATCCTCGAAGCCGCGCGCTTCTCCTTCTCTGTTGATCGCGATGCGCTCACAAGCCGGCTCCGCAGCGAAGGCATCGCCGAGAGCCTGGGGCTTGTCGAAGGCGACGCGAAATAGCTTCGCGCCCGCTTACTACGCCGTACGCGTGATGATGTGGAAGCCGAAGTCCGTCACGACAACATCGCTCACGGCGCCGACCTCCATGCCGAAGGCGGTCTCCTCGAAGGCTTTGACCATCTGACCACGACCGAACTTTCCAAGGTCGCCGCCGCTCTTGCCGGAGGGGCAGTCGCTGTGGGCCTGGGCAAGATCCGCGAACTTGGCGCCGCCATCGAGCTGACCCTTGAGGTCGTTGATCAGCGTCTCGGCTTCGTCGATTGAACGCGTCGCCGTGGACCGCGAGGAGCCCTTGTACATGAGAAGAATGTGGGATGCTTGGACGGTGTCACTCATGGGCAGCGATCTAGCAGGCTCCAGGTCCCTCGCAAAGCGGGTCGGCTCCATGGCCTTGCGTCCACTTCACTCGCCGCTACATCGCCTTGCGGCCAGACCATGACTTCTTCCCCTCCGGCGTCGCGACGACAAGAGCTTCTGCGCAATATCAGCGCCGGCACGACCACCGCCGTCGTCATCATCCCTCAAGGTATGGCGTACGCACTCGTCGCAGGCCTTCCCGCCATTCACGGCCTCTACGCGTCGCTCCTCCCCCTCGTTGTCTACGCCATCTTCGGTCGCTCGAGGGAGCTCGCCGTCGGGCCCGGCGCCCTCGATACGCTCCTCGTTGGCACGTCGCTCGGTTCGTTGGCGTTCGTCAACGCCAGTAACCACGCCGCCTACGCTGCGCTTCTGGCGCTGATGGTCGGCGTCATTCAGCTCGCACTCGGCGCCTGTCGCGCCGGGTTCCTGGTGAACTTCCTCAGCCGACCCGTGATCAGTGGCTTCACCTCCGCCGCGGCGATCCTCATCGCCGTGAGCCAACTGCATCACCTACTGGGTCTACCGGCGCCGCCAAAGGAGAACGTGTTCTCCGATGGGCTCTTTCTCAGCCAGGAGCTTCGGGGCGCGCATCTCCTGACCGTGGCCATTGGGCTCACGTCCGTCGCGCTCCTCGTCCTCCTGAAACGCTGGAAGAAATCGTTTCCCCGCGCGCTCGTCGTCGTCGCGCTCTCCATCGGCCTAAGCACGCTCCTCGGCTGGGGAACGATGGGCGTCGATGTCGTCGGAGATGTCCCTCCGGGGCTCCCCACCCTCTCCCTTCCGCCGATAGCCTTCGATACGCTGCGGCAGCTCGCGTCCACCGCGCTCACCATCGCCTTCGTCGGCTACCTGACGATGATCTCCATCGCACAGACCTTCGCCAACCGTGGCGGCTATCAACTCTCTCCAAACCGTGAGCTCGGCGCCGCCGGTGCCGCAAACCTCGTCGCGGGCCTAAGCCAAGGCTTCCCCATCAGCGCGAGCTTTTCGCGTTCAGCGGTGCACGCCCAAGCCGGAGCAAGCAGTCCACGAGCGCTTCTTGTGACGGCCATCTGGGTCGTGCTCACGCTGCTCCTGCTGACGGGCCTCTTCGAATCGCTCCCCACGGCGACTCTCGCTGCCATCATCATCAGCGCCGTCTTGGGCCTCATCGACGTCAAAGCGTTTCGGCGCCTACGCGTCGTCAAGCGCTCCGACATGTGGCTCTTGCTTGTGACCTTCGCCGCAACTCTCGGACTCGGAATCGAACGAGGGATCCTTGCGGGCGTCGTCGCTTCGCTCGTTCTTTTTGTCTTTCGAACGACGCAGCCGCACGCCGCAGTGCTCGGCCGAGTCGGCAACAGCCGCGACTTTCGCAATGTGCTCAACTACGACGACGCGGCCCCCGTGCCCGGCGTCCTCATCGTGCGCATCGACGCGCAGTTCTACTTTGGCAACGTGAGCTTCCTGCGCGACTTCCTGCGCCAGCACGAGCGCGAGTCGGAAGCGCCTCTCCGCGCCGTCGTTCTGGAGGCGTGCAGTGTCAGCCAGCTCGACAGCAGCGCCAACGACGCGCTTCAAGAGATCGTCGCTGACTATCAAAGTCGCGATATTCGCTTCGTCCTCGCAAGCGTAAAGATGCCCGTCGCCCGCGTGATGCAGGCGTCGGGGCTCTGGAAGAGCATCGGCGAAGAAAACGTCTTCATGAACGTCGACGACGCCGT
>JBGCFM010000213.1:0-25305 GCA_045106895.1 Polyangiales bacterium | reverse complement strand
GCAGGTGATGGAGCTCGTTTCGGACAGTGACACCGGCGGCGGCGCAGACCCAGCCAACCGACCCTCGACGGGAGCCACCGACCGTGACAACCGCGGCGGACCCGACGGCAGCGGCGACCCAGGCGGGTACGGCGTCTGCGCGCAACGCGGACACTCGGACAGCGACTCCGGCAGCAGCTCGGACCCAGGTGGCGGCGGACGCGGCCCCTGCCGATAGTTTCGGTGCAGGCATCGCGGCCGTTTGGTCGCGACGCTTAAAACGAGAAGCCCACGCTTTGGAGAGCGTGGGCTTTTTCGTTCCGTCCCATCTTCTTAGGACTCGGATCGCTCTCGGCGACTATCGCTTCAGGTTGATGAGCTCACCGTACATTTCGTCGGCGGTGGTGATGATGCGCGAGTTTGCCTGGAATCCGCGCTGGACACCGATGAGGTCCACGAACTCTTGTCCAAGGTCCACGGTGCTCTGCTCGAGGGCGCCGGAGACCACGCTGCCGCGACCTCCGGTACCAGCGCCGGCGATGAGGGCCTGGCCACTGTCGCGAGACTCGACCCAGAGGTTGTTGCCTCCGCGCTCCAGGCCATCGATGCTGGCGAAGTCGGCGACGGCGACCTGGGCGATGACGCGCCGTTGCCCGTTGCTGAAGACGCCCTCCACGGTCCCGTCGCCGGCGACGGAGAGACCCGCCACAGTTCCCGAGCCGTACCCGTCCTGGAAGAGGCCGGTGGTCGTTGTGGGAGAGGCAAAGGCGGTGCTGCCGGTGAGGCCTGTACCGCCCTCGGCGATGGACTCGCCAAAGTCGAAGTCGATGGCTTGGCCGGCGACGGCATCCACGAAGTCCCAAGAAGAAGCGCCCGGTGTTTCCGTGGCGAGGGCACCGGTGGCATCGAAGGTGACGGTTCCATTGGCGCCTTGGAAAGGAACGCCCGGAGTTCCACCGACCACTTCGGCGCCGTCGACCATCGCGTGCCAGTCCCACGTTTGTGGGCCCGTCTTTGCGTAGTAGACGCTCGTCTCATGGGCGTTGCCCAAGGAGTCGTACGTGGTCATCGACGTAGAGAAGTTGCTGGTGCCGGCGGGATCAAGAGGGTCGAAGGGAACGGCGGGGATCGGTACTTCGGAGTCGAGCTGAACCGATAGCTCGATGGACGCCGTCGGGTTCGCTGGCAAGGTCTGTCCGGAGACCTGGAGGTCACCGAGGTCGCCACCCATCGTGCCGTCGGCGGCGGCGGTGTAGCCCTGAAGCCGGAGGCCGTCGGGGTTTGCGAGCATGCCTTCGTTGTTGATGACGAACTGACCTGCGCGGGTAAAGAAACGTCCGTCGGCGCCTCCGGTGTTGCCGTCGACGACAAAGAAGCCTTCGCCGGAGAGCGCGAGGTCCGTCGGAGCGTCCGTGGTAAGGAGCGCACCTTGAGACCACATCTGCTGGATGTGTCCGACGCGGCTGCCTGCGCCAGCTGCCGGCTGTGCACCTCCGCCAATGGAGCGTCCGAGGACGTCCTGGAAGATGGCGCGCTGTCGCTTGAAACCAACGGTGTTGGTGTTGGCGATGTTGTCGCTGGTGGTGCCCATCGCTTCGCCGTGGGCACGAAGCCCTGCGGCACCTGTGTTCATTGATCGCATGATGCTCATGTTTGTTCCTTCGGTCTTTGCGGGTGGATCTTTACTTTTCTCAAGTGAACTTTTCGGACGGCTCTAGTTTTCGACGGCGCGGACGTCGCCCAGGAGGATTCGCCGTCCGTTGACGACCAGCTCGGGGTAGCCGTCGTCGTATCCGACGGACTCGACGGTTCCGCGCATCTCAGTATCGACACCCACGGGCTGCCCGTCGGCGTTCGTCGCGCTCGCCGTCACCTCGTAACGGCCCGGCGGAAGCTCGTTGCCATCGTCGTCGAGGCCATCCCAGGTGAAGTTCATGGGGCCGAGGGAGCCGGCTCCGAGCTCCAGCGTTCGCACGACATCGCCGGCGGCGTTCTTGAGCTCGACGGTGACGTTCTCCGCCGGCGCATCAAGGGTTAGACTCGATTCAACGGGGCCGTCGCCGCTCAGGCGAAGGGACGAACCGTCCGCAACGATGGTCTTGCCGACAAGGGAGATGACCTGCGTGTTGGCGAGGCTTCCCATGCCGACTTCGAGGGCCTGCATGCGACCTTCGATGGCCACGAGTTCCTCGACGCTTGTCAGCTCGCTGAGCTGGGTGACCATCTGCTCGGACTTCATCGGGTCCAGCGGATCTTGGTTTTGCAACTGGGTCACGAGGAGCTTCATGAAGTCGTCCCTCCCGAGCTGGCCTTGTGCTTGTTCTTGTTCGCGCCTCTGACTGGCTTGAGGCCCCGCGAGGGCGTTTGGGTTGATGTTCATTTCTTAGGCCTCCAGGTCGATGCCGCGCTTTGAGCGCCGCGAGGGGTGTCTTTGGTTTCGTTCAACACGAAGCCGTCCCAGGGAAAGACCCCGGCGGTGAATGGTCTTGCGCAGCGAGGTCTCGCTGCGTCGAAGCAAGCTGGCGGCGATGGCCCCGTCGACGCGTGCGGCGATGTCGATACCGCCCTTGGTCATCTGCAGGTTGAGTTCGATGGCGCCGAAGTCTGGGTGATTCATCGAGACGTGGGTCTCTCCGGCGCGCCCTTCGGAGATGCGCACTTCCGCGGAGGGAAAAGAGGCGCGAAGATGCTCGAGGAGTCGGCTGGAAGAAGACGGCCGGGCTTCCGGCATGCTCTGGGCAGGGGACGATGTCGTTGTCGGTGACGTGTCCGGGTTCACAGCTGCCGGGCGAGCTTCGGAGAGAGCAGAGCCCTTCGCCCCGTGCTCCTGCGGTGCGCTCTCCGCATCCTCCGTGCGCTCGGGGTTCAGCGCGGCGAGCTCCACGGCTTCTGGAACATAGGCCTCATCGCTCGTGTTGTGGGAGCGCGGGGAGTGGTCTGCGGAGGGGCTGCTGTGCAGGCGAGCAGCTCGGTGCACTTCGGCTTTGGTAGAGTCCCGTGGAATGTCGCCGGCTGCTTCGCGGAGGGGGGATGTGCTTTCGTCGTGGGCCTGGGGGGACTCGAAGAGGTGCGACTTCGTTGGGGCGCGTTGGTCGTTCACAAGTGCAGCTGGGCGCGGCTCCTGGAGCGGTGCGTGTGCAACGTCCGCGACGCTCTTCGGTGCCGTTGTCTTTGTAGAAGAGCTGTGGGGCTCCGCCGTTGCTGGCGGCAGGTCACGAAGGAGGGCGTCGGATAGGTCGCCTTTCGGTGATGGACGCGTGTCTGCGTTTGTCGTTGCTGCGGGAGTCGCGGCTGCGTTTTCCGCGGCTGCGCTTGACGCGGGTGCGATATCCGCGCCGGAACCTATCGCTGCGGGAGTGACGACGGGCGTCGTCGTTGGGACGCTTGTCGTTGTGGGAAGCGCGGCAGTGGGACTCGTCGTTGCCGGGGTCGCCGTTGTGGGAAGCGCGGCAGTGGGACTTGTCGTTGCCGGGGTCGCCGTTGCGGGAGTCGCCGTTTCGGAAATCGCGGGTGTCGGACGGATGGGTGAGGGAGCCGCCGTTGCGGGAATCGCGGCTGCGGGCGCGGTCTGGGAGCTCGCCAGAGCGGGCATCGCGGGTTCGGTTCCCCCGACGTCGATTCCCGGCGTCACAGAGTTCAAGAGCGCCGAGGGTGCCGGGTGGGTGTCGCGGGATGCGTCGAGGGGCCCCGAGGCGGAAAAGTCCGATACTTCTGGAGTGAGGGAGGCGCCGGAAACTTGAACCGCCCCGAGAGTGCTTGGCGCCGAGAGCTCTGGCGCGCGACTCGGAAGAAGCAGCGCGGGCGCGATATACTCGCCCATCGCCGCTTGTGAACCGAAGCGAAGTGGAGCCACGCTGCTCTCTTGGGCGCTCGGTGAGGGGGCGCCGGTGCCGGCCTCTTCTAGGAGCATCTCTGCGCCCGCGTCGGAACTCTCGGGTTGCGATCCGTCGAGCGCGTCGATGTTGCGCGCCTCCACAGGGGGCTGCGAAAGAGCGTGCATCGCGGTGGCCAGTGTCGCCAGGAACGCCGCCGCGTCCGCCGGCGAGACATCGGAGCCTTCGGTCTCACGCGTGGGCTCCAATGTCGGGCCACCGAGGGTGAAGGTCGTCGGGTTCATTCGGTGTCTCCTCGTTTGCTCTGTGCCGAAATACGAGCCCCGGCGTCATCGCTGAGCTCACGGTCCAGCTTTTCTCGACGTGCATCGTCGGCGGCGCGTAGCTTTGAGCAGAGACGATCCGCCATTTCGGTTGCCCGCCGTGCATCGTGGAGCTCTGACTCAACGCTCAGGAGGTGCACCGCCGCGTCATCTCGTTTGGCGCTAAGTTCACGCACTCGCTGTCGCGCCTTCTCAAGCGTCGACGCAGCGATGAAGAGTTGTTCGCCGCTTGCCTGGGGCGCCGCCTGCGTTTGCGCCTGCAGCTCGAGCATCTCGTCCTCGAGCGCGGACTTCTGTTTATCAATAATCTGTATGCGCTTGCCGGCTTCGGCCACGCGACCACCGGCGACCTTTTCCATGCGCTCCCGCATGGCGCGGATGCGTTTCGCTTGTCGGGACTTCACGAGAGGGCCTCCTCAAGGGATGAAAGAACATCGGGCACGGACCCTGGGTTTGCGCGCAGAAGCGTGCTGAGGGCAGGCATGCGCGCGAGGGCCCGGTCGAAGCGCTCGTTGGTTCCCTCGCTGTACGCGCCGAGAGAGCGCAGGTCCTCGGCTTCGGCGGCGGATGCGAGCACTCCCCGCGCCTCCCGGGCGAGCTGCGCGTGCTTCGGTGACACGACGGCGCTCATGACGCGGGAAATGGACTGCCCGACATTGATCGCGGGGTACCAACCACGTTCCGCGAGCTCGCGATCGAGGACGATGTGTCCGTCGAGGATCGCGCGCGCGGCGTCGGCGATGGGGTCTCCGAGGTCGTCGCCTTCCACGAGGACGGTGTAGACGCCGGTGATGGACCCAGGACCGTCGCACGTTCCGGCGCGTTCCATGAGCGCGGGGAGGGCGGCGAAGACGCTAGGCGGGTATCCCTTTGTCGCCGGCGCTTCGCCACGGGCAAGGCCGACTTCGCGCAGCGCCATCGCGAAGCGTGTGACGCTGTCCATCACGAGCAAGACCTTCTTGCCTTGGGCGCGAAAGCTCTCGGCGACAGCTGTGGCATGAAGTGCTCCACGAGCTCGGACTAGGGGCGGGTCTGCGCTCGTCGCCGCCACGACAACACTGCGCTTTAGGCCCTCTTCTCCGAGCGTACGGTGGACCCATTCTTCGACCTCGCGGCCTCGTTCGCCGATGAGCGCGACGACGCAGACGTCACAAGCGGCGCGCTCGACCATGCTCGCGAGGAGGGTGCTCTTGCCTACGCCGCCGCCGGCGAAGATGCCGATGCGTTGTCCAACGCCCAGGGTGAGGAGCGAGTCCATCGCGGGGATTCCTGTGGCGAGTGGCAAGTCCACGGGGCGACGAAGGAGCGGATGACTTGGAGGGGCCTCTAGTGGCCAGCGCGCCGTCGTCGCGGGTGCAGGTTTTCCGTCGAGGGGGCGTCCGAGCCCGTCGAGTACCCGGCCGAGGAGGGAGTCGCCGACTCCGATGGATGCGCCCCCATTCCGGCGTCGGAGTGCCGAGCCTATGCGCAGGCCCGTCGTGCTGCCGAGGGGCATGAGCAGGGTTCGTCTCCCGCGCATGCCGACGACCTCCGCGAGCACTCGCTCGTCGTCCTGCACGACCTCGAAACGGTCCCCAACGGCAGCGTGGCAACCCTCGGCTTCGAGGACGAGGCCGAGGGCCTCCACGAGCCGGCCTTCGATGATGGGCGCAGCCGCGGCGGCGGCGAGAGACGCGAGGCTCATGTGGCCTCCTTGAGCGCCCTTAGGACTTCGCCGAGCCGGTCTTCAAGGCCAGCGATGACGCGCCGCGATGGGGATTCCGCAATGCAAGCGTAGGGTGCGAGAGACGCGTCGAGCACAGCGCTTGAGGCAACGCCTGATTCGAGGAGCGCGATGTGGAGGGCAGGACCCACTCGCAATGTACCTTCCGCGTCTGGCTCTAGCGCCGCCTCGGCCAACGCGTTGGCGCGCTCTGGCGCCTCGCTGAAGGCGTCCGTGATAATCACACGTATGACCGCGAGAGCGATCTCAGCGAGCTGATCCGTGTTCGCTTTCTGAGCATCCGCGCGCGCGGCGCTGAGCGCTGCAGCGGCGTCGGCGAGGGCGGCTCGTTCGGCTTCGAGTTCGGCCTTCACAGCATCGATGGCGGCCTTGTCCGACTCGAGCGCCTGATACTGCTCGTCCAGCGCGGCTCGTGCTTCAGCGAGGGGATCGACGCGGACGTTCTCAACCTTCGCTTCGCCCTGAGGTGGCTGGGGGTCTCGGCGGGCTTGCCGCTCCTCACCAAAACGAACCGGTTCGACGGACCCACGGGATTGCTGCATCCACTTCGGGAGATCTCGCGCTTGAGCGCGGTGTTCCGGGAACACGTGGAGACGGACTCCATCGGCTGCGCTATCGCTAGACAAGGTCGCTGGCTCCATCTCGTGCGATCTGAATGCGTCCGTCCTTCTCTAGCTGCATGGCGACGGCGACGATGGTCTGCTGCGCCTCTTCGACATCGGAGAGCTTGACCGGGCCGAGGAGGTCCAGCTCGTCGGCGATGGTGGCCGCCGCGCGTGACGACACGCTGGCGTAGACCTTCTCCTTCATATCGTCGCTCGCGGTCTTCATGGCCAACACGAGCTGGTCCGTCGCGACTTCCTTGAGAAGCTGCTGCATGCCGCGAGTGTCGACGCGGATAAGATTCTCGAAGGTGAACATCGCCCGGCGGACGCGCTCGGCGGCGGCTTGGTCGATGAGGGAGAGTTCGTCGATGAGCTCCTCGCTCTTTTCCCCGTCGAGGCGTCGCAGGAGTGAGGCAGCGGCTTCCACGCCGTCGACTTCGATGTGGCGTATGTCCCCGAGGGTGGCGAGTTCGGCGGCGAACTGTTCTTCGATCTGCTGGACGACTGAGTCCGGCACCTTCTTGAGCGTTGCGATGCGTCGTACAACCTCGGACTGCGTCGTCGAGTCGAAGTGCCCGATGAGATCACCCGCGCGGGCGGGGTCCATGAGCGAGAAGATGACGGCCAGGGTCTGAGGATGTTCGCGTTCAAGAAGCGGGAGCACGGTGGCGACATCGAGGGACGAGAGTTCTGCCACGGGACCGACGACTTCGCGTTGTCCTTCCCAGATCTGTGCCGCGGCTCCTTCTCCGAAGGCTTTTCCAGTGAGTCGCCGGAGGTAGGCGCCGCTCCCTTCCAAGCTGGTGGGGACGCCGTCTTTGATCTCGCGGATGAACTCGCGGTAGACGCCGATGAGAGTGGATGGCGCAACCTCTTCTACCGTCGTGCTGGCGCTGCGCAGCAGCTCCACCTCTTCGTTGCGCAGGTGACCGATGATCTTGGTGGCGACGCTCTCGTCGATGCTGACCAAGAAGAGAAAGGCACGGTCCGATCCGCTGTACTTGTCGAGGTTCGGCTCCCCGAGGAGAGAACTCGCACGTTTCGAAAGCTCACTCATGCTGCCGCTCCTTCTTTCTTCTCATCGTTCTCGGCTGCGTTCTCGGCTGCGTTCACGTCGGCGCTGAGCCATGAGCGAATAATGCGCGCGGCTCGGAGCGGGTCTTCGGCGGCGAGCTCCGCCGCGATGCTCTGAACTTCGGTTGCGAGGAGCGCTTCGCTCTCGTCGCCGCTGCCAAGGAGCATCTCGCGAACACCTCCCGGGGTAATCTCCTTGGGGTCCAGGAGCTGAAGGGAGTCCGGGTCGCTCTTGGCTTCTTCGAGCTTCGCTTCTTCTTCCTTCGCCTTCTTGCGCTCGCGAGCCCAGCGGCGCGCGAAGAAGATCGCCACGGGCACGCACAACAGGCCGAGGAGCCATCCGAGGTAAGGGAAGTAGGGTTCGTAGGGGCGGATGAGCGCCAGGGGGTCAGCGGGCCCGGTGTCGGTGCGGGAGAAAGGAACGCATGTGACGGTGAGGGAGTCGCCGCGCTCCGCGTTGATGCCGGCGGCGCTCTCAGCGATCTCCGTGATGCGGGCGATTTCCTCTTCGCTACGAGGCGTGAAGGTCTCACCTTCCCACGTGCCGTCGACGACGACCGCGATGCTCTGACGAACGAGCTGGCCGACGGGTTCGACGGCGTGCCGGACGGTCTTGCTGACTTCGAAGTTCCTCGTTTCACTTCGTCGGCGAAGGCCAGCGGTGGAGGACCCCGCTTCGTTGGGCGCGCCACCGGGAAGATTCGACGCGGCGCCGGGGATTCCTTCGGCGGCCTGACTGGTGGCCGCGTCGCGTTCTTCTTCGATTTGGAAACTGCGGGCTGCAGACTCCTCCGGTAGGTAGCGCTCTTCGGTGCGCTCTTCCCGGCGAAAGTTCACGTCCGCGGAGACCTCGACGCGGGCAATCCCGGCGCCGAGAGTTGAGTCGAGGAGATTCTGAAGCGAGCGCTCACGGTCGCGCTCCACGCGCTGCCGGTACGCGATGGAATCGGACAACTCGTCTTCTCCACCGTCGCCTACGGGGCGTCCTTCACCGTCGACGAGGGTGACGCTGTCGGGGTCGAGGCCTCGAACGCTCGAGGCGACGAGGTGGATGATGCCTGCGGACTGCGCATCGCTGACGCGCCAGCCCGGGGCGAGGTGCAGCACGATACTCGCGCTGGCATTCCCATCTCGCTCCACGAAGAGCGAGCGTTCTGGGAGCACGAGATGAACGCGGGCGCGTTCGACACCGGCGAGGTGTCCGATGGTACGGGAGAGCTCACCTTCTAGGGCGCGGTGGTACTGAATTTGTTCGGTGAACTCGCTCTCGCCAAAGCGTTGCTCATCGAAGAGCTCGAAACCTTGGCCACCGCCGCTTGGCAGGCCTTCACTCGCGAGCGTCATGCGAGCGTCGTGGACTTGATTGCCCGGGACGAGGATCGCGCCCTCCTCCGCTTCGAAGGGGACGCCCATGCGTCCGAGGCGTTCGATGATGCGTGATGAGTCGTCCGCGCTGAGACTTGAGTAGAGCGTCTCGTAGCTGGTGTCGCCACCCGCGCCAAAGAGCATCACTCCGGCGGCGGCGACACCGACGAGAGTCAGTCCGATGACCTTGGCCATGGGCGACGCCGAGAGCGCGCGCTCTTTCCACTGCTCCAGCTGCGCGCGCCAATCGCCGGCCGCGGGAGGCGCTTCGGGCGACGTGTCGCCGGGTGTTTCTTCGGTGGCCATCGTCTACCTCAAGAACCCATCCGCATAATTTCGCGGTACGCCTCGAGAGCACGGTTGCGTACGTTGCCGAGGAGCCTGAGTTTTACGTCGGCTTCTTGGAGCTTGATCATGGTGCCGTGGATGTCGTCGCTGCGACCCTCGGCGAAGTCGTTGCTGGCGGTCTCCGCCGCCCCTTGTGCGGAGTTCACGTCTTGGGCGAACTCCGAGAGGAGCTCTCCGAAGCTGCTCCCGCTTGGCTCCGGAGCGCCGACGGCGGGTAGGGAGAGGCCCTCGCTTGAGGGGCGCGAGACGCCCTCACTGCGAGCAGTCTGTGCGAGCTCTCTCGCAAGCTCTAGAGGCCTCGGCCCGCCTTGAATAGGGTTGGTCATGCGCCGATGCTCAATGCGCTCTGGGCCATACCTTTGAGGGATTTCATCAGCGTGACCCCGGATTCGTACGCGCGCGCCGCGGTGATCATGTTCACCATCTCTTCGACCACGTTGACGTTGGGCATCTCGACGTAGCCGGCCTCGTCAGCGTCTGGGTGGTTCGGGTCGTACATGCGCTGCGGGTCGCTCTCGTCGGCGCGGATTTCCGGGACCTCAACGAGGTAGGCGCTGCGGTCGTTGTCAATTCCGTCAAAGCGGTCGGCGACGGGGACGGCGCGAAACACGGGGTCCAGGCGGCGGTAGGGGCCGCCCTCTTCGGTTTGCGTCGTGCGGGCGTTTGCGAGGTTCGAGGCGAGCACGTTCATACGTGTACGCTGGGCGTAGAGTCCGGACCCGGCGATCTCCATGGCGCTAAAGACATTCATCGGCGGAGCTCCTTAGGTGCGGTCCAGTTCATTGACGCGTTGCTGGTGTTCATCGCGTTATCCATTCGCATCGCTCGCGGCGTATCGAAGGGCGCCAAGCTGCGCGCGGACCATCTTTCCGATGGCCTCAAAGCGTAGGTCGTTGGCGGAGACTTTCGCCATCTCACGCTCGAGGCTGACGGAGTTCCCGTCGCCGCCGGCGCGAACAACCTGTTCGAAACGCTCGGAGGTCTGCGCTTCGTGGGCGCTGCGGTGTCCAATGTGGGAGCGGTGCGTTGCCGCCGGCGTGTCTGTTCGAAGGGGGGCTTCGACGTTGCGGACGAGCTCGGAGGGGTCAAAGCCGGGCGTGTCGATGTTCGCAACGTTGGACGCCAGAACGTTGTGCCGCTGCATGTGGTAGTCCAGGGCGCGGTGGCTGTGGCGCAGTGGGTCGAAGATTCCGCTCATGGCTGATGCCAGTTGCAATGGCGGTGCCAAGGTTGTGCGGGCGATATTCGAGCGAGGTTCCAAGGTTGATCCGTGGTTCGAGGCGCTTCTCCACCAGCCTTGAGCGCCAAGATCACGCCACTGCGTTGACACAAGCGCCAGCGACCTGACGTCTTGGCCGCCCTGCCGCGTGCGGAGGCCCTAAGCGTCAAGGCCAAGGCGCCTCTGTCAGAACCCTGTCGCTTTTCTGTGCATAAAGAGCGAGACGAACCGAGGGATCACCCTGGATTCATCGCATCTGTGGTGTTGGCATAGACGGTGCTTTGTCAGGGTCCCATGGCCGACGAAGAAACTCCGGATGATGTAAAACCCGAGCTGCCAAGCAACGGGAACAGCAAGCTCATCTTGATCCTGATTCTATGCAACCTGCTTGGTTTGGGCGGCATTGGCGCCTACCTGGTGCTCTTCTCCGACAACGGCAGCGCCGCAGCACAAGAAGAGACCTCAGACCCCGAGACCTTCGGGGCCCTCGTCGAGCTTCCGACGCTCATCGTGAACTTGAGCGGTGAGCGCTGGGGCCGTTTCATGCGCGTCTCGCTCCAGATGGAGGCGAGAGAAGAAGAAGACGGCGCCGTCATCGAAGCCGCGCTTATTCCGATTCAGAACCGGTTGGTCATCTTCTTCAGTGAGCTCGACCCGGAGCGCATTCGCGCGGTGGGCGCCAAGGCGGAGATCTCGGAGGAGCTCGTCGTCATGATCAACGAAGTCACCGGTGGCGAACCCGTCCGCCGGGTCTTCTACACGGAGTTCGTCGTCCAGTAGGGCGCGGAGCATCCGATGAGCGACCCCCTTCTCTCTAGCGAAGAGACCGACGCACTCCTTGCAGCGATGCAAGAGGGTGGCGGAAACGACAACGCCGAAGACGTTGACCTCACCTCGCCTGAACGCCGCATCCGCGCAGCGCTTCCTGGAGCGGACCGCGCTGGAGAAGAGATCGCACGATTGGCTCGCCGCCTCCTTCTTAGGCACGCGGGAACTCCCGCGGCGACGGAAGCTGCCCCGGCGGAGATCAACCCCTACTCCGTTGCCGTCGGCGGCGTGCGGCCGGGGTGCGCGGTGGCCCACCTGCGCATCGGGGAGAGCTTCGGCTTTCTGACGCTTGGGCCGCACCTCGTCGCCTTTATCCTCGACCGCCAGCTAGGCGCGCCGCTCGTGATGGGGGACGACGCTCCCTCGCCGACCCGCGACGTGCTTACGGCGGTAGAGACGCGGGTGCTTCGGCCGATTGTCGCGGAGCTCATCGCCGGAATAAGCGACGACCTCTGCGGCGCCCCGGACGTGATTCGCCTTCTCGGACTTCACTCCGATGTGATGGAGCTGCCAAAGCTTGAGGCCCACGAGCCGGTGCTTCGCATCGCCGTCGCTGTCAATCCTGGCGTCGCGCCGGCGGACGAGGTCCTTCTGGTCTTTGCGAGCAACGCCGTCAGCATCACCTTCAACACGAAGAGCGACGACCCCTCGGAGTGTCTGACGAAAGCTGAACAGCGCCGAATTCAGCGGCGCGTCGATGCCGCCGATGTCGAGATTGTCGCCGTCTTGGGCGAGGCGAAGTCGTCGGTGCGTGCCGTCTTGGACCTCGCCGTGGGGGACGTTCTTCGTTTGGACGGTGTGCCCGGCCAGCCATGTCGCCTGCTTGTATCCGGCGTCACCGTGTTGCGCGGAAAACCAATAACCAACCACGGCAACCTCGCCGTGGAGATCACGAGTCGATGAGGTGTCTATGGAAGATGTAAGAGACCAAGGTCATGACCCGAGCATCCCCGCTCCCGTGAGCAACTCGATGGCGCCACCGCCCGCACCACAGCGTGAACAGGCGGAGCAAAGCGACCAGGACTTTGGCTTTCGTGGACCTTCGCCGGACGTCGCCGGCGCCCTCTTTAGCGACTACCCCGCGCAGGCATCCGACAACGGCCTCGACCGCGTCATGGAGATCCCGCTGACCATTCACGTCGAGCTTGGCCGCAAGCGCGTGAAGATCCGCGAGCTGATGCAGGTCGGCGCCGGAACCGTTCTTACGCTCGACCTTCAGGCCGGCGCGCCGCTTTCAATCTACGCAAACCAAACGCTCATCGCCGAAGGCGAAGCGGTGGTTGTGGGCGAGCGCTACGGCGTCCGTGTCACAGACATCGTCTCGCCTGCCGAGCGTGTGCGCCGACTCGGAGGAGACGAATGAACCAGATGCAACGAACCCTGTGCCTGAGCGTGTTGGCTCTGGCTACCTTCGCCTCCAGTCCTGCGCTGGCGGAGATTCCACTGACCGGGACGCAGGTCCAGGTCGACGCCGACTTCGCGTGGGTCCTCCTCCTCTCGGCGAGCGAGCTCCCCGAGCCCCGCGTTCGTATTGGCCGCGGCGAGGTAAAGCTCTGGTTTCGTGGAGTGGACCACGAGCGACTGACGCAGCCCGGTGATGGGCTCGCGTTTCGTGACGTACGTGTCCGTGGTGGCGCCGGAGACTCCGCGCTCGTCCACATTCGTCTGGGAGACCGCCGGGAGATCAGCTCCGACGATATCAGCGTCGTTCCTTTCGACGGGGGAAGCGCCATTCGCTTCCGGCGCGGCGCGCTCCCTCAGCGTCCACCAGAGATGGAAGCGGCGCCGGCAGCAAGAGCGGAGAGCGTAGAGGTTGAAGAAGCAGCCGTAGACGCGGCAGGGGAAGCGGACGAGTCCGAAGCGGACGCCGCAGGAGAGGCGGATGTGGGGGAAGATGGCGCGCTTCTGGCGCCGCCGCTCCTCGCGACGGAGACCGAGGGCGCCCTCGCCGGCGGTCTCCTCGACGGCCATGAGCCCACCAACGGCTCTCCCGTGGGCGTGCTCCTTCTCATCACCGCGCTGCTTGGCGGGCTCCTCCTCGTCGTTCGATTGGTGGTGAGCCGGCGGAAAGGAATCACCGTCGCGCCTGACATCGATGTGGTCTCCACCAAGCGTATTGGGCCAAGGCATCAGCTCATCGTCGTCAGAGCGCTTGGTGAAGAGCACCTCCTCAGCGTCAACGGCGCCCAGACGCAGCTGATCACGTCCGTGAGCCAAGACGCGGAAATGGACGAAGAGATGATTCGGCTCACCAAACCGCGCATCTCCGCTGCTCCCCCAAGTCCTCAGCCTCCTGCGGATTCGCGGCCGCCGATGGCTTTTGCGCTTCCTACGCAGAGCAAGGCGGCCAGCGATGAGCGCTTCGGCGCCCGACTTCTCGACCTCGCAGGTCGCCGCACGGACACCGCTTCTACGCCCGCTCGCTCGAGTCAGGCTTCCGCCGTCGCGGGTCTCCTTGAGCTTCGTCGCCGTCTGGGCTGAGCGATATCATGAAGAACTTCTCCCTCCTTCGCGTCTGTCTCGGCGGCGCACTCTTCGCCGCGCTGGTCGCGGTGCCGGAGCTCGCTGAAGCGCAGCCCAGCATCGACATCAGCATCGGCGGCGAAAGCGAGGGACCCGAGCAGGTCGTTGGCACCCTGAAGATTCTCGGGCTGCTCACTGTCCTCGCCGTTGCGCCGGCGATTCTCATCTCCATGACCTCGTTCACGCGAATCGTGGTCGTCCTCTCCTTCGTCCGCCAAGCCATCGGCACGCAGAACGTCCCGCCGATGCAGGTGATTCTCGCGCTCTCGCTTTTGCTTACTGCCGTCGTTATGACGCCCGTGGCGAAGGCCATCGATGAACAAGCGTTTTCGCCTTACGTGGCAGAGACCATCGACGAAGAGGAGATGTTCTCGCGGAGTCAGAACATTGTCCGCACGTTTCTCATCGGACAAACGCGCGAGGCCGACCTTCGCCAGTTCTTCGACATGACCTCCACGCCGCTGCCCCAGACGGAAGCGGACGTTCCGCTGACGCTCCTGGTCCCTGCGTTTCTCATCAGCGAACTGCGAACGGGTTTTGAGATGGGCTTCTTGCTCTTTCTGCCCTTCGTGCTCATCGACCTCATCGTCGCCGCCATCCTCACAGCCATGGGCATGGTGATGCTCCCGCCGACGATGGTCTCGACGCCGATGAAGCTCTTGCTCTTCGTCGTTGTGGACGGATGGGCGCTGCTCACGCAGTCCCTTGTTGCCTCCTTCTCGGGGTCCGTATGACCACCGCTGCCGCTCTCCAATGGTTTCGGGACATGCTCTACACCGCTGTTCTGGCAGCGTCGCCGGCGGTGCTCACGGTCGTTATCGTCGGCCTCATCATCGCCGTGCTTCAGGCCGCGACGCAGATCAACGACCAGTCCGTGGCGTTTGGTCCCAAGGCCCTCGCGTGCATCGTGGCGCTGAGCCTAGGGGGAGCCTTTACCCTCGAGACCGCGGCGGATTTTACGACGCTGGCCATACGCGCCATCGCGAACATCACGCCGCGGTAGAGCATGGGCAGCCTCACCACGGCCCTCGAGTGGCTGGAGCCCATCATCCCGCTCGTGATGCTCATAAGCTTGCGCGTCGGCGTAGCGCTCAGCGCGATGCCTGCGCCTTTCGGTGACCTCGCGCCGATGAAAGTGCGAGCCGCGCTGGCGTTCATGATCGGTTTTGCGTTGGCCACGCCACTCATCGGCACGCCCGCTGCCATCATCGATGACCACCCCGTTCTGCTCTTACGAGCCGCTGGGGGCGAAGTCCTCGTCGGCGCCGTCATCGGGGTGACGGTGCGCGTCATACTCGCGGCGATCAGCGTTGCCGGAACCGCCGTCGGCTTCTCGTCGGGCCTCGCCTTCGCGCAGTCGCTAGACCCCGCCTTCGGCGAGAGCATGACCCCCGTCGCCCGCGCCATGGGCACGCTCGGCATCGCGTTTTTCCTCGCGATGAACGGCCATCATGTTGTTCTCGACGCGCTCTCAGCGACGATTCGCACCGCGCCGCCGGGCGATGTTTTTGGGGCCCTGGAGCTCGGGGGCATCGTCAGCATCGGCGGAACCGTCGTGGCACACGGCTTGCGTATGTCAGCTCCCGTGGTGGCCACAATGTTCATTGTTCAGCTCGGAATGGCGCTTACGAGCCGGGCTGCACCCCGCGTGCAGATCTTCCAGCTCACCTTCGCGGTGGCGGTCAGCTCCGGCCTCCTATTGCTCTACGTCGCGACGCCAAGTTTGGCCCCGGCCATCGCCGCAGAGATCCGTAGCCTGCCGACGCTCCTGGCCAGCGTGTTCCAAGGCGCGCCATGAGCGAACAGGACAAAGCGCAGCAGACCGAAGATGCGACTCCCAAGAAAAAGGAGCAGCTTCGCGACGACGGAAAGCTCGTCAAGTCCGAAGACTTGGTCTCCGCGGCAGTTCTGCTCTGCGCCTGCGCGGCTATCGCCATCACCATCGGCGGCTCAAGCGCGAAGATTGCATCCATCGCTCGCCGCGCTTTCCGCCTGCGCGGCTCGGACAGCCCCCTCGAGTTCGTCGGCGTCGCGACGAGCACGTTCATGAACGCGGCGTTCCCCGTCATCTTTGCCGCGATGGTGGGCGCCATCGTCATCGGGCTTACGCAGTCGCGTTTCTATTTCTCGTTCAAAGACTTGGCGCCGAAAGCCGAGCGCTTCGCTCCCTTGGCGAACGTGAAGAAGATGCTCCCGGGCAAAGAGTCCGCCATCGAGATCGTGAAGGCCGTGGCGAAGCTCGGCGCCGTTGGCCTCATCGTCTACAAGGTCGTCGAGGGCGACCTCTCCCTCTTTATCGGTCTTGGCGCCTCGAGCGTGGAGGCGGGGGCGAGCGCAACACTCAGCGTCGCGGGGCGCATCGCGAAGTGGGGCATCGTTGCTTTCCTTTGCGTGGCGGCCTTCGACTACTTCATGGCGAAGCGCAAGTTCGAAGAAGACGCGAAAATGTCCCGCCGCGATATCCGCGACGAGATGAAGCAGGACCAAGGCGATCCGCTCATCAAGCGCCGTCAGCGTCAGCGCATGCGCGAGCTCATGACCGTGAACGGCAACATCGCCGAGGCCACGGTTCTCGTGACCAATCCGACTCACTTGGCGGTGGCGATTCGCTATGACCCCACGAAGGACGCCGCGCCGATGGTGCTGGCGATGGCCAAGGACGACGCGGCGCTGAACATGCGTCGCGAGGCGCGAAAGAACGGCGTTCCCATCGTCGAGAACAAGCCTTTCGCGCGCGCCATGTACAAGGACGCCAAGGTCGGCGAGGTCTTGCCCGCAGAGTTCTTCGGCCCCGCCGCCGCCATCATCGCCCACGTCCTTGGACTCGGCGGAAACCGAGTGGAGCTTAGGCCGTGAGCAAAGCGAGTCGCGCCGCGACCATTGTCCCCTTTCTTCTGGTGGGCATCGTCCTCTTGATGATCGTGCCGCTCCCACCAGCGGCCCTCGACCTCTTGCTCGCGTCTTCCATCGCCATCTCCGTGGCGTTGCTCCTGGTGTCCATCAACCTCGAGAAGCCCCTCGACTTGAGCGCGCTTCCGACGCTCCTGCTCTTCACGACGCTCCTCCGTTTGGCGCTGAACGTCGCGTCCACGCGCCTGATTCTTCTGCGTGGCGCCGATGGCACCCAGGCGGCGGGGCGCATCGTTAACGCTTTTGGGGAGTTTGTGGTGGGTGGCAACGCTGTCGTTGGCGCCGCCATCTTCTTGCTCCTCGTGATCATCAACTTCGTGGTCATCACGAAGGGCGCGGGCCGCGTCGCGGAAGTCAGCGCGCGTTTCACCTTGGACGCGTTGCCCGGCAAGCAGATGTCCATCGATGCGGACCTGGCGAACGGAACGTTTACGCACGCCCAGGCCAAGGCGCGGCGGCAGGAAGTCGAACGCGAAGCGGACTTCTTCGGCGCGATGGACGGCGCGAGCAAGTTCGTCCGTGGCGACGCCATCGCCGGACTCCTCATGACCGGCGTCAACGTGACCGTCGGTTTTGTCGTGGGCGTTGTGCAGCATGGCATGAGCGCCGCCGACGCCGCCGGGACTTACACGGTCCTGACCGTGGGCGATGGCCTCGCCTCTCAAATTCCAGCGCTTCTTGTATCCACAGCGGCGGGCGTTGTCGTCACGCGCGCCGCCTCAGCGCAGTCCCTTGGGCCTGTCCTCGTCGAGCAGCTCGGTAAGAACCGGGCCGCGCTCTTTGCCACTTCGGGCATTCTCGGTGTGGTTGGGTTCTTGCCCGGCATGCCGCTTATTCCATTCGCGCTCCTCGCCGCTGGCCTCGCGTACGCAGGACGCGCCGCGAAGATCCCCGCCGAGGGCGCAGCCGCGGACGGCGTCCCGGGCAGCGAAGAGAAGGCGGCGCCGCTCACGGACCGCGAGCAGATTCGCGAGATGTTGCCACTCGACCGTCTCGAGCTTGAGGTCGGCTTCGATCTTGTCCCCCTCGTCGACGCGACGAAGGGCGGCGACTTGGTGTCTCGCATCGGCGCGATTCGCCGCAACCTCGCGACGGAGCTCGGCATGATCCTGCCGAGCGTCCGCATTCGCGACAACCTGCACCTCGACTCGAGCGCCTACCGTCTCATGTTTGCGGGCAACGAGGTCGGCGGCGGTAAGGTACGCGTTGGAAAGCTCCTCGCCATGGACCCGACCGGTTCTTTGACACCCATCGAGGGCGAGAAGGTCCAGGAGCCTGCGTTCGGTCTACCGGCTGTGTGGGTTCCGACGCGAAACCGCGACCGCGCCGAGTCCCTTGGATACACAGTCGTCGATCCTGCGACGGTCGCCGCCACACATTTGACGGAAATGCTCCGCGCCATCGCTCCCGAAGTTCTCGGGCGCTCCGAAGCACAAGAGCTCATCGACCTCGTCGCCGAAGAAGAACCGCGCCTCGTGGACGAGCTCATCCCCAACCTGCTTCCCCTCGGTGAAGTCATCAAGGTGCTCCGCGGCTTGCTCCTCGAGGGCGTCTCGATTCGGGATCTTCGTAGTATTCTCGAAGCCTTAGCGGATCACGCACGAGACACGAAGGACACGGACATGCTCATCGAGCTCGTTCGTCGTCGCATGGCTCGCCACATCACGGGCCGCTTCAAGGGCGAAGACGGCTCCGTTTCGGCCATCGTTTTGGACCCCGCGGGCGAGGCATTTTTCCGCGATGGCGGCAGCCGGCCGGCGGTGGCCCAGCGTTTGCTTAGTTCATTGAACAATGCAGCCGCCGCCTTCTCCAACGTCAGCACCCCGCCACTCGTTTTGTGCGCCTCGGACATTCGTCCGGCGGTCTCCGAGTTCTTTGGCCGGCGTGTCCCCGGTCTCGCCGTCGCGTCCTTCTCCGAGATGGACGCCAAGACCACCGTCAAAACTCTCGCGCTCGTTCACGGCTAAGCGCGATGCATTCCACCAACACACGAAAGGGCAGCCATGAGTAACCGACAGACACGCACCTTCCGCGCTCGCCGGTTCGCCGATGCGATGGCCGCCGTGAAAGCCGCCCTTGGACCGGACGCCGTGATCGTCGGTTCGCAGCAAGGTGGAGACCTGGGCCTCGACGTGGAGGTCACGGCGGCGCCCGCGAACTACGTACCAAAGAACAAGGTCGCCGGCAGCAACGAAGCGCAACTAGCGACCCGCCTCTGTCGTCGTGGCGTCCCAGAGCTTGTGGCGCGAGACTTGATCCGGCGCATGCGCGTGGAGGCTGGCCGTGTGCCCGCGTCGCTCGACGGTGCAAAGCCCAGCCTCTCGGTGGTCCTCGGACAGGAGATGCTCTTCGCTGGGCCCATCACGAGCGCGTCACGCATCGTGGCCCTTATCGGCCCCACGGGCGTCGGCAAGACCACGACGGTGGCAAAGCTCGCAGCCAAGGCCTCCCTCGTCGACCGACGCAAGGTCGGTCTCATCTCCATCGATAACTACCGAATCGGTGGTGCCGAACAGCTTCAGCGATACGCCGACCTCATTGGCGTGCCGATGGAAGCGGCGAGCCCATGCAGTATCCGCACGAGCCTTCAGCGCCTTCAGGACTGTGACCTGATCCTCATCGACACCGCGGGGCGAGCGCCTGGAGACATCGTGGCGATGCGCGAACTTGCGACGACCTTCGCGGAGGCGGATGAGCCTATCGAGACGCACTTGTGTCTCGCCGCGAGCACGCAGGATGCACAGCTGCGAGCCATCATCGAGCGACACGCCGTCGTGTCGCCGCGCCGCCTGATTACGACGAAGGCCGACGAGGCCGTCTACCACGGAGGCATCGTTGCTGCGCACTCGCTGACGGGTCTTCCATTTAGTTATTTCACCACGGGCCAACGCGTGCCCGAGGACATTGAAGTCGCGAGCGCAACTCGCCTCGCGGCCTGGCTTTGCGGAGAGGAGGTGGGCGCGTGATCGACAGTGAACAGAGTCTAGGATTTGGACCAGTGAGAGAGTTTCCGGATGGAGACTACCTGGCGGGCAGCTGCGTGGCGTCTCGCACGATTCAGCCGAGCGAGCGTTCGACGCTGAACAGCATGCGCATCAACACGGGCCCGGCGACGATCTCGTCCATCGCGCCACCGCTCGAAGAGGGTGCGCGGACGCCTCCGACTGTCGTCGCGGACCGCGTGACGCCACCACGCGCGGAGGACCGTCAGCCGCAGCCCTCGGGCTCCGACCAAGCCGCAGGTCTTCGCCTCGTTCGCAGCCCAAGCGAAGAAGAACAGCGTGTCCTGCGCTTTCGCCGAAAGGGTGGCGGCGGCCCGTGCCGTAGCTTCGCCGTGACGAGCGGAAAGGGCGGCGTTGGCAAGACGCAGTTCGCGGCGAACCTTGGTGTCTCATTCGCCAAACGCGGCCTCCGAGTGCTCATGCTCGACGCGGATGTCGGCCTCGCGAGTCTCGACCTGGCGCTGGGTATCAAGCCCCACGATGACTTGCGCGCCGTTGTACGCGGCGACGTCGAAATCGAAGCGGTGCTCTGCGAGGGACCGGAGAATATCCACCTCGTACCGGCGTGCCCGGGTCGTTACGACATGGCTAATATGAGCGATTCGGAGCGCGCCCGTCTTCAGACCGCCGTCGACGAACTCGCCGTAGAATATGACGTCCTCATCGTGGACACGGGCGCTGGCATCGGCAGCAGCGCGGTCTCGTTTGCCGCTTCGGCGGACGAAGTTCTTCTCGTCGTGACGCCGGACCCAACCTCGCTTCGCGACGCATACGCCATGGCGAAGGTGTTGCACCGCCGAAGTGGCGTCGACCGTGTGAACGTGGTTTGCAACCAGGTCACGAGCGACGCGCAAGGGCTCGAGGTCTTCGAACGACTCGAGCGAATCATCCGCCGCTTCATGTCCCTTCACGTCGAATACGTCGGCTGCATTCCTATGCACTCGTCTGTTCGCGAAGCCGTCGCCAACGGTCTGCCCTACGTCCTCGGGACGCCCAAGGGCCAACCCGCACGGGCTGTCCAGTCCATCGCTCGTCGCGTTCTCCCTCCCACGCTCCCAAAACAGGTTAGTTAGTATGTTTGTAGCAACTCCCGCAGGCGCCTACGGCCAGAACCCAGGCACAAAGAAAACTTACAACGCGGAGCTCGTGAAGCGTGGTCTGCCCATCGTTCGCCGTTTGGCGTTTCGCTTGGCGCGTCGCTTGCCGCCGAACGTGGAGGTGGATGATCTCATCAGCGCCGGCAACGAAGGTCTGCTCCGCGCGGCCACGCTCTACGAGCCCACTGGTGACGCACGTTTTGAAGTCTACGCCGAGCGCCGGATTCGAGGCGCCATGCTCGACGAGCTTCGTGCGATGGACCCGGTCACGCGTCACGGTCGACAGAAGATGCGCGATGTCAGCCGCGCGATCTCGGCACTCACGCAGGAGAACGGTCAGCCGCCTACGGAGGCGATGGTCGCTGAGCGTCTCGGCATGGATATCCCTGCTTACCGCAAGTTGACGACGGACCTATCGCGCGCTCCGGCCCTCGGCCATGTCGGGGACACCTCGCCGGAAGAGGTGGCCGGCGTGACGCCAATGCCGGACGCGCGCCTCCTCGATGATGAGAAGCGACGCCTCGTCGCTGTCGCTATCACGCACCTCCCGGAACGCACCCAGCGGGTGATGGCGCTCTACTACCAGGAGGAGTGCACCCAGGCGGAGATTGGACGGATTCTGAACGTCACCGAAGGACGAGTTTGCCAGATTCTCGGTGAGGCCGCGGCGCGGATTCGCGCCCACCTTGGTATCGCTCGGGTGCAGCCGAAGAAGCGTTCGCGCTCCGAAGTCCAAGCCGAGCGGAACCCAAGAACATGAGCGACGGAATCTGGGCCGCCGTCAGCGGGGCTGTTGCGCAGCAGCGCGCCCTCGACGTCACAGCGAACAATGTCGCGAACGCGAACACCACCGGTTTCCGCGGCGACCGGGTCGCGTTTCGTGAGGCGCTGTCCCAGGCCAGCGGCCAAGAAGAGGCTGCGCCTGATTCGCTGCGATTCGTCAACGTCTCTCAGGTACAAGCCAGCGACGAAGCCGGGTCTCTACGTCAGACGGGAGGTACCTTCGATCTCGCCATCGAAGGCGACGGCTGGTTTTCCATCGATACGCCAAACGGCGAGCGCTATACCCGCGCGGGCCAGTTTAGCGTCGACCAGGAGGGCATTCTGCGAAGCGCCGACGGCGCCTCCGTGTTGGCATGGCAGGATGAACCTGGCGGCAGCACCCAGGAGCTGCGTGTTCCCGTCGATGCCGCGGAGATCACTATTGGTCTCAACGGGACTATCAGCGCAGACGGAAACGAGCTCGGCCAGCTTGCTGTTCGCAGCTTCGAAGAAGACGCGCTGACGAAAGAAGGCGACACACGTTTCGTCGCGGAAGGAGCCGGCGCCGCCTCCGAAGCCAACGTTCTCCAAGGCTACCTCGAGAGTTCCAACATCAACGCCGTCGCCGGAATGAACCAGCTCATCACCGTGTCGCGGAGCTTTGAAGCCTTCCAGAAGATCATCGACACCTTCCAGCAGATGGACCAGCGCACGGCGCGCGACCTCACCACGCGCAGCTAGCCCCCGTCCCCAACCACCGTCTTTCCTCTCCTCACCATTCTCAGAAGCCCGGAGTCTCCTATGTTCAAGTCCCTCAACACCGCAGCCACCGGTATGGAAGCGCAGCAACGGCGCATCGACATCACCGCGAATAATATGGCCAACGTCAACACGACGGGCTTTCGTCGGTCGCGTGCTGAGTTCCAGGACCTGCTCTATCAGACGGTTCGCTCTCCCGGCGGTCAGACCGGGGACGGCGCGACGCTGCCGACGGGACTTCAGGTTGGCCAAGGTGTTCGCACCGCCGGCACCATGACGATCCACGCGCAGGGGAGCATGAACCACACAGAAAACCCCCTCGACCTCGCCATCGAAGGCGACGGATTCTTGCAGGTGACGCGGCCCTCCGGCGACACGGCGTACACGCGTGCAGGCAATCTAAAGGTTGACGCCCAGGGGCAACTCGTGACCATCGACGGCTATCAAATCGAACCGCAGATCAGCATCCCCACGGACGCCACCGGCGTGACGATTTCCCCAGACGGACTCATCAGCGTCACCGTGGCGGGAGACACCACGGCCCAAGAGGTAGGTCAGCTCCAGCTTGCTGGCTTCGCGAACCCCCCCGGTCTTGAACACACCGGGCGAAGCATGTTCGTCCCCACGAACGCGAGCGGTCAGCCCATCGTAGGCTCACCCGGCCAGGACGGACTTGGAACCGTCGCACAGGGGTTTTTGGAGGGCAGCAACGTGGAAGTCGTGACGGAGATGATCGACCTCATCACTTCGCAGCGCGCGTATGAAGTGAACCAGAAGGTCATCGAGGCCGCCGACCAGATGCTCGAACGCACCACGCGCTAGTTCGTCACGCGCTTGGTCCGAAGTAGGTCGGCGGTGCTGGCCTACTCGTCGGCGTCAAAGAGCGCGACATCAAAACGCGTGAGCGTGAAGGGGTCGGGCTCGGCTTCGACGGCGAAGCGAACCGCCTGTCCGTTGAGCAAGAACACTTCGGCGCCCGCAGCGATGACGTCGGTGTTGCCGGCCGTTGGGACGACCTCGACGGTGGTGGCGTCGGCGTTCATCCAATCCGACGTCGCTGGCACCACCCGCGTCACTTGGCTCGTAAACGCGACGAGGAGATTCCCGTCCGGCGTCATCACCATTCCATCGGCGCCGCTGAGAGCCGGTGAGGCGTCGTTGAAGGCGCCGTTGAGGTTCACCTCGCGAACCCGCCCTGTGCCGGTGAGAGGCACGCGGATCAGGCGCGAGGGCAAGTACACGATGACCAAGAGCAGCTGCCGCGCTTCGTCGATGACGGCCGCGTTCTGTCCCAGAAGCCCTTCGAGGAGGAAGTCATTCACGAAGAGCTCTGGCTCGCCATCTTCGGTGACCCGGTAGATATTGCCTTTGTCGCGGTCGGTGACGTAGGCGCTGCCATCGCTGTGAACGGCGACGTCGGTGCAGCTTGCCTCCACGTCCACGACGGAGAGATCGATGTTCGCCACGCGCTCGCCGCTCTCTGTGTCGAAGACCCAGACGTAGCCGTCGTAGGGTGGCTCGCCGCCGGTCTCTCGCAGGTCATCCATGGCGCAGACCCAGAGCCGGTTTCGCGTTTCGTCGACGTCCATGCCGAGGGTCCACCAGGAGCCTTCGTCCGTCGGCGTGTAAAATAGTGTGTCCTCGCCGGTTTCCGCGTCGACGCTCCGGAGTTCGCCGCCGACGAGGGAGCCCATGAAGAAGCGATGGTTCTCCGCGTCGTAGGTGCCGCCCTCGGGATGCACGGCCATCAAAGGGTACGTGTCCAAGAACCCGGGGCCGGCGTCCGCAGAGGTGTCGGGGCCAGCGTCGCGAGGGCCGGCGTCGCGGCCTGCGTCGCGGGGGCCTGCGTCGGGACGAGGTCCGGAGTCGGGAGTCGGGTTCGTGTCCGGACGAGGGCCGGAGTCCACGACCGCGGCGTCGTTGCCCGAGTCCACGGGGCCGGCGTCGTCACCGCAGGCCAAAGCGAGAACGATGGAGCTGAAGAAAAGGGCGAATCTCATGGCGCGAGTGTGAAGTTTGGCGCTTTCGTGTCCACGTGAAGTTCGTGCGAAGCGGAAGTGCAAAAGTGTTGAAGGGAAGGTCCAGACCTGGACAATTGATGTCAGGATTGATACGCGCGGCCTTGCCAATATATGCGAATCATGGCTACCAATGAGCCTTCGTTGGCTCATTTTTGGTGTTCGTGAGCGGCTGGGGCTTTGGGAGGTGCCTGTTTTTTTACGCGCCGCGCAAGGTCCAGGTCGTGTGGTGAGTGGGGGTGATTTCACCGACGCCTGGCCAACGGTCGAATCCGCTGCGAGGACCTCATAGTCTTCAAAGGAGTCAACTATGAGCAAAGATCCCCCAGCAAAGAAACTCCCCGGTTCAGTGTGGCGGCTCCTCACGCGCAGCGGGTTCGCGGTCGAGAATGAGGGGGTCATCGATGAGGTCGTAGTCGACCAGTGGATGCATATGGAGCAGCTTGAAGAACGAGTGTGGTGGATGCGCTTAGGACTCGCCCGCTTGATAATTGAAATTGACGAAGAGGGAGTTGCGAAAGTGAGCTTTGAACCGGACTGCTACTCCGCTGCCACCTACTACCCCACAAGCGACGCTACTTAGCCGGCCCGCCTTGTCGCCCTCGCTAAAGCGCGGGGAGACGGCGCGCGGGGAGACGGCGAGCGCGGGGAGACGGCGAGCGGGTTGATTTTTTGAGGATAGAGCGCGGGGAGACGGCGAGACCGCGCGCGGGGAGACGGCGCGCGCGGGGAGACGGCGAGCGGGTTGATTTTCGGCGCGCGCGCGCGCGAGCGGCGGGCGGCGAGCGGGTTGATCTTTTGAGGATAGGGGAGGCGGAGCGATTTTCGGTGCTCCGACTTCCACCGACCACCGCCCGCGCGCCATCCGCCAGATCCAAGCGCTCAAAAACTCTGCGCACGTCCACTCCCACCACAAAAGCGACACCGTCCGCCAACC
>JBGCFM010000212.1:0-4631 GCA_045106895.1 Polyangiales bacterium | reverse complement strand
CGCCCGAGAGCCCGCCGGCGGCGCAACGGACTTAGGCGCGACGCTCGCCGAAGCCGCGGAGCTCCTCGACCCCGCACGTAGCGGCATCGTCGTCTACGTCGGTGACGGCGCGCCAACCGTCGGCGAGATGGGCGCCGAAGGGCTTCTGCAGCGCGTCGAACGCCTCGCCTCCCCACTTCGCGCGTACGCCGTGGCCATCGGCAGCGACTCTTCCTTGGAGCTCCTCGAGACGCTCACTCGCGGTGGTGGCCTAGCGACGCGCGTTGAAACCCGTTCCGCTGCAGCTGAAGCGGCGCTCCGCATTCTTGCGCACGCCCGACACCCCGTCGCCCAGCGTATTGAAGTGGAGCTTGAAGGCGCCGACCAAGTCTTTCCTCGTCGCGCCGTCGACGTCGTTCAGGGCGCCGTTCTTCCCATCGTCGCCCGCGTCGACGGTACCTACGGTGGCAGCGTTCATGTCACCGGCGAGATTGGCGGCGAAGAGTTCGACGAGACCTTTGAGCTCACCGAGAAGCGTGCCTTTGACGAAGGCGACCTTCGCCTGAGGTGGGCCGGCGAGCGACTTCGGCAGCTACTGCTCGGTGGCGGAAGGCGTGAAGAGGTTGCGGACCTCGGAGTGCGCTACGGACTCATCACGCCTTTCACGAGTTTCTATGTTCCGAGCGCCGCCGAGATGGCGTCCCTGGGACAACCCGCGCAGCACCTTTGGCACGACCAGGGCTTCACGTCGGAACGCATTCCGCGTGGCGCGCTCGCCATGGCGCCGCTCCTCGCCCTCGCCGGAAGCACTGGCTGCTCTCGCGACGAACAAGCCACCGGCTCCGCGTCGTCCATCGGCGGCATGCCCGGCGTCGAAGGGCTGGCCTATGAGGAGGCCGAAGCGCCCGAAGAAGTGATGCCTTCCTCGGCGCCTGTCGCCGCAGCGGCGACTGAATCCGCGGACGAACCCATGGACGACTACGCCCCGGAACCAGAACCGGAGATGGTAGAGCGCTCCGCGGCACGCCTTGCTGCGCCCGCCGGCAACCAACAGGGGCTGAGCGACGAAGTCTTAAACCAGGCATTCGGCGACACCACCGCCGAAGACCAGAGTGGCCTTGCTTTGCGAGGCACCGGTCGCGGAGGCGGGGGAACCGGCGAAGGCACCATTGGCCTGGGAAGCCTCGGCACCATCGGTCATGGCGCCGGTGGCGGGAGCGGCAACGGCTACGGTCGCGGTTCCTCGGCGAACAGCGCGGCGCCGAGCCGGCCAGAGAGCCGGCGGCGTAGCCGGCGCAGGCCTTCACGCGACGACAACGATCGCGAGCAAGCGATCGGAAGTGACGCGATGAGTGCTCTGGGTGCGTTGATGGGCGAGGAGATCGGAGACGGCAACGGGCTCGGCGGACTTGGACTGCGCGGAAGATCCGGCAGCACCACAGAGACTCAGCGGGCGGAGGCGGAGGTGACGCTTCGTCTTGGAGTCACGCGCACGACCCACCGCGTGCGCCACTGCAGCGACGCGGCGCGGCTCTTCCTTGAAGAACGACGCAACCTCTGGCGCGAGCGCATTCAAGCGGCGAACGGAGCGAGCGCGTGGATCAACGTCTACAGCCAGGCTTCGCGCGACTGCGAGCTGCCTGCGTGGCGTGACCGGCGCGCGCTCCTTACGCTCATCCTCAACCGCGCGGGCTCCGTACAGGCGATGATTCAGGTCCACCGCTTGCTCTCCAGCGGAAACGCGCGCTCCTTCGTGCGCCACTCGATCCTTCGACGCGTTCGAACGCCGGCGGACCTCCGCGTCGCGCGAAACCACTTCGGCCGGAGCCACGACCGCGCGCTCATCGACCAAATTCTCGACCGCGCCGGTGTCGGTAGCGCCCGAGTTCGCGCCCTGCGCCAGCTTGTGGCCCAGTTCCCGAGCGATCTCGACCTGAAGCTCATGCTCCTTGAGACCCTTGAGCAGCTCGAGCGCACGGAGCAAGCGAAGCGCTTGGCGGGCGAACTTCGCCGTGACCCGATGACGGACCCTGGCGTGCGTACGGCCATCGGCGAGATGTTCCTCCGCATGGACAACGAAGCGGAAGCGCGACGTGTGTTTGGAGAGATCGTGGAGTTCTCCCCCGACGACGCCCTCGCTCGGCGCCGCCTCGGCGACCTCTTCCGCGCCCACGGCTGGTACGAAGACGCCTACCGTCAGTACCAGACGCTCGCGACCATCACGCCGGACGACCCGAGCGTGCTCCTTCTCTTGGCGCAGGCCGCGGCGGGCGCAGGACGCATCAACGAGGCCCTCGGCCTTGAACAGCGAGCCGCCGAGACTTCGGCGCCGGGACAGAGCCAAGGCATCGCGCGCACTGCGCTCCTTTGGTCTTCCGTTCGCTTCGCCGAGCTGCGCCAAACGGCCCGCGACGAAGACGACCAAGACGCGCTTCGTGCGCTCGCTTCCAGAATGCGGCGCAGCGGCGTCCTTCGCGAAGCTTCGGCCCTCCGCGTGACCCTTGTTTGGTCCCATCCGGAGGCTCAGCTCTCGCTCTACGGCGGCTTCCCAGGTCTTCGGCCCACCCGTCCAACGGACCTCGCGCCGGAGTTTGGCATCGAAGCCTTCGATGTGCCGGAGCAAGAAGACGGCACCTACCGCATCGAGGTTCGTCGCGCCTCGGCGGAGACGCGTCGCGGACACGTCACCGCTCAGCACGCCAAGCTTGTCGTGGTGTGGAGCGAAGGGGAAGACGAAGAAAAGGTAGAGGTCATCAACTTGAGCTTCGAAGGCGCCGAGCGAGTGCGATCCTTCGAGATCAGCGGCGAATCACTCTCTGCTGTCAGCGGAGGCGGCCAATGAAGCGCGCCTCGCTGCGAAACGCAGCCTTGAAGAGCATGAAGAACACGAAACGTATGAAAAGCACGCTCTGCCTAAGCCTCGTTCTTGCGCTCGGCGCCTGCGGCGGCGAAAGCGCCGTGCCCGACTCACCAGCGCCCACCGTCGGCCGCGCCGTGCCCGTTCGTGGCGGGCTTATGCTTGAACGCGAAGGCCACGAAGAGAATATCCTGGGGCCTGCTCGCGTAGAACTCGGCGCCACTCTCACGACCGCCGACGGCGCTCGCGCCGCTCTTGAACACGACGGCGGCGCTTGGGTCCTCTTCGATGCCTCGAGCAGCGCGGCCGTCACCCTCGACGAACTCAACGTCGAGAGCGGGCGCGTCTTCATCGACGCGCGTCGCGGCGCCATCGTCGTGAACGTGACCGGCGGCCAGCTTCGAGCCGAAGGCGCGACCTTCGCCGTCGACGCCCGGGCGACACCTGAGATCTACGTCGGCAACGGCGAAGTGACTTGGCTGGCGACGACGGAAAGCGACGACGCCCCGAGCGGACACTTGGCTCAAGGCGAGGTACTCGTCTTCGACGACTCTCCGGAACCCTCCGCGGCGGACCTTTGGGACGACTGGACCGGCGGCCTCGCCGACCCCGCGCCCTGGCGACTTCCTGCGGCGAGCTACATCGGCGTTCTCGCAGGCCGTATGTCCAATGAGATCGGCAAAGCTCGGCGCCCCGTCAGCGTTCGTGCCCACGAAGTCGACGCCGTCATTCGCGGCGACCTCGCCATCACGACCATTACCCAGACGTTCTTCAACGCCGAGAGCGCGAGCCTCGACGCTCACTACCGAATGCGCGTGCCCGAAGGCGCCATCGTGAGCGGTTTCGAGGTGGACATGGGCGGCGGCTTCGTCGTGGCTCAGCCCGGCTCCATGGGCTGGTCCACCTCTGGCCTCTCCTGGGGAATGCCCAGCGCCGAGCAGCGTTTGGCCTACGATGGACCGGATCGCATCCACGCCCGAGTATCCCCCATCGCGCCCGGCGCGAGCGTCCGCATCCGCGTCCGCTACACGCACTGGCTGAAGCGCGAAGGGTCGCGACGCACCTACGTGTACCCGATGGTGGACGAAGGCGCCGAGCCTCCCCTCGTCGGCGAGTTCCGACTGCACGTAGACTTCGCCGGCAACCGCGTCGAAGCATTGCGCGCCGGAATGGGCGCACAGACCACGGCCACAGGTGTAACTCTGCGACGCGGCGACTACCGACCCACCTCGGACTTCTACTTGGACATGGAAGAAGTCCGCACCGCCGAGGTCGATGGCGGCGCCGTCGCGTACGTCGTCAACGCGCCGCCGGTGGAAGGCGAAATCCCGAACCCCGATGGACCGGAGCGCTTCGTTCACTTCGACATCCCCACGGCGTCCCTTGAGCTGCCCGAGCCCGAGGCGTCCACCCTCGACCTCGTCCTCGTCGTCGACGTGAGCGGCGCCACGCAAGAGGAAGACCTTGAGCTCTCCCGCGCCGTCGTTGAGTCCGTCATGCGGCAGCTCGCGCCGACGGACCGGGTCGCCGTGCTCCTCGGAGATGTCACCGCCCATGCCCCGGACGGTCTCGATGGAACCTTCATCGCAGCCACGCCGGAGAACGCCGAATCGATTCTTGAGGCTCTCGCGACGGTTCCCCTCGGCGGCGCGACGGACCTCGGCCGAATGCTCCGTGATGCGTCGGTCCTCGCCGCCGGCAAACCCCGCGGCGCCGTCCTCTACCTCGGCGACGGCACTCCAACCACGGGCCGCCTTGATGCTTCGAGCATTCGCGAAAGCCTCGCCACCGTCGA
>JBGCFM010000211.1:0-20106 GCA_045106895.1 Polyangiales bacterium | reverse complement strand
CCAATCGCCAAGGCCGTCTCCGCGTCGATGGCGGTGCCTATGCTCTACGCGCCCGTTCGTATCGACGGCCGTGACTTCATCGCCGGCGGGCCTGGCGAGGCGGGACACGTGGACGTCGCCGTCGAGCAAGACTGCGAGCTCATCCTCGTCATCAATGCGATGGTCCCCGTCCGTACAGACCGCCAAGCGCGAACCATTCCTACGGGTCACGGTCCGCAGAAACGTGTCCGCGACAAGGGCATGCTCTGGGTCTACAACCAAAGCTGGCGTCAGCTGACGGAAGCACGCCTCCAGATGGGTCTCGCGGCTTATCGAACGGCGCACCCCGACGTGGACATTCATCTCATCGAGCCGGCGCGCGACGACGCCACGATGTTCATGCACTCGCCGATGAACTTCGACGCGCGGCGCGCCATCCTCGAAGACGGCTACAGTGCCACCACACGCGAGCTTCGCAGCGAAGAGTCGCCTTTGCGGCGCTCCCTCGAGGCCTTCGGCCTCACCGCCAAGAAGACATGAGCGCCGAACCCGAGATGGCTTGCCCCGCTTGCGCACGCCCACTGACGCGCATCAACGTGCCCGACCACGTCATCGCAGGATGCGGCGGATGCGGCGGCATCTGGCTCGACAACCAGGCGTCCACTGTTGTGGCGAAGGCGAGTCTCCACCCGGAGCTGTGGAACATCGTCGAAAGCCTCGACGCCATCGACACCCGGCTCGGCGCCCTCGCCGTCGCCGACCGAAGCTACCGACAAGCGGCAGCGGGTGGCGGCCGCCGCTGTCCGCTGTGCCGAGACGTCCTACGGCAGGTCTTCCCCGTTGGCGAGATCGAGGTCGACGTTTGCAACGAGCACGGGACCTTCATGGACCAGCATGAGCTGCGCTCCATCCACAACATCGTCGCCCTCGAGCGCGCGCGGCGACAAGAGAAGACGAAGTCCGACAAGATGGCGGCGAGGCCGCGTGGCCTGCTTGAAACGATCCGAGACACGCTCGTCGGTCACTGAGGCGTTTCTTTTAGCAAAAGCCGGGCTTTTTTGCCCTTCCCGAGACGTGCGGGCGGTCTATTCCATGCGATGCTCCATTGCGGGAAACGTTCCGCTTCCCCAAACGTTGTAATGCATATGTCCTCTTCTCTTCTCGACTCCGCCCGTATGGCGTTCATCGCCGTCGTCGTGGCCACGACCGTCGCCTGCGCCGGCCGGCAAACCACCTCGACGCTTCCGGCGAACATCCCCGCCGCCGTCGACGATTCGAACGTCGACGAGAGCGTGCGCCTGCTCCACTCGATGCAGTTCGCGCAGAACGGCCGCGTTGAGCTTCGCGATCGCATCTTGGTGCATCTCGCGAACAAGCATCGAGGACTCATCGAGAGCACAGACTTTGACGCGCTGATCACGGCATACGCCTCGATGGTCGCCATCCTCGTCCCGGAAGACTACGTCGCCGAGCGATTCCCGGTGGAGCTCGTGCCCTTCGCGCGCCGCATCGCGGAGCTCGGTTCGCCGCGCGGAGACGAAGCCCGCGTGATGGCGGCACTGCTCACGCTTCGCGCAAGCGGCGACGAAAGCGCACAGCTCTCAGAGTACGAAGAGGTGCAGCGCTGGGGCAGGCAAGCGCGTTCCGGACTCGACAACCCCATGGAGCGACTCACGGGTCTCATCGAAGTGTGGAACGAGCACGCTCGACTGAGCCCGGCGCCGGAGGTCCTCATCGCCCTCGCCAACCTTCACATCGAACGCCGTGATGCCGTCGCGAATATGTTCCGCGAAGGCAGCTCGCTCCTGATGGCCATGCGAGGTCTGCCAAGTCAGGTCGCGCGCGTCGCGCCCTTGGACGTCGCGGCGGTCTTCCTTCAGTTCGGCGATCTCGCGTCGGCGCTCTCTCATGTCACAGCCATGGGCGCTGAAGGCGAGACAGAAGCGCAGCTGATTCGCGTGATGAACGCCGCCCGCGAAGACGACGGCGCGGACGCCATCGTCGAGCTGAGCGAAGCCTACCGTGAGGCGCGACCCCATGTCGCCGTGGGGCTGTGTCGTCTTGGGCTCCGGCGCTTTCCCAGCGACGCACGCTTTGCCACATGCCTCGCGCGAGTCGCCGTCACAGCCGAGCAACATGACGACGCCACAGCCTGGTACCTCAAGGCCATCGAGCTCGAGCCGGAGCTCATCGGCCTCTACGACGAAGCGCTAGGGCACATCGACGAGTTCCTCGAGGTCGGCATCTTCCGCGGAGACAGCCAGCGTGCCCGCACTCTTGCCGCGCGCGCTCAGTACATTACGGATTCACGCGCCATTCACTTCCCCAACGCCGCCCCCGCCGTGGCACCGGAACGTATCTCGCTCCTCCTCGGCACCGCGGAGATGCACGCAGGAAACCCCGACGAAGCGCGCGTGCAGCTCCAGCGCAGCATCGAAGGGCAGCCCAGCGCAAACGCCCTTGAACAGCTTGGCCTCCTTGAAGAGCGCACTGGCAACTACACGGAGTCCGTCGCCGTCTACAGGCGCGCCCTCGACCTCGCCACCGGTGATGTGCGGCGCGCGGCCCTCCTCGAACGTCTCGGCGATGGCTACGCAGGCGCCGAGAACGCGGCGCAGTCCAGCCGCATGTATACGCAAGCGCTCCAGACCTGGGACCGCGTCCTCGAAGGTCTCCAAGGCGAAGGCGCCGCGCCCTTCATCGCGGAGACCCAGGTGCATCGCGGTATCCTCTTGGACCATCTCTCGCGACGCGACGAGTCTCAAGCGGCGTTCCGCGCAGCCATCGCCGCCAGCTCCCAGGACCGCAGCATCTACGCAGCCATCCTCTCCTTTCTCGTCGTCGGCGACGAGCCGGACCGCGAGTTTGCGGAGACGATCTTCCGCGCTGCGCGAAACCAAACGAACCTCGCGCCGGAGTGGCGTGTCTACTTTGCTCTTTGGGTTCGCATCATCGCGATCCGTGCGGGTGAGGAGCCGAGCGGTGACGTGCTCACGGCGCTTCGCCAGAGCGAACGACTGACGGGCTGGAGCGGACAGCTGGCGCGTTTCGGCGCGAACACGCTGAGCGGTGAAGAGCTCCTCGAGAGCGCGGAGAGCAAAGGCCAGCAAACCGAGAGCCTCTTCTACGCCGGCGCCTTTCGGATGGGCGCCGATGCCGCGGCCGCAAAGACCATGATGGAACGCGCCCAGGCGCTGTCGATGATCGGCTTCTATGAGCACACCATGGCTCAGCAGCTCACGCGCCAGAGCGGCGACTAACGCCCGACCGGGCATTTTTGCTCGACTCTTTTGGGCCGCAGGCCGTCACAGCGGTGGTTTATCCTTCTTTTAGCGACAATTGAGAGCCGGCATGCTCTTCGCATTGCCAGTGCCCTGTCACCGGCCAGGGGGAGTTCTTTCCCCGCCTGCCTGGGATATGCTTCGACCCCATCGTGCTCATCTACATCTACCTAGCAACATTGATCTTCGGCGGCGTTCTACTCGGAACGAGCATTCTCTTAGGAGGCCACGGTGACGTGGACGCCGACATCGACGCGGACCTGGACCTGGACCTGGATGCAGAGATGGACCTCGATGCCGACACCGGCTTCGACAAGGACTTCGACATTGGCGACGCCGGTGACGCGTTCTTCTGGCCGCTCAAGTCCGTTCGCTTCTGGACGTTCTTCTCCGCGTTCTTTGGTCTCACCGGCCTCGCCCTTGAAGGTCTCGGTCTCATGTCGACGGTGCCAGCGTTCATCGCCGCGTCCGCGATGGGCATCACTCTCGGCTGGTCAGCGTCTGCGATCATCAGACGTCTCGCGCGCGACGACTCGGGTCGCGGCGCCGAAGCCAAAGACTATGTCGGGAAAACGGCACGTGTCGTCGTACCGGTCAAGGCGGGCGGCGTCGGCAAAGTGCGCGTCGAAATCCGCGGACAGAACGTCGAGCTTCTCGCCGTGACCGACGAGGAAGTGCCATTGACTGCTGAAGACGACGTCTTAGTTCTGGAACTCGACGGTACACGGGCACGAGTCGCGCGACTTAATCGAGCTTAGTTTTTCATCGGCGTGTGAAGCGTCGCCAACACAAATGACGCCCGTTTTGTGCGGGTCAGGGGGATAGAAAAGAAAACATGCAACTGCAACCAACCTACCCAACCATGCCAGCCGAGCCGAGCGGACTCGAAGCCGTGATGGGAGACTCCGTCCTTTGGACAGTCGTCCTCGCCGCTTTCGGATTCGCGGTCTTCGTGCTCGTCTTCGTGGCCATCGCGAAGTCTTTCCTGAAAATCGCGAGGCCCAACGAAGCCCTGGTTTTCAGTGGTAAAAAGCACACGAATGCCGATGGAACACGTCTTGGCTACAAAGTCGTCACGCAGGGTCATCGCGCGTGGCGCTGGCCGATCATCGAGCGAGTGGACCGCATGGACATGCGCCTCCTCCCCATCGATATCGTCGTCAACAACGCGTACTCCGCCGGTAATATCCCGCTGCAGATTCACGCCATCGCGAACGTGAAGATCCACTCGGATCCCAGTCACATCGGCAACGCCATCGAACGTTTCCTCAACCGAAGCGTGCAGGAAATCCAGCAGGTTGCGCAGCAAACCTTGGAAGGCGCCGTTCGTGAAGTCATCGCGAGGCTGACGCCGGAGCAGGTCAACGAAGACCGCTTGGCCTTCGCTGAAAAGCTGACTCACGCCGCCCTCGACGACCTCAACAAGCTCGGCCTTCATCTCGACACGCTGAAGATTCAGACCGTCGCCGATGAGACCGGGTACTTGGACAGCCTTGGTCGTCCGGCCATCGCGACGGCTCTTCGTGATGCGGAGAACGCAGAGAACATCGCGCAGCAACAGGTCACCCGCGCCGTCGCTGAATCAAACCGCCGAGCCGAGGTCGCTCGCGCTACGGCGCAGACCAGCGTCCTCGAGAAGCGAAATGAGCTTCGTCAGGTCACAGCTGAGCTCGAAGGTGCAGCTCAGGCCGTCGAACGCGAAGCCGTCGCCGCTGCGCAAACCGCACGCGCCGAAGCCGAGCGTGAACTCCAGCAGCTTCGTGCTGTTCTGGAAGAGAAGCGCCTCAAGGCAGACGTTGTCATTCCCGCGGAGGCGCAGCGACAAGCGAAGGCGATCCTCGCCGTCGGCGAAGCCGCTCCCACCGCAGAGAATGGTGCCGCCGCGGTTCTCGTTCTCGACCTGATGGGTGAGGCTTGGCGCTCAATGGGCCCTCAGGCTCGCGAGATCTACGTCATTCAGCATCTCGAAGAGATCGTTGGGACTGTGGTGAACCAGCTTCAGGACGTTAGCGTCGATGAAGTCACGGTCCTCGACCAGGGCGATGGCTCTGGCATGGCCAGCTACGCCGCGACCTATCCACAGATGGTCGCCAGCGTCATGCGCGCCCTCGGCGATTCTACAGGTGTGAACATTCCTGCGATTCTCGCAGGCGAACAGCAGCAGGGAGCAAACTGATGGGTGCAGCACTTACACTGATGGGCATCGGCGTTATCGGCATCGCCACCGTCGCCCTCATCCTCAAGAACCTCCTCTACGTCTGCCAGCCCAATGAAGTCCTGATCTTCAGTGGTCGCCCCAAGGCAGGTTCCGCAGGCCGCATCGGCTACCGCATCGTCAAGGGCGGCACCACGGTCCGCATGCCTCTCATCGAGACCGTCGATCGCATCGACCTGACGAATATGATCATCGAGATCGTGGTTCGAAACGCATACTCGAAGGGTGGCATTCCGCTCACCGTGCAGGGCGTCGCGAATATCAAGGTCCCTGGTGAGATGCCGCTGATTCACAACGCCCTGGAGCGTTTCCTTGGGCGAAGCCGTGAAGAGATCATGCGCGTCGCACGGGAGACTCTGGAAGGAAACCTTCGTGGTGTTCTTGCAGGTCTCACGCCGGAAGAGGTCAACCGTGACAAGGAGGCCTTCGCCGCCAAGCTCACGGAAGAAGCAGGGCACGACCTTGAACGCATCGGTCTGGTTCTCGACACGCTCAACATTCAGAACGTGAGTGATGAAGTGGGCTACCTCGACGCCATCGGCCGCACCCGAAGCGCTGCGATTCGTCGTGACGCGCAGATCGCTGAAGCGGACGCACAAGCCGACGCTGCAGAGGTCAAGTGGCAGAACAGCATGGCGGGTGAGCTCGCTCAGGTGCACACGCAAATCGAGATTGCCCGCAAGGACAATGAACGGCGTATCGCCGACGCGACGACACGTCGTGGCGCGCTCATCGCCGAGCAGCTCGCGGAGGTCAAAGCGGTCCTCGCTCAGAGCCAAGCGGAGCTTGCGATGCAGGACGCTCGAATCGAGCAGGTGCGGCTCAAGCTACAGGCCGACATCGTTCGCCCCGCGGAAGCTGCACGGGACGAAGCCATCGCCAACGCCAAGGCCGGCGCTGTTGCCATTGTTGAACAAGGCAAGGCAACGGCGAAGGTCCTCACGGACATCGCCAAGTCTTACCGCGAGCAGGGCACAGCGGGCCGAGACATTCTTCTTATGCAGAAGCTTGTTCCGGTTCTCGAGCAGGTCGCCGGCACCATCGGCGAGCTCCACGTGGATCGCCTCACGGTCATCGGCAAAGGCAGCGACGAGGGCTCCAACAAGGGCGGAAGCTTGGCGGGCAAGTTGGTGAACACCAACGAGCAGATCAAAGCCGCCACGGGCATCGACGTCGCCGGTGTGTTCAAGTCGCGCATGGGCGACGGAATCGCGCAGAGTCAGCAGCCTCAAGAATACGTCCCTGCTGAGTAGCAAGGCTGTACATCGAAAAAGAAGCACCGCCTTTTTGGGGCGGTGCTTTTTTTGTCTGCGCTCCGAGTGCCAGACGCAGGATCGTGCACGTCTTCTTGATATGCTCCCGTGGGTGGCGGAGGGCGTGGAAGACGAAGTGCAGGACGATCTGTCAAAAGTGGCGAGTGACTCGGTTCGGCGCAAACTCAGCCCCGAGGTCCATCGACTCATCACCGAAGGCGAGTACGAGCGCGCGCTGCTGACGTGTGATGCGCTCATTCCTTACGTACGGAACGACCTTCAAGTCCTCTGCAACGCGCTGTGGGTTGTTCAATCGGACAACACCTCGTTGCCCTTCGACGAGGCACAGGCGAGACGTTTTCTTCGGGCGACGGTCTTTCGCGCGAAGCTCAACCCCCCGATGCACGTCAACGCCGCCGCGGTGTACGCGCACTTCGATGATGCAGAACCCGTGCTTCGGCATCTGCTTCTGGCGAAACAACACGAGCAAGATCTCGCTCCTTTCTTGGATGATCCGCTCTTCGATGATTTTCGTACACACGCCCGTTGGGACGAGCTCGCGAGTGAGGACGCGGGCGCCGAGGTTCGGGAACCCACCTGGATCGAGGTGGCTCTGGAGGCTTGTGAGGCGCGAGAGTATGCGAGCGCGCTGCCTGCACTTCTGTGGTTCTGGTCTGAGACACGAAGTTCGCGTGTTGCGGACCTCGTCGATGTCGTGACGGAGCGCGCCGGCGTGCCAGCTGGGTACGAAGGGGCAGCGCTGGAAGAGCGCTTCGCCAGCGATGCCGTAGAGCTTCTAGATGGGCTCATGGCGTCCACGCGCTGGTACTGCCTAAGGGACGGCGCTCCCGCGAAGAGGGGCGACGAAGAAGACCTTGTCCTGCTCATCTCGGAGACCTGGGATCCACGTTTTGCGAAAGGCATGCTCTCGCGTCTGCGAACTACGGCGCTCCCTGCACAGAAAGCCGTCGAAGACGGCCTGCAAGAGCTCTTCGTTCAATTGGAGGGCTCCCGCGACAAACGGGTCGCGCAGCTCCTCCGTGAAATTTCCGTGGAGTTTGCCGCTCGGCAAGGGACGATTGAGCGTTGGCTCGTGCCAAAGCTCGAGCGCCTCGCTAAGACCCTCGACGCCATGCCGGAGGTCAGTCTGTCGCCGGACGAAAGCCGAATGTGCTCAGGGCTCGAAGCGCTCCTTGGCCCAGCGACTCCGCGTGAGCTTGTGGATGGCGAATCCCCAAGTCCTCCGCCGCTTCGCGCACAAGAGAACGCCGTCGATCCGCTCCTCGCTCTTTGGCGACGGACGCGGAACCCTCTCGTTGCTGATGTCCTCGACCTGCAACAGATGCGTGACCCAAAAGTGCCGGACCTTGTTCGAGAGATGTCCGATGCGTTTATTCCGGGCGAAGGCTCCGAACGCGATGTTGGCGCATTCAAAGCCGCGGAACTCGTTTGGGAGGCAAAGCACAGAGACGACCCGCGGGCGGCGAGTGATCTCATTCGCTTCTTCGAAGCGCCACTTTTCCTATTCGCGATGCGAGGGGAGAACGGCGTCGGCGACTTCTGGGGCGAAGTGCTCAGCACCTGCGTTTCGCTACGAGACGTGCGGCTCGTTGCACCGATGCGGGCATTTTCCGGCCGTGTTCTTTCACTCACCCACGAGGCGGACGCCGAAGCTGAGGCGGACATGTACACAGCCTTTTGCGTTGGAGGCTTCCTCAAGGCGCAACTCGCAAAGTCGGCGGATGAACTGGAAGGCGTTCTGCAAATCGTCGACCTCGATGATGCCGCCCTCGCGATGCTCGACACGGCCCGTAGGGAGTACGCCATCGAGGAAAAGCGACGCGAAGAGCAACGCTTGCGCACGCAGGAGCGCTCTTCAAAGGCGCGCGCCCTCCTCGCTGCGGTCATCGAGGACTTAGACAACGACGCACCACGCCTCGCGTACGCCGACTTCTTGGGAGACGCCCCACGCGCCGAGTTCATCCGCCTTCAGATCGAGCGCGCGCGGGGCGGCGAGAGCGAGCTCGAGACGGAGAAGCTCCTGCAGTCGGAGTATGAGATGCAGTGGGTGGAGCCTTTCTCGCACCTCGTCGAAGACCTCGTGTTCGAACGTGGCTTCGTGGTGCGATGCACGCTCGACATCGAGGAGTTTGGCGACCCGCTCCCCCCTTCTTTTGTGGGCCACCCGTTCTGGGGCACGCTTGAGGCGATTCGCTCGCGCGCCAGCTCATGGCTGCGTTACGATCGCGAGCTCGCGAAGAAGGTTCCTTCGGCAACCGTCGACGCCTTCGCTCATCCGGTGATGCGCTCACTGAAGCACCTCGACGGCGTCTCCAATCACGGGCTGCTTGAACTCGTCCATCGCGGCGCGACTCAGTATGAGCTGGTGACCCTTGAACCGAGTGAGGCCCAGTCTTCGCCGAGTCTTATCGCCACGCTCTGCGCCCTCCCAAACCTGCACACGTTGCGAGTTCGCTTTCCTTTAGGCGCCAAGGCTTCGCCGCTGCAGCCCTTGCTGAAGGCTGAGGAGCTGAGCCATCTTCATTTCGAAGTTGACGCTGGGGCCCAAGCTAAACTGACTCCGGAGCTCGCCGAGGCGCTCCTCAGCAGCGTCTTTGAGCGAATCAACTTCGCTTGGACAGAGGACAACCACGATCACGGTTTGGACCGCTGCGAACTTCTTTTTGAGAAACAAGACGGGTGGAGCGCGCGCGCAGTGCAGGGGAAGAAGCGCCTTCCCCACGACTACGAAGTCGCGCCGCGAAAGGCGACACAGTTTTGGCTCAAGCCTTTCATGCAGCGCTTAGACAAGCTTCCCCAGAACTCACTCCGTTCCTTCGCTCTCGGAGACGGAGAGAGCGAGACCGACGCGCTGCCTTCGCAGGCGTCCCTCGATTCCCTAGAAGCACTGCTCGCTTCATTTCCACGGCTGGAGCGAGTGCAGCTGCTGCCCGCCGGCGACTCTCCCGAACGAGTTCAACGTCTCATCGACGCTCTTGAAGACGATGACGATGAACTGGCGGAGCACGCCTGCCACACACTTGGGTCCTTCCACGCGACAAGCGCGCGTGATGCCTTGGTTCATCATGCTGTGAACAACGCGTCGCTTTGTCTGCGCATCGCCGCCGTCGAGGCTCTCGCCGAAATCGTCGACGCGCGCCACGTGCCGGCGCTCTGCCAGAGCCTTGATACAAGCTCCGCCGGCTGGAAACAGACAGAGCTCCTCGGTTACCTTGCGTCACCGGGCGCTGTGCCGACTCTCCTCGAGTACGCACGACACGCCGGCACGGACTTCGAGCGCAGACACGTCGCCCAAGCATTCGCGCGAATCGGAGACGTGCGTGCGGTACCGATACTCCTCGAAACCTATGCATTGGAGCACAACGCAGCGGTGCTCGTCGCCCTTGGGCGCCTTCGGGCTCCCGAAGCGCGGCCGCTGGCCCTCGCGGCCCTCGACCTCGTTGACCACGCAGCGGGTGAGCACAGCGCGTTCACTGCCCTCGGCTTTGTTGGCCAACCTGAAGACATCGGCACCCTTGAGCGCTTCTTTGAGAGTCGTGAGGGAGTCGCGCAGATGCGAGGCATTCCGCTTCTCGCGTCACTGGTCATCCACCCTCAGGTTTCGCCAGCGCGCATCGAAAAGATGGCGGGCTGCATCGCAAAGACTTGGCCGCGCGGCGAGGACGAACACCTCGCGTGGCTCGCCCTTGAACTTCATGCACGCCTCAATTCGCAGCCGCCGCCGGAGTGGAATGGCGTCCGCGACGCGTTGCTCGGCTGGTGCAAACTCTGCCTCGGCTGGTCCGAGCGCAGGCGAGGAGAGCTTCCCCACGGCCTCCAGGCACGAAAACACACCAGCTGGGAAGCGCTTGTCAGGTCCGTCGAGGAGACCTGGCGGTAGCGCAAACGTATCGATAGCGAAGCCACCTCGACGGATGGCGTTCCTTTTTTCGTTTATCGCAATGCGCTCCCGCGACCGCGAGCTAGGGTGCCGCCATGCGCAAAGGACGATCATTCGACGTTGTTGTTTACGGAGCCACCGGTTTCACGGGCTCCCTCGCTGCCGAGTACATGGCTCGCAAGGGCGAGACGGAGCGGTGGGCCATCGCCGGCCGCAACAAAGGAAAGCTCGAAGCTCTCCGGACCCGTCTTGAGAAGATTGACGCACGCTGGCGCGGGCTCCCCATTATCGAGGCCTCCGCCGATGACCCGGAGTCGCTGCATCGCATGGCTGCGCAGACGCGCGCGGTGATCTCCACCGTGGGCCCTTTCATTCGTTACGGCGAGCCCCTCGTCGCTGCCTGCGTCGAAGAAGGCACGCACTACTGCGACATCACCGGCGAACCTGAGTTCGTCGATGCGACGCTGCGCTACCACGACGCCGCCAAAGAGAAGGGCGTGAAGGTCGTCAGCTGCTGCGGATTCGACAGCATCCCCCACGACTTTGGCGCTTGGCTCTGTGCGCGAGAGCTGCCAGCGGACCAGCCCATGACGGTGCGCGGGTTTGTGCGAAGCAAGGGCACCTTCAGCGGCGGCACGTGGCAGTCGGCGGTGAACGCGATGGCGAACGTTCGTGAGCACGCAGCGAAGCGAAAGCAGCAGCCGCGCCGTTCAGCAACGAACGGCCGGACGGTGAAGTCTTTGCCCATGCGCGTGTATCGCGAGAAGGAGCTGTCTTGTTGGGCGGTTCCGCTTCCAACCATCGATCCGGAGATCGTGCGACGCTCGGCCAAAGCACTCAACGAGTACGGACCGGAGTTCCGCTACGGACACTACGCGCAGGTGAAGAAGCTCCCTACGGTCCTCGCCGGAGGTGTCGCTGTCGGCGGCATCGCAGTGCTGGCCCAGTTTGAGCCGACCCGGAAGCTTCTCCAGAAGGTCAAAGGCAGCGGCGAAGGCCCCTCCGAAGAAGAGCGCGAGAAGTCGTGGTTCACGGCGACGTTCATCGGCGAAGGCGGCGGCAAGAAGGCCCAGGTCGTGGTCTCCGGCGGTGACCCGGGCTACACAGAGACGGCAAAAATGGTCGCGGAATGCGGTCTCGCCCTCGCTTTGGACGAGCTGCCTGAGCATAGCGGTGTGGTGACACCCGTCGTGGGCGTGGGTCAGACCCTTGTCGACCGCTTGAAGGCCGCCGGCATGGGTTTCGAGACCACCGCAGGCGCCTAAGCGGGTAGGCTTCTTCCGTGTCACTGAATCCGCAGCAGCAAGCAGCCGTTGACCATCAACATGGTCCGCTCTTGGTGCTCGCGGGTGCGGGTAGTGGCAAGACGCGCGTGATCACCATGCGCATCCAGCGGCTGATGGAGCGCGGCGTGAAACCGCAGCGCATCCTGGCGGTGAGTTTCACGAACAAAGCGTCCGCTGAGATGAAGGAGCGCATGGCGAAGCTCGTCGGCCAGAAGGTCGTCGACCAGCTCTGGCTCTCGACCTTTCACTCCTGGGGCGTGCGTTTCCTGCGCGAAGAAAATCGCGCCCTCGGCTACGATGGCAAGTTCGTTATCTTCGACCAAGGCGACGCCCTTGGGCTCGTGCGAGAGATTCTCCGCGAGGAGAATATCCTCGACCGCTCCATCGACGTGAACGCGATCCTCACGCGCATCTCGCTTTGGAAGAACGCATTCAAGCTCCCGTCGGACATCAAGCCGAGCGACTTCGAATACGACGCCGTTGCCCGCGACGTGTACCCCCTCTACGAGGAACGACTCGCCGCCATGCACGCCGTGGACTTCGACGACCTCGTTGTCGCGCCGGTAAAGATCCTGAAGTCCCGCGAGGACATCCGCGCGAAGTGGCAGGCCAAGTTCGAGTACCTGCTCATCGACGAGTTTCAGGACACCAACCGCTCTCAGCTTGAGCTCGTTCGCATGCTCGCGACGGAGGCCAAGAATGTCTGTGTTGTCGGTGATGACGACCAGTCCATCTACTCGTGGCGCGGCGCCGACGTCACAAATATCCTCGACTTCGAGCGCTACTTCTCCGGCGCAACGGTGGTCAAACTCGAGACGAACTACCGCAGCCGGAAGCAGATTCTCGACGTCGCCAATGGCGTCATCGCCGGGTCACGGGCGAAGCGACACGCAAAAGAGCTCCGATCGTTCAAGGGAGAAGGCGCCAAGGTTCGCCTCGTCACCTGCCCTGACGCTGGCCACGAGGCTGAGTTCTTGGTGTCCGAGATCCGTGACCTCAACAACGGTGGGGACTCTTCTCCAGGCAACGTTAGCTATCGCTACGGCGACATCGCGATCCTCTACCGAAGCAATATGCAGGCTCGGATTCTCGAAGAAGAGCTGCGCGTCGAGGGCATCCCATACCGGCTCTTCGGCGGCACGCAGTTCTTCGATCGCAAAGAGGTCAAAGACGCCATCGCCTACCTGCGAGTCGTCGACAATCTACGGGATGAGCTCAGCGTTCGACGCATTGTGAACACGCCGCCACGCGGTATTGGCGACACCACACTGAAGAAGGTCCGGGCACGGTCCATCGTCACCGGGAAGAAGCTCTTCCAGGCCCTCGATGAGATCGAAACTCTCGACGTTCCGCCCAACGCAAAACGCGGCGCGCGCACCTTCGTCGATGCCATCCACGGAGCGCGCGCAGCGCTTAGCTCCGGAACAAATATCTACGACGTCACCGAGCGTCTCTTGAACGAGACCGGGTTCACGAAGAACCTCACCGAAGACCGCACGCCCCACGGGAAACGACGGCGCGAGAACGTCGACTACCTCATGCGCTCCGTGAAGCGCTTCGCTGAAGACAATCGCGCCTCGAAGCCGACGCTGGGCCAGTTCTTGACGCGCATCACCCTTCGCGTGGAGCAAGAAGAAGAAGACGCCGGCAACAAGGTCACCTTGAGTTCCCTCCACTCGAGCAAAGGCTTGGAGTTCGGCGTTGTGTTCTTCATCGGCTGCAACGAAGGCACGATCCCCCACAAACGAACGACGGACCCGAGCGTGACGGAAGCGGTGGTGACGGATGTCGACGAGGAGCGACGTCTCTTTTACGTGGGCGTGACCCGCGCGCAGGAGCTGCTCTACCTGTCGCGGCCGGAACGACGCACGCTACGCGGGCAGGTCTCTCCCTGTTACCCCACGCGCTTTCTGGAAGGTCTTCCCGGAGACGCATGGGAGACCTATACGCCTGCAGGCAAGAAGCAGATGTCTCCCGACGAGATGAACAACGCGGCGGAAGCGATCCTCGCGATGCTTCGCGGCTAGCTGTCTTCGAATGCCCTAGAGCGCGGAAGCGAAGTGGAGCGAGTAGGGCTCGAAGTCCCAGCGGGGCTCGCTTTGAACCGGGCCTCCATGCTGAGCCTGGAACTCCACGAATGCCGCGCGACGCTTCTCGTACCAAGCCAGGCCGATGTCTTTGAAGACGATGCCCTGAACCGCCGTCTGCATGACGTGGAGGGTGTCGTTCGGCGAGGCGGGAACCGCTTGCAGGCCCCAGCCGAGCTTCACGATGGACTTGCCGTTCTCCCAGTTCCATTCGATGAGCTCGCCGAGGTCGCCTTTGCTTTCGGCGGCGCGCGCCAGGGGATGCTCTTCATCGCTGTTCGCCGAGAAGCGCCCGTTGCTCCAGGCCCCCATGAGTCCGCGCGTAAGGTAGAGGTTTGCGGGCAACGTACCCGGTATCCGCGAAGCAAACTCGTGGGCCATCACGAGCGAGCCGCTGAAGGGCACGGAGAGTATGAATGGGCCGCTCGGACCACGAACGAAGACGCCCATGATGCGGTCGATGGGGATCTTCGACGTCAGCTTATACTTCATCGCCTCGGCGAATCCGACGGGCTCGCGAAGCTGAAGCACCCTCGCACCGTCGACTTGGTGGCCTGTCTTCGCGGCTTCCTTTCCAAGCTTCTTCAAGAACTTCGTCTGGGCGCTGCCCGGCGCCACTTCTGGAATGGTCACAGGCGCCGCGGGCGCACTCATCGCCGCAGCGGCGACGGCCACGGGGCTCGGCGGCGCCGTCACGAAGATCGTTTGTCCGCAGTTGTAGCAAGGCCCACTCTGGCCGATCTGCGCCTCATCAAAGCTCAGGTTGGTGCCGCAGCCGCATAGGATCTGAATCGCCATGGCCTACTATACGAGGCCACCCACGCTTTTCATCCCTCGCCCTCCGCAAAGAGTCCTAAGGGACCGGAGTGGACAGCGTCATGATCTCGGCTTCGCTCAGCGCGCCCGTGTAGAAGCGGACTTCGTCGATGGCCGCGACGCTGCCAGGTCCAGTTCGGCCGATTCCGATCCGAGCCACCGCGCGCGGTAGCGCATCCCAATCGGACCGACTTTCCTCGACTCCATCAAGGTAGTGAGCGAGGAAGCGTCCACCCTCACCGACCTCGTAGATGTGGTGGTGCCACTCACTCGTCTGCTCGAACGTTGAAATGTGACGCGAACCTCCCGATCCGTCGTGGAACTGGGTGATGAACCTGCCGGAGAGAGAAGCGGCTGACAACACCAGCGTCGCACCGTCTGCGTCCTCCAACTTGATCAAATGCTGCATGCAGCACTCATCTGGCACTTGGTCGACACGAACCCAAAAAGCGAGGGAAAAGGCCGCACCAGCGGGGACCTCGAAGGGAGACAGATACTCGTCGACGTTTTCGTCGAACTGCCAGGCCTGGCCCACGGGCCCCTCCACCCGCGTCGCGGTTTCGCCGCTGAGCGTGGCGTTGTTTCCGTTGCCTGACTCATCGACGAGGGGTCCCGCCACGGCGCCTTCAAAATCGTAGTGCAGGAGCAAGCAAGGTGGACTCTCGCACAGCACAGGTCCCGCGTCGGGCGCGCTCGCGTCGGGCGCGCTCGCGTCGGGCATGCTCGCGTCGGGCCGCGGCGGCTCGTCCACTCGACAGCCTTCCTCTGGAATGCAGGAAAAGCCATCGTCACACGCGCCGAGCTGGGCGGCGTAGGCGCACACGCCGGAGATGCAGCGGGCCTCCGCGCAGTCGGCCATGGTCGCGCAGCCGTTTGCGACGTCGCACTCTGGCTCCGCGCAGAGCTCAGGGTTTTCAGGGCTGCAGCCAGGATCGACGCATTGTCCACCAAAGCACGCGGTCTGCGCGGGGTCCGCGCCGGGACATCGGACACTCAAACATGAACGCGTGACCACGATCGTGACAACGCTAATTCCAGCGCGGATCTGAGCGGTCGTGGGGCGACGAATCAGAACCTCTCCGTCTCGAAGAAGCTGCAACTCAAGGGACTGTGTGCCGACTGCGAGGTCTTCGAAGCGAGCGACGCGGACGGCATCGAGCCAGGACGTATCGGCAGCCACGCTCGTGTCTTGGCGTGTATCACCCAAAACGACGCGGACCGTGTCGAACTCGACCTGCGCGACAAAGTCGGTCCTCAGATCGATGGACAGCGAGGAGGACCCGGAGTCGCAGCCCATCGCGGCCAGAACCCAAACGCACCCGAGGAGTGCTCTGTCGATGCGGAGCATCTCGCCAAAGTACCACGATGGCGGACCTAAGTGACGTGACCTTAAACGAAAACAGCCAAGAGCAAGCTCCTGGCTGTCTTCAAATCCAAGTTCCACCCAGGCGATTTCTCGTCCTGCGCGTCGTGATCAGCACGGCGTGCAGGGCGGGAAAGCGCAGGCGGGGAGCTCGCGGGATTCTTTGTCCAGCGCGTCGTGATCAAGGAACCGGCGCCGAGCACATCTATGGATGGCGAGGCGCCGAGTGACGCTGAGCACGGCGTGCTGGGCGGAGAATCAGCGGGACTGGTAGAGGGAGAGCGTACCCACGTACAGGAAGCCCACCATGAAGAGCACGAGGAAGGGGATGTTGATCCAGCTTCCGGTGACCACGGCCATCGCGATGGTCGCGACGAAGTAGAGTCCAAAGGCGACCTCAAGGATGGAGTGGATCGGGAAGCGCGCGTGGTACTTCTTCTTCTTCCACGTGTCGGCGCTGGCCTGAACGTTATGCTTAGGCGTACGCACGAACTCGAGGTCCTTGCCGAAGAGGCCTTCGATGACCGCGCGAGCGTTGTTGATGCTGAGCCCGATACCGAGCGCCATCATGAGAGGCAGGCGCTTCACGGCCGTCCAGATGCCGCCGTAGAGGGCAGCGTGAGTGACGAGGTAGAACACGCAGATGCTGAGACATGTGGACGCGAAGAGAGGCACGTCGAGGAGGAGCAACCAAGGGTGGTCCATCCCGTCGCGCAAGATCATGTTGGGCAGCTGAAGCGCCGCGAGCACGACCAAGAAGAGGTAGGCGAAGTTGTTGGTCAGGTGAAAGACGACTTCGAGCTTGGCTTTGAAGGGAATCTTGGCCTTCAGAACGGTCCAGAGGAGCTTCTTGGTGGTCTGCGCGGAGCCCTTGGCCCAGCGGAACTGCTGCGTCTTGAAGCTGTTCATCTCGCAAGGAAGCTCAGCGGGGGCGATGGCCTCAGGAACGTAGACGAAGCGCCAGCCCTTCATTTGAGCGCGGAACGAAAGGTCCATGTCTTCGGTGACGGTGTCATGCTGCCATCCGCCGGCGTCGATGATGGTCTCTTTGCGCCAGATGCCGGCGGTGCCGTTGAAGTTGAAGAAACGACCCGAGCGGTTGCGGGCGATGTGTTCGATCACGAAGTGACCATCGAGCATCATCGACTGAATCTGCGTGAGACGGGAGTAGTTCTTGTTGATGTGGCCCCAGCGCGCCTGGACCATTCCAACGTTGTCGTCGGTGAAGTGGTGGACGAGCTTGCGGACGATGTCGTGCTCGGGGACGAAGTCGGCGTCGAAGACCATGATGAGGTCGCCCTTGGCGACCTTGAGGCCTTCTTCGAGGGCGCCGGCCTTAAAACCGGTGCGGTCCGTTCGGTGAATGTAGACGGCGTCAAAACCAAGCTCGCAAAGTTCGTCGACCTTGGCGCGAGCGATCTGCACCGTCTCATCTGTGGAGTCGTCGAGAACCTGGATCTCAAGGCGATCACGTGGGTAGTCGATGGTCGCGATGCCATCGAGGAGTCGGTCCACGACGTACATCTCATTGAACATCGGGAGCTGAATCGTCAGCGAGGGCAAATCCGCGTCGTCGAAGATGGACTTCGGCGTGGGGGCGTTCTTGCGGTGCTTTAAGTAGAGCATCAGCAGAGTGCCGCGGTGGGCGCCGTAGATTCCGAGAATCGAAAGGGCGATGAAGTAAAGAACGATGATAACTGTATCCAAGTGAGGACTCCTCGGCGGCCAACCTGATCCCCGGCTCCCCTCGATGCATCGAATCAATTGTCATCGACTTGTAAGGAAATGTCGCAACTCCGCGAACTTCACAGAGTTTGGACAAAACGTAGGGGTTTTTGTCCCTTTTCGTCCGCACCTTGACCCTGCGCCAAGGGTGCTTAGGTTCCGCGAATCTCTGCAGGAACGTTCATCGATGGCTAAACGCGATTTTTACGAAGTACTCGGTGTTCAAAAAGACGTCGCGACACGGGACCTGAAAAAGGCCTACCGCGCCCTCGCTATGCAGTTCCATCCGGACCGCAACCCCGGGGATGCAGCGGCGGAAGCACGTTTCAAAGAATGCGCGGAGGCCTACGCGGTCCTCAACGACGCCGAAAAGCGCTCGCTCTACGACCGCTATGGACACGCCGGACTCGAGAATCAGGGCGGCTTTGGCGGGCCCGACATGGCGACGTCCGTTCAGGACTTCTTTGAGAGCGTCTTCGGCGGCGGCGGATTCGGTGGAGGCTTCGGCTTCGGCGGCAGGCAGCAACGCCGCGACGGACCTCAGCGAGGTGGACACGTCCGAACCTCCGTCACGCTCTCCCTCGCCGAGTGCATGACCGGCGTCGAACGTGAGATCGAACTACGTCACGCGTCGCCCTGCGACACCTGCGAAGGAACCGGTGCCAAGGGCGGCAAGGTCGAGAAGTGCACCACGTGCGCAGGCATGGGTCGCGTCGCCCAGCGCCGGCCAGGGTTCTTGATGCAGGTGCCTTGCCCTACTTGCCAAGGCCAAGGCAGCCGCGCCGCGGAGGCGTGCGGAGAGTGCCGCGGCGGTGGCGAGGTCGTCAAAGACCGCAAGATCCGAGTCCCGATTCCTGCAGGCGTCGACGAAGGCGCCGAGCTCAAGATGCGTGGCAAGGGCCAAGCGGGCACACGCGGCGGGCCGGCGGGTGACCTCTACATCATCATTCGCGTGGAGCCGCAGCAGGGGTGGGGCCGAGATGGCGCCGATCTTCTTTTCGAGCTGAAGCTCAACTACGCCCAGGCCGTGCTTGGGGCGACACTCACCGTACCGAGCGTGGTGGAAGGCGCTGAAGGAACGACGGTCAGTGTGCCAGCTGGCATCCAGCCCAACGAGACCATCGTGGTGCGCAACGCAGGGATGCCGCGGGTTCACGCGGCCGGCACCGGCAACCTCATCTGCGTCATCAACATCGACATCCCAAAGCAGCCCTCGCCGAAAGCTCGAGAGCTCATTGAGCAACTTCGCGAGGAGCTCTCTGCGTGAAGCGCACAGCGCTCGCTCACACCGATCTTGAGGTCTCATCGCTCTGCTTAGGCGGCAACGTCTTTGGGTGGACCGCGGATGAAAAGAACAGCGCCGAGGTGCTCGACGCGTACGTCGACGCGGGTGGGAACTTCATCGACACGGCGGACATGTATTCGTCCTGGGCCGAAGGCCATGAGGGCGGCGAGTCCGAGACGATCATTGGCAAATGGATGAAAGAGCGCGGCCATCGCAGCTCTATCGTCGTCGCGACGAAAGTCGCAAAGTTGCAGTCGCGACCGGGACTCTCCGCCGCGAACATCGAAGCGGCCTGCGACGACTCACTGCGACGCCTTCAAACCGACTACATCGATCTCTACTACGCCCACGAAGACGATGCGTCCGTGCCGATGGAAGAGACCCTCGGTGCCTTCGGACGACTGGTCGAAGCCGGCAAGGTGCGAGCCATCGCCGCATCCAACTTTGAAGCGCCGCGCTTGGCAGAGGCCCTCCGCTTCTCCAAGGACAACAGCCTCCCCCGCTACGTGGCTGTTCAACCTCAGTACAGTTTGCTCAGCCGCGGGACCTTCGAAGGCGAGCTCGAAGGTGTCTGCCGTGACTCAGCGCTGTCCGTGTTCCCTTATTGGGCGCTGGCGAGCGGGTACCTCACGGGCAAATACAAAGCGGGTCCCGTCGACTCACCGCGCTCCGTGGGCATCGAGCGTTACGGCGACCTGCCCCAAGCCGACGCCGTGCTGGCGACGCTGGCACGAATCGCTCAGCACAAGAGCGCGAGCATCGCCTCCATCGCGCTGTCTTGGTGTTTGTCACACCCTTCGGTGCCTTCGGTCATCGCCAGCGCCCGCAACGTCGCGCAGCTTTCGCAGCTCATCCATCTTACTGAGCTCAGCGACGAAGAGCGCGCAGCGCTGAACGCCGCTTCTGCGTAAGCGC
>JBGCFM010000210.1:0-33882 GCA_045106895.1 Polyangiales bacterium | reverse complement strand
TCAGCGCTACGTCGGCGAACACAGCGCCAACTGGAACGCCTTCGCGGCGGGCGCGATCCTCGTGACGATCCCCGTCATGATTCTCTTCTTCTGGCTCCAGCGTCACTTGGTCAGTGGCCTCAACGCTGGCGGCGTCAAAGGGTAGAACGTGAACACTTCCACACGCGCGACAGCGCACGCCGCTCTGAGCGAAACACAACGTTGGCATCGAGCCGCGCAGCAACTGGGCATCGACGCGTGCTACCAGGACGGCCTCGGCCAAACATGCACGGCACCCCTCGAGACCATTCGTGCCGCGATGGCGGCGATGGGGGCTCCCATCACCAGCCCCGCCGCGGCCCTCCGGTGGATCGGCACACAGCAGGTTCGCCCATCGCCGGTCAAGGTGGCCTGGGACGGCGGCAACGGGAACACACTCGTCCCGTACGGCTGCCACCAAAACGAGCGTGGGTTCACCCTCAGCGCGCCACGACGCTACCCAGCGCAAAGCGCGCCACGCGTAGGCGCGTTTCTGCCGCTCTACGCGCTGCGTTCCGAACGCAGCCTTGGAATCGGTGATCTCTCGGACCTCGGCATGCTCGCGCGGGCCTGCGAGCGAGACTTTGGTTTCGTTGCCACGCTGCCGCTCTTCGCGAACTTCACCGACGACGCCGGCGCAGATGCCAGCAAGTTCGACCCCAGCCCCTACGCGCCGATCTCGCGCTCGTTCTTTAGCGAGCTCTACCTCGACCCCCGAGCGACGCCGGAGTGGGACACTTGCACAGAGGCACACACAGCCCTCGAAGCGCGGCGCCCAGCCCTCGCCGAAGAACTCGCGCAACCGAACGTAGACTACGCGAAGGTCGCGCGACTTCGACGACCTGTTCTCCAAGCGCTCGCCGACGCGGCTGGCGAACTCGGCGAGGGCGACGTTGTCGACTACGCCCACTTCCGCGCTCATGGCGACCCGAACGAGTCGCGCTTTCATCGCTACGTGCAGGTGCGCATCGCCGAGCAGCTTGAGGCGTTATCCGACAAAGCCTCGCTCTACCTCGACCTTCCCGTTGGTGTGCATCGCGCGGGCTTCGACGCGGACCGTTTCGCGGGTGACTTCTTGCCCGGCTTTTCTGCCGGCGCGCCACCAGACGCCATGTTCCGCAGCGGCCAGTGCTGGGGAATCAGCGCGCTCAACCCCATCGGCGCACGCAAGAGCGCGTACGCGTCGCTTCGCGCCGGAGTAGAGACGCTGAGTCGCTACGCGAGGCTCCTTCGCCTCGACCACGTGATGGCGCTTCACCGGACCTTCTGCGTCCCCGACGGGGCCGAAGCGAGCGAGGGCGTCTACATCCGCGCTCAGCCCGAGGAACTCTACGCGGCGCTCCTCGCTACCGCGGCGAGCGCAAAACGACCGCCTGTGCTGATCGGCGAAGACCTCGGCACTGTACCAGCCGCCGTTCGTAAGTCCCTCGCCCTCCATGGCGTCCTCGGCATGCACGTCGCCCAGCTCGAGCCGGCCCTTCCCGTGGTCGCCGGCAGCTGCGCCAGTATCAACACGCACGACCTCGCCACCTTCGCGGCGTATGCCGCGGGGGACGACCTGCGCGACTTCGCGGACCTTGGATTTCTTGAAAGCGCGGAGCTCGAAGCGTCGTTAGTAACGCGTTCCGAGAGCGTCGCCGTCGCCGGCACGTATGCAGCCATCAAGGCGCACGTCGTCGAGAGCGAAGCCGCGCACGTCGTGCTGAACCTGGAAGACGAGTGGGGCGAGCGTCGTCCACAGAACACGCCCGGGACCTCGACGGAACGCGCTAACTTCAAGCGGCGCGCGGCGCTCTCACTCTCCGCTCTCAGCGAACACTTGAACGCCGACCCTACGGCCTAACACTGATTCGTGCAGGTGCCCTCGACGCACTGCATCTCGAAGGAGCAGTCCGCTGGCATCGCCGGGGCCGGCGGCGGGGGGCACTCGACACCCCCGCACTCCGCGGCGCGCCATTCACCGACCCACTGCCGATACGCGCGGCTATAGGGTCTGAGACTCCGCGGGTTGTTGCAGCAAGGGTTCTGTACGTCCGGGATTGTGTCACCGATGCAGTCGGAGGCGGCGTCACAAGCCTGTGGACGCGGAGCTCCTTCTCCCGAAAAGAACCCCTCGACGACGAGAGGAGCGGTCCCCGGAGGCGTCTCCGCATTCGCCGCCGAGGCTGTCTCCGATATCGGCTCCTCTTGCATCTGGTGGTTTCCACTCGGCCCATGGGTCTCCGCAGAACCACACGCGGCCAAGAAAGCGAAGACAAGAAGCTGGAGGCGCATGCCGATAGGATACCTCATCCGCGAGCCGCTCAGTGGCGTGGCCCTGGAGGCGGACCCATCTGGCCGGCTCGCTTCGCACGCCGGGCTCGATAGAGGGCGAAGAGAAAGGGCGTGGACATCAAAATGAGCCCAACAAGACCGAGGCCAAGGCCGAGCAAGGTTTCTCCTTCTTGGTAGAAAGTGAGTCCCATCAACGCAGCGCCCATCCCGCCGCACATAAAGAACGACATGAGCAGCATCACTCCGGCGAGAATCCCCCGGACCTGCTGCGCCGCCGCGACCGGACTGTCGCTCAGTTCGACGTTCAGATGATTCGCAGCGCTCTCCGCCGCGCGCCGCTCTCCTTCCATCAAAGAGCCGCGGGCGACACAGGAAGCGCACACAAAACGACCCCACTCATCGTAGCCGGGGCGTTGCAGCGGACCGCCGCAGCCTTCGCATGATTTGTTCTCTCGGTATCCACTCACGCGATCAGGGTACAGGCACTTTCGAAGGGGAACATGAGCCGAATAATTTCGCCGCGGCATTTTGCCGCAGCGCGACTTCACACTGACATTTCAGTCTTTCCGGCATGACACGCATGTCGCGGTTCACGAATCTTATTTCCGGTATTGTCCGGCAGCATTCTAACCCCAGTGTACTGACGCGCCGCAGGGAGCGGCTTTTACGGAGGTACATTTTTTATGCGACGGATTTTTGCTTGTTCTCTTTGTCTAATGATCGGTCTTGTGGGCTGTGGCGACGACGACGTTGTCACAGACGCCGGGCCCCCGACTCCAGACGGTAGTCCCGTCGACACGGGACCGATCGGCGACGACGTCCCAAGCACCGGGAACTCCATCGTGGATGTCGCGACGGCCAACGGAAACTTCACCACGCTTCTCGCAGCCGTCGACCGTTTGGGCCTGACCGAGACGCTCGCCGGAGAAGGCGAATTCACCGTCTTCGCTCCACCAGACTCGGCCTTCGAAGGCGTCGACCTCGAAGCGATCAGCGACGAGGCGCTCACTCAGATTCTGCTCAACCACGTCATCATCGGCGCCGAGGTCCCGTCCTCTGCGATTCCAGCTCGCGCTGACAACGGCGCTGGCTTGACGTTGCTCTTCAACACCGCGGACGGTGTCACCGTCAACGGCGTCTCCGTCAATCTTGACCTTGTCGACATCGCTGCCGACAACGGCATTATCCACGTCGTCGATGAGATCATCATGCCCGCATCGGTTGCTGACATGGCTGGCATCGCTGGTCTTACGTCCCTCGCCGGCGCTCTTACGGCCGCCGACCTTCTCGGCGCCGTCCAGGACCCAGAAGCAGACCTTACGGTCTTCGCTCCAACGAACGAGGCGTTCACCGCTGCTGGCGAAGTTCCCGCCGAGGCGCTCGCCGGCATCCTGACCTACCACGTCATCGCTGGCGCACAGGTCGACTCCGGGTCCGTTCCAGCCGCGGCCAACACTCTCTCCGAGAACGAGTTCGGCAATGGCCTGACGCTTCTCTTCGACACCACCGACGGCGTCACCATCAACGGCGGTCCATCGGTCATCCTTGACCTTGCGGACATCCGCACGACGAACGGCATCGTCCACGTCATCGACGCGGTTCTCCTTCCAATGGATGTCGTCGGAGCAGCGACAGCAGCCGGCCTCACGGAGCTTCTCGGAGCCGTCGGCGCAGCTGCTGACATCGACGAAGACACGACGGTCGCCGCCGCCCTCGGAACGCTTAGCCCCATCACGGTCTTCGCTCCAACGAACGCCGCCTTCGAAGACATCGCTGACACCGTCGCTGGACTCAGCGCCGAAGAGGTCCGCGACATTCTCCTTTACCACGTGGTCGGCGGGGACGCCCCGGTGCTCTCCACGGACCTTGCTGACGGAGACGTTCCTACAGTGAACGGCGCAGACATCACCATCGCCGTCGATGGCCCGACGGCCAACGGCGAGGCCATCGGGCCTGCTGACATCAACGTAACGAACGGCGTTGTCCACGTCGTCGCAGGCGTGCTCCTTCCGCCCGCGACCTGAACTTCGCATCACTCGAAATGAAGGGCGCAGCTTCGGCTGCGCCTTTTTTTTGTCTTCGTGCCGATTCTTGAGCGTCACCTCGATGTCACGAAGCCCGCTCAAGGTCCGCGCGAATCGAGCGAATGACCTTTCGCCGCTCTCCTCGAGTGGCTCACCTCAAGGGCAATCATGAACAGCGAAGAAAACGTTCTTGTTTCCGACAGCTTACCTGTCCGTGCATTGGTCACCATCACCGGCCTTCGTCGCCGAGGCATCGAAGCGCGTAGCGTCGACCGGGCCGCCTGGGGAACGCGCGAAGCATCCCTCTTTGTCATCGCCTTCGATGTCATCGGTCGCGAGCGTGTGCGGGTACTACGACAGAGATTCCCAAACACACCGATTCTGGCTTTCAGCGACGACCCGCGTGACGCGGACCTAGCCCATGAGTGCGGAGCGAGCGCTCACCTCTCCTCAGACATTGAGACGTTGACGGAGCGCGTTCTTGAGTACCGTCGCGGGCCCCGCGATGAGCTCATTTCGCCCAAGCGCGTGGAAGGGTTCGTACGTGATCTGCGCTCTGGTGAACGCGGGCATCTCGCCGCGGGCTTTTAGCCGACCGCCGGCTCCGTGTCGTCGAAGCGATCGTAGTCCACCCAGAGTTGCCCGTTCTCGTTCTCGTTGACGACATCGACAAAGCGCTCGCCATGCCGGGCGTCGTCTGCATCGAAATCATGCCTCGCATGGATCGCCTGCCCATAGGTTCCGTCGTGCGCATGAAGCGTCACGATGAGCCGGCGCAGCGGACCGTCGCTCTTGCTCCAGTCATAGTCGAAGAGAGGACTCGATTCGTCCAGTGTGTGCATCACCGTCCACGTCAGGCTGAAGACCGGGGACTCATCCCGTTGAAGCTTAAGATCCCGGAGTCGCCGAAATGAGTGCCCCTCCGCCGTGGTCTCATCGATGAGCGCTGTCACCTTGATGCGTGCATGCACGACCTCATTCGCTCTGGCGTTTCCGGCGCGAAACGCGAGGACGGGCTTGCCGTTCATCGGCTCGATGACGAACACATTGCTAAACTGAACGCGTGCGCGTGCGCGTGTCGCTTTCGCGACGACGAAGCCCGTCGCGATGGCCAGCCCGAGCATAGAGATCACCGCCTCGATGGCGACGAGAACGTTCGCGTAGGTGTTCCCCGGGGAGAGCGCGCCGTAGCCAATCCCCGACATCGTCTGCACGCTGAACGAAAACGCGTCGACGAATGAGCCGTTTCCACCCTGAATGGTGTTCGGGTCCAGAAGAAAGAGGCCCGCAAAGAGAATGTTGACCAGGAGAAACGAGAAACAAAAGAATCCAACGATGCGCCGCCAACTTCCGTCGACGAAATAGAAGAAGAAATCTCGACTGAGGACAGCGCTAAGACGCCGCGGCGCCACGAGGTTCTTCGGCTCACGGCGCTCGGGTTTGGTGTTCGACACAGCGAGACTCCGTAGCACGGCCATGGATATGCGCCGCCGAAGCGACCTGGGCTGCGAACTCGGCGCTATCATGAGTGCGCCGCAGACCCGGCTACCGATGCCTACCCCGCAGACACAACACGGCAGAATCAAAGGAGCGATCGCTTGCGAGTTCTTCTGTTGGTATCAAGCCGAGGTCGGGGAGAGCACATTCGTAGATCGCTTCAGCAGCGTGAGCGGCTCTCTCGATGCCGGGGAGAAGGGGTGCGGAGTCCTTGCATCCAAGTGGACCTTGGACGAGGTGCGCGACGACGCCATCTTTTACACAGGTCTAACAACGCCTGCAGAAATCGTGTGCTCCCATAGGACGCATGAAAATACGAATGCTGCCCTTGGCCTTCCTCGTCGCTTGCGGCGCGCCGGCGAATCACTATGTCACGGCGAATTCACCGCCCCCGGCTCGTAATGTGAGCGTGACAGGGACCGCGCGCATCGACCTCGTTCCCAACGAGTCTTGCGTCGAGCTCACATTGAGTGCGCGAAACGTCGCGATTGACGCAGCTCACGGCGAACTCATGCGCCACGTCGACTTGCTCATCGAGACGCTCGACGACGTCGACGACCTCAGTGTCGAGCGAGGCGCCATCCGCTACTCGCCCTACTACGAAGACCACCACACTTCTCGGGCGCGGATCATTGCCGGCCACGCCGCCACAGCGCAGATCAACGTGCGAACGCAGGACTTTGAGCGCATCCCCGACATCATCACTCATGCCGCAACACGCGGTCTCGAACGCGTCAATGTCCAGTTCTACTCGACAGAACTTGTGGAACAGAAGGCCGCGCTTCTTCGTTTGGCGCTCCAGGCGGCACGCGACAAAGCTGGGGATATGGCGGAGACGCTCGGCACCTCCGTCGGCGCGGTCGTCAGCATTCGCGAAACCGCCGCGTCCATGCACAACCGGCCCGCGTTGGCGAATATGGTCGTGGCAGCACCGACAGGCTCGGCCCCTGCACTGCCACCACAGCCCGGGTCCATCCCGCTCTCCATCAGCGTGGACGTTGTGTATGACTTAGGGGAGTGACGCGCCGAGGAGCCCTCGACACGCCAGAGTGGCGGAACGTACGAACGCGCGAGCTTCACCCTCGACGTCATCGCCCGCGTGCTCCGAAGCCGGTAGCACAGCTGCCACGAAACCTTCTCTGTGCCAGTGCCCCTGGCTCAATGTGGGGAGCTCGCCGCGGGGCTTCGGCCACGGCGTGACGTACCAATAAGGTTCTCCGTAGCTACCGTCCCCCAAGGAGAGACCGATGTTGATGCTCCGCGATTCTTCTGACGCCTCTTCGTCGAGGTCGACGAGCGTCGCCATGTCGAAGTGGTGAGGCCATAAGCGCAAAGTTGAACCGCCAAACGCGCAGGCAGCTTCGCTTAGTACGCTCGTTCCAAGAGCGAGCCACGCCTCCACGACTTCGCCCCCACCCGGCTCAAACACTTTGTCGGCGCGTTCCGGAAGATCATGCGTAAGGAGCGAGACCTCATCGCCAAGCTCCGAACGTAGCCAGCTCAGCGCCTCTGACTTCGTTCGGCCGTGAAGGTCCAGCGTGCTCGACGGGTCCGCCATCCGACCTAGCCGCTGCTGTAGGCTCTGAACGTGGATGCCAACACGACGCGCGTCGGGAAGCAGCTGGGAGACCAAGCATCCATCCTCAAAGGCCAGAGTCGTGTGGGAGTAGTCTTCTTGCGCCTCCATCAGCGCGCTCGCCGCCGCCGGGAGCTGCGCCGCATGGTGTAGCTCGAGCCGCGAATCCATGTACTTGTTCGGGATCGGAAGCATCATCATTCGTTTTCTTTCGTTTGGTACACGCTCTCATGCTCCGCAGCGGAGGCGTCGAGCTTTGGACTGCAGTAGCGTGCGTAGAGACCGGCCGCGGGTGCCGCCGTCGCTCCGTGGGCGAAGACGCTGAGGACGACGGTGAGCATGGCGACGGTGAAGATCTCCTCGTGCATGGGAAGCTCCTCAGCCTCCACGGCGACGATGGCAAAGACGACCGTCGCGATGCCTCGGGGCCCAAACCACGCAGCCAGGACGCGGCTCCAGCGATGAAGGTCACTGCCCACGAGACTGAGCGCCACGGGGATCATACGCACCAGCGTGAGCGACGCTGCGGCGTAGGCGACGTGCTCCCAGCTTGATTCTGTCAGCGCGGGGATCGCGTACAGACAGCCCACGAAGATGAACACGAGGTACATGAGCACCTGGCCCTCGCGCTCGACGAACTCGTGGAGCGACTTGCACGCCTTCGGGGAGAGCGCGCCGATGGTCATGCCCGCGACGAAGACACTGATGAAGCCGTTGCCGTGCACCGCCTCCGCGGAGGCGTACGCGAAGGTCGCCATCGCAAGTCCCACGATCGCCTGCTGGGATTCGCCGACGTAGTCTCGCTCCTCCGCCCACTGGACAAGCCTTCCCCCGACGCCGCCGACGAGCAGACCCATGAGGGGACCCACCGTGACCTGCAGTACGCCGAAGACAAGCCCGCCCTCTTCCGACATAGACGCGATGGCGATGCCGGTGACGACGATGGGCACGGCGATTCCATCGTTGAGCCCGCTCTCGACGGAAAGACCGCGCCGCAAGCCTTCCGGCAAACGTTCGTCTTCCACCACGGCCTGACCGAGCGCTGCATCCGTCGGAGCGAGGAGCGCTGCAAGGACGAGGAGCGAGGCGAATGGCCAATCGGGAAAGAGCAATAGGCCTACGCCAACGCCCGCCAAGATCGTGAGCGGCATGCCGATCAGAAGGAGGCGGACCGGGAGCGAGAGCTTCCGTCGAAGCGCGCGCACATCGACCTTCGATGCGTCGGCGAAGAGCAAGAAGATGAGCGTGAACTCCGCCAGGAGGTGCATCGAGCTCGTTTCGACGTCCAACTCGAGGACGCCGAGAGCTCTGCCCGACACGAGCATGCCCGCGCCGACGAAGAGCATTGGTCCCGTCAGCGGAAAACGGCGCACCCACTTGGACACCAGCGCGTACGCGATAGCGACGCCGGAGAGGACGATGAGCGCGAGGACTTTCACGGCAGGTGCCTAGGCGCCGACGCCGCCGAATGCAGCCCCCGTCAACTCTGCGATGTCACGCTTGTAGGTCGTCAGATCCGCCAGGCTGAAGTCGCTGAGTGACTCGTGCCCGCAGGCGCGCGCGAGGACCTGCATAAGTTCCGTCGTGGCTTCAAAGAAGCGCTCGAGACGCTTCGCGCTCTTCTCGATCTCCAGGCGAGCGCGCAGGTCCTTCTTCTGCGTCGCGATGCCCACGGGGCAGTTGTTGGTATGGCATGCGCGCATACCGAGACAGCCGATGGCCTGAAGCGCGCTGTTGCTCACGGCGATGGCATCCGCGCCGAGAGCCAGGGCCTTCACGAAATCGGACTCCGTACGAAGACCCCCCGTGGCGACGAGCGAGACGTCGCGTGCGCCGCTGGCGTCGAGGTAGCGACGGCTCCGAGCGATGGCCGCCATCGTCGGCACAGAGATATTGTCCTTGAAAATCGTCGGCGCGGCGCCGGTACCTCCACCACGACCGTCCATGATGATGTAGTCAGCGCCGGCCTCGAGCGCGAAGTGAATGTCGCGCTCGATGTGCTGCGCCGAGAGCTTGAATCCAATCGGAATGCCGCCACTAACCTCGCGCACTTCGTCCGCGAGGGCGCGAAAATCTGCGGGCGTATTGAGGTCCTTGAACGTCGAAGGGGAGACCGCCGGCTCGCCTTCCTTGAGCTCACGCACCTGCGCGATCTTGCCCTTCACTTTTTCGCCGGGCAGATGACCGCCGGTGCCGGTCTTCGCGCCCTGACCTGCCTTAAAGTGAAACGCCTGGCACTTCTTGACCTTGTCGATGGACCAGCCAAAACGCGCCGACGCGAGCTCGTAGAGGTAACGTGTATTCGCCGCTTGCTCTTCGGGCAGCATGCCGCCTTCACCGGAGCAAATCCCGGTACCGGCCATCTCCGCGCCCATCGCGAGGGCGACCTTCGCCTCTTCGCTGAGAGCGCCGTAGGACATATCGCTGACGAAGATGGGGATCTTCATCTTCAGCGGCTTCTTGGCGCGCGGTCCAAGGACGAACTCCGTGTCCACCTGCGCGTCATCGAGGAGGGGCTTTTTCCAGAGCTGCGCCGTCACGATCTGCAGGTCCGCCCAGCGTGGCAGCTCAGTCCGTCCGACGCCCATCGCGCTCATCGCGCCGTGATGGCCAAGCTTGGAGAGGCCTTCGCGGGCGAGCTGCTGGATGTAGCCGTTCTTGTCCTCGTCCTTCGTCCCGTGTGGGTCCTGGTAGAGGCCTAGGTATTCCTCCCGTGCGTAAGGCTGCGGGTGGTCGGCGGCCCACGCGTCGATTTCCGCCCGGTCGATGATGACGTTTCCGTCTTCGACCCACGACTGGAACTTCGGAAGAACCTCCGCGTTGTTGTAGGCACTGACGCCGGTGTCGATTCGGTAGTCCCAACCGTGCAGCCCGCAGATCAGGTTATCGCCATCGACGTGTCCATCCGACATCAACGCGCCGCGGTGAAGGCAACGTCCGTACAGAACGCTGACGTCATCGCCGACGCGTACAACCACAAGATCGACGCCTCCGGCGATCGCATAGGTTGGCGTGTTCTGTTCAAGTCCGTCGAGTGAGAGGAGTACTTCGGGCTTGGTTTCAAGGGTCGGTAGCGTGCGCATGGCGGCAGCCTACACACATCCGCGCGATCCCGTCACGCGTGCTGCACGCGTCCTTCGGGAGCGTTCTGAATCCAGCGCCACCAAAAGAGGGGCGCCGCGATGGGCGTCATGAAGAGCAGAGCCGCAGCCCAAAGGCGACGGCGAGCGAAGGATAGAGGCGCGCGAAAAAGGTGGCTTCCGAAGAAGACGAGGCAGAGGCCACACCAGAAGAGGCCAAAGCCGGCCAAGAGGATGCTTACGGGCCCGCTGCTCATCGCCGAGGTGAAGAACGCGAGAGCGGGAACCGCCGCCACAATTCCCCAAAGAGCACGGGTGAGCGGTCGCAGGTGTCGCGGCGCGTGTGGACGCTCGAGCGCCGCCATGCGAGCGAGCTCGGGTTCAGGACTCATGTGGGACGTCGGTGAGACGCGTGCAGCACTTTCAGCGGCTGTCGTGTGTTGATAGTTTTCCATGCCTCTGAACAGTGCACGGACGATGCCAGGAGGGAAGAGCCTGCGAGATAGCAGGCCTGATTGGCGCGGGCGGGTGGGGCGTTTCTGTGGATGTGTGGCGTTCTGCCAGGGTTCACGCAGTTCGATTTCTGCGAACACCACGTGCGAATTTTTCAAGGTCCTTCGGCGCTTAAACTTGAGTGCTCGTCGTAACTTGTCGGCGCGATGAGCGTCGTAGCTTTATGCGTTCGCTGCCCTTGATATTCCTGCTCTTCGTGTTCGGATGCGAAGCCATTTTCACGGACCTCACCCCACCGCCGAACGGTGAAATGTTCGACGCCTCCGCGGACTCAAACGCGCCCGACGGAGGCACGAACGACGCAGGCGCGCCGGTTGACGCTGCGCCGGTTGACGCTGCGCCGGCTGACGCTGCTCCGGGTGAAGACGCCGGGTCCGGCATGGACAGCGGTCCGCCTCCCACCGATGCAGGTCCCGCGTCTCCGACTCTCTTGGGAAGTGGCAGCTTCGAAGGGCGCGGCGGCTACCCCGCGATGGGAGACGTTCGCCTCGAAGAGCTATCCCCCGGCGAATATCAGGTCGTGCTCTCGGACACCTTCTCCAGCGCCGCGGTTCCCGGACCCGTCGTCGTCGTCACCCCCCGCGACGCGATCGGGACCCGTCTCGGCGCGGATGACATCGTCGTCACGTCCCTCAACGCCGAGCAGATCGCCGGAGCGGGCACATTCCCGTTCAGCGCAGCCTCGGTGCCCGACGACGCGTACATCTTCATCTACTGCGAACCTTTCGGCGTTGAGACCGCGCGCGCTCAGTTGGTGGCACCGTGAATCGCTCATTCGTTTCGCTCCTCCTCGCGACGCTCACGTTCGTGGCTGTGCACGCAGACCATGGCGATGCCCAGGCCCAAGCGTGGATTCGCGACCCTGGGTCAGCCTTCGTGCAGCTCAACTACCGGCTCATTCGCGCAGAGCGGATCTACAACCCCGACGGAAGCGTCGGCGATATTCTCCCGTATCGTCAGCACGCCGTGGGCCTCTATGCCGAAGCCGGCGTCGTCGATCGCTGGCTCATGCTGACCGTCGATGGCGAGCTCTTTCGGCGCAACGTTCTCACCGACCAAGCCGCCGTCAGCGGGCTCGGCGACATTGGCATCGGCGCGTGGACTGGCCTCCTCGAGGCCCCCTTTCGGCTCTCTTTTGGAGTGCACGTTGGCATCCCCACGGGTGACGAGACCCCTGAGGCCCCAGCCGGGAGCGACGCGCTGGCTCAGACGCGAGCGAGCGTCTTGCCCACGGGCGATGGAGAGGTCGACGTGGCCCTTCGTCTCGCCGCAGGTCACGGCTTCGGCTGGCGCAAAGTGCAGCAATATGTGCTCGCGGACGCCGGCTACGTCATCCGGACTACGCCACGAAGTGCTCCTGGTGGACTCACCCCCGGGGACATCCGGGACCAGTTCTCCTGGCGTATTGAGACCGGCATTCGTGTCGACCGACCGTTCATTGAGCGTTTCTGGTTTGTCCTTCGCGTGGGCGGCCTCCTCATCGTTCAAGACCGCGACAACACCGAAGGACCAGCTCGCTTCGCCGGCCTCGGTGACGGCGTCGACTACACGAGCTTTGGCGCGGAGATCTCGTTCCGCATGGTCCCTGGTTGGAGCGTGAGCTTCGGGATGGACGGCGCTTTTGCGGCACGAAACGTCCCCGCGGCCCCCGCCTGGAAGCTCGGCCTCTCCTACGAGATCAATTAGGGCAATCACGCGCATGCGGCTATGATTCCGTTATGCGTTTTGCCCTTGTCGTCGCCTCACTCGCACTCTTCACGACGGCTCCGCTTAGCGCCCAAGGCCCCGTCGATGTCGCTCTCGGCAACGGCTTTGGTTGCGGGCTTGGCGAAGACGGGGGCGTTCGCTGCTGGGGCTATTCCAGGCAAGGGCAGTGCGGCGTGGACGAGCGCGGGTCGACCACACGGCCCATCGCCGGACTAAGCGGCGTCGACGAGATCGATGCGGGCTACTCCTATGCCTGTGCACGCACCGGAGGCGACGTGAGCTGTTGGGGTCACAACCGCTACGGTCAGCTTGGACCCGCCGCTGCTGGAATGGAGCAGAGCGCGACGCCCATCGCCATGAGCGGCTTGCCGCCCATCGCTGAGCTCGGCTTGGGCAACTTCAGCGCGTGCGCGCGCGCCGAAAACGGCACGGTCTGGTGCTGGGGTCACGGCAACTACGGACAGCTGGGCCCCGGGGTGCGCGAAGGAAGCGCTGCCCCCGTGCAGGTACCGCGCGTTCGCAACGCCACCCGTCTCTTCGCGGGGCACTCCCACTTTTGTGTCCTCGATGCCCGCGAGCGCCTGACTTGCTGGGGAAGTAACTCCTACGGACAAGCGGGCTCCAGACGCGGGGAGCGCGCGGCACCTCGCGTGGTGCGCGGCACCGGCCCGATCCAGAGCGTCGCCCTCGGCGATGGGTTCAGCTGCGTGCTGAACACCGACGGCGGCATCCGCTGCTGGGGCCAGGACTTCTCCAACCACGGCCAAACAGGGCCGGCGCACCGTCCCGTGCGACATCCCACCATCGCCGGTGCCACCGCCATCGCCCTCGCCGGCGAGAATATGTGCGTGCTCATCGACGGGACCCCGCAGTGCATGGGCGTCAACCGTCGCGGCGAGCTTCATGTGCCGACGCCGGAGATGGGCGGCATCGTCATCGTCCCCAGCGCCCTGCCCGGCGTCAGCGGCGTAACGCGCATCGAGATGCACAGCCGTATTCAGTGCATCGCCGGCGACGCGGGCCCTTGGCGATGCTGGGGCTGGAACCGCGGAGGTGAAAACCGCGCCGGCGTCGGGTCTCGGGACCGCGACGTCACGACGCCGATGCCCCTTCAGTGGTAGGCGTTCGCGCGCTCTAGCGGCGGAACGAAAACGAAGCGCTTCAGAAACACTCTGCGTACACATCCGTGCTCGGGCAGTCGCCGCGGTCGCCCGTCGAGGCGTCCCGGCAGCGCGCGAAAGCGATCTCACCCTCGCAGCCGCTGCTAGGGCTGCTGCATCCCGGACCGGCTTCGCTGCAGATACACTCCAGGCTCCGCAGGAGATCTTGAGGAACACAGGTTCGTGACGCATTGCATCGACGCTCGACGAAGATGTAGTTGGAGTAGAAGAGCTGGTTGAAGTCGCCCGGTCCGTCGTCCCGGCATGTCCATCCCCCTGACTGCCGATAGGTGGTGGGTCCACACGTATCGCCCGCACGAGGGCAGCAACTTCCCCCCGAACACTCGCGCGTTTGTTCGGTTGCCTCGGCGCAATGGCCCTGAACGTCGCAAGAACGCGTCTGGGTCTGCGTGCACATTGAATCGCATCCATCGAACTCGGACCACTCGCCCAGACCGCACGTTGGCGAACCTGCGTCGCAACCTCGAGTAGCGTCGGGGGCGGGTCCTGTACACAGCGAGCCATCGACTTCCGCGCCTGCCGAATCGACGCAGGTCACGGTCCGGCTCTCTTCTCCGACGCCGCAGCCCGCCGAGCAAGCGCCGAACTCCCCAGTGCGCCAGACGTAGCCGAGAGGTCGCGCATCCAAGACGCCAGCGTCTCCGCAAGACCCATTCGCGCACCGAGGCAAACAGCCGACCTGCGCGTCGCAGTACTCCGAGTCGCCACAAGCGCCGGCGGCGCCCGTAAACACACACGAGCCTTCCGTCGTGCAACGTCCTTCCGCGCACGCAGCCGTCGCGACGCAGTCCCCATCCACCACGCAGCCTTCGCCGCATGCAGCCGGTGCTTCGGGCGAGCATGCGGGCAAGACGCAACGCCCTCCGGAACACTCCGTCGCCATGGGGTCGGCGCCAGGGCACATCACACCTTCGCAGGAGCGGGTCACGATCAGAGTGGCGTTTGTATCCTGCGTCGGCGAAAAGCCCACCGAGCGGGAGCCAACGATCACGTTACCTCGATGCAATTGAGCACGGAGACGGTAGTCCCCAGGAACGATGTCCTCAAACGTGACGATTCGCTGACCTTGCACATAGTCGAGCGAACGCGCGGACTGCGAGAGCACTTCTTCGCGGCCGCCGTCCATGGCGAGGAATACTCGGACCTCATCGAACTCCACTTGCGGTACGTAGTCAGTACGCAGGGTGACTGAGATCTCGCTGCCATTGTTGGAACATGCAGCGAGCACGCTGAAGGCCGCCAACCAGGCACGCGCGAGTCCGTTCATTCGCGTAAGGTAACGGGATCGCCTTGCTCTTGCCAAGGTGGGCGGAGCCCTTCGCCGAACCAATGGCTAGCGTGGAGGCCGCGGAAAGAACGCAGGCGTGTTGGCCATGTACTCTTCAAAGCCGGGCTTGGTCTTCGCGAGGTGCTTCTCAAGAAGCGATACGCCGGACACACGAAGCAAGAGGAAGGTCATCAGGAGCGGCCCGAGAAAGGCGACGACGCCCGAGACGCTGGTCTCGAAGGAAGTGAAGTCGAAGGCGCTCAAGCCGAAGCCCCACCACATCGCCGCGTTGCCGAAGTAGTTGGGGTGTCGCGTCCACGCCCAGAGCCCGCGCGTCAAGAGCTTGCCCTTGTTGTGTGGGTCTTTCTTGAACGTCAGCAGCTGATAGTCACCGAGCGCTTCGAACACAAAGCCCACTCCGAAGATCAGCGCGCCGGCGATGTCGAAGGCGCCGATGGCATCCGGAGTCGCGCTCAGCGTCGCGACCTGAAGAGGCGCCGACACGAAGAACGCGAGCGCCCCCTGGAGGAGGAACACTTGGAAGAAGCTGAACCACCAGTAGCGCTCAGGGCCGTAGTTCTTGCGGAAGGCCTGATAGCGAAAGTCCTCGGGCTGACCCCAGTTGCGCCAGAGCAGGTAGCCACCGAGGCGCGCGGCCCAGGCGAAAACCATAGCGGCGAGGAGAAGCTTGGCCGGCGAGAGCGTGCTCTGCGCGAGGGAGGAGGCAGTGATGATGGCGAAGAGCGGCGCCCACAACGGATCGACGATGCTGGCGTCTCGCTTGAAGACGCTGACGACCCAAAGAAGCGACACTGCGCCGAGGACGACGAGGGCGTTGATGCCGACGGCCCCCATCATCCGAGTCGCTCCATGCTCACGCGCCCGGCGAGGGCCGTCGCTCCGGTGAGCACGACTCCCCAGGCGATATCGATGGGCACCAAAAAGGAAGGCCAGCCCGCCAGCACGGCCCAGCTCGTGAGTTCAAACGTGGCGTAGGCGACAAAGCCCAACGACGCGCCACGCTTGAGCGCGTCGCGCCGATTCGACGCGCGCATGACGGCGAAGCGGCTGATCGCGAACACGTAAATGGCGTAGAAAATCAACGCGGGCGGCCAGTAGACCGGTTGGCGCCGAAGACCTCCGAGGGCAGCGTCGTAGACGGGCTTGGCGACGACGCCGAGGAAGGCGAGGTCGAGAACAAGCAGCGTAAGCGCGACGGACGCGCCGACGACCATGACTCTGCGACCCATGGGCTGGGTCTAGTGCCAAACGGCCCGGAAAGAAGCCCCGATTTGGTCAGAAGAGCAAGAGCTTGAAGAACTGAAAGGCGGCGGTGAAGACAAGGAAGACGCAGACCTCCGTGCCAAAGCTGGCTCGCTGCGGAAGGGAGCCTACGACGCTCCCCTGCGTGGAGTCTCGGTAGCTCGTTTGGACCACTCGCTCGCGAATCAAGTGGCGATGGCGTTTTCCTTCGGCCTTTCGTTCGGCGAGGGTCCAGCGCGGGTGGCGTCCAGCGAGAATGCGCCAATCGCGCCAGCACTCCGCGATGAGCCAAAGAGCCGCGAGAGACATACACGCGATGGGGACGTACGTGAGAGACGAAGAGCGGATCATGCTCGGGTGCGAGGTGAAGGTGTAGAGCAACGGCTGCGCGCTGAACGCGAGGGACAGCCGCGCCAGCCTCGCCGGCTCCCAACGCGGCACCGACCAACGCAGCGCCCACATCATGAGGAACGCGACCAGCCAAGCCTGGAGGTAGTGCGCCTGCGCGTGCTCGGTCTGAACGGCGATGATGAGGAACACGAGCCAGAAGCCAAAAGCGAACCAACGCGCATGAATGGTGCCGCGAGTCCCCGGGGTCGCGAAGAGTCGGGCGAGGGCTCCGCGGAGAAGTCGGAACCAGGCGCGTGGTCGAATGCGCCCTTCGCAGAGACTGATCAAGACGGTGACACCAAACGGTACGCCGAGGCACACCGCCCACTGCAAGTAGGGGTGCGCGTTCGCGGCTCCAAAGCCGAAGAGAACAAAGACGAGAATGATCGCGGGCTCGATGGATGTCTGCGTAGCGGAAGCCCAAGCGATGAGCGCAAAGAGCGTCGCCCCCACGCCCCCAAGTTCGCCGGGCACGAGCATGCAGAAGGGCGCGATGAACGCGCATATCGCGGCCATAGAGTGTCTCTTCGTGGTGCACATTACGTGCTCAAAGAGCAACGCGCGTGCCACCGAGTCATGCACTCAAAGTGCGCGTTCTCCGCTCCGCGGCGCCGGACATCGACGACAGCTTGTCCCGCGACGTGCTGGGACTCCGCCGTGTTGTCAGCGAAGCCAGGACGTCAGGCGCGCGAGACCCGACGGAGCCTGCGAGCCCACGCGGATGATCTCGTCCGTCGGAGGGTAACGCACGACGTTTCGCTCTTCGCGGGTCGCGCCGCTCTCGTCCCTCAGAGTCCGCGTGACGACAATACGTGCGCCTCGAATGCCCTCTTGGGTGACCTCACGCGTACCGACGGGCATGGCGGGGTCTTCGACGATGCGCTCCTCGAAGGGCTGCCGGCTCAGGACACGGCGGCGCACGCTTGTTTCGATGGGCCGCGCCTGTCCGATGAGCTCCACGACCATCACGCCTTCACTCGCATGAGCGAGCACTTGGATCGGAAAGTCGAAGGGGTTGCTGAGAACGAGGTCCAGGTTTGGGTAAGACACCGTCGCGTCGAGACCCATCGGGATGTAGCTGCTGGGGCGGCTGTGGGGTCGCGCGTCGACGACATCGAGGCCCGCCCCAAGCGCGGCGGCGTAGAGAGTGCTCGCCACCTGACAGACGCCGCCGCCCATGCCGGGCACAAGCTCGCCGCCGTCGATGACCATGGCGCGCCGAAAGCCGTTTGCACGCGTGCGCGCTCCGACGGCCTCATTGAAGCTCAAGGTTCCGTGTGGGGCGATGATGGTCTGATGCAGGAGCTCGGCGGCCCGCGTCACGTTGTGTGCGCGTGCACGGCTGCGTCCATGCGTTCGAAAACGCGTCGAGTACACGGCCATTTGGGTGTCGAGGGAGAAGCCGAAAGGAAGCGTAAGTTCCGCGCTCTCGGCGCTCTCCTCGGCGGCCTCGGATGCAGACTCGCTCTCCCGCTCCGCCGGGGTCACCGGAGATGCGCTGGCGATGATGGAGGTGCCGATGGTGAAGACAAGGATGAGGGCGACGAGCTTGGATGCGAAGAACATGGCTCGGGTAGAGCAAGGCCTTGGCCAACGACGCGCGTAGCGATTTCACGTTTGTTTTCAGGCACTTACAACAACAAAGAACGTACAATCGACCGAGCAAAGTTTGCTCAGCCAGGCAAAACCGGTTTCCTTTTCGCGCTCACGCCGGCGAAGAGCATCGTCGCGAGGAGCCCCACCAGGGCGAAGACGCTGAGCACCAAGAAGAGATCCTGGTGTCCCTCCGCGCCTGGCTTTCGGTCGAGGATCCAGCCCATGAGCGGACCGAAGAATACGTCGGGGGTGTAGCCGACGAGGCTGACAATACCGACGGCGCTTCCCGTAAGGGCGAGTGGAACTCCGGCCTCCGGCAAGAGCGCAAAGTAGACACCACGGAGCGCATACACCGCCACGCAGGTCCCGACGATGGACGCAACGAGCAGCGCGTGCACGGGAACCAGAACTCCGCCGGCGACGCCGAGGTCCGCGGCGAGGAGAAGCGCGAAACAGAGGCCCACGGTTTTTGCGCCGCCGATGCGGTCTGCGAGAAGCCCCGCGCAGACGGCGGACACCGGGCGGATCCAAAACGCGAAGGTGCCCACCCATGCCGCCTCCACATCGCTGGCGCCAAGAGCGTCGCGTGTTAGAAGCGAGAGGTCGTCGGTGCCTTTGTAAGCGACGTACGCGCAGACGATGATGAGCGCCTGTAACCAGATGCCGGGGAGCGCCGCGATGGAGCGGAGCTTGGCGATTTGAAAGCGTGATTCGCTCTCACGTCTCTCGCTCTCCGGGAGCAGCCACCACACGGCGAGGGCCGCGGCGAGCGTCAGACACACAAAGCCGGCGATGACGACGCGAAGCGCGGCCGCAGTCCCCTCGCCTGCATTTTCGCCCGAGGAGAGCGCGAAGAGCGCCGTCCCCAGCGTGGCGAGGAGCGCCGACACAAGACCGCGTCCACCATCGAGGAGGCCGAAGGCGCGACCCTGCGTCGATGCGCCGCCCCACTCCCGCGTTGCCCGCATGAGCCCCGCCCAGAAGAGAAGAATCGTCGACACGCCCCACAGCGCGTACACGGCGACGAGCCCGCTGAAGCTTGGAATCGTCCAAAGGTACACCCCGCCGAGCGCCGTACTGACAAGGGCGAGGGACATCATCCGGCGCGTGGAGAAACGGTCGGCGAGAGGACCGCCCAGCACATAAGACACCATCGCGACGACGCCGTACACGCTCATGGCGCTACCGAGTTGCGTGTTGTCGATGGCGAACACATCGAGGATCGTGGGCCGGAAGATGCGCGGCAGAATGAAGGGCAGAGAGAAGATCGCTTCCCCGGCTAACACCAAAGCCATCAATGTAAGAGCGCGACGCACGGCGCACTATAGCGCCGCCTCCAGGTGAAGCCTTCGATAGATTCGCGCTTCCTCGCCCTTGCCGCCCCTCTCCTCGTCGTGCGAGATTCCCGCGACCAACAAGGAGCAACGGACCACCATGGCACACAGCATTCATGTTTCTCCTTCGGGACGCGCCGCGTGCCGAACGTGCAAAGACAAGATCCCCAAGGGCGACCTGCGTTTCGGCGAAGAGGTGCCCAGCCAGTTTGGCTCGGCTGGCGTACAGAAAGTCTGGCATCACCTGAAGTGTGCCGCCGGCGCCAAAGGAGACCTCGTGGGTCCCGCCCTCGAAGCGTATTCGGACGAGGTCCCGAATCGCGACGAGCTTCACGCGCTCATCAAGAGCAGCGCCGGAAAAGGCTCAAAGGGAAGCGGTGCACTCCCCAACGCGGACCTCGCCCCGACAGGCCGCGCCAAGTGCATTCTCTGTGATGACGCCATCGAAAAAGGCAGCGTTCGTATCGCCGTGGAGCGTGAGATCGACACGGGGAACTTCACACGAAAGGGCGCGGGCTACCTGCACCCTGTATGCGTCGAGTCGTGGTGCGAAGAAAACGAAGAGTCCTTCGAGGACATCCTCCTCGACATTGAGAACCAAACCGCGCTCCCCGGTCTTCCGCCTCCCCTTGGCGACGCCGACCCCGAGAGTTTCGCCTCCTAAAGAACAGCCGGCGCTCAGTGCCGCCGCGCAGCACCGCTACGCTCTCTTGCCAACTCCCATCAACACCTCGAGTCCCTTGCCATCAAAGGCAAACGTGAAGCCGAGACTCGCGCGAACGACTTCGAGCTGCGCTGGAGCGTAAGCCCGGCGGAGGTCCTCTTCCGAGAAGCCGTCAGACCACTCGGTGGCTGCGTTCTGTTGCCAATCCCATTGCACAAACAAGCCCCCCGGCCGGAGCATTGAAGAGAGCTTGCGTAGCTCCCTGGGGAAGTCCGAGAGGAAACTACACACCGAGGACGCAACGATCAGATCGAACGCGCCGGTGTCGTCGAGTGCGCTCAGCGTCCCTGCGACGGACGAGACGTTGTCCCACCCTGCCGCCGTGGCCTTCTTGTCGAGCTGCGCGATCATCTTCGGCGAGAGGTCGAGGGCAACGAGCTGTCGGCACTTGGGCGCGAGCTTCGCCGTCAGCAGTCCGGTGCCCGCTCCAAAGTCGAGGACGCGCAAGCTCCTCCACTCGCCGAGATGTTCTTCAACATACGGAACCAATGTTTCAAACGCCTGAGCGGCGTAGACATGTGTCTCCTCTTGCTCGTCCCAGTCGTCCGCGCGCTCATCCCAGGTCTCTTTGCTCATCGCGCCAATTGTAGTCCACGTGTATCCAGCAGCGACCGCCTTCCGAGAGACACGAGAATTTAAAATCTACTTTAATTGATCACATCTCTTGACCCTCGCAAATATGCGTGCACTATGAAGTTCTCGAGGGGGCATCCCCTCACACCAACACGTCATGCAACACCTGAACGAACAGACCGAAGCAAAGCGATGGCAAGGCAAACACCTTGGCTCTCTCGATGCGCTCGTCCTTTCATTAGGTTCTTCATCCTTGTCGGTATCGGCAATTCTCAGCAAGCCCGTAGCCAAGCTCATGGCCAAGCTCGTGGGAGAGGCAAACCTCACCTAGGCGGCTTCGAAATACGTTCTCACACGTATCGAACCCGCCCAGGCACCAGCCTCGGGCGGTTTTTTTTGTTCTTGGACGCACTCATCCTCCTGAGGGTCCCCTCTGAAGTCTCAACGGTCGCACGGGAAAGACAACACATGGAACGATACAAACGGACGCTGCAACACCACCTGGGGTTGTAGCTCAACGGCAGAGCAGCCGGTTTTTACCCGGACGGTTGGGGGTTCGACACCCTTCAGCCCCACCAGGGATCCGTAGCTCAACAGGCAGAGCACCCGGTTCTTACCCGGGCGGTTGAGGGTTCGATGCCCTCCGGATCCACCCACTTGTTCTAACGAACAAGAGACGAAGATATGCGCACTTCAAATGCACATATCAAATGCACTTCTTTGCCTCCAGCTCATGGAGGGATGTCGTGCTGCGTCGTTCTTTGACAATCGAGTAGGACTTTATTCGCGTGGGTTTTCCCAAGCTCACGCACCAACTTCGTGGCGAATGCCAGGGGGACTACATCGCATGATAGCCATGTCTCTCTAACTTCTCGTCGCCACTTTTCCTTCCATTCGGAAACTCCTCGGAAGGGAACTCTAGGTCGTGTGCCGGGGCACAAGCAGGCTTCCAACACCAGCTGCGCGGGGTTCAACTCCTCGACGACCTGCCGCACCGGCGCATTTTGATCCGATAGCTCAGTAGGGAGAGTGCCTGTTTAACATTCAGGAAGTCGCGTGTTCGATTCACGCTCGGATCACCGTTTCGAAAATCTTGGGGTCGTAGCTCAGTTGGGAGAGCGCGTGATTTGCACCCACGAGGTCAGGGGTTCGGTTCCCCTCGACTCCACCAAGTCCATTGGTGTGCCCACGGGCGCATCGATGGCTTCCTTTGCGGGGAAGACCGGCGTCTGTGTCGCGATGGGGTGGTTTGGCTCCTTAGTCGTGGATGATCGCCCGTGAGGTCGGGAGTCGCTTCGCCGAAGGACGTGCTTGCACATTCGAGGTGATGCGAACCCGAGATCGCTGACGAGGGCCTCGAGTTCGGAGTCAAAGTACCCCATCGCGACACTGGGTTCATATCCCTCAGCACTCAGGTTCGACTCCTGGCCCCGCTACCAAATCCCGCCGACGGTTGGACCGGCGCGCTCTTCATATGGGCGGCGAGGGTGGTTCGATTCCACCCGGCGGGACCACGTCTTCTCAGACGAGAAGACGCTGCGAGTGTAGCCCAACGGAAGAGGCAGCCGTTTCAAACTCGGCCCAGTGGGGGTTCGACTCCCTTCGCTCGCACCACTTTTTCTCTAAAACAAACATCGGCGATGTAGCCCAACGGGAGAGGCAGCTGTCTTAGAAACAGCTCAGTGAGAGTTCGAATCTCTCCATCGTCACCAAGCTCCATGCTGACGTCCTTACCCGTCAGCTGCAGGCGCCGCCTACGCCTTCGCAGGTGCACACCCGCGGCGTAGTTCGTACAGCACCAGTGAGTGTAGCCCAATGGAAGAGGCAGCCGTTTTAAACTCGGCCCAGTGGGGGTTCGACTCCCTCCATTCACACCACGATGGAGCCGAACGGAAAGAGGCGCGCCAATCATGCCTCCGCCTTCGCGGGTGCACACCGCACGATAATTCTTCGTCCACCGCGTCGAGACCCAGGAGCGCAAGGCGACGGCACTATGGATGCCGAACCGCGGCGCGACGCTGAGACGGCGTGCTGGGCGGGGAAGCACAAACTTGGGAAGCTGCATCGGCGATGGTCGCCGAGCTCGCCTGGAAAGCGGGTGGCGCAAGCGCGTCGGGGTTCGACTCCTCCAGCTTCCTCCAGGGCGAATGCCGCTGGGACTACAACGACCCCGAATATCTCGGTTCGAATCCGAGTCGCAACACGCGGTGGCCCAATGGGAGGGCGTCGGGAAACGTCTCAGTACAACCTCGTCGCCCGACTACTATCGAAGGTAGATGCCGAGCCGCAGCGCAACGCAGAGGGCGGCGTGCTGGGCCAACGGGTCCGAGGACCCAAGAACATCCTCGGCGATTCTTCGTCCAGCGCGCCGCCATCAAGGCGCCACCGAGCTTCCCCGAAGCCAGGAAAACACCCCGCGTGATTCCTCGTCCAGCGCGTCGCTGACAAGGCGCGCGAGGTGAGGGCATCTGTGGATGCCGAACCGAGCGCAACGCAGTCAGCGGCGTGCTGGGCGGGGAAGCACAACAACCGAAGACGGCATCGGTAGATGCCGAGCCGCAGCGCAACGCAGAGGGCGGCGTGCTGGGCCAACGGGTCCGAGGACCCAAGAACATCCTCGGCGATTCTTCGTCCAGCGCGCCGCCATCAAGGCGCGCAAGGCGACGGCATCTGTGGATGCCGAGCCGCAGCGCAACGCAGAGGGCGGCGTGCTGGGCGGAGAAGCGCAATGGAAGATGACGTGGCTGTGGAGCTACACCGGTTTCGAAAACCGGGGGCGTAAACGCGCAGGGGTTCGACTCCTCCATCTTCCGCCAGGGCGAATGCCGCTGGGACTACATCACTCTGACTATCTCGGTTCGACTCCGAGTCGCGTCTTCGGACGCGGTCGTCCAATGGCAGGACATCAGCCTTGTCTCAGCATCACCTCGTCGCCCGCTTTCTATGAAGTCCTACTCGATTGCCATCGAGCTTCGCAGCCGAATGCGAAAGGAAACACCATGGCCATCAAGTCCCTATTCCGAAGTGCAGCGAAGGCTGCGCCGAAAACGACGAGCATGAATCACGCGGGCGCGCCGGCGTACATCCTCGACTCACCTACGGCCCTCGCGCAGCTCGCGGCCACGGGCTGTTTTGGCAGCACGTTCTACGTGTCAGGCCAAGAGCAGCTCGACGTGGTCCTGGAGCACGCCGCTCAGTGCGACGCTCGCTACGTCGCGAAGGCGGCGATCTACGCACGCGAGCGCGCATTCATGAAAGACATGCCGGCTGTGCTTCTGGCGCATTTGGCGACGCGCGGCCCCGAGGGTCTTGTGGCCATGAAGCTCGCGTTTCCCCGCGTCATCGACAACGGGCGAATGCTGCGCAACTTCGTGCAGGTCCTTCGTTCGGGTCAGCTCGGACGAAAATCTCTGGGCAGCGCGCCAAAGAAGGCCGTGCAGCGATGGCTCCAGCAGCGCTCGCCGATGCAGCTCTTCCGCGACTCTGTGGGCAACGACCCCTCCCTCGCGGACGTGATCCGCATGGTTCACCCGAAGCCTCTAAGCGACGAGCAGCGGGCTATGTTCGGCTACCTCCTGGGCAAGCCCCACGACCTCTCAAAGCTGCCGGCTGCGGTCTTGAACTACGAGGCGTGGAAGCGTGGCGATAAGTCTCAAGGTGTGCCGAAGGTGCCCTCACGAATGCTCACAGGTCTGCCTCTGGGCAAGACGGAGTGGACGGACATCGCGCATCGTGCGCGTTGGCACGAGACACGAATGAACCTGAACACGTTTCAGCGCCACGGCGTCTTCGATGACGAGGCGATGATCAAACTCGTGGCGAAACGCATCGGCGACGAGGACGAGGTCCGGAGCGCAAAAGTCTTTCCGTATCAGCTTCTCGTCGCTTGGAACAGCACACAGGGGCTCTCCACGCGTCTCTCCGAGGCGCTTCAGGACGCCATGGAGCACGCCACGCACAACATCCCGGAGCTTTCGGGACACGTCGTGATCTGCCCGGATGTTTCTGGTTCTATGCAGAGCCCCGTGACGGGGTTTCGTAGCGGGTCCACTACGGCGGTTCGCTGCGTCGACGTCGCGGGTCTGATCTCGGCGGCGCTGCTTCGGAAGAACCCGCTCGCGCGCGTTCTGCCCTTCGAGAACAAGGTTCGGACGCTGCCGATCAACCCACGGGACAGCATCATGTCCATCGCGGGAGCTCTGGCGTCTATCGGCGGCGGAGGAACGAATTGCTCGGCGCCGCTGGCGCTGCTCAACGCAGAGAAGGCCAAGGTCGACGTACTCATCTACATCTCGGACAACGAGTCTTGGATGGACGCGAAGGGTCGCTCTGGCTGGAGCCGCGGCACGGAGATGATGTCTCAATGGATGACGCTAAAGAAACGAAATCCAAAGGCCAAGCTGGTCTGCATCGATCTGACGCCGAACGTCCACCGCCAAGTCCTCCAGCGGCCAGACGTTCTCAACGTGGGAGGTTTCTCCGATGCTGTGTTCACCGTGGTCGGGCAGTTCGTGCAAGCGGATGGCGCCTCGTGGACACAGGTAATCGATGCCGCCACTCTGTAGTCAGGCGCGCCCGGCGAAGTTCGCTTCGCCGGGCGCATTGCGCCGTACGCGGCTGGCCAACACTATGCAGCTGCACTCATGATCTTAGCGACGGACGTCCACTACTCTGGCGATGAGGCCATCACCGGAGCGGTGCTCTTCGAGACGTGGAGAGCCAAAGAGCGACTGCATGAGTGGGCGGACACGCGCAATGGCGTCGTCGAGGACTATGCCGCCGGCGAGTTCTTTCGTCGCGAACTGCCGTGCATCTTGCCCCTCATCAAGCGCGCGTACGAGAGCCTTCATCTGAAGACGATCATCGTGGACGGCTACGTGGACCTCGGCGGCGGCAAGCCGGGTCTCGGCCGACACCTTCAGCGAGCTCTGGATGGGCGCGTCGAGGTGATCGGCGTCGCAAAGAACGAATACGTCGGAGCGCCGGCGGCGGAGGTGCTTCGGGGGAAGTCCACAAAACCCCTCTATGTGACATGCACCGGCAGCGCGAACTCAGCGGCCCGCCGCATCGCCTCGATGGCCGGAGAGCACCGGCTTCCGGAGATGCTGCGTCGCGTGGATGAGCTGTCGCGGGGCGCTCGCCCGAAACGGTGAACTCATCGGGCCCGAGTATTGATCGTTGGGATGGGTGGGTGACACTCCGCGCATGAGGCACTAAAGACGTCCGATGCGCGACTTGGCGATCCTCTTTGAGCACCCACTCTGGCAAGAGCCTCTTTTCTCCGCCCTCGATGCCCGGGGCATCGACTACGTGAAGGTGGACATCAAGCGATGCGCTTTCGGAAGTGACGCTGCCCCCTTGGCGAAGGTCGTCTTCAACCAAGCCAGCCCAAGTGCATACGTCCGTGGCAATGAACGGGCGGTGCCCTTGGCGCTCTCCATGATGCGTCACCTGGAGCGCCTCGGCTGCGACGTCATCAACGGGTCCGAAGCATTCTCGATGGAGCTTTCCAAAGCGGCGCAGGTTGCCCTTTGTCGACAGCTCGGCATCGACCATCCCCAGTCCATTGTCTTCAACGACGTCGAAGCCGCCATCGAAGAGAACAACACGTGGCCTCGGCTGATCAAGCCGGACCTCGGCGGGAGCGGCGCGCGGATTCAGGTCGTCGAAAACGCCGACGAGCTACGCCAGGCTTTTGTCAGCGCCGACATTTGGGCGCCGGACAACCTCTTCCTCTTGCAGGAGTACCTGCCGCACGACGCGAGCCACGGCATCATTCGTCTCGAGGTCCTCGACGGCGAGCTCCTCTACCCGATGCGCGTCGTCACCCACGGAAAGTTCAACCTCTGCCCCTCCCCGGTCTGTAACCCGGGCGAAGGCGGAGAGAGCGTCTGCGAAGTTCCCGTCGTCAACACGCCGCCGGTGGAGTTCTATCCTTACCCAGAGGTGCCGCCGGCAGCCGTGGAGACCGCGAAGAAGATCCTCAAGGCCGCCAACATCGACGTTGGCGGTGTGGAGTACCTTGAGACTCCTGACGGACGCCTCGTCTTCTATGACGTCAACGCGAACTCCAACCTTCGGCCGAGCGTGGCGGAACACTTCGACGTGAAGCCCTTCGAGCGCGTCGTCGACTTTCTTGAGCGACGCATCGCGGCCTCCAAGAGTTGATACGCAGCGGGTTCAGAGCCGAAAGCGCGCCACGCTGACGTCCTCGCCGGCATCGACCAGGCGCACCACATGGCGGGTGATCTGCTGTTGTTCGGTCCCGACATAACGCGTCACCGTCAGCGTGACATAGGTATCCGCGACGAGACGGTTTCCGTTGTTTCCGTAGTAGTGAGCCTGCACGTGGTACTCGCCCCTCGGCGCGTCTGAAAGCTGGAAGCGCTCGGGCCCAAAGCCCCGCGTGACGTCTTCGAGTAGATGTCCACCGGCCGCCGTATCCGGGTGCGCGTAGTAGCACTTCTCGCCGGAGGGGTCCGTGACCCAGAGGTCGACGTCCGTGTTGTCAGTGTTCCACGTCATCGTGACTCGCAGGTCACCTTCCGGCACGCGGAGCGCGAGCGTCTGCTGGCGCTGTCGTAAGAAGCGCGCCAAAGGCGCGTTCGGCTGCTGGCGAATGAAAGCCTGAGCGAAGAGCGCGTACTCTTCTTGGACGACGGTGAGCACCCCGCGAAAGCGCGCGTCCCACTCGCCGGCAAGAGCCGCCTCGAAGAGCAGCGCCGTCATGCTCGGACGGTAGAGCCAGAGCGCGCCAGCAAGATCACGATAGCTCTGCGGCTCATAGGCGCGCCGCTCGAGGACCGAAAAAAGCAGCTCCGCCGCCGCCGCGTTCTCGCCCCAACTGATGAGCGTGTATGCGAGAGAGCGAGCGACCTCGGCCGAGGTCGGAGCGTTCTCCACGCTACTCGAGAGCGCGCGGATCGCGGCCCCGGTCTGACCTTCGGCGTGCCGCCGAATGGCTTCATCTCGAAAGTGCTCGACGCTGTCCGCGTCCCGCGTGATCCCGCGGCGATAGCGGCGCCCGACATCCGAGCGCAGAACAAGGGGTACGTCGCGGGGGGTTCCAATGAAGGCACGCGGACGCTGAGATACGATGCGTGAGAGCTCGCGGAGGATCCGGCCGTCTTCGAGCTGCGCCAAACGGTTGTGGCTCTCCCCGTCTTCCAGCGCGCGACGAAGCCGGCTCCAGGAGGTGCGCACCTGCGCGGATGGGACGGTCTCCGGGCTCCATTGGCTAAACTCTGCCTGGAGCTCGTGCTGTTCGTACTCGGCGTCTGTCTCGAGGACAAGAACCGAAGTGACCCGCGAAGGGACACGGTAGTGCTGACCAATGGACACGGCGAGGTCTTCGCGCGCGCGACCTTCCTGGGAGTAGTCCCCGCCGCTCAGCAGGTGCGCCACGGCTACCTCCGCCCATGCGCGCGACGCGAGTTCGCCGGTAGGCTGCAGCTGAACCGAACGTGTCCACTCCATCGCGCGTCCGGCGAGGCGACCACGAATGCGAAGTCGCGCGGCGCCGGGTCGGCGAAGGCGACCCACAACGACGAGCTCCGTGCCCGGCGCGAAGGTCGAGGCGCCTCCGGCGATGAGGACGTCTTCGGTTTCAGCGCCCTCGCCGACGCCTTCCACGCTCACGCTCTCGATGCGCATCGCCTGACGGTTGTGAGCCGCGGCGCAGCCTGGGACGCTGTCCATGGAGAGACAGTTGAAGACCCCTTCCGGCGCGACGCGACGGAGCAGATCTGTGTTCTCCGCGCCCAGGCCTGTGCGGTACGCGAAGGTGCGCATTGTGTTCCAAGGCGACTGCCGCGGAGCGACAAGCGTCGCGATGTCTCGCTCTCCCCAGGTGATGGCTCCGTCGCTCAAGAGAAAGACATCGACGCTCTCGCTCGCGTTCATGGGCGGCGCGTGAAGCGTGGAGAGCGCGGCGGAGAGGTCCGTTGCCCCTTCGAGAAGGACCTCGTCGATGGTCGACATGGCCCGGGCACGCCCTTGTTCCGAGTTTGGCAACCACTCGGACGAGAGCCAGCGCGCGCCGGCGTCGAAGGTGACGACGTTGAACCTCCGAATGCGCGAGTTGTCGCGAAGAATGGCCTGAAGAAGCGCGACATCGATGCTGAAGCGATCCGGGTGCTCCGAGAGAGAGGTGTCGAGGAGAAAAACGGCGTCGCTGGAAGCCGTCGATGTGTTGCCACCGAGCGTGTCGTCGGCGGATACGCGCAGGGCGAAGTGGCTCACGCTCGTGACGGGGTCCGTGCCTACGAGCGCCTCAACGCCGTTCTGATGGCGCACACCGAAGCGATACGAGAGCGCTCCGGGCTGCGTGTTCCCCTCCACGCGAACGTGGTGCTCGAAGGTGCCGAGGGCGTGACCGCGAACGTCGCCGGTGTAACGCAAAGAGCGCACGCTTTGTCCATCTGCCTGAAGCAAGAAGTCCAAGGAGGAGAGTTCGCCCTCAGGCATTGGAAAGAGATACTCGAGTTCGTCACCGAGGCGCGGGAGCGTCTGCTCGTAGCTGACGATGACGCGATGGTAGGCGTTGGCCTGGATGGGAAAGACCCGGGCTTCGAAGCTGTTGGGCCCCACGGTCTCCGCCAGCGCTGGGTCGACGTTACGCCTCGTCGTGTTCTCATACACTTCACGTCCCTGCTGCGCGCGAACGAAGCGCCCCACGCGAAGCTGGCCCCAGTCACGCTCATCGACGGACTGCGTCAGCGCCTCGACGCTGCCTCCTTGGAGTGCCGCCTCCCGCCGGCGCATCGCTTGCTCGTCGTCGTCGCCAAAGAACGAAGGCTGCTCGCTTCCTGTGCCGAGGAACATCGCGTAGCCCGACACCGTCGCCTCCGGCGGGAGCGAGTAGCGAAAGGTGCCCTCGAGAGTTCGCGCGTGGGGGTTGTAGAAGACATGGTCGACAACGGTGCGCGCCCTATGACCTTCCACACGAACGGAAACGCGCACGTCCCGAAGCTCCAGAGTGTGGCCTCCGCCCAGCGATACCTGCGCGAAGGTCGCTTGCTCCGTGTGCCGACGCCAGCTCTGTGGCGCACTCCCGCTGACGTCGCCCTCTTCCTCCGCCGCCGGCGCGCTGGCTCCTCCCATGGAGGCAGCTGACTCCTCGTCGTAGGCCATGCCGCCGGCGAATCGTGTCGATTGGGGGCTCATCGAAGCTCCACAGGCGCAGAGGAGCAAAAACCAGAAGAGTCGGGCGTTCATACGACTCAAACGCCGAAGAATGCCGTGGCTTACAGTGGGTCTCTCGTTATGTGAGGCAAATGTGAGGCGGCGGCGATGAGGGCTCCCACCTGTCCTCGCAGAGCCTCAACAAAGTCCTGTAGGTCCTCGGGGAAGCAACGCGTCGCGTCGAACTCCGTCCGCCTGCGGCGAAACTGACGCCACTTGCGCCGGCTGCCGCGACTGGTGCCCCAGTCCCCGCAGAGGAAGCGCTCACAGATCGAAAAGTCGTCGCTCCGCGACTCAAACGCCAACGCCAAACAACGCACCGCTGTGGCCTCATCCACGCAGCGCTCCGCCAGGTCGTGCACATCGATCAAGTCCTTCGCGCGCCACGCACCGTCGCCTCGCTCGAAGATGCCGTGAATCTTCCAAGCGAGCATGGTCTCAAGAGCGACGGCCGCGATCGCCTCGTGGGCTCCAGGGAGTTTCAGCTGCCTCTCCGGCGCCGCTCTTGGGTCACCAAAGCCGACGTCGATCTGCACGACGAGCGCTCCGCCGAGTCCCCTCGCCGTGCATTGAGTTCGCAGTCCGGGAAACTCCGTCTCTTCCCAAATACGCTCGATGGGACCAAGGCTGAGTTCGAAGTCTCCGCTGCGTTGAGCGAGAAGACTCAATCGCTCGCGGGCCTCGGCGTCGCTGCACAGCGCGAGGAAGTCGACGTCATCGACGGGTCGACGGAGTGGCGCGATGAGGTCTCGCATGACGAGCCCACCGCGAAGGATGAACACCTCCGACGACGTCCTCGCGGCGCTATCAACGATGGCGAGCATCGCGGCTTCTTTCAGGTCGGGAGCCATCCTTTGTCCACACTAACGTTTGAATCGTAGACCGTGTACTCACGAATCGGCTCACGCCATTCGAAACCGGCCTGTTGAATCGCGTCGCGCAGCGTCGCGAAGCGCTCTTCGGCACGGCGACGTCCCGCTTCATACACCCGCAGCGTCACGAAGTGCTGACGAGTCCCGTCGGCGAAGACCTTTCGTGCGTTGCGCGAGAGGTGCGCGCCGTGAAGGCTCACCGCTTCTGCCAACTTGCCGGCGTCCGCGCTGGGCGCGATGCGCGTCTTGACGTGAAACTCGAAGTAGTTGTGAGGAAAGCTCTCCGCATCCGCGTCGCTCTGAGGAATCTCCCGGTTGCTCCCGGTGGCTTCGATCTTCGCACGCGTAACTTCAAAACCAGCGCCAGCGATGCGCCTCGCCAGCTCAAACACTTCACCCTGAACGGCGAGGAGCTCTCCATGATGGTAGCTACTCGTCATTGGCTGAAAACGAATCTCTCCTCTTGGAAGGACGATATGGATCGACTTCACGGCGAGGTCCGAGCAGAGCGCATCGAAGCGAACGAGCTCCTCCTCTCCTACGAGTGCCACGGTGATATGCGCTTCGAAGACGCCGCCAAAGGAACGTCCGCGAAGTGCGTCCGCGAGCTCAAGAAAAGGCCGCAAGCGCATGTTCGTGAAGCTCTTGTGGTGCCGCATCTCCGCCAAGGTCTGCGTCGTGTCTTCGGGTTGAAATGTACCGTCCCAACCGATGCCCCCGCTTCCGCGAGGTTCGGCCAAGAGCTCGCCGTGAAGAGCCCCCTCGAAGACGAGGGTTTGTTCGCCGTCGACGTACGCCACAGCAACGGCGGCGACGGCGGGGCCTGCGATGCGTGCGTGAAACTCGTCGCCTTCGCGCTCGAGAGCCTTCTTGTAGTCCGCGCCACTGAAGCCCCCGGCCGCGGTGCGAAGCTCCGTCACCTCTGCGATGCATCCTTGACCTAACTCGGCGAATGCGGAGGCGGCGCGCTCTTGTGCCCGCTCTGCGAGCAACGCCGCCGACGGCCGTGGAAGGGTCAGGCGCGTAAACGACAGCGGCAGCCCTCCTAAGAGGAGTTCGAGTTCAGCGCGCTTTCGGTTGGATGTGATGAAGTGGATCATCGAGGCTCATTGAAGTCGGGATGCCAGTTCCAGACCGGCGGTTTCCCCGTGTTTTCCTCGAGAAGGCTGCCATCGACCTTCCCCGGGCGAACGTGTTTTGCGATGAGGGCCACGGCTCCCTCGGACTCCAAGCGATAGACGAGCCCTTCGGGCGGCTCCATCGCGCCGTGGCCGCCATGGCCTAGCATCGTGAGGGCCGCGGGAACGGCCAGTGCATCCCCTCGGTGAACTTCGTGAGGCAGACAAAAGCCAGTCTGCCGGAGTCGCCGTCCAAGCGCCAGCGACGTCAGGCGTTCAGCCTCGCTCATCAGATCGAAGGCGACGAAAGGCTCATGGACGAGGGAATAGTGAGTGGAATGCGCGAGGGCCAGCCACTCTCCGACAAGCCGCTCCCCCGGCCGAAGCAACGCTCGAAAGCGCCCTTGATGCTCGTGGACCCAGGCAGCCCACAAGCGCCGGCCCGCGTTGCGTGACTCCGCCGCCAGGTCGCCTGCTCGGCCCAGTGCAACGATGTCGTCGCCGATTCGCGCCGCCGCTACGCACGAACCGTCGAGCTTCTCTTGCACCACGACCTCGAAACCGCGAGGCGCCTCACACGTCAGACGTTCGGCTTGGCGAAGTGAGATGTGACGGTCTCCGGCAGTTCGCGAACCCGGCAGGTGCGGGATCGACGTGTACGCCTTTCGTCCGAGAGGTCGATGCACAACCCAACTCTAGGGCATGCGCGCGGCTCAAGCCTAGCGGCGAGGAGCCCGCAGCTTGTATGCTCCCTCCGGACAAGTCGGCCGCACTCAAGAGAGCCGAACAAACAGGGGGATTGGCGATGAGCGTTTCAGGAAAATCGGTATGCGTGACGGGCAAGATGGAGATCAAGCGCTCCCTGGCGGAAGCGCAGCTCACGGAACTCGGCGCGACGGTCAAGAGCGGCGTCTCCAAGAACGTGGACATCCTCTTCGTTGGAACCGATGCAGGCTCGAAGCTCGCCAAAGCGCAACAGCTCGGCATTGAGATCATGGATGAAGAAGCCCTGATGACGATCCTTGCGGGCGGTGGCGCGAAGGCGGCGTCGAAGGCGAAAGAGGTCGTCAAGAAAGCGAAGGACGCCAAGGAAGCGAAGGTGACCAAGGCTAAGAGTCTCGCGAAGGGCAAGGTCACGTCGGTGAGCGGAAAGAACGTCTGCGTCACCGGTAAAATGGGGATCAAGCGCAAAGAAGCGGAGCTGAAGCTCACGGCCCTTGGGGCCACTGTGCGAAGTGGAGTCTCGAAGAACGTAGACATCCTCTTCGTCGGAACAGACGCCGGCTCGAAGCTCGACAAGGCGGAGGGCCTCGGCATCACGATTGTCGACGAGGCGGGACTCATGAAAGTTCTCGGGGAGTAGGCGACACTTCGCTGGCTCCTGTTTTCCTGTCGAATTCGGCTCCAGGAATCACGTTCGGTTCGGGGCGGGCACAACGCTTCGCTGGGTCTCTGTGATCCGCTCGGGGTTCCGTCTCGGAATTCGCTCTCTAAGTCCGTCCGGTTCGGGGTGGGCCCGCGTGGGCCCAAGGCCATTCGGCTGGCTTGTGTCGCCGCCCCTTGCGGCGACACAAGGTCTCTCCCGTCCCGGCGTACCTCCATCGCGCAATAGAGAAGTGAGCAGCTCCGACATGCATGGTGAACTTGCCACTCGAAAGATGAGAATGAAGCGTCGGCGCTCCTCCTTTCGGG
>JBGCFM010000021.1:0-5664 GCA_045106895.1 Polyangiales bacterium | reverse complement strand
GAGGTCAGCTCATGCGCTGCGTCTTCCGTCGACGCGCCGACGTCCTTCCAGCGCACCTTGACTCGCACGAACTCGGACGCGTCGATCTCTCGAACTCCTTCGACGGGCTCGCCGTCGAGCATCTCCGGAAGCTCTGCGCCGCTTGGAACGGACTGGCCCGCGAGGACGATTTCGTAGAGCGCGGTGACGCGATGACCCGCGCCGATCTCGCCGGCGTCGACGGTGTCATCACGGAACTGCCAGTCTTCGAGGGCGCGGTTTTCGTAGCCAAGGAGCCGGTAGGCGACGACGTGCTCGGGGTTGAACTCCACCTGGATCTTCATGTCCTTGGCGACGTGCTGTGCTGTCTGAAGCATGCGTTCGGCGGCGTAGCGGGTAGCCTGCGCCTCGCTCGAGAGCACGCTGTACATTCCGTTGCCGGCGTTGGTCACGCGCTCCATCATAGCGTCGTTGAGGTTGCCGCTGCCGAAGCCAAGAGCGGTGAGGGTGACGCCGGTCTCGCGCTTCTCTTCGATGAGGGCGACGAGCTCGTCGCTGTCGGAGATACCGATGTTGAAGTCGCCGTCGGTGCACAGGATGACGTGGTTGAAGCCGCCCTCGATGAACCCTGCCTCGGCCTGGTCATATGCCAAGTTGATGCCGCTGGCGCCGTTCGTTCCACCACCGCTGTTCAGACCATTGATGGCCTGCTCGATGGCTTGTGGGTTGCTGGCCGGCGTCGGCCGGAGTCGAACTGCGACGTCGCCGGCGTAGCTCACGATGGACACGGTGTCGGTGGGGTCGAGGTGAGGGAGCGTCTCCCGCAAAACGAACTGCGCGAGGTCGAGCTTCTCGCCGCCCATGCTTCCGGAGGTGTCGACGAGGAACACGAGGTTCGTCGGGAGCTTCGGCTCGTCTTCACGTCGCGTGGCCTGTACAGCGACGCGCAGATTCGCGACCTGTCGTCCCATGGGGTGAGCCGTCGCAGCCAGGTCGAGGGCAAAGGGAATCTCAGAGCCTGGCTCCGGCGCTGGGTAGTCGTAGTCGAAGTAGTTGACGTACTCCTCGATGCGAACGCTGTCCGGGTTCGGGAGAAGGCCGTCCTCGATATCGCGAACGAAGATGTCGTAGCTCGCGGTGTCGACGTCCACGGCGAAGGTCGAGAAAGGGTCGTGCGCGACGTTGACGTAGGGGTTGGTTCCAACGGGTTGGTAGGAGTCCTCGATCGCTTCTTCCACCGGGGGCCCGGGGTAGGGTCCTTGGCTCGAAACGCTCATGTCGCCGCCCATCAAGCAGCCGGAGAGCAACAAGCCCGTGGAGGGACAGAGGAGGATGAGAAGTGTGCCAAGTCGTTTCATGAGGTCCTTTCGAGTGAAGCGTCGGCTGGACTCATTGCAGGACCCGTGCCCGAATATTTATAGTGGTTTTTTCTGTCCGGCACACTGTGGGTTACGTGGTGGCACAGTTTTGTGTGTCGAGTGACACACTTGTGCGCCAAGAAAGTGGCTCACCTGGGGCAATCGCCATGGTAGATACTGTTCGTATGAAGTCCTCGAAGGCTCTCGTGTTGAGTACAACTTGTCTCTGCCTCCTGAGCGCGTGCTCCAATGAAGCTCTGAGCGGCCGTGTCGCCGCTCTCGAAGAGCGAGTCGAACGTCAGGCGGAGCAGCTCGCGATGCTGGGCGTCGCGGCGGATGACGAGATGGAAAGTGGCGCCGACTACAGCGCCGTTCAGGCACGTCATGTTCACGTACGGATGCAGATTCAGGGCTTCGCTTGCCGTCTTGAAGACTATTATGCGTCCCGCGTTCTAGTGCGGCAGACGGGCACACAGAGATGTGGCGTTCAAGGCCTTCGGCTGATTCCCCGCCGACCACAAGGGTGTCCTGCGGACTTCGACATCCTGGTGGATTACCACGGCGAGCGAGAGTCCTCTCGAGTGGAGATTCGCGGCGCAGAGCCGGAGGGTGGCGAGGACATCATCATCACCGGAGGAGGGGATGAGTTCGAGTGTGGGGAAGTGGAGCAGATTCGCGGGCTAATGCTTGCACCGCCGGGGTTCGAGCGGCCCTAGGCAGGGGTTCATTGTAGAGCTTGTCACCTCAATAGGTGAATCGCCCCGAACGCTCGCGCGTTAGACTGTTCAGGTGCGACTCCACCGCGTCCCGGCTTTGCTCGACCTGATGCGCGCGGACCTCGCCGGTCCCGGCACCATGGAGGCGATGCTGGAGTACTTCGCGGATGTCTTCGACATCGCCAGCGCGAGCATCGCCCCTGCCACGGCAACCACGTGGGTGCCCGGCGAGAGTTTCGCCTTCAACCTCCCGGCCGGTTATCCCGATGCTTATTGCGCAGCGGACGACCCGACGCAGCGCTTTCTCGCGGACCAGCCCGGGGGGGTGTTTTGCCTGGGGCGCTCCTTCGATGCGGACGCATACGCGCTCTTTGACGTTGGTTCTCACTATGGCGTGGAGGACGCCGCCGTCGGCAACATCGACGTCCTCGGCGCGCCGCAGAAGCGACTCATTTTGCTCGCCGATCGCTGGTTCGACGAGACTCATGAGACGATGCTGCGCGGAGTCTACGATGTGATCGCGCGCTCCCTCGCGGCGCGGGAACGCGCGTTGCGACCGGACCTGCCCTACTTGGACATCGACCGCGAGTCGGGCTCTGTGGTCGCGACGCCAGCCGCGATACGTTTCCTTGAGGCGCGCTTTGGGACGGACTCATACGACGAAGGTCGCTTGATTCAGGCTCTCACGCAGGCCGCTGCGGAAATGGTGCGGAGAGGAACCCGCACTCAGAACTTCGCTCATGGAATGGCGCTCTCCTATGAGCTTCACCCGAGCGAGCGCTCGAAGATGACGGTCCTTCTCCACGACGCTCTCTCGCACGATGCGCCGCACCCGGCGGAAGCGCTCCTCACCCCACGCCAGCAACAAGTCGCACGCTCCGCTGCTGCGGGAGCGACGACACGGGCCATCGCTGAGGAGCTGTCGATCAGCGTCGACACCGTCAAAGAGCATCTGAACGCCGTGTACAAGCGACTCGGCGTCGGCTCGCGGGGTGAGCTGATGGTCTTGTTCTCAAGCTGACGTTCTCGAGCTGACGTTCTCGAGCTTACAGTCCCCCCTCTTGGGGGGTAACGCCGGAGCGAAGGAGATGGAGTAATGAGAGGATGCCTCGTCAACTCTTCTCCGCTCTAAACCTCGCGACCCTCGCCGCTCTCCTCTGCACAACGCAGGCGAGCGCCCAATCGCCCGTCTTCGACGATGGCTACCTCGCCATCGATCTGAGCAACGAGGTCAACGGCAACGGCGGAACGCAGCCCGCTGATGTGAACTACCACCCACAGATGCAGATGCGTTTCTACGGCGCCGCGGATGGCGACGCTGTGAAAGTTCGCTGGCAGCAAGGAGGCGAGACTCTGGCGCAGATCCGCTGCCCCCTTGAAGCGCGGCACGGGCACCACCGGACGCACATCTCTCAGCGCTGTTGGACGCAGGATGCCCCGCATCTCACCGCCTTCGGCGATGTCGATGTGGAGATCATCTTCGTCGACGACTCCGAAGAAACGGAGACGAGCGTGCGAACGTTGCGCGTCCCCGTCGGGCGCTACTGGCACTGGGACCGACGCGTCGGACGCACCGATGTGCACTCGCCGCGCTATCAGGTGCGCGCCGATGACATGATGGGCATGTCGTATCTTTGGCAGAAGGAAGCGGATCGAACCGAGGCCTTCGGAAACGTCTACATCTTCTTCTGGGCGTCGCTGGCGAATGGCAACACCAACTACCGAGATGCGTCCTGGCGCTGCAGCCTCAACGGCGAGCGAGTCCCCGCCCTCGACGTGAACGATTCCGTCGTCGAGTCCGTCCTGGATATTAGCGTCGACAACGACCAGATGGTTCGCGGAGAGCGAACGACAACGCATTACACCTACCGGATGATGTGGATCAAACCGCAGATGCTCTGGGACCCCAGCGGCGGTCAGAGTGGCGCCACGCCTTGGCGCTACAACCTGACGGCCAACCCCGGCGACTACGCGTGCCGGCTCCGCGACAACGGCGAAACCATACGGGAGTTTCGCTTCACCGTAAGCGCGGACGGAAGCATCGCTCAGCACGCCGTACAGGCTGCGGAGGGCGGGCCGACCTTGCCGCCCGGCGCGAGCTTCATTGAGACATACTTCCCCGAGCGAAACGCCAGCGAGACGTTCTTCGACCGCGACGCCATTCGCCGGGGTTTTTCCTTCGGGCGCCCTTGGCCATCGAGCCCAGCCGTGTCGGGCTGGCTCGATGCTCTTCCGCCGTCCTACGGCAACGGCGAGCCGACGCCTCCTCCTGGCGTGCGCGGACGACGGGGACGACGCGGGATGCGCGCGCGACCAAGACGCGGTCGCCGCTAAGCGGACGCTTCGCCTTCGACGTGGTGAAGCGCCCGCCTCTGGTCTGCGCTAGTTCTGAGGCGCGAAGACGAAGGGGTAGCTGAAGTCGACGCTGCCGCCCACGGGGCCGGGGCTGAAGCGGAAACGCCTGATGACGTGGACAACGCAGGCGGCGACGGCTTCGCTGCCGATGGTGTTCTTGCTAGCCCGCACGCCCGACACGGTGCCCTGCTCCAGGACGGTGAAGTCGACCCTTACCACGCCCGCCAACGTCGTGTCTTGTCGGAGCTCGTTCTCGTAGCAGCGCTGGATGTCCCGCAGACGTTCTCGAATCGAATCTACGACCATCGACGTGGCGAACTCAGGGGCGTCGCTGCTTTGAGGAGTCTCTTGCAAGAGACTGGCCCTTGCGCTGGGGGTGGCCAAGCCGTGACCTCCTTCCGCGCTCGAGGGGCTTTCATGAGCGATCGGGGTTGGGCTCGCCGACGCGCCGCAACCGGTGAGGATCAGTGCCTCGCAGATCAGCAGGAATAGAAATCGTGTTCGCATGAAAGGTTGTTCCGAAAGATCGAGCGAGGGGTTCGTCTGACCGCGAAGCCTGAATCATCGCGAGCGTCGCCGCTAAGCGCGCAAGTTCGAAGCGAGCTCTTTCAGGCCCTCGACGCGAACCGTGAGGCCATCCCACTGAAGGTAGGCGTCGCCGTCGCGCTCGAAAGCGCGGCGAAGATTCGGCAGCGGCGGGAGCACATAGATGCTGCCGTCACACGCGAAGGTCGCGGGGGTGCCATTGTACTCAAAGAAGTAGAAGAGGAGGTCGTGAGCGGGCAGATAAGACCCGCGGCCGGGTCGTTCAAGAGAGTGCCGCGTTCCAGGCCACTCCCGCGCTACTCCTTCGGGTTTGTGACGCCACATCAGCTGACGCCTTTCAGGCCCTCGTGGGCGTTCGGCGTAGGGAGAGGCGTGATGTCTCCACTCAGCAAATCGATGCGGCCCAAGAATAGCTGCGACCCAAAGCAAGCGGAGGCTCCATCTGGGGACATGGAGATGTGGATGAGGGGGAGCCCGACGTGGAACTCGATTCGCTCTTTGCCGTCGACTACAGCGAGCTTGGCGCCGAAAAATGATTCGCCATCGTAGACCCGCGCCACGGAGCGAACGCCGTGTACCCAAGGAGCATCGCCTCGTCCTGGATAGCCTTTTCCAGGCGAAGGCTCTTGTGGCCGAAAGAGGGAGACGTCTGGTGCGCCGACCTCTGGTCGCTTCTTCGGCTGAACTTGCACGGGGCCGTCCTTCTGTTT
>JBGCFM010000209.1:0-7122 GCA_045106895.1 Polyangiales bacterium | reverse complement strand
GAGCTGATGACCGTCGTGTGGTCCTTGCCGCCGAAGCGCTGACCAAGCTCGGGGTAGCTCGTGCCCAGCCGCTGCCGACACAGGTACATCGCGATTTGCCGCGGGTACGAGATGGCGCGGTGGCGTCGCTTGGACTTTAGGTCCGTGAGACGAATGCCGAAGTACTCGCTGACGGCGCGCTGGATGTCCTCGACGCTGAGCGCGTGGTCTGGCTGCGGAAGAATGGCGCGGAGGGACTCGCGGGTCAGCTCCAAATCGATGGGGCGACCCATGAGCTCCGCTTTGACAGCCAAGCGGAGAAGGGTGCCTTCAAGCTCCCGCACATTGCTCTTCACCACCTGGGCGATGAAGTGGGCGACCTCGCTGGAAAGGTCGATGTCTTCGGCCGCGGCTTTCTTCTGAAGAATTGCCACGCGGGTGTCGATTTCCGGCGCCTGAACGTCAGCGACCATGCCGGACTGGAAGCGACTGATGAGCCGCTCTTCCATCGCCGAAATCTGCTGCGGGTAGACGTCCGAGGTGACCACGATTTGTTTGTCGGCGTGGTAGAGGGCGTTGAAGGTGTGGAAGAACTCTTCCTGCGTCTGGTCGCGGCCCGCGAGGAACTGGATATCGTCCATGAGCAAGACATCGCAGTCTTGTCGGTAGCGCCGTCGGAACTCGTCGATGCGGTGGTTCTGGAGTGACCAGATGAACTCGTTCGTGAAGCGCTCTGCGGAGAGGTAGAGGATGCGCGCGCCGGGGTTGTCCTCGAGGATCTGGTGACCCATCGCGTTCATGAGATGGGTCTTGCCCAGACCCACGCCGCCGTAGATGAAAAGCGGGTTGTAGCGGCGACCCGGCGCGGAGCCGACGGCCACGCTCGCCGCGTGGGCGAGCTGGTTGGAGGGCCCGACGACGAACTTGTCGAAGCTGTACTTGGGGTTGAGGTTGAGGTCCGGGCCGCGCTGAGGTCCCTGACCCTTGGCGCGAGCGCTCGGCTTAGGCTTCGGCGTGGCCTTCGATGGCGGAGGCGCTGGAACGCGCTCCTGAAGCTTCTCATCCACCTCAAAACGAATGACCGTAGGTGGGCTTTCGGTGTGCTCGCCGAGGGCTTCGAGGACGAGCGCGCTGTAGTGATTTGTGATCCAGTCCGCGTAGAAGCGGTTTGGGATCTTGAGCACCAACGTATCATCGCTGATTGCGTGACACTGAACTGGGGATAACCAGGTGTTGAAGTTCTCGGCGGATAGCCGTTCGCGCATTGAATTAAGAGCACGATCCCACAGTTCAATCATAAGCCTAAATCACCGAAATTATATTGAAAATAGCCGTTCGCCCCCAGCCTGACCACAGGAGGAGTTCTCGCGTCTATGTCCCCTTCAAAACCAGCCCCAGAGCCGAAGGGAGGGCGAAGCTAGCAGGGCAAAACCGTGTCGTCTATCTCGCTTTGCAGCAAGTGTTCTAAACCCGCAGGATCACGGGAGATTCATTGTGAGAATAGTTGGGGAGAGAAGCGATGTGAACTCACACGTGATCCCCACCACCGACTAAGTGTATGAAATCACAGAGTTTTAAAGAGCGCCAGTTTTACACAGGAAATTGAAAGCACGCATCACTCGCGATCCCCTTGAAATTGCTCAGGGATCAGCGATGACACGCGCATGGCGCTACTGGACGTGGTAGCGGGCGCTCAGGAGGAGCTGGGTGTCGCCGCCTCCGAGGTCTTGGCGAAGCCCGAGGTCGACGCCGAATTTCGTGTCCACGTAACCGAGACCTGCGGTGATCTGGTTCACATCACGACCCCAATCGCGGCGGAAGCCAACTCGGATTGGAACGGTGTTGCCGGCGAGGTACTCCGCGCTGGCGCCGAAGTTGACCATCGGAACGTCGAAGGTGCTGAGGTCCACGAGCATGTCCAAGTTGATGCTGAACGTGGTCTTGTAGGAGTAGGAGATGGCGCCACCGACCTGAAGCGGGGCAAATCCGGAGTCCGTGGGGATGAGATTGTACCCGAAAGCGGCAATCTGAAGACCCTCGAAGGCGGTGAGGCGCAATGCCGCGTCCATGGTGAAGGCGCGAATGCCTCCTCCCACCTGGTCGCCGTCTTCGTTCTCTTCATCGGATTCGAGCTTGATGTAGCGACCGCTGATGCCGATTCCCAGGGCTTGGGTGATGGCGAGGCCGAGTGAGAGACGACCATCGAAGCCGCCGTAGTTGCGGTCTTCATTGCCGTGGTAGCCGTAGAAGCTCATTCCAGCAGCGATTCGGTTGCTGACCGCGTCCGCGACGGCGCCACCGTAGAGCCAGGTTCGTGCATTCGGCACAAAACCGACCATCGTCTCGATGTGGTAGACGGGCGCCAAGCCAAGGTTGGCTGGGTTATAGGCGATGGCGCTGGTGCCGGTGGCGGACGCGCGTGCGCCTCCACCCATGCTGACGCCGCGGGCCGTTTCGTACGTCTGCTCGCGTGGCGGCGGTCCTGCTGGGACGACATCTCCACCAACTGGGACTTCTTCTTGGGCCATGGCCGGCGCCGCGAGACTGATCAGGAGCCCTGTGATGAGACCCAAGGTCGATTTTCTTGTCCGCATGTTCGCCATTTTTCGCCCTCGCCCAAAACGCGTTTCCCCCCAGGATTGATTCCTGACGCCTGAAAATCACGTGGATTGGGTGTACCAGTGAGCGTGCATCGCTCCCAATAATCGACAAGCCCACCATCCCTTTTCTTGCTGAAGACGCTTTTGAGTTAGGCTCCCTGGGAACCAAGTGCTCTTCGCGTTGTCATCAGCGCGATGGGTTTCATCATCAACGCGGAAACCCTAGCGGAGATCGACGCGGCAGCATCAGCCGCGGGTTTTCATGTCGTTATGGCCAAAGGCTACGAAGAAAAACTAGTCCAGCGCCTGCAAAAACAGGATGAGCAGGCCTTCAACGAGCTAGTCCGCCTCTATCAGGGGCGCATCTTCCGTTTGGTTTTCCGCATGATCGGTGACCGCGCCGAAGCCGAAGACCTCGCCCAAGAGGTGTTCGTCACGGTCTTCAAGAGCATCAAGAACTTCCGTGGGGATTCCAAGCTCAGCACTTGGATGTACCGAGTGGCGACGAACCACTGTAAGAACCGCATCAAGTATCTGGGCCGTCGCGCCCGCGGTAAGAAGAAAGAGCTGGATGAGTTGGCGGACGCCGCCGCTATTGAGAGCGCCACGATGAACACCAGCGCCCAAGTGCCGCGACCCGATGAAGCGCTGTCTGGCCGACAGATCGAGCGCTTCGTGCAGATGGCGCTTGCCGCGCTCCCCGACGAGCAGCGTTCATTGGTGGTCCTTCGCGACGTTGAGAACCTGACGTATGACGAGATTCAAAGCGTGACGGGGCTCGCCCAAGGCACCGTCAAAAGCCGTCTTCATCGCGCGCGACTGGCGCTCGCGACGAAGGTGCGCGAGCTTCAAACCATGGAGCGCGAATCGTGAGCCATAGCCCAATGAGTGCCGACGAGGCGCGTGAGCTCTTCAGCGAAGCCTACGACGGCGAGTTCGACGAGGAAGGCAAAGCTGCGTTCGAAGCAGCCCTCGCCGCCGACGAGGAGCTCGCCGAAGAGTATGCAGAGTTCGTCGAAGTGATCGACGGAACCCACGCTATGCACACCGGTGGCGCCGCCGCGCCGGACTTGCTCAAAGGCATTCAGCGCAAGATTCGTGAACGCTCCGGCGGCCGCTTCTTCCGCGACCGCTTCGCCGCGAAGAAACAAATCGGCGTGGCGTGGATCACGCTGCTCCTCGCCGCCGTGATGTTCCTTATCGCCGGCGCGGCGTACTTTGGCCTCTACTATGTCCAGGCCGAAGAAGAAGCCCATGAGCCTTCTGCGCCCACGCAAGAGCCTTCGTCCGATCCGTCCGAGTAGACCGGACTAGAAGCCGAGAAACCACTCGCCTTCCGTCGCTGGGCTTCCGTCGTTCAATATTGGAGCTTAGAACGTGGTGGGTCGCGTGCGTTTCGCCCAAGCGGCAACGCTGCGCCAGAGGACCTCAGCGACGATGAGGCCGAGCCACACGCCTGCGACGAGCCACGCAAAGATGGCGCCCTCGTGAAGGGTAACGCTCATATACACAAAGGCGCCGGACACCAGAGTAAGGACGAGAAGCCCCGCGCCGGGCTTCGCGACAACGTCTTCTAAGATGTTTCGAGGCCTTTGTGTATCGCCCCACTTCGACAGCGCCTGGGCGACGGAATCGAAACCCGCGCTCTCCACCGGAATGACCACCACGCTTTCCGCGCGAAGGGTCATCGCGTGCCGGTTTCGGAAGATCCCCTTCATGCGCGAATAGTGGATTCGTGTTTTCTCTCGGCCGCCGACTTCCCGGATGAGCGCGTCGCCGTCGACTATGAAGCGTTCGCTCAGAGGCAACTTCATCTGGCCAAGCCACCGGAACGTTGAATAGCCGGCAGCAAAAGCGACCAAGCCTGGGATGATGATCAGGAGCATGAGTTCCTGATTCCAGAATAGGAGTGCCACGGCTACGAGCGGCAACGCCGTCCAGAACGCGCGGAGGCTCAGCTTGAGTCCACGCAGCCGAAAGCCACGAAGTTCGTCGCCCGCGATGGAGCACTCGGCCACTAAGAGTCCGGATCGATGGGTGGAAGGTGCGGGTCGCGGAGGGCCCGAAGGCGCATCAGAACGGCGACCTTCTCTTCACGCGGGAGCCGCCTCGCAAGCTCTTCCACGGCTTCCGCAGCCTCACGGTTTCGAAGCCCAAGTGGAAACGCGGCGAGGTACGCTAGGTATCCTTCAACGCGCCCGACTTGCGGATCGTTGTGGAGACTTAGCCACAATCGTTCATCCGCGTTCTTCTTGGGAGCCATCTCGTCCAGAGATACGTTGTTGGTCAAAAGTTCTCCCCCAGTGGGAAGCCATTTTTAGAAGGGCACTCGGAGGCCGGCCTCAGCGATCACTCCATTGCCGAAACGGTTGGTGTTCCAGATGTAGTCGACGCTCAGGTCGATGCTCGCCCCACGGAGACCTTCCAGGGCAGTTCCATCTAAGAATCCAGCCTTGAGAAGGATCTGAAAGCCCAAGAGGTTGGAGTGAAACTGGCTCATCTTGGGGTCCGCCGTCACGTACGCATCATCCGTGGTGTCCATAGGATAGGACTCCTCGTAGAAGAACGATTCTGTCTGCCGGTAATGACGCCAGCGAACACGGGCGAAGGTGTAGCGCGCCAAACGCTGGTAGATGCGGACCTCAGGCGTGAGGGCGCCGACTCTCCAGTTGTCGTAGTAGGCGCGGTAGATGAGGTGAAACGACGTGCCGGTAGCTCGCAGGTGGTAAGCGAGGCGGCCCGTGAGCGTGTGGCGGCGACGAATACCCGGGTGGTTTTCAGGTCGAAGGGCGTCGTTGACGACGACGCGTCGATACGCGTTTGCCAAGAAGCCATTCATATAGCCGTACTGGTAGGTGACCTGAAAGTAGACGACGGGGGAGAGGATCTGTTCCCAGCCAACGGTGAGCGCCATCGCGTCGAAGTTCTCACCAAAGCCTGAGCCGCTCGTGTTGCCGCCTGCGCCAGGTCGCTCGCCTGTTCCGACTTGGAAGCGCTGACGAATCTCGTCGTGCACGTAGCTGAGGCCCAAGCGTAGAATCGTTGTTCGGTCGGCGAGGCTCAGCGCCGCGCCGATTCCGCCACCGACGGAGAGGTAGTCGGGTTCTCGGCTGACCCGCAGGCTGCCGCTGATGTCGAGGTGCGCTTCGCCGAGGTCGAACTCGTAGCCCGCGTTGACGGAGCCTTGATGACGGATCTCTGTGAAGCGAACGTCCTCAAGGACGCCCGCCGCCTGGCTTGCGCTCGTGATGCTGTCGACGAGGTACTCGCCGCCAATGCGCAGGCCGTCAGGACTCACCACGCCACCAGAGAGTGAGGGGGCGACGACGCGAGTCGAGCGCTCCCAGTAGTAGTTGCCACGAAGCTGCAACTCACCCGTCCAGGTGCCGGAAGCTCGATCTGCTTGTGCTCCGGGCACAAAGACCGCGATGCCGACCAAGGCAATAAGGGCTGCGAGCCCCGCCGTGCGCCGGATCTTCACGTTGCTTCGTTAGCCTTCACAGAGAAAAACCGCAAACGCCTAGTGAACAAATGCGGACTAATTGCAGCCGCAGCCGCCGCCGGTGCTCGAGTGACCGCCGGTCGCGCCCTCGCGGCTGTCATGGACGTGCGCGCGAAATTCCATTTCGGCCTCTTCGTGTCCCGCTTCCATGCCTTCCGACGCGAGGTCTTCTCGCTGGTAAGGCGCCACGGAGACGCAGCCCATCATGACGAAACTCAGGAGCAGTGTGCGGATCATTGAAAAGCTCGAACGAGGTCGATGACCGGCGCCAGAATCTGGCGAACCGTTTGACGGGCGTCATCGTCCTCTCGGATGGCGTCCGCGAAGTACGGACCAAGTTCATAATAAGCGGCCACGAGTCCACGGCCCGCTTCGTTCGTCATGAGATGGCGGTCGCGGAAGCGACGCAGGGAGCTGATCTCTTCGCCCATCGGTGAGCCGTATGCGGCCGTCGCGACAAAGCAGGGTGAGACCGTCGTGAAGACGATTTCCGTCGTGTCGATCTCTGCCACGGCGACTTCGGAGCCAGCGAAGCAGTCATCGACGGCGCGAACGGCGATGTAGTAGTGGGTTTGCGGCAAGAGGTGTCCCAACGACGCGCTGACCACTTCGCCGATGGGTGCATCCGTTGGCACAACGAGAGCGATGTCTTCAAGAGAGGCGACCTTGGCCTGGATGCCCCAAGAGTCGAAGCTCATTCCCGGCTCGTAGGGCTCCGTGTTTACGCGGACTTGATACGCGCTGATACTTCGACGGGACGCGGGTGCGTCGAAAGACAGATGGGCGTACTGCCAGCTCCGTTCTTCATCGAGCTCCACGGTGAAGTTCGTGATGGCTTCGGGTGGCGTCACCTCGTCGCATCGGCCGACGCAAGTTCCTTCGGACCCGCAGAGGAAACCTGGGTCACAGGAACCTGGGGAGCAGGTCTCAAAGCACTGGGGTGGAGGGTTGTCGCCGGTGCAGACGTTGTTGGGAATGACTCGAACGACGACGCGTGGGTCGCTGCCGGCGCGAACGCGGTCGGCTCCGGAGCCTGGCGCG
>JBGCFM010000208.1:0-18519 GCA_045106895.1 Polyangiales bacterium | reverse complement strand
TGCGTCGACGCCCTCGGCGAGCCCCTCGGACGAGACTGCGATGACACCGACGCCCGCCGCTTCGGCGGAAACCTTGAGGTGTGCGACCTCAACGACGCGCTCGAAGGCCTAGGCCTCGACGAAGACTGCGACCCCACCACCTTTGGTGCCGTCGACGCCGATGGCGACAGCTACTTCGACGACCGCTGCTTCAACATCGACGACGACGGAGTTCGGACCGGCGGCGACGACTGCAGCGACGGACGCGGCGACGTCAACCCCGGCACCGCCGAGACCTGCGACCACCGAGACAACAACTGCGATGGCAACATCGACGAAGGGGTCGTCGTCACCGTCGCCCCCGACGCCGACCGCGATGGTTTCCCCGTCGCCGGCATGAACACCATGGAGTGCCCCGGCTTCGCGGGCCTCGTCGCCGTCGATGACGATACGCTCTTCGACTGCGACGACACAAACCCCGCCATCAACCCGGGTCAGCTCGAGATCTGCGACATGATCGACAACAACTGCAACGACCTCGTCGACGACGACACCCAGGTCGTTCCTTGGTACCGCGACACCGACGGAGACGGCTTCGGAAGCGCGGCGTCCGGCGTCGTCATGTCTTGTGAGCCCGTCGATGGCGCCACCCTCCTCGACACCGACTGCGACGACGACGACTCCGGCATTCATCCCGCCTCCGCAGAGGTCTGCGACGGAATCGACCAGGACTGCAACGGCCGCGCGGACTTTGAAATCTCCCCCGGCAACTTCGAAGACGACGACGAAGACGGCAGCGCCGACATCGCCTGTGGCGCGCCTCGCGGCGTCGACTGCGACGACGAAGACGCCAACACCGGCGGCGGCACTCCGGAGAGCTGCGACGGCCGCGACAACGACTGCGACATGAACATCGACGAAGGCGCCACCGAAGTACAGTGGTTCTACGACGGCGACGGCGATGGTCACGGGACCAACGCGAACCCTTCGTTCCCTCCGGTTCTTTCCTGCTCGCCGCCGGCTGGCTACGTTGGCTCCGCCGGCGACTGCAACGACCGGGATGCGGCCAGAAACCCGGACGCCACGGAGGACTGCAACAGCGTCGACGACGACTGCGACGGCGCCCTCGACGAGGCCCCTGCCATCTGCGACTGCCCCGTCGGAACCATGGACTGCGATGGCGACGCGCGCGGCATCTGCGAGACGCTCACGGACAGCGACCCCAACAACTGTGGCGGTTGCGGTGACCTCGACCCGCAATTCGACTGCGCTGGAGGCCCGAACGTGGCCGGCGGTATCTGCATCGGTGGAAACTGCATCGAAAGGGACTGCCAGGAGGGCTTTGACGACTGCAACCCGGACCCGGGGTGTGAGACGCCGGTAAGCGCCGATGCCGACAACTGCGGGCGCTGTGGAAATGAGTGCGATGGCCCGAACGTTGACACGTTCAGCTGTTTCGAAAGTTCGTGCACCACGACGTGTGATGCCGGCTGGGTAACCTGCGGCGAGCGTTGTGACACGCCTGAAAGCCGGTTCGACTGCGGCAGCTGCGGCAATCCCTGCGGACCGGGAGAGGATTGCCTGGGTGGCACGTGCCAGCCCGGCGTGTGTTTGGACGGCCAGGCCTACTGTGATGGCACGTGCATCGATACCATCGCGGACAACAATAACTGCGGCGAGTGCGGATTTGTGTGCCCTGGTGCCAGCAGCTGCATTGAGGGCGAGTGCTCGTGCCCCAGCGGGGAGCAGTTGTGTGACGGGGCGTGCGTAGTCACGTCGACGAACACAGACCACTGCGGCGGCTGCGGCATTCGGTGCGCAGCGGATCAGGGCTGCGACATGGGCGTTTGCACCTGCCCCACGGACCGCTCTCTGCTCTGCGGCGAAACCTGCGTCGACCCGCTTCTTGACAGTAGCTGCGGCGGCTGCGGGAACGTCTGCGGCTTCGACCAAACTTGCCAGTCGCCGGGCCGCTGCGAATGCAACGCCCCGGGACAGCTGGTCTGCGATGGTGGCTGTACCGATACGGACAACGACCCACTGAACTGCGGTGGCTGCGGCAATGACTGCGGCGTCGGCGGAGCGTGCAACCTGGGCGTCTGCGACCCCATCATCAAGGTCGTGTCGGGCCGAGCTCATAGCTGCGCTCTTCGCGGAGGAGGCGCCGTGGTTTGCTGGGGCGACAACAGCCTCGGCCAAGTGGACGCCGACACGCGGACTGGCACCCGACCAACGCCACAGGTGATCCCTGTAATCCCCTCTGCTGTAGACATCGCGGCGGGCGCTGACCACACTTGCATCGTTGGTTCCGACACGAGTGTTTGGTGCTGGGGCGAGAATGGAAACGACGAGCTTGGGCGTGGCGCAGCCTCCGGCGACGGCTACACGCAAACGCCGCTGCCACCCGCGCCGACAAGTCGCATCTTTGCTGGCGGCTCTCACACCTGCATCATCAGCACAGCGGGTCTTCTTCAATGCTGGGGATTCAACGACAACGGTCAAGCCGGCGATCCAGGAGAGGTGGCTCCGCCGACAACTGTTCCGACTGCGATTCTGCCCAGCAGCGTTTCATTCGATGCATCGGACGTGTCCATGGGAAGCGGGTTCACGTGTGCTCTTGACGTGCGCTCGGCATCCGTCGCGACACTCGGGTGCTTTGGCGAGAACGGTAGCTTCGAACTGGGAACAAACGCCGCGTCCGGGCCCACGAACTTCATGCTCACGGACTTCCCCTTCGTCGACCCCCCTCTTCCCCAAATGGCCGGAGGAAACCACCACACCTGCGCGGCCCTCGCAGGCCAAATGGAGTGTTGGGGTGGCAACGATCATGGCCAATGTGACCCGGGGACTCTCGGGACAAACGTGCTCCCATCGCAGAGCCTGATGCCTCCCATTGGAAACGTCTTCGAATGCGCCACGCGCAACAACGCGACCTGCGCTCTTACGGATACTGGCGTCTGGTGCGCGGGCGAGAACAACGATGGAGCAATCCAGGGCGTTCTCGTCCCGGGGCTAGAGGTCGACGACGCGGGCTGGAATCGACTGGGTGCGCTGGGCAACTCTGTCCAGAGCCTCGGTCAAGGTGGCCAGTTTCATTCCTGCGTCATCGCTACGAACGGCGTCTTCTGCTGGGGACGCAACAACCTCGGCCAGCTAGGCAATGGAGCGTCGGGTAGCGTCGAGGGTCCTGTGCGAGTATTCGCACTGACTCCTTGAGCACACTCAGCGCCAGGGACCGCTTTGGCCCATGACTATCAAGATTATCGACGCCCGTTACGTCGCCTCCGCGACTGACCTCGCGCAGCTTCCCCCACCTCAACGCGCCGAGGTGGCCTTTGCGGGGCGATCGAACGTCGGCAAATCAAGCCTCATCAACAAGCTCGTCGCGCGCAAGAAGCTCGTCCGCACCAGCGGAACACCCGGCTGCACACGCGCCATCAACATCTTTGAAGTTGAGCTGCGGCCCCCGGGACAGACTGAGAACGCTCTCCTCGATCTCGTCGACCTCCCTGGCTACGGCTTTGCCCGACGCAGCAAGAAAGAGCGCATGAGCTGGGGCCCCCTGATGGAGTCTTTTATGTCCCAGCGGCCGGGTCTACGTGGGGTCGTGATCATCGTCGACGTGCGGCGCGGACTTGAAGACGACGACCGACAGCTCATCGACTACCTGGAGCACATCGACCGCGAGCCCATCGTCGTCGCGACGAAACTCGACAAGGTCCCGAAGGCGCGAGCAAAGCTAACCCTCAAGGGCGTCCAGCAAAACTCCAGCGGCGCCAAGGTGCATGGGTTTAGTGCCGAAACCGGCGAAGGCCGCGACCAGATCTGGAAGACGATCCTGAAGACCGCTGGAATCGGCTAAGCGCCCAGCGACGTCAGCGGTACCAAGGGTGGAAAGGCGCCCTGTCCTGACAAGCCGGGCGACTCGACGGTGGACAATACATTCGCAGATGAAAGTGGTTCCGGTGCGGGTTGCCGGAGGCAGGCTGAACCAGGAGGCGAGAAGCACGTTCTAGAACACGAGCCGGCGCACGGCGACGACGCCCTTCGGCCAGGAGTCGCTCTCGAAGCGTGCGCGCGACGAAGATGAACTGAACCTTCGCGTCTCCATCAGCGACGAGCTTGGCGACGAGCTCCCAGTTGCGCGCGTCGTCGAAACGAAGACTCTGGTTGGGCGGCAATCCGACGCCGTTTCGATCGAAGGCGGCAAACGCGAAGGGCTCGTAGGGGCGCCCCGCTGCGTCGGTCATGTAGAAAGAAATGTCCACGTCGCGGCCGTTCTGATGAGACGCATGCCCAGGGATAGGACCGCCCTCTTCCGCGGACAGCTCACCGACGGTGAGCTTGGAGCCAGGAACTCGCCGAGCCACACGGTAGGCAGCTCGCTCAAGAAGCTGCACGAGCTCCCATGTCCCGTGGAAACGGCCATCGCCTCGGGCCTCCGGAAGAAGTCGAAGATGCGACGATGGGCGCAGTTCGACGGCGCGGCGAAGCCGACCACGAAAAGGAAAGCCGAGTGAACGGGAGCGATGAGCAAGACGCCGGGCGCCTGGCCCGCGGGTGCTGTCGGTTCCGTCGGCGACAGCTGGGTGAGCAAGCGCCGCCCCCAACAACACCAATGCACCCATCGCTAACCAACGCCCCATACCTCAGCGCTAGTCTGCCACCGGGGATGGGGTCAAATTTCCCGCGACCCTTCAGCCCATGTGCTCTACGCTCAAACCCATGACACGACTCCCCGCGGCGTTGCTCTTTCTCGCAGGCGCCTTGGCGTGCGGGCCGTCCGGTACAAGCACCGAAGAGACGACCCCCAACCCCACTGACCTTCGCCAGAGCGGGAACGATGTGCCGGAACCCCGCGAGGAGCCTCAACCCGAGGCGGACCCCAGGCGCCTCGCCGCGGGCGCCACCTTCGCGGACTTGGTCGGCGCGGCCGGAGCTCTCGACGCCCGCGGCGGTGGCCAATCTTCGAGCGGTTGTCTTCTCGAACAGGCGAACGCAGGTCATATGTTGCGTGCTGATGTCGCCATTGCGCTCCGGCCCGCGCCGGCTCCCCCCGCCGTGCTCACCGCGGCCGGCGACCGGGTACGGGTCTTTTCGCGCTGGGGTCAGCGCGGTAGCGGCTCGCCGGTTCTCGCCGCGCTGACGGCCACACCGCCACCGGCCGGCGGCCCAGCGCTCGCCGTGCTCATCAACGAATCGTCCATCGCACTCCGGAGCACGGACGGGAGCCTCGTCGGCGATGACGTCCTTGTCCCATCCTTGGCGTCGGCGATGCAGGCAGCCCTCCAAAGGGGCGCGTCCCGTGTATTCGTCAGCGCCGCTGCGGGTGTTTCACTGACCCGGCTCCAGGAAGTACTCGCCGCCCTCCCCGCGGAAGCCGCGACCCTCGTCGTCTTCGCCGTCGCCCTGAGCGGCGACACGACGCTGCCCGACCCGCCGGCGCGCGGCGAAGGCGACACCGGGATGTGCTCGGCCATGGAGCCACGAACGCCTGGCCCAACGGGTGATATGGACGCGGCGGCGGCACGCGAAGCACTCTCGGGCCTGTCCAGCGCCTCCGCCTGTCTCGCGAACGCTGGACCCGAGAGCGCCTCCGGCGGTCGACTCGGCCTCGAGATCATCGTCGGACCAAGCGGCGCCGTCGAGCGAGCATGCGCGACGAGCGATGAGATCGAAGACAGCGGCGTTCGCACCTGCGTGCTCGACCACGTTCGCGCACTGCGCTTCCCCACATCGAGCGGGGAAGTCACCTTGCGCCTACCCATCTCGCTGGTTCCGGACCGCTCTGAGGCACCGCGCGCGCTATGTCGCTAGCTCATCTCGCGAGCCGCGGCGTCTACTCGTCGATGCGCGTACGGAGGTGATCGTTGAGGAGGCCGTAGGCGGCACGAAAGTCGTACCAACCTCGGGCGATGGGACGAACGCGGTCACCGTGGTCAGCACGTTCGTAAGAAGTCTGGGTCTCAAGGAACGCGACGAAATCACTCACGCCGCCGCGAAGCGCTCGCGTTGCAGTGATGAGCGCGTTCACATCGGAGCGCATATCGTCAGGCGGAATCAACGCCTCAAGACGTTCTTGAAGCTCTGCGAGCTGGGAGATGCATGAGCCGTTGAGCTGCGTCGCGAAACGAGGTCCGCCCATCTCAGCTTGCGTATGCCAAAGTTCCGCCAACTCCTCGTTGTTGGCGGGGTCCTCCGTGCGATGGAAAGCGCACATCCAAAAGCCGTCGAAGAGTTGAGTCTTGGCACCGGTTACATTGCGACCGAGGGTCACGTAGGCCTCGTTCTCATCCCCAGACAGGAACGCAAAGGCCAACCCTGCGAGGAGCAGAAGCGCGCCAAGCGCCGCGAACGCGACGAAGCTCCGGCCCCCCTTCATCGCCTGCTCTTGGGCTTCGAGAGAGGGCCCGGGAGTCAGTGGCGGTAAGTCCAGCGAACTCACTGACCAAGCCGCAGCTGGAAGTCGCCGCCGCTTGGGTCGCGAAGCTGCAAGTCTCCGCCGCCGCCGCCGCCGAGGTCAAAGTCTCCACCTCCGCCAAGGTCCCCGTCGAGGAGTGAAGGACCGCCGGAGTCGCCGCCGCCCAGGAGGCCGCCGCCGCCGCCGCCGCCGAGACCAAGGCCGCCGAGGTCGCCGAGGTCGCCAAGGTCGCCGAGCTCATCGCCGCCGAGCTCGTCACCCAAGTCGTCCCCGCCGAAGTCGCCCAGGTCATCGGGCTCTTCCAGAGCAGAGGCGCCGAGGCGCGCTCGAATCTCTTGTCGAAAGAGGTCTCGTCGTTCTGCTGGCACGAGCTCCAGAGTAGCTTGAACCTCACGACGCATCTTGTCTGACTCGCCGAGGGAACCGTAGATCTGCGCTGCGGCAAGATGTGTTTGCACGCTCCGGGGCTGACGCTCGATGGCCCGCTGAACCCAGCGCTCGGCGGATCCAGAGTCACGCTCCGAGAGGTAATACTGAGCCATCAAAAGAGGCAGAACATGCAGCGTCGGCTCAAGGCGCTCTGCCCGCTCGAGCTGTCGAAACGCGTCGCTGCTCTCGCCGCGCGACATATGAATCACCGCGAGGTTTGCGTGGGCGAAGGCGAAATCTGGCTGCTCCTCGAGGGCGGAAGTGATCGCTTGATCCGCGTCATCGTAACGCTCAAGGGCGATGAAGAGTCCGCCGAGGTTGTTGGAACGTGGCGCGTCACGGCGAAGATTCGCCGCCGCCTCGAGTTCACGAACACCCTCTTCGATACCTCCGCTCTGCGTGAGGATCGTGCCGCGCGCCGTGCGAATGTAGGGAGAGCGTTCATCGAGTCGAAGCGCCCGTTGAACGTCGCCCATCGCTCGGACGCTGTCGTTCTCATGCACGAGCCGCTGGAGTCCACGAAGGCTCAAGTATGCGGCGACGGCCTGAACGTCATTCAGTACACGCGCGCTGTCCGAATCCACGGTCTCGCCCGCATAAACATCGGTGTAAGACGCGTCGCCGCCTTCATCCACGAGCGCTACGCCAAAGTAACCCATCTGTCCGGAGGGGTCGGGTGGGCGGCGCGTATCTTCAAGGAACCAGAGCTCCGCGACCATCGCCGGCACATCCGCCTCGCGAAGCGCTGCGACGGCGGCGAACGCCACCTCCAGCGGATAGAGTTCCGTTTCTTCGTCCGACGCAAGGGCCGCGGCGGCCCACTCGGCGTCGTGTGGGCTCATCTCCCGCGGCATGTCCAAGCTTAGGAGCGCGTACCCGTCGTCGTCACGGCGCTGTTGAATGTACGCATGAAGCGCCTCGAGCTTTGCCGCGGCGGTGCTTCCAGTCGCGTGCTCCGCGAGTGCCTCCGCCGCTTCTCCCCCCTGCATGACTTCAGCAAGTTCCGGGTCGGCGCCCCCTTCCCGGAGGTGCGCCGCGAGGTCGTTGGCCGACAGCGGTGTCAGGGGTATCTCGCCGGCGCTTTCGCCGCGACCCTCCGCGGAGGTGGCGGCGTAGACACCAGCGGCGCCGAGCACGCAGGCGGCGACGACAGCAGGAATCATCCAGGAAGGCCGCCCCTCGGGCGCCACGTGCGCAGCCTCAATGCCGCCCTTGCGCATGCACGAAGGACAGCGAGTGGGGTCATCCTCCCCGTCGAATCGAAACTCGTGGGAGCAATGAACGCAGGTGTAGGGGCGCCCCGCCTCGCTGGTCTTCGTGTCCGAAGAAGTGCCCGACGAATCGCTCCCCGCGGACTCCTTGGAGTCAGCGGTGCTCGCGGAGGAGCCGGACGCGGTCTTCACTGCTTTGTTCTTAGGCTTTTTCTTCTTCGTCATCGGCGCGGAGCATAGCGAGTTCGAGGGCCCTCGCCACGAGAAGGAGGCTCAAGAATGCGGAAAAATGGGCCAAAAACACCAAAACACTCCGAAAAGCCAACGAGCGCTGAAATACGCCGGAGGCGTCCTCCGTAGGAATGATCAGAGGCGCCTGCCGCCTCGGAAAGAAAAGCCATGTCCACCTTCCTCCTCCTCGGTCTCTCCCCCTTTTCTTGGCTCGGTGGGAGCCTCGTCAGCTTCGCGTTGGTGTTTGTCGTAGCCCTTGGCTGGAGGCGCTTCTTCCCAGAGCGCTTCAACGGTGTTCGCGCGAACCTGGTCCGCTCGCCGGTTCGCTCCGTCATCCGAGGCTTCGTGATCTCGGCCCTCGCCATTTCTCTCGTGGCGATGCTGGTTGTCACCGTGATTGGTATCCCCTTCGCCTTCGCGGTGGGCTGCGCCCTCTCGATGGCGAGCTACGTCGGACTCGCCATCGGCTGCAGCCTCCTCGGCGCCGCCCTCCCCATCGAATCCCTTCGTGGCAGCGAAGTGAAACAGCTCGCTGCCGGTACCGCGACGGCGTTCTTGCTGGTGCAGGTGCCATTCCTCGGGCCGCTTGTCGGCGCGACATTGGCGATGGCCGGCATCGGGTCCCTTCGACCTGGATCCAACTCCGCGCCCTCTGGCGCTCACCCTTACCGCGACGCCGCGTCCTTCGCATCGCTCTAGCGCAATCCTGCACATTCCTCACGCCCGGCGAACTCCATGCGTACTCTCTCACTAATGGTTCAAAGTCCACCTTCCCCGCGACAGGCGGAGGCGTCCCTCGACGCGCTCGCTCAAAAGGCGCGGGGCGGTGATCGGGAAAGCCTCGAAGCGCTTCTGCGCCGAGCCGCCCCGGACATTCTTCGTTTGTGTCATCGCCTCAGCGGAACGCGGGACTTCGAAGACAACGCGCAGCGTTCGCTGGAGAAAATCGTGATCGCTCTCAAGTCCTTTGACCCCGAGCGCGGCACCTTTCGAGCGTGGGCTCTCACCGTCGCGCGGAACGTATGTCGCGACCGTGGACGCAGGCGTGGTCTCGAACAAGCCACCTTCGATGCACGAGAGCCCATCGATACGGCGTCGTCGTCACCCGGGCCAGAGCGACTGGCCCTCGCGCGCGTACAAACAGCAGAAGTCGACAAAGCGCTCGGCGAGCTCCCGGAGCCGATGCGCGCGGCCCTTGTGCTCTTTCACGTCAGCGGCAACTCATACGAAGAGATCGCCGCTGCCCTCAACGTGCCAAAGGGCACGGTCATGACCTGGCTTCATCGAGGACGTAAGCGTCTTCGTGCGTCTCTTGGAGAGAACTAATGGCAAACGAAAAAACGGTGACCCAAAACGTCCTCGACGACGAGCTCCTCGAAGCGCTAGCAAGTGGGCGTGAAGACCTTGTAGACGCGGCGACACTCGCACGCGTCGCCGAAGACCCCACGCTTCGCGAAGAGATTGCGCGTGCCCGCGCACTTTCGCTGGATGTTGGACTGCTCCTCGACGACGCCCATCCGCCTGTGAACGTCGGAGCCCTTGTTCAGCGCGCCATCCAGAACGCGCCTCCCGTCGTAGAAGCTCGCCATCTGAAGCTCGCAGGCATCGTCGCCCTCGTTTCAACGGTGGGCTTTGGTCTGCTCTCTTTGCCGCGACTTCCTGGCTGGGACGACCTGGCCCGTGCGGCACAACTCGCGGGCTCTTTCGTCTCCCTGGCGACCTCGGCGATGGGCCGACTGCCCGTCGGCGCCGGTTTCGCCGCCGCCTGTGTTTGCATCGCGCTCGTTCTTCTCCTCGGACGCCGCTCCCGCGCTGCGCGAGGCGCGATCTCCGTCGTCTTCCTCGCCACGTCCCTTGGCGCTCCTTCGTATTCCGGCGCCCAGGATTTTCATGGAGAATGGCCCGCGACGGAACGCGTTTCCGTCGACGCCGAAAACGAGTCCAGATCCGCTGTGCTGCGCGAAGTCGCGGAAGACTCAAACCTCAACATCGTTTCTCACTTGCAGACGGACCCGCTCATCACGGTTCGCGTGAGCGACGTGCCATTGCGGGCGTTCCTCAGCGTCGCCCTCGCCGGCGAGCCAGACGCCAGCGTGAGCAGGCAGGACGGCATGATCGTCGTTCTGCCCGCGGGCTCCGCTCGTCCGGAGGCGGCTCCCGATGCTCCGGTCGCTCCGGTCGCCCCGGCTGCTCCAATTGCTCCGGTCGCCCCGGTTGCTCCTCAGCCCCCGCTCCCGCCGCTCCCACCGGGTAGTGTCGATGACCGGTTCTCTATGGGGGACAACATTCAGCTCTCTACGGGCGAAACGGTCCGCGACCTGGTCACTTTGGGAGGAAACGCCGTCGTAGACGGAACGGTCCTGGGAGACTGCTTCAGCATGGGTGGGAACATTGAAGTGCGAGGTGTCGTTCACGGCGATTTGATGTCGATGGGCGGGAACATACACATCTTCCCGGGCGCCCGAGTGTTGGGAGAGGTCGGATCGATGGGCGGAGAGATCACAAACGACTCCGGCGTGTTCATCCGGAACCAACAGAGCGTAGAGACGGAAGAAGCCGAGCCGCCGGCGCGGAACTTCTTTCGCCGCGCCTCTCGCCACGGCGTCATCTTTCTCCTCGGCCTGATTCTCCTGGGAGCTTTTCAGCCACGTCACGCGCTGCTTTGTCAGGCCGTCATCCGTTCGCCTCTTCGTGCGGCGATGAGCGGCGCCGGCGGCTTCTTCGCCGCGCTCATCCTGACACTCGCGTTGGCCGTAACGCTCATCGGCATTCCGCTCTCGGTCCTCGTCGTTCTCCTGACAACCGTGAGCGTGTACTTCGGCTTCGCCGTCGTGGCCTCGGTTCTCGGAGCGCTTCTGCCCGTTCCAAAGTGGCAAGGTCACCCCCTCAAGCAGCTCGCCGCGGGAGTCGCGATTCTTTTCGTCCTCTCGTCCATCCCGGTGGTTTCGGTTTTCGCGGACGTCTTCGCGGCATGCATCGGGTTCGGAGCCGTGGTCCTGACACGCTTTGGCCGCCCATCCACGGACACCATCTAAAGGGCGACGAAGGGCGGCGACAGAGGGTATGCTCGCGCCATGCGAGCCGTCCTCCGAGTGGTGCTTTTGGCGTTGCCACTGACCCTCACTGCGAGTGCGTGCGGCAATGGTTCTCCGAGCGCCCCGCCCCTTCACGGCGATGAGTGGCCCGAGCCCTTAGAAGGAGGCGCGGTCCTTCGTTGGAAGGTCAGCACGCCGCAAGGTCGCTTCTTATTCGAGATCGATCGCGAAGGAGAGTCGGTCTACGTGCGCAACGCGAGGGAAGAACTTCGCGTGGAGCGAACGCTGTCCCTGGAGCAGATGTCCCGTCTCCGGGATGATCTCCTCGAGAGCCACTGCTGCAACCTCCAGGGTCCATGGCGCGGCGACGCGGAGTTGATGGTGGAATGGAGCATGCGTATGCCTGGTCTCTCCTGCGATATCTCGATGCCCGCAGAGTTTTTTGACCACGATGAGCTCGCCTTCGACCAGTGCGAACACCGTCTCGCAAGTGAATGGGCGTATCGCCCCCGGATGCGTGTCCCTTCCCCGGGCAGCGTCAACTGGCCGGCGGTGCGTGCATCACGCCGGCTTCCGGCGGAAGAAGAGCCAGAGGACAGCGAGTAGGCCGACGAGGCCGTACGCGGCGTACCACCAAGGAACGTCGGCGACGCCAAGCTCACGAAGTAAGATCGACGCGCACGCGAATGCGAACACAGCCGCGATGGCGAAGTGAAACCACGAACGTGTTCGGACGCCGTTCAGAATGCTGCGGGCGGTGCCGACGACACACGCGCCAAGCCAGAGCCATGGCTGCTGCTCCGGGAAGAACAAACCCGCGACAAGCAACGACCACATCAACATGGTTGCGCCACGCTGGAGCTTCATCCCGCTGAGGGCCCCTGGCTTCCGTCCGTCGCCGAAACGCTCATAGAGATACGCGACGATGTCTTTCGACTCCGGCATCCAACGCGTTTCGCCGCCCTCGTCGATGCGAAGGACCGGCACCGTCGTCCGCCCCGTTCCTTCGAGGGCCGCTTTTCGATACGCCGGATCAACGAGCGTATCGCGGAGCTCGACGGGCGCTTTGAGGTCGCGGATGGCCCCGAGCACCATCGCGCAATAGGGACACGCCGGGTAGCCATAGAGGGTGAGGGTCGAGTCTTCGGCGTCGCTCATGCCACGTCTCTAGTGCGCTCCGGGGATCTGTCGATGTTCACGCGATATTGAAGTCGCGCCGAAACTCGAGACACTGCTTGCTGCCACGCTCAAAATCGCGGCACGTCGTGCCGCGTACCTCGTAGATCTGACACGCGTTCTCGCTCGCGGATGTTCCAAGATGCACGCAAGCCCCTGAGTCGTCCGTCGCGAAGGCGACAAGCCCGAAATGACCCGGCTGAGTCTTCGAGGCGATGTCCTCGCGGCCCGTCGCCCTCCAGCGCGTCAAGTCCTCGGCGGGGATAAGAATACGTCCATCGCGTCCCGTGCGGCAGCACGCACCGCAGGTGAGGCAGTCGAGCTCCACGCTTCCTACTTACTCGGTCTCGAAGTCGCCGGGATTCTCGAAGTTCTCAAGAGACTCGTCTTGGCGAGCCGCGTTTTGTTTTCGTGCCCGATGCGGTCGCACGAAATCCTTCTTGAGGCGCTCGAGCTCTTTGCCCGTGAGTTCGCGGTACGCCCCCGGACGAAGGCCCTCAGAGCTGATGTCCGCGAAGGAGAGGCGGACAAGACGCATCACGCGCCGATTGAGCGCATCGCCCATGCGGTGAACCTGACGGTTCTTTCCTTCTTTGAGCGTGATCTGCACCCAAGAGTTCGACCCTTCGCTGCGCTGCACGAACGCTTCGGCGGGTTTTGTGACGTAGCCATCGTCGAGAGTCACGCCGTTTCGAATGAGCTCCAGCTCGGGTACATCGATGCTGCCGTGCATCTTCGCCAGGTAGACTTTGGGAACGCCGGAGGATGGACGAAGCAACGCCTCGGAAAACGCCCCGTCGTTGGTTGCGAGGAGCACGCCGCTCGTGTGGTAGTCGAGACGGCCCACGGGAAAGAGCCGCTCTGGCATCCGCTTGAGGATGTCCTTGAGGGTGGAGCGGCCTTCCGGATCGCTCAACGTCGACACCATCTCGCGTGGCTTGTGCACGACATAGTAGACCGGCTTTTCGCGGACGATGCGGCGGCCGTCTACTTCGATCTTGTCGTTGTAGGAATCGACGCGAACGCCTTGTTCCGTGACGATGCGACCGTTGACACGAACGCGGCCTGCGGAGATGAGCGCCTCGCACTTTCGTCGCGACGCGACACCTGCCGCTGCCATGACTTTTTGAAGTCGCTCGGCCACGCCTAACCTTCCGCTTCTTCGCCGGCTGCTTCTGCTTCAGCAGCGGCGGCGGCGGCTTCTTCAGCCGCTTGACGGAGTCGCTCACGCTCTTGCGCTTCGTGCCATTCTGCGTCGCGATCCCAACGGTCTACGCGTCCATCGCCGTCGAGGTCGGTGCCCATACGCACCATGCGTCCTCCTTCGAAGTACTCCCAGCGGTCAGGCTGCCAGTTGCTGGCGGTGCTTCGACCGGCCATGTCACGCTCGGACCGTAGCGGCCGACCATTCTCGTAGAACACTTTGGTGTCGACGATGCCGCTCTCGTTCGAGTCGACTTCCTTTCGGACGATGCGACCGTTCTCAAAGAACGTCACTTCATCCATGCGACCGTCGAAGTTTCGGTCCGCTTCTTCGCGCAGAGGCCGTCCCTCGTCGTTGTAGTAACGCACGACGTCCTTCGTTCCGTCGCCGTTGAGGTCGGCCTCTCGGCAGATGAGGATGAGACGCGCAAGACGTCCTTCGCCCACTGTGAGAAAGACCTTTCGAACGTCCGGCCACTCGTCGCCGGACGTGTCGTACTCGCTGACTTCGCGGTTGTCCGCCTCCGCGTCGCAGCGGTTGTCACCTTCGACGCGCTCGCCGCCGGTGGACTCTGCTCGCTCTGGACGCTCTGCGCGCTCCTCTTCCTCACTGCCGCATGCAGCCAACAGCGCGCAGAGGACGATGGGCAACGTGCGTGAAAATGCCTTACTTACTGAAAGCGCACTCATTGGTCCTGCTCCGCGTTGAGTCCGTCCGTGATGGGGTCGCCGGTGGGCGCTGGGGTCTCGCCGCCGCTCGTCTCGCCCTCGCTTTCGCCCTCTCCTTCGGCGTCCGGCACGGTGCCGTTCTCCGGAGCAGCTGGCTCTTCCTCTTCGTCGCTTCGCTCGATGAGGGAGCAAGCGATACGCTCTTCGGGAAGACCGGCGGAATCGGCCGGGATCTCTTCGGCACGGTCCGGCTCGCCATCGCGGTCGGTGTCATGCCGAATCTCGGTCAGGCGACCTTCACTGAAAATCTCCCACTTCTCGGGAAGTCCATCTCCGTCATCGTCGTAGCTCGCCTCCGTGAGGAGACCGTTCTCGTAGGTCTCCCAGGTGTCGACGTCACCGTCGTTCAGTCGGTCACGCTCAGAACGGGACGCCGTTCCACCTTCGCACCACATCCATGTGTCGATGCGATTGTTGAAGTTCGTGTCGAGCTCTTTGCGCGCGAGCTGCCCGTTCTCGAAATAGAGGATTTGGTCGAGGCGCTGGTCGAAATCAAGGTCGTGTTCTTCGCGAATCACCGTCGTTCCGTCTTCCGCGTAGAAGCGCGTCAGGTCAGGCGGAGAGCGAAAATCAAAGTCGTATTCACTGCAGCGACGGCGACCGTCCACACTCACGTGGCGAACGTCCGGCGTTCCATCGCCGTTCACATCGCTGGTCGTAATCTGGGCGCCGGCCACGTCGCACTGCTCGCGAACAGTTTCATCGCCGCGGCTCCCTTCGAGGGACTCGGTGGTGTCGCCGACGGCGCCGGAAGGACCGCCACAACCCACCATCGCGAGTCCGGCCAAAATCAAGCTACAAAAGGAGCATCTACGCATACTTAGAACAATCCATGGGTGCTTTGGATAGCCAGCTCAAAACGCGGCGCCCCCACTCTGAGCGAAGCATACGGCGGGATCTGGTAGGGCTGCAACCACTCGAAACGAGCGCCCATTTAGGGGATATGAGAAGCCAGGGGGTGGCGGGGGCGCAAGTTGACACTATACGTGATGTCATATAGCTTCATATCGAAATTCGCCGGCTGTGTTTTCAGCCGGCATGCACCCCCAGTTAGAAGTCGATGGCCCGCAAGAAAATCTCCACCACCGTTTACATTACGCCCGAGCAGAACGAGCAACTGAAGCTCTTGCACGAGCGCACGAAGGTGCCGGTGGCCGTCTACATTCGTGAAGGCATCGACCTCGTTCTCGATCGGCATCAAAACGAGCTTCCGGGTCAGCTTTCTTTGGACGCTGGCCCGAAACGTTAAGATCTCGCGATCGTTTACGGGTGCGACACCCGTCGAACCCCGAAAATTCTCCTTGAACCACGACGGTGCGTGGCCGCGCGGCTGACAGCTGCTAGCGTCGCCCTCGCCTCACCCATTTTGGCCTGAGCAAGATTGGCTTTCATGTCGTTCCCCATCGAGCGCATCCGCAACTTCTGCATCATCGCCCATATCGACCATGGGAAGAGCACCCTCGCCGACCGCATCCTCGATGTGACGGGGGCGGTGAGTAAGCGCGAGCAAAAAGCTCAGCTTCTCGACCGCATGGAACTCGAACAAGAGCGTGGCATCACGATCAAGGCGCAGGGCGTGCGTCTTCCGTACAAAGACGCCGAGGGGAACGACTACCAGTTCAACCTCATCGATACCCCCGGACACGTGGACTTCTCCTACGAGGTAAGCCGCTCACTCGCCGCGTGCGAAGGCGCGCTCCTCGTCGTCGACGCCACGCAAGGAGTCGAAGCTCAAACGTTGGCGAACGTGTACCTCGCCCTTGAAGGCGACCTCACGATCATCCCCGTGTTCAACAAGATCGATCTTCCCGGCGCCGACGTCGAGCGCGTCGTTCGCGAAGTCGAAGAAGTCATCGGCCTCGAGGTCGACCCGATCCTTGCCTGCAGTGGCAAGACCGGCGAAGGCGTCAAAGAAGTCCTCGACGAGGTCCTCAAGCGTATCCCTCCCCCGAAGGCGCAGGAGGCGCCTCTTCGCGCGTTGGTGTTCGACACTTGGTATGACGCCTACCGTGGCGCCATGGGCATGGTCCGCATCGTCGACGGGACGCTTCGCAAAGGTGAGCGCATCAAGATGATGGCCACCGGCGCGGAATACGAAGTCACGGAGATGGGCATCTACAACCCGTTCCCCACGGCCATCGACCACTTGGGCCCCGGCGAGGTCGGCTACTTTGCAGCGTCCATCAAATCCGTTCGGGACACGAAGGTCGGCGACACGATCACGCACGCGCGCGGCAACGTGGCGACGGAGTCTCTTGCGGGCTTTGAAGAAGTGAAGCCCATGGTTTTCTGTGGCGTCTTCCCCACAGACTCCGCCCAGTACCCCGAACTCCGAGACGCCCTCGACCGGCTGCAGCTCAACGACGCCGCGCTCTTCTTCGAGCCTGAAACATCTGACGCCCTCGGCTTTGGATTTCGCTGTGGCTTCCTTGGACTGCTCCACATGGAGATCGTTCAGGAACGCATCGAGCGTGAGTACAACCTCGACATCATCACGACGGCGCCGACCGTTGTGTACAAGGTGCACCTCAACGATGGCAGCGTTGTCGACGTGGAGAACCCTTCCCGCCTTCCGGACACCGGGCTCATCGACCACATCGAAGAGCCCTACTTCGAAGTCGCCATCCACGTTCCTTCGGACTATGTCGGCGCGGTGATTCGCCTCTGTCAAAACCGGCGCGGCGAACAAAAAGGCATTCAGTACGCGAGCGAAAAACGCGTCATCGTGACGTACTTCTTGCCGCTGGCGGAAGTCCTCTACGACTTCTTCGACAAGCTTAAGAGTGCCACCAAGGGCTATGCGTCGATGGACTACGAGCCGTCAGGTTACCGCACCAACAAGCTGGTCCGCCTGGACATGCTCATCAACGGCGACCGCGTCGACGCGCTCAGCGCCATCGTCCACAAAGAGAACAGCTACCACATCGGCAAGGCCCTCGCGACGAAGCTCAAAGGCATCGTTCCTCAACAGCAGTACGAAGTCGCTATCCAAGCGGCCATCGGCTCAAAGATCCTCTCCCGCGAAACCGTTCGAGCACTCCGCAAGGACGTGACGGCAAAGTGCTACGGCGGTGACATCAGTCGTAAACGAAAGCTCCTGGAGAAACAGAAGCGCGGCAAGAAGCGAATGAAAGCCGTTGGGTCTGTTCAGATTCCACAGGCCGCGTTCCACGCCATTCTCAAGGTCGACGACTAACGTGCATCCTGAACCACGCGCGCGCCTCCATTCGTGACTCGAATGGGGTAGCATTGACGAATGCGCGTGTGGCTCGTCCTGACTTTCCTTTTCGTTGGCTGCAGCGATGAGACTCCCGTGGTTGCCCCCATCGCGCCGGGGACGCCAAGCATGCCGGCGGCGGCGCCGGCCCCCGCCGCTGCACCGGCTACAGCCACCGGGGAGATACTGAGCTGCAAGACGCCGGATGGCATGTGCATTCAGTGCGTCGCCGGCGCCCCCTGCTATTCACCGACGATGGAAGCCAGCTGCCGGACGCGAGGCGAGTTCTCGAGCGACAACTGCAGTCTTGAAGGCGCCATCGGGCGCTGCGTGCGCCCGGACACCGGCGTGGTCGTCTTCTATGGCGGACCACCGCGAAATCATCAGCCGAACATCATGCAGCAGCTCTGTCAGAACGGGTTCCGCGGCGTGTTCGAAGCGCTCTAGCTCAGGGCCCCCATACTGGAGCGCCATCCGTCAGCGGGATACGCCTCGCTTCCACGAGTTCTTGCAACGTGAGCGTGCGAGCCCCGCTTAGGTTCTGAATTTCGCGGGCGCCCTCGGGTTCGCTCTCCCCTTCCGCCACAAACACTTGCGCTTCGGCGGCGGAAAGATGAATCACGTCCCCTTCGAAGCGAACGGTTCGCGACCACTCTTCTTCCACGGGCACGGTGTTCCACATGCCTTCGTCCGGGTCGGTGTTCTCAGAAAAGAACGAGTGGGACTCCTGGACGGCGACGCTACCCAGTTCGACGACCGCGCCGTCGTGCGTTCCAAGAACGACGTAGTCGCGCGCTGCCTCGTACCCCTCGTCTCGGGCATACTCTGTCTTTCGAGAGACCTCGATTACCACGCGAGCGACGTGTCCGTGATTCCCTGGCGCGACGA
>JBGCFM010000207.1:0-10962 GCA_045106895.1 Polyangiales bacterium | reverse complement strand
CGCGCGCGAGAGGTGCGGCGGGGGCCGGTGGTGGGGTCACTCCGACGGCGGTCACGGCATGCCAGGTACGCGCATACTCAGCGAGCAAGTAGAGCGCAGAGTCGACCTCCCCGCGACGGAGCGCGCTCGTCACCTCCTGGGCGGCCCGTTCCGCTGGCGCGCCTTCCAAGCTCTCCTCCAGCGCGTGCGCATACGGCCCGCATCGCGTCGGCCAGCGCCGCCGATCGGGCCCCCGCTCGTCCAAAGGCACTCCCATCGCTCCCGACTGCGGCAACGCTGGAACCTCCAACCCCTCCACGTCTTCGAGCTCCGCCGCGAGGGTGATGCGCGCGATCCTCTCCGGCGCCGGAGTCTCAGTCCCGCTCAGGCAAAACGAGAGCTCGGCCCAATGCGTGTCGCGCTCCGCGTCCTCTTCGGAATGGCCTGACGACTCACAGTTGCAACCACAGAGGACGAGCATCGCAAGATGCAGCGGCTTGGTAGCGAGCGACACCTGCGAACAGTAGTCTATTCTTTCGACTCTTGGGATCTCTCCGAAGTTGCGGCTCGCTCGGTTTCCTTCCGGTCCTCCTCGGCGGAGTCTCGCACGTGAGGGCGCAACGACAGGCCTCGCCCGCACCTTCCCCCCTGAAGTCCATCCGGAGTGCTCGCTCTGAGTCCAGGACGGGACGCCGCTCGAACTTCCCGTTCCACTGCTCGATCGTGAGCGCGCTCGACGGTCGTGGGGCGTCTCGTGACGGTGGTGTGAATTGTCGCGGCCGGCACCACCGTTCGAGGTGTTGCAGCGCTGCCAAAAAGCAACGAATCTCCGCTAGAGCGGCTTCTCGCTCACGGGTGCCGTGGCTTCGATTTCGAACTGGCATATGCCCGACTCTTCGATGGAGCGAAGCTGCCGGATGCTGAAGTAGAGGTCCACTTCGTCAAAGACGGCGGGAAGGTTCGCTAGCCGCTCTGCCAAGTCGGGCTGAGGAGTTTGTCGAAATATGTCGGAGAGATGCTCAACGGCCTCCCCAAGGAAAGCGACGGATTGAACGACGAGCGTGTTTGAACCCAACCTCCCTCTCGCACCGCTGAGATTCACTCCGCGGCGGTACGCCCAGATGAAGTTATCGACACTCGTGTAGGAGCCTAGCTGTATGTACTGAGAGCTTGACGGAACAAAGAGTGCTCCCACGCTGCCGATGAAGCCGCACGGCATGTAGAGGAGGTCGTTGCCAACAAGAGCAGCGGCGTCATCAAACTCAGAACGATCTAACGCGTGTGTCTCAATAGCCTCTCGCCCACGTCGGAGAGCCTCTCTCTGGCGAGGATCTTCGAGGTCGATTCTCTCCATTCGCAACAGAACATCGCTCATGCCCAAGGGCCCATTCTCCATCAGACGCTTACGTCAATCCTTGCGGGTGCACGTCACCGTCCACCCGGTGGGTCGCGCTTCGATGTCCGCTGGGACTTGCTGGGGCGCGGCCCTGCGAAGAGTACACCGGAATCGGCTCCCGTCGAACCCGCCGCAGCGGAACCGGAAGCAGATGTCGTCGTAGAACAGGAAGCGGAGCCGCGTGAGAGCGGTCGACGACATAGCATGCGCCACGCGCGGATGACTCGAATGTCGCGCCAAGCTTATGTCAATTGTTCCGGGTGCACGTCACCGTCCACCCGGTGGGTCGCGCTTCGATATCCGCTGGGACTTGCTGGGAGAAAGCCTCGAGCGCGAGGACCTCTCGGCGTGGAGCGATCTCCGCGAACTGGAAATCGACGCGTCGCCGGGCTTCCGACCCTCCGTGTTCGAACGCAAGCTGCCGAAGTGCGGCTTCTGCATCAACGAAAAGGACGACCCGCACGCACACCTTTAGGCCGGCGTGTGGTTTCGCTTTGTCGATGCCAGGATGTCCTTTGCGCGAACCGCCGCGCGACGTAGGCCTGCAACGGGCAACGAGTCTTGTCCGGCCTCCGTATTCACCCTAGTTCTGAGGCATGGACGACGCGACACGCTCGGTCAGGGTCGAACGCCAAGCGAGGGACTACCGCGGGATGGTCGTTGACGCGAGAATCTCCGTGGCGCAGCGACGCGTGCCGCGCCTGAAGCCCGGAGCGGCGTCTATGCTCCTCGAGCTCGCCGACTCGGCTCTTCGCGCCGCGTGCGTGATCGCGATGGTCATCACTCCTGTCGCCTTGGCTCCCGTGGTGCTGGCCTTGGTCGCTCAGAGCGACCCCTGGGTTTTGCTCGTTGCGCCCATCGCCGCGGGAATCTCCGTCGGGACTCTTCACTTCGGATTCCGCGCTAAGAAGACCACAAGCAGGATTCTCGGCGAACTCCGCTTACGCTGCCTCGCGCCGCGTATTCGGCGAGAGCAGACCCTCAACTGCACACTTCGCGGGCAAACCAACTGCCGACGAAACGTTCGCGTCGTCGAAAGCAAAACAGGCAACGCCATCGAGCTGAGCACAGACGCAGACGAAAGCGTCCGAGTCTTCGAAGGTCTCACCCCCGGCGAAACCGCTCTCGTCGTCCAAGCCCTTCACCAAGCTTGAAGAGGGTGCGCCAGGTCGAGGGGCCGCGGAGTTGCCCCTTAGGTTGGGCGACCTCGCGACTTTTGCTTGCTACTAAAGTGGGTGTCCTCGTGCCTTCACGAACCAGAGGTGTGGATGAGCGACTAGAGTGGCCCGTCACCGAGCTCACGGACGAGTTCCTCCGTATCTATGAGCCGAGGGTCGCTTCGCGGTAGCTAGCGCCGACGGATACGAAGCGATCCGTGATCGTGGCGACGGAGCGGCCCGCACCAGCGTAGTCGCCGCTTTCCAGTTGGTCCTGAGTCCTATTGATGGTCTCCCAGAGTTCGCCGTCACTAAGGGCTTCAGCCTGACGCGTGTCCAGAGTCACCCGTTGTTCTTGCGAGCAGGAACAGCAAAGTACAAACGCGAGAATTTGAGCGGTGGTGCTAGGCACTAACCGACTGTACGTGACGCGGAGTTGCAAGTGACCTGGCTCCCTTTGAGGACATCCACTTTTATGAACCGCTGTAGTGGGTGTCCTCGAATTACCAGCTAACCGGGTAGCTTACTGCGACACTCGCACCGTGATCTGGCCCGAGCGTTTACGGAAGTCGAAGACCCGAATCTGGTAGGTGCCCGCAGCGAGCTGGCGCCGGATTTGAGCGTTGTTTCCCTCGCCGCCGTCGTCGTTGGCCGCGATCTGAGCCATGTTGTGAATCAACTGCATTTTCGCGTCGAGTTCCCCGACACCGATGGCGTCGATGGTGTAGTTGCCAGCTTGCGCGATGGTTAGCGTGACTTCTGCACACGCTGAGCGGTCGTCCGAGCCCCCGGGCACGTTGACGGTGAGCGGGGCTTCCGGCGTGACCACGCCCGCCGAGGGCATCGGCGGGAGGAGAGCAGCGGTGACCTGTACCGTGGCAGCTCGCCCGCGGAGTTCATGAATGCGGAGCGAGTAAGTCGCAGGCGCCAAGAAGCGTACGATGCGCGCGTTGGTTCCATCACCCCCGTCGTCGTCCGTCTCGATGTGTTCATCTCCCTGGTAGAGAAGAATCTTGGCATCCATCGGTTGGCCCATGACGTCGATCTGGTACTCGCCCGCCGCGGGAATGGTGAAGTTAAAGGATGGGGCAGCGGGGATCGCCAACGTTGCCGGCGGCGCTCCGACGACCAACGTCGCTGGCCCAGCAGGTACAGCTGGGGCAGCAGGTACAGCTGGCGCGCCCGGCGCAGCAGCCACAGGCGCTCCGCTAGGCGTCCCAGGCGCGATGGCGGCAGCGGGTTCTTCATCTCCGCAGGGTCCAAATCCGACGAGCGCGCACGTCAGCAACAACAGGCCTGGGACTTCTACTGATCGTGACATTGCTCGTGCATCCTTTTCGTACCCGACATGTGTTGTCGAGAGTGGCCCGAGCCTATGGTCGAGCATTAGCGGCGGCTATGAGCGAAGGCACGGACCGTATGGGCCGGAAGTCCTGAAGTCGTCCTACGCGACGCCACCACTTGGGTCTTCGGAACTCGGCAGCACATCGATGCGCGCTGTGACGGAGTTCGCGATAAAGCAGTTTCGGTGCGCGGACTCGTGCATCTTTTCGATTTGCGCCGGCGTCGGTGGTTCGCCGCTGAAGACTATGGTGGGCCGCAGTTCGACTCGCGATATCGCCATCCTGCTTTGTGGAGTCTTCTCCAAGAACCCAACAGCATCGTCCGTGTAGTTCTCAACCACGAACTTTCTCTTCGACGCGATGGCTAGAAACGTGAGCATGTGACAGCTGGAGATGCTGGCGACGAAGGCTTCTTCTGGGTCGACGTAACCCGGTTTGCCGAGGTAGTCGGGCGCCGCCGACGCACCAACGACGAATCCATGTTCGAACTTCCACTCGTGTTCGCGGTTGTAGTGCTTGTATTCAAAGTCTGACGACTCTCGTTTCCAACGAACTGTTGCCCGGTGTTCTGACATGCATGCGCTTATCGCATGTGTTGCGGTGATCGCGCACGCGAGCGTTCCTACTTCGCTGTGAAGCGAAGGCCTACTTCGGGTCGCTCGTACTTGGATTTCACATTTGGCCCCCTGCGTTGGGCGATGCAATCACCATTTGTGCGCGGCCTTTTCCCCGACGATGCGGTACGATTGCGACTATGCGCTATCTCCTGTGTTCGTTGTTGTTGTGCCTGGCGTGCGAGGGCACCATCGAAGACAGGCCAAGCGACGACCCAGTGACGCTAAACCCTGGAGTCGAGCCTTTAGAACCGGCTGTGCGGGATTTGGGCCGCGCGCCTCTGAGGCGTCTGACGCGGACCGAGTACACAAACTCCATCACCGAGATATTTGCCGTTGAAGGGAACTTCACGCGCAGCTTTGGCGAGGACGAGAGAGTCGGTCCTTTCTCGAGCAATACCGTCGCGCCGCCTCAAGAGTTTGAGTTGCGAAACTACGATTCGGCGGCGATTGAAATCGCTGAGCTAGCGGCGCCGAAGATCGCCGACTACGTCGCGTCGTGCGATGTTGAAAGCGACGCCTGTGCAGACGCGTACATCGAATGGCTCGCCGTGCGAACATACCGAAGGGCAGTGACGCCCGAGGACTTGAGCGCTCTCAAGGTTGTGTTTGAGTTGGGCGCTGAAGACAGCTTTGAGTCCGGCGTCCGGTTGGTGACACGCGCAGCTCTGAACTCACCGTACTTCCTCTACATCTTCGACTGGGCTGCGATGTCCGAAGAAGACCTCAAGCCCCTCGACGCCTACTCGCTCGCTTCGCGACTTTCATTCTTCCTGTGGAAGTCCGCACCCGACCAAGAGCTCCTCGATGCGGCTGCCGATGCTTCTTTGCTCGAAGACGATGTGCTTCGGGCTCAAGCGACTCGTCTTCTGGATGATGCTCGTGCAGGTGACACCATCGAAGAGTTCTTCCTCGCTTGGCTTCACATCGAAGACCTTGACGAACACACGAAGGACCGAGAGCTCTTCGCTGACTACACCGAGGACACAGCTCGGGCACTTTTGAGCGAGACACGCCGTTTCGTTCAATACGTTATTCAAGAGGGCGATGGACAAATGGACACTCTCTTCACGGCCCCCTTCTCCTTCCCGAGCGACGAGCTTTCGGTTGTCTACGGGCCGATGGAGCCAGCGGGCGGAGATTTACCGGACGACGCACGGGTGTTTGCGGAGAATCAACGCAGTGGTCTTCTCACCCAAGGCAGCTTTTTGGCGCGCCATGCTCACGCGTCGCAGACCTCACCCATCCACCGTGGCGTCATCATTCGCGAGAACGTGCTTTGTCAGCCACTCAATGACCCGCCCAACGATGTGATCGACGAGCCGCCACCGGCGAACCCGGATCAGACAACACGAGAGCGCTTCGCTGCAGTCACGGCAAATCCGAGGTGTGGCTCTTGTCACGCGCGCATCGATGGGATTGGTTTCGGGTTCGAAGCCTACGACGCGATCGGGCGCTTCAACGAAACCGAGAACGGTTTGGACATCGATGACACAGGTGAGTTGGTAGCCACTCGCGAAATCGATGGCGAGTTTGAAGGGGTGATTGAGCTCTCCGAGAGACTTGCGGGCTCTAATATTGTTCGGGGCTGTTTGCTCCAACAACTTGTCACCTACGCGCTGGGCCGTTTCCCAGCGCTCGAAGACCGTTGGCAACTCGAACAACTCTTCGCAGCCTTCGAAGCATCGGACTTCAACGTTCGAGAGCTTCTCATCGAAATCGCGGTGTCAGACGCAATGCGACACATCAAAACGGAGGTGTCCCCGTGAGCGAATCGAATAAGAGCAAATCGAATAAGAGCAAGTCAGATAAGAGCAGGTCGGCTCAAACGAAGAACATCCATCGTCGCAAACGCAGTGTTGTGAAGGGCGCATTCTCCCGCCGTAACCTCCTGATCGGCTTGGGTGCTGGAGCCGCGCTTGCGCCTTTTCTTCCAGTGCTTTCCTCCACGGCTCAGGATCCGCTTCGGGTCCGCCGCTTCATTGCGCTGTTCACCGGCAATGGAACCGTTCACGAAAACTGGCAGCCCACGGGCAGCGAAGACGACTTTGAGTTCGGCTCCATTCTCGAACCTCTGACGCCTTTCAAGTCTCAAGTGAGCGTGCTTCAAGGCATCGACTACCCAAGTGGAGGTTTCGGGAACAACCACGCCAACGGGGCGCACAAGTACATGTCGGGCTCGGGTCTCCTCGAAAGCGATGAGTTCGCGGGCGGCGGCGACACCAGTAGTGGATGGGGCTCGCACATCTCCCTCGACCAGTATGTGAAAGAGCGACTGGGAGCGAGGACGCTCGAACTCGCCGTGCGAAACCGGGGCGCGAACCCACGGAACAGGCTCAGCTACAGCGGCAGCGACCAACCCATTACGCCGGAGCAGAACCCGAGGAATCTCTTTGATCGTGTCTTTGCCGGGTTGGATCTAGGCGCCGCCGAGCGGGAGGCGATTCGGCGGCGTGACCTAAGTGTCATCGATTTGGTCAAAGACCAGCTCGCGTACCTTCAGCCGCGTATTGGTTCGGAGGACCGACTCAAGCTCGATGTTCATTTGACGAGCATTCGTTCCATCGAAAATGGAATCAACGAGTTGGCGGACCAGGAAGCGATGGCGTGTTCGGCTCCTGGTGAGCCGGCTGATCCGTCCAACACCGACGAGAACGCTCCGCAAACCTCGCGCTTGATGATCGACATGATGGTCGCTGCGATGTCCTGCAACATGGCGCAGATCGCGACCTTCATGTGGGGAGGCGCTACGAGCCAACAGACCTTCCCGCACTTGCCAGAAACCGGAACCGACACGCACCATACTTGGTCACACAAGACAGGTGAGGCCGCTGCCGACCGAGCGCTCTCTGCAATCGGGCGTTGGTACGCGGGTGAAGTCGCCTATCTTATGGAGCAGCTGGAGGACCGACCGGACCCAGCTGGCGGCACCCTGCTCGACAACACCCTGATGATGTGGGGCAGCGAGATCACCACGGGGAACCACCGACAAACGAACATGCCCTTGCTCTTGGCGGGCGGCGCAGCCGGCCATTTCCGAATGGGTCGCTACATTCGGTACGATGGCAACACTCAGAACGAGCTTCTGGTGTCGATTCTCAACTACCTCGGAGTGGAAGAAGACTCCTTTGGTAATCTCGATGAGGGTCGAGGCGCGTTGCCTCGTTTGATTTAGTTCCGGAGTCTCCGGAGTAGGCTCCACAGATCATGGCAGCGAAGGCAGTTCAGAACTACGGCCGGACCTTGAGTTTTTCTCCGCGCCGGGTGTCGACTCCGGCGAGTGTCCGGGAACTCGAAACGCTCGTTCGTGGCGCGCGGCGTGTGCGAGCCATGGGCGCACGTCATTCGTGGTCAGCCGGCATCGTCACGGACGATGTTCTGGTCTCGCTCGACTCGATGAAGAGTGTGTTGCACGTCGATCGCGACAAGCTCCAGGTCCGGGTGCAGGCTGGGATTCGCCTCACGGAACTCATCGCGGAGCTCGAGGGACACGGTCTCGCCCTTGAGAATCTCGGCTCCATCGCGACGCAGTCTCTTGCCGGTGCGATCTCGACGGGCACGCACGGTACAGGTCTCGCGTTTCAGTGCCTCGCGGCGCAAGTTCAGAGCCTGGCGCTCATCGACGGGCGCGGGGAGCGCCGAGAGATCGACCGAGATCATCCAGACTTCCCTGCCGTCGTGGTCGGCCTCGGCGCCTTCGGCATCGTCTACGAGATGACCCTCTCGGTGGTGCCGACCTATCAGATGCACGCCATCACCGAGACGATGCCCTTCGACGAGCTCCTCGCCAACTTGGACGATCTTGTACGCGCTCATGACCACTTCAAGTTCTGGTGGCTGGTCGGCGAAGACAAAGTGATCGTGTTTCGGCAGAACCGCACCAGCGCTCCACGGAACGACAGTGACTTCACGCGCTGGCTAAAGGACGACGTCATCGCCGGGGCGGGGTACCGCGCCATGCTTGCGCTCCATAAGTTTGGGGTGAGCCGGCGGCCGGGGCGAAAAGCTCCTTCAAGAAACATCTTCGATCGCGACCGCATGGTGCGGCGAACGAATCGCATGATCGGTCAAGCGTATGGCAAGCGCTTCGAGCGGATCTGCAAGAGCCACGTCGCGTTTCTCACGCCCGAGCCGCCCGTGCATCGCGAGAGCGAGTGGGCGTTCGATTACAGCAACGCCGTCGACTTGCTACGCGAGTATCGCGATTTGCTCCTCGGCTGCGGATACGCTTTTAGTTTCATTCAGGAGATCCGCTTCACGGCGGCGGACAACTTCTGGGCAAGCCCCTCCTACGGACGCGACTCGATCTGGCTCTCGCTCTACAACATCGACAAGAGCGCGCGTTGGGATGATCAGCTGGCGACCTTTCTTCGCTTCGCAAGCAAGCACGATGCACGCCCCCACTGGGGCAAAGAGGCGAACTTTGATGGCGCGCAGATGCGAGCGTGCTTCCCCCGATTCGACGAGTTCGCAAAGGTCCGCGAGAGCTACGATCCGGACGCGAAGTTCGCCAATCCGTGGATCCGCGGCGTCTTCTCGCTGTAGAGACCCCCGCTACCCCAACCCGGTTGAGCACGCCGCCCCCAACCCGGTTGCCGCCGACCCCAACCCGGTTGCTCCTCTTCAACGGCCCGCTTCCTCAATCAACCCGGTCGAGGTCGCGTTCTCGGAGGCACTCGATGTTGCTCTTCAGCGCCGCGCTTCCCTCAATCAACCCGGTCGAGGTCGCGTTCTTCAATCAACCCGGTCGCGTTCCCGTGCGGTCTTCCCGTGAGGTCGCGTCCCGCCCCCTACGGCCGCCAATTTGAGCACGCTTGCGTTTGATGAGATCGTGCCCGCATGAAGAACGGAACATGTCGCGTGTGTCAGGGAAAGAATATCTTTCGCGCCGAATGTCATCGAAGCGTTAAGACCAGTATTCCGGACAGCTGGATCGTTGAGAGGCTCATTGAAAGCAACCCCCACTGGAAGGCCGAATCAATTAGTGAAGAAACGATCAGCCAACATAGAGTTCGTAAGCCCAACTTTTGGCCTGTCGATCTACTTCAGTTTGCCTGCAGCGATTGTCACTACACTGAAACCTACCTTGCAGATGATGCATTTCGAGAGCCTCTCGATAGTTACGACGGCTGGGAACGAGTCGGCCCGCCAGCGAAGGGACCATTTCGCTAGTGCTCCATCTGACCTGCTTGCTGACGCCGATATTTTGCGGCCGGGTTGAGGTCGCTGGGTCGCTGCATCCTTCGCACTCATGAACGCGTGCGTTGGGTGCATCACCCCCGTCGAGGTCGTTGTAGGTCGGGCGATGCCTGGCGGTCAGCCCTTTGCGTGGGGTAGAGTTATTCGGTGGAGAACATCGACGCACTAGTGAGGGAGGCTCAATCAAAAAAGGCCCCACCATCGAGGCTGGCACAGCTGGCTTCCCATACACACAAAGAAGTCCGCAGGGCGGTTGCGAGCAACTGGAAGACGCCGCCCGACGTCCTCATGGTGCTTGCCTCGGACGTGGACTTCGAGGTTCGGTATGGCGTCGCTCTAAATGCAAAGTCGTCCAAAGAGGCGCTCACTCAGCTGTCCGGCGACAAGTACCCGGGCGTCCGCCAGCACGTGGCGAGCCATCGCCGAACGCCGAACGCTATCTTGTCCATGCTTTCCCGCGATCCAGTCGACTACGTGCGCGAAACGGTGGCGACAAACAAACGCTGCGAGGAGACGCTGCTTCGCGTGCTCGCCAAAGACCCCTCTCAGCGAGTTCAGGAAGTCGCGTCGAAACGGTTGGACCAAAGAAAAGACCCCTGATCAGCCAACGCTTGGGAGAACTGGATTCCGCGAAAGAAGGCCCAGCAGTGGAGGGCCCAGTACGGGAGCTCGAGTAGTTCCCAGCGTCCTGCGGATATCAACATTTTATCCCGACCCGACGAACCGGCGTCCGCCGGCGTCGACCAGCGGTGAGCATCGATGACGTCGACGTGCACCTCACGTTCGTAGACCCTGATGAAGCAGACGCGACCCCAGCAGACGCGACCCAACCCGGTTGCAACTTATAGACGTCCGCCGGCGAGGCCTGGCGTCCGAGGCCGGTGCGAGACGCTCACAAGACCATCATCCGGCCATCAGGACAGATTTGCACTGGGTTGAACTGACTACTTGCAGCACACGCTCGCGAACCCCAACCGGTTGCAACTTATTGGCGACGGGCGGCCGCTCCGAAACGCTCGGGGTTCCAACGACGGAATCGGGTGCAGTACACGGGTTGCTCTTGGGCTTTGGCTCTTTCGACCTTTCAGAAAGAATTTTCGCGCAGGTGTCGATTGGGGCGCTTCCCATCCGTCGTGCGGGTGAAAAGGCGGAAACCTCCGGACTTTTCACCGTTGGCGGGAGCTGAGCCTTGGGCTTCGTCTTGCCAATACTGGTGCCATTGCGGCCTAATCGAACCACTACCTAGGAAACAAAACGATGCGTTACACATTTCT
>JBGCFM010000206.1:0-16509 GCA_045106895.1 Polyangiales bacterium | reverse complement strand
ATGCCCGCGCCGACAACCACGACGTCTGCGGACGAAGGCAAGTCCGACGGGTCATGAGTGATGGGCTTTTTGCCGCCGGCCGTCACACGCTGTCTTTCGTAGTAACGCTCACGGCTCTGGGTCTCCGTCCTCCAGAAGCGTCGCCAGTTCCGCAAGAGAGAGCGGGTGCACCGGTGGGCGTGGCGTGACGGGCTGGGTCGGAGTGTCGCCGCCGAGTCGAACAACCTCACGGGCGCACAGCGCTGAGCACTGCTTTCCTTGGCACCAGCCCGTCCCAAAGCCCGTGTAGCGCTTCACGGACTCAATGTCGCGGTGGCCCCGCGCCACAGCCTCCTCAATGGCATGAAGCGTCACATCTTCGCAGCGGCACACGAGAGTCTTGTCGCTCACATGGACCTCGTCGCGAGGCGAGCGGCGGCGAGGGCTTGTGCGAGCGCGGCTTCACCGCGCCTGTTCGTGCAGGATCCAATGGCGAAGATGAAAGGCGACTTCGTGCTCCCGTCGTCGGCCGCGTCGACGAAGAACCCCCCGTCGCTCCACGTCATCGTCGCGCCGCCCTGAACCGCCAACTCACCCGCGGCGGAAGGCGGGGCACCCGCGACGACCCAATCCACGCGATGCTCGTCTTCACCAACGCGTAGTGTCTCCACCTTGTTCTTGCCGTGTGCCTGGACTTGAGAGCCAGGGAATGGACCGTGGCATTGCACGCCGAGTCTGCGAAGCCGTCCGGCGAGCGCGCCCAATAGCGGTCCGTCACCAACGAGACCAACGCGCTCCGCTTGTACGCCGCGGCTCAGCAGCACCAGTGCGCCCGTCGCCGTGATCACTCCGGGGAGGTCGTTCCCCGGAAACGCCACGGCCTCGCCGGTCACTCCGCTCGCCACGATCAGTTTGCTGCACTCCACGGCGCACAATCCTGCGGCACTGTGAATGAGTACGATCCCTCCATCCAAGCTCTCGCCGTTCGCGCGCTCTCGGTACACGCCGAGCGCCGTGGTCTTTCGCCGGTATGCAACGGGAGGACTGAGACGTATGCGCTCTTCGTCTTCAATTTCCAGGCCCGCCGCCGAGAGCAGACGAGCTTCACCGCCGCGAGCTCGCGCTTCATCGACGAGGAGGACGGAGGCACCACATCGAGCGACTTCGTTTGCCGCAGCCACGCCTGCATATCCAGCGCCGACCACAACGACATCGACGCGAAGCGCCTCAACTTCCTGTGGCGGCAGCGCTTTGTCCGGGAGCGTCCCGACCCCTGCGACACGCCGAGCGATCTTCTTCATCAGGTCGTTCGTGGGCTTGAAGCGAGTCCACATATGATGATGATCGAGTCCCTTCGGAAACGCCCAGTCGGTGATGGAGAGCAGGTCGAAGCTTGCGCTCCCCACGACGTTCTGCGTCTCGACCTTCATCCCTGCCCGCACTGGTTTGCGGCAGGTCATCACGTTCGGAACACCATCCACCCGCATCAGGCAACCTTCACAGCGCTCACGAAAGCAAACCGGGCCGCGGGGACGGTGGTACTTCACGCTTCGACCAAGGAGCCAGCGACCGGAACGCACCAACGCTACCGCGACGCTGTCCTCGGCGGACACATCCATCTCATCGCCGTCTACTTCGATCCGGACCGTCGCCACGACGGCATTCTATCGATTTCTTGCGCGAGGGTGTGCGCGAAGATCCGAGCGGCGTGGCTAGAAGAGCTCCGCCGGCTCACCCTCTTCGGGTGGCTGCGGCGTCGTCGGGTCCGTCGCTCCAGGGCTGGCAGCCGCGGGGTCGGGCCGAGGACCAAGCTCAAGATCAAGCTCGGCTTCGCCGTTCTCGTCGACGCGAATCGTGCCCCGGGCGTAGCTAAAGAGCGGGTGCCACGCGACGATCTCGACCTCCTGGTCTGCAGGAACCTGCAGCTCAAAAGCGCCACCTTCACCGCTCAGCGTGTGAACTTGGTGGTAGAGGACGACGAGATCCGTGCGAGCGCATGGCGCAGCGAACGCGCAGTGCATCGCAAAGATGCCTCCTTGCGTCAGCGGAAACTCACGCGACTGGCCTTCCGGAAGAACCTCCATGAAGTGGCTCGGCCCAAGAACCGGCAAGAGGGCCTCGCCGGGTGTGGCTTGGGTGACCTCCACGGTGTCTCCACGGGTCAGCGCAAGGACTGGTGGGGTGAGCCGGCAGTCTTCAATACGCAGTGGAACGGTCCGAGGCTCGGGCTCCGGCAAGGCACCAAAAAACGCCTCTTCGTCATCGCTCCCCGCGTAGATGACCACGTTGCTCAGCCCGCGCGCCGCATCCATCTGCACAGGATGGTGGTCCGCATTCCGCGCGGGGGCACAGTGCTCAGACCAAGGCGCGAGCGCCTGGGGACCGTTGATCTCGTCCAGCGTATAGCCGGGAAGCTCCACGCCCTCGGCGAGTCGAACCGTGCCGCGAATCGTTCCCACGTGAGATTCACGTGCAGCAGGTTCCGTGGCCGGATTCGGATTCTCATCAGGCTCCTCACGCGGCGTCACCTCTTCGTCGCAGCTCGAGCATCCGACGAGAAGGAGAAGCAGTACGTGAGTTGCCTTCATCGAGCTATCCGAGAAGCTGAGCAGCGGCCTGAATGGCAAGCTCAAGTGCGCTGGAAGGCATCAGACCAAGGTCAATAACCAAGACTCCAGCGATGATGAGAGCGGCGGAGACGTAGCCGGACTTCATGGGGACCGCGAGGGTCGCGCCGGGCTCGGGCTCCTTCATGAACATCGAAACGACGACGCGCAGGTAGTAGTAGGCGCCGATAGCGCTCGCGAGGACACCGATGACAGCGAGCCATACGAAGCCACCGCCCGCGTGTACCGCGGCGTTGAACACGTAGTACTTGCCGAAGAAGCCCGCCGTCGGAGGGAAGCCCATGAGCGTGAGCACACCAAGGACGAAGGGCAGCGCCGCCAGAGGATGGCGCCGGCCAACGCCGGCGAGGTCCGCGTAGGTGACCGCTTCGCGCCCTCGGCTGCCGAGAAGAATCAGCGAGCCAAACGCAAGGACGTTGCTGACGGTGTAGGCGAGCAAGTAGAAGAACACGGCACTGATCGCCTCTTCACCCACCACGGAGGCCGCGGCGAGTCCAACCAGCAGGTACCCGGCATGAGCGATGGACGAGTAAGCGAGCATTCGCTTGATGTTCTGCTGAGCCACGGCAGCGAGGTTGCCGTAGATCATGGAGATAACGGCGAGAGCAGCGACCACCGGTGGCCAGCCCGTCGCCATATTCGTCGTCACTTCGCCGCCGAAGGCGATCATGCAGATTCGAACGAAAACGGCGAACGCCGATGCCTTGACGGCTACGGACATGAACGTCGTGGCCGGCGTGACGGCACCTTCGTATGCGTCGGGTGTCCACATGTGGAACGGGACGGCGCCAATCTTGAAGCCCAGACCGACCACAAGCATGATCATGCCTAGAAGGACGAGGGAAACCTCGGCCTGGCCGCTCGTGATGGCCTCGGCGATGCCGACGAAGCTCGTGTGTCCGGTGCCCGCGTAGACAAGCGCGCTGCCGAAGAGCAAAATCGCCGCCGCGAAGCTGCCGAGGAGGAAGTACTTCACAGCGCTCTCGACGGCACGCGGACTACCACGTCGGAACCCAGCCATCGCGTAGACGCCCAAGGACATCGTCTCAAGTCCAATGAAGAGGCTGAGCATGTCGATGCTCCGCGCCAAAATCATCGCGCCAAGCGCAGAGAAGAGGAGCAAGAGATAGAACTCGCCACGCTCGAGACCGTGCTCGCGGAGGTATCCACCCGCAAGAAGTGCGCTGAGGGCACCACCCACACAGATGGCCACGTCGAAGAAGAGACTCGCCGAGTCGGCGCTCAGGTAAGCCTCGAAAAACTCGGGTGCAGCGAGGCCACCGTCGCCGCGAATGAGCGCGGTGAGGCTGATCGCGCCCGCGGCGCCTAAGGAAACAGCGCTAAGGAGTGCTAGCTCAGCGCGCTCTTTGGAGAACGCGTCTGCGAGCATGATGAGCAAACCGCTCACGACAAGAAGCCCGAGGGGGGCGTAAGGAAGCCAGTTCATCGGTCGCTCCTCTCGGCCATGGCGAGCTGTTCGCCGGGCCGAGCAAAGTTAAGTTCAGGCTGCGCCGGAATCGCGAGGCGCGCATGGGGGTTCGGTTCGTCCGCCGCTTCATCGGCTACCGCCTCCTCCGTAGGGGCGGGAGCGCCAAGGACGCGAAGTCGGTCACTTTGTGTGCTGGTCTCCCACTTCTGGGAGAAGTCCATGATGAAGTTGTCGACGGCAGGCTGGGACTTCTCAAGGATCGTGTTCGGGAAGAAACCGATGAAGAAGATGAGCACAAGAAGCGGGGAGAGGGATGCCCACTCTCGCCAGCTCACGTCCGCCAGCCCCTTGTTCTCGTCGTTGTCCACAGGGCCCCAGAACATCTTGTAGACGGCGTGGAGCATGTAGATGGCGGCGAGGATGACGCCCGTTGCAGCGAAGACAGTGAAGATGCCGCCCCACTGGCCGAGTCCGATGAAACCGGTGCTCAAGAAAGCGCCGCTCATGATCATGAACTCACCGATGAAGCCGTTCGTTCCCGGGAGTCCGATGGAGCTCATCGTCACGACGATGAAGAGCACAGCGTACCAAGGCATGACCTTCGCAAGTCCGCCGAACTCGTCGAGCTGACGTGTGTGTCGCCGTTCGTAGATGACGCCGACGAGGATGAAGAGCGCGCCGGTGGAGACACCGTGGTTGATCATCTGAAGGAGAGCGCCGTTCACACCGTGAGGCGTCATGGCGAACATGCCCAGGACGATGAAACCCATGTGGCTCACGGAGCTGTAGGCGACGAGCTTCTTGAGGTCCTTCTGGACCCAAGCGCAGAAGGCGCCGTAGATGATGCCGATGATGCCAACGACCGCAATGGTCGGGCCCATGTACTGACTGGCGAGGGGAAAGAGCGGCATCGCGAAGCGGAGGAATCCGTAGATGCCAAGCTTGAGGAGCACCGCCGCGAGGATCACCGAGCCTCCCGTCGGCGCCTGAACGTGAGCATCTGGAAGCCACGTATGGAAGGGGAACATCGGCACCTTGATGGCGAACGCCAACGCAAAGGCCGAGAAGAGCAGGAGCTGTTCCTCGAAGGGAATGACCAGGTTGCTGAGCAACTCCAGGTCGAAGGTGTAGACGCCTGTCACGCTCTCGTACGAGTTGACCACCCAAAGGAGGGCGACGAGCATCAGAAGGCTTCCGACCATCGTGTAGATGAAGAACTTCACCGCCGCGTAGACGCGGTCCTTGCCGCCCCAAATTCCGATGATGAGATACATCGGAACGAGCATGAGCTCCCAGAATACGTAGAAGAGGAAGAGGTCGAGGGCGAAGAAGGCGCCCAGCATGCCCAGCTCCAAAAGAAGGAAGCTGATGGCGTACTCTTTGATCTTTGTATTGATGCTCGTCCAAGACGCGAAGAACGCGATGGGCGAAAGCAGCGTCGAGAGGAGAACGAGCCAGAGGCTCAGGCCGTCGATGCCCAGCTTGTAGCTGATGCCAAGGCTCTCGACCCAGACGTGATTCTCAACCAGCTGGAAACCGCTCGCCGCGTAGTTGACGGCGTCGATGTCACCGAGGAAAGGAAGGCGGGTTCCGACGAAGAGCTCCACCATCTCAGGCAGCAAAAAGAGGCTCAGCCCGAAGTTGAACAACATGAAGGTCAGCGCCGTGCGACGAATCGCATTCGGCCACTGGCGCGGCATGAAGAAGATGACGAGTGCGCCGATCGCGGGGACGGCGAGAAGAAGAGAGAGAAGGTTCATTGTCCGACCTCCGCGGCGCTGTTCGTCGGTGCGACGGCCACGTGGGGGTTGATAGCAGCGGGCAGGTTGTCGATGACGACCTCAACGCGCTCGGTGTCGAGATTTCCGAAGCTGTTTCGGACCTCCACGGTGGCGGCCATGACGGCCGAGAGTCGAACGGGAACCGGTCCGATGTTCGCCGTCTCACCCGCGACCATCACAAACTCTTCAGTCTGCGGCTGACCCCGGAAGATGACGCTCGCGCCGTTCGGGCGGCAACGAACCTCGCCATCAACGACGCGGAAACTTGGAGGCACATCGACGAGGTCGCCCTCGCCTTCTGGGTCTGCCTGCCAGCGAGGCCCGAGGACGTCGTCTTCGAGAATCACAGCAGCGTCACTAAGCTCGAACTCAAGAGGCTGACCGCGAAGGACGCCTGTAAACAGGCGGTACCCGACGATGTCTTCGTCGTTGTACTCAACCGCCGCGTTCGTCTCCGTGGAATACGCGCTTCCCGTGGCTTCGACGCGGAAGCTCTCGACGGTGTCGCTGTTCTCCAAGGCAAGCCGCAGGTCTGCCAGCTCGGATGCGGGAGGCGACATGACGTAGACCTTGTGACCACGGTCGTAGAGATGGCCCAGGGCAGAGCGGTCCTGAGGGAGAATCTCGGCGGGCGCGATGGCGGCTCGAACCTGCGTGATGACGGAGCGAATCTCCGCGTCTGTGGCGTCATCCTTGAGGTCGATTGTGACGTTGGAAGGCTGCGACGGGAAGTCGAACTCGCCGTCACTGTCTAGGTCCCAGCGGTACTCGTACCCGAGTCCGCGGGCAGCGACGAAGGTCGCGTTCGTGCCTTCGGCATTCGCTTCGATGCTGGCGTGTGGATACATGAACCACCACGCGATGAAGGCCAGGCCGATGACCATGGCTGTGCCGTAGGCGTGGACGACTCCGACCTGAATGCGGGTGGAGAGCCATCCGAGGGACTTCACGGCGAAGGCCGTGGCGCCGGTCAAGAGTCCGTCGATGAAGCTCTTGTCGATGCGGCCCTGGAAGACGGCGAGGCCGCGAATGGGCTTGATGAGAACGGCGTTGTAGAACTCGTCGACGCGCCACTTGTCCATGAGGAACTTGTAGACCTTCTTGGGGATCTTCGTCGTCGTCGTGTCTTCAGCCTTCTCTTTGAAAGCCGCTCGGGCGGAGAGCATTCCGATAGCCATCGCGCCGATGCCGAGACCCATCGCGATGTAGACGGGCAGCATGTTCGTGACTTCGTCCGATGGTCCAAAGCCCGCGAGGTGCGCGATGGAAGGCTCCATCCAGTGACCCCACCAGTTGGGAAGATGGAAAGCGTGGGGCATGGCCAAGAAACCACCGAACGCTGCGCCGATGCTCAACACAACAAGAGGGAACACCATTGAGCGCTCGGACTCGTGGGGCGTCACGCTGTAGCCGTGGTCGTGGCCTTCGCCGTGCTCGTCGTGGTGCTCGTCTTCTCCGCCTTCGGGAGCCGTGCTGCGGTAGGTGCCGGTGAAGGTGAAGTAGTAGAGGCGCATCATGTAGAAGGCCGTCATCGTCGCGGCGAGGAAGAGCCCGATGGCGACAAACCAGCCGACCCACTGAGGAATGCCGGTCTCGTTCATCGCCACCGTGGTAGCGCCGAGGAGAATCTCATCCTTGGAGAAGAAGCCGGCCGTCAGCGGGAAGCCAGAGATAGCGATGCAGCTGATGAGGAAGGTTGCATGCGTGTAAGGCATGATCTTCTTGAGGCCGCCAAGCTTGAAGATGTTGGCGTCTCCGTGTGCGTGGACAGCGTGCATAACGCTGCCGGCACCGAGGAAGAGGCATGCCTTGAAGAAGGCGTGTGTGAAGACGTGGAAGAAGCCCGCGCTGAACGCGCCGACGCCGACGGCGGCGAACATGAATCCCAGCTGGCTGACCGTTGAGTAGGCCAGGATTCGCTTCATCTCTTTCTGAACCACGGCGACGCTCGCGGCGAGAAGCGCCGTGCAGGTGCCGACGATGGCGATGACGCTGAGTGCCGTAGGCGACTCCAAGAAGACGGGCGAGAGACGACAGCAAAGGTAGACGCCAGCCGTGACCATCGTCGCGGCGTGAATCAGTGCCGAGACAGGCGTTGGGCCCGCCATCGCGTCGGGAAGCCACACAAAGAGTGGAAGCTGCGCGCTCTTGCCGCTGCAACCCAAGAACAGAAAGAGACAAGCGACGGTAGCCGTCATGCCGATGGGGAATCCGCCGAGAGCGAACTCGCCGGTCATCTCCGGAGCGGCAGCGTTGATCTGAGAGAACTCGAAGCTGCCCGCGTAAAGAACGCAGATGAACATGCCAACAAGCACACCGAAGTCACCGATTCGGTTGACGATGAACGCTTTGCGGCCGGCGGCAGCGTAGTCCTTGTTCTCGTACCAGAACCCGATGAGCAGGTAGGAGCAGAGGCCGACGCCTTCCCAGCCCACGAACATCACAGGGAAGCTGCTGGCGAGGACCAGGATCAACATCGAGGCTGTGAAGAGATTGAGGTAGGTGAAGAAGCGCGAGTAGCTCTTCTCTTCGCTCATGTACCCGAGTGAGTAGATGTGAATCAGTGAACCGATGCCTGTGACCACGAGGGTCATGAGGCCGCTCAAAGAGTCGAAGACAAAGGAAATCTCGATGGGCACGGAGCGGAAGCCACCGCCTCCGTTCGGCACGCTAATGGAGAACCACTCCCATAGCGTGGTGGAGAGCGCCTCTCCCCCCGAATCTTTGACCTCGTATAGCTTGATGAAAGCAACGAGCGCGAAGACGAAGGACGCGACGACGGAACCCACGGCGGCGAAGCCGACGAGGCGACGATTCGCCGTCTTTCCAAAGATGCCATTGGCGATGGCACCGATAAACGGAAAGAGAATGATGAATGGCAGTAAGTCAGCGCCGTTTAGATTTTCGAACATGATGGTTTCTCAGAAAACTCGTTCGGAAGCTTGTTCAAGAGGAAACGTTCAAGAAGAACGCTCGGGATGAACACTCGAGGGGTGTTCAGTGAAGACAGAGGTTTAGTGCTTGAGAAGGTTCGCGTCGTCGCTTGCGACGGTGCGGCGTATGCGGAAGAGCGCGAGTACGATGGCCAGACCCACCGCAGCTTCTGCCGCAGCGACAGCGATGACAAAGAGCGCGAAGAGCTGCCCCGTGTGGTTTTCTGGGAGGAAACGATTGCTGGCGACGAGCACCACGTTCACCGCGTTGAGCATCAGCTCAATGCTCATGAGCTGAATCAGTACGTTTCGACGCACCAAGAAACCAATGGCGCCAATGCCGAAAAGCAAAGAGCCGAGGGAAAGGTAGATTCCAAGTCCGATGTCCATGGTGATTCCTACTCGGCGGGAGCCGCCGCTCCTTCTTCTGCGCGCTGTGCGAGGACCGACTCTCGGACCGCCTTCGCGTCCGCGACCTCAGCCTTCGTCCGTGACTTAGCGAGAGCCATCGCGCCGATGATTGCAACGGTGAGCGTGATGCTGACCATCTCGAAAGGCACGAGAGCCTTCGTGTATAGATCGCCACCGAGGCCTTGGACCGTACCGTAGCCTTCGCTCACGGCGACCCACTCGCCAGCCACGCCGACCACGGAGAACGAGACCACCGCAGTGACCATCCCCATCACCGCGAGGCTTACGGTGCGACCAACGTTGCTGCGCCTTTCTGGTGACTCCTCGGATGCTGGTCCGATGAGCATGATGACGAAGACGAAGAGCACGACGATGGCTCCGGCGTACACAAGCACCTGAATCGCCGCGAGCAGGTGAGCCGAGAGCGTCAGGTAGAGCCCGGAGAGGGCGATAATGTTCGACAAAAGGCCGATGGCCGCACGAAGCGGTCGTCGAGCCACAACCGTGGTCACGGCGCCAGCAATGGCGATCACCGTGCAGACTAAGAAGAGCGTAAAGTTCGGACCGGTCACGCGGCATCTCCCTTTGCGGCGCCAGCGGAAGAGCCCGCGACCAGCTTGCGTGTGCTGTCATCGTGTCGAGCGTCGAGGGCGCTACGGCGCTCGGCGGCTTCGACGAATTCGTCGCGGTACTTCTGCACCATGCCCAAAAGCGGCATGGCCGTTCCGTCCGCAAAAGCGCAGATCGTGTTGCCCATCATGTTGTTGCCAATGTCGACGAGAGTCTCGATGTCTTCCTTGGTTGCCTTGCCCTTGCAAAGCTGGTCGAGGACGTCAACGAGCCAACCGGAACCTTCACGGCAGGGCGTGCACTGTCCGCAGGACTCGTGCTTGTAAAAACGCATCAGGTTGCGCGTGGCTTCGACCATGTTGACCGAGCTGTCCATGACGATGGCACAGCAGGTACCGAGCATCGTGCCCAGCGCACGGTAAGTATCGACGCCCATCGGGACATCGATCTCGCTCTTTCCGTGCCACTCATGAAGCGGATGGTCTTCGGCAGGCGCATCGATGAGGATGTCCGGGTTTAGAACCGGCGTGGACGAGCCGCCTGGAATCACACCCTTGAGCGGTCGGTCGTCGTGGAGCATTCCACCGCCGTAATCATCGATGAGCTCACGCATGGTGATGCCAACGGGCGCCTCGTAGACGCCAGGCTTCTTCACATGCCCGCTGATTCCGTAGAGGCGCTGGCCGCCATCCCGCGGCGCGAGGCGCGAGAGGTTGCACCATTTCTCGCCGCCCATTTCGATGATGTCGCCAACGGCGGCGATCGTCTCGACGTTGTTGACGACCGTTGGCATCCCGAAGGCGCCCTTGATGGCTGGGAAGGGAGGCTTGAGCCGAGGCTCGCCACGGCGACCTTCGAGGCTGTTGAGGAGCGCTGTCTCCTCGCCGCAGATGTATGCGCCTGCGCCCGTGTGCGTGTAGATCTGAATCGGGAATGACTTACCGAAAGGACGGTCGCCGACGTAACCCTTGGCGCGGGCTTCCGCGATCGCGTCATCCAAGAACTTGATGGAGTGCTGCAGCTCTCCGCGGACGTAGATGTAACAAACGTGGGCGTTGATGGCCCAGCACGTGATGAGAATCCCCTCGATGAGACGGTGGGGATCTTGGTTCATGATGGTGCGGTCCTTGAAGGTACCGGGCTCACTCTCATCTCCATTGATGACGAGGTAGACCTCTTCGCCCTCCTTCGGATTGACGAAGCCCCACTTGATACCCGCGGGAAAACCTGCGCCGCCGCGACCACGAATCGAGGCTTTCTTAACCTCTTCTTTGATCTTGTCCGGCTGCATCGTCATCAGCGCACGTCGGGCGATTTTGTACGCGCCGTGTCGCTCGGCAACGTCGATCTTGTGGCTGTTTTCGACGTTATAACGCGCGCTCATCAGAGGCTTGAAGCCCGGCGCAGCGGAAGCGCGCGCCGGTGCACTCGGCCTCATCGAGGCTGGAGGCGTCGATGGTTTTGCAGGGGGCGTGGAAGGCTTGTCTTCTTCACTCATGCCGACTCCTTGGCGTACTGCTCGAGGATCTCATCGACCTTACTGAGGTCGAGGTTTTCAAAGTAGTCGTCGTTGATCTGCACCATCGGAGCTTGTCCACACGCTGCAAGACACTCGGCCTTGAGGAGCGTGAACTTGCCGTCCTTCGATGTCTGGCCAGCATGGCAACCGAGCTTCTCTTCGAGATGCTCCTGCACAAGTTTGGCGCCGCGAAGATCGCAGCTGAGAGTTCGACATACCCAGATGACGTTCTCGCCAACAGGTTCTTGGAAGAACATCGTGTAGAAGGTGACGACTCCCTTTACCTGCGCGGTGGAGAGCTCTAGTCGCTCTGCCACCCAAGCCATGGCTTCAGGGGGTAGCCAACCATGCTGCCGCTGACACACCCATAAGGTGGGGATCAGCGCTGCGCGCTTGGTTGGATAACGGGTGACGAGTTCGTCAACTTCTCGTTCGCGTTCGGGGGTGAGAGCGAAGGCCATCGGTTACCGTTCGATGCGGGGTGGATTCCGCGGGGTTGCGGGAGGGTTCTTGACCACCGAGAATCCTAAAAACAAAGGGATTTTAGGGACCTCGGCGCCGGGACGCTAGGCCGGCGCGAATCGTCTGTCAAGGGACGCATCGCCCTGCAAAATTACCGTGGAAAGGGTCAGCGCAAGGAGGAACGAAAGACACTTGAGTCCCTGTCCCGAAGCAGATAGGTTTCACGGTATTCTCAGGGGGGATTCGCCCTGCGACCTGAAAATGATGTCAAAGCCCGACTTCCGGGCGAAGGGACCGACTCTGTGACCGTCTACTGTCCGAACTGCGGCAAGCCAAATACCGACGAAGCCACCCAATGCGTGAGCTGCCAAACACCACTGGCGAAACCTCAGGGCAAAGCTGGCTCTCGATTTAAAGGCACGATGATGATGTCCGGTCTGGGAAGCGCCGCTGCGCCGCCAGCAACAGGGCCCGCTCCAGGTGCTCCGCCGGCAGGCGCTCCTCCGGCCGCCGCAGCTCCGCCCGACAAAAACCTCGCGTTTCAGGCGACGATGATGGGTCCGATGACGACGCCTGGCGCTCCCGGCGCCGCGGGCGGACCTCCTGCCCCCGGCGGTTTCGGAGCGGCTCCCGCCCCAGCCCCCAAGGCGGGCGGCTTCGGCGCAGCTCCTGCTGCCCAGCCTGCTCAACCAGGCGGATTTGGTGCTGGCCCGGCCGGTGGGACTCCCCCAGCGGCAGGCGGGTTCGGCGCTGCGGCTGCGCCAAGCCCAGCCGCGGGCGGCTTCGGCGCTCCCCCAGCAGGCGGCGCTTCCCCCGCGGGCGCTCCGCCTGCGAGCGGCGGATTCGGTGCTCCTCCAGCGGGTGGGGCTCCACCAGCGGGCGGCGCGCCAGCAGGCGGCGGCTTTGGTGCTCCTCCAGCCGGCGGCGCTCCCCCAGCGAGTGGTGGCTTTGGTGCTCCTCCGGCAGGCGGCGCGCCTAAGGCAGGCGGCTTTGGCGCGCCCCCAGCAGGCGGTCCTCCAGCGGGCGGCGGCTTTGGTGCGCCTCCAGCCGGCGGTGCTGCTCCTGCGAGTGGCGGATTTGGTGCTCCTCCGGCGGGCGGCGCGCCTAAGGCAGGCGGCTTCGGTGCTCCTCCAGCAGGAGGTGCCCCTCCAGCGGGCGGCGCGTCTGGTGGCTTCGGTGCACCCCCAGCAGGTGCCCCACCGGCATCGGGTGGCTTCGGTGCGCCTCCAGCAGGTGCCGCTCCTAGTGGTGGCTTTGGTGCTCCACCGGCAGGTGGCCCTCCAGCGGGCGGCTTCGGTGCTCCAGCACCTGGGGCGCCGGGCGGCGCAGGCTTTGGCGGCCCTCCCGCAGGTGGCCCTCCCGGCGGCGGCGCGTCCTCCGGCGGCGGCGGCGGCAGCAACACGAAGATGTGGGTCGGCATCGGTGCGGGCTGTCTCCTTCTGTGCGTAATCGCGTGCGTAGGAAGCTGGTACTGGTGCAAGAGCAAGGCCGAAGGCTTCGTTGAAGGCGCCGGTGAAATGGTTGGCGAGCTGAACCGAATCTCGCTCAGCATGAGCCTCTCCGCCGTGAAGCTCAGCTGCACGAGCGATCCCTCAGGTGCCGGAGCCGCTGCGCACTTCCACCCGAGCGCGTTTACGGCGTATCAAGGCGTCGCGTGCCAGGTGACGGACCAGACACTCGCGGCGATTCGCAACAGCTGCACGCCTGGCAACGGCGCTGCACCCCAGGCACCTTGCTCCAACGTAGCCTCTGCGACCGCAGCAGGGGACGCGCACCGAGCCGCACGCGTCGGCGTCGACGCTAGCTCCTGCTTTAGTTACACGTCCGGAACCATGCGCATCGTGGCGTGCAACCTCGAAGGTCAGGGGCTCAAGATCATCCACCTTGAGAACCCAGGCGGCGTTCAGTAGACGCGGGCATCGAGGCGTAGAAAAAGCGCCAAGAACAAAGAAAAGCGTGGCTTCGGCCGCGCTTTTTTTTGGATTTTCCGCAAAAGACCACGGCGCGGAATAGTTGTTTCTGCCGCTGTGGTAGTACGGAGCGAAGTATATGCGCCACGTTCTGATCGCCGACGACGAAGAGAGAATCCGAGATGTCGTTCAATACACCCTTGAGCGGGAAGGGTTTCAAGTCAGCCTTGCGGCCGATGGCCAAGAAGCCCTCGACGCCCTTGAAAAGCTCGACGTCGATCTCGTCGTTCTTGACGTGATGATGCCACGCGTCGATGGCCTTGAGGTTTGCCGTCGACTTCGACAGCGCTCGACCACGCCCGTGCTTTTTCTTTCCGCCAAGGCGGAGGAAGTCGATCGCATCGTCGGACTTGAACTCGGTGGCGATGACTATCTCTCGAAGCCGTTCTCCCCCCGTGAGCTTTTGGCGCGGGTCAAAGCGATCCTTCGCCGCTTCGCTCCGCCGGCGCCTAGCGAGGAATCACAGAGCTCACCGCTTTCTCATGGCCCTATCCGGATTGAACCCGCCCGCCACCAGGTGACCTGCGGGGGAGAGCTCATCAAACTGACGGCGACGGAGTTCGGCGCCCTCGCTGCGCTTTTCGAACGGCCAGGGATCGTACTCTCCCGCGCCCAGCTCATGCAGCGCGCCTATACATACGACAACCACGTCACAGAGCGGACCATCGATACTCATATCCGCCGGATTCGCGCAAAGTTTCGCCCCTACGGAGTCGATCCCATCGAGACCGTTCATGGGGTTGGATACAAGGCCGCAGACCTTAGTGACGCGTGACGACTCTGGCGAAGAAGGAGCACATTGGCGCGCGTCTATTCCGACAGCTTGGTCGCATTCGCGTTCGACTGCTCATCGTTAACCTCGTCGTGGTTTTGGTTCCTGTCGCGGGTCTTGAGTTTGCCGACCTCTACGAGAAACAACTCCTAGGCGGGCTCGAACGCGACATGCGGGACCAGGCGATTCTCGTTCGTCGTTTCTTGGAAGCTTCCGTTCGCGAAGACGGCGAGCTCGGCCACGAGTCGCATCAAACCGCGCTCCAGGTGGCCGCAGCGCGCACTCGCACACGTGTGCGCGTCTTCGACAAAGACCGACAGCTGGTACTGGACTCACACGAAGACGGCCCGCCGGAAGGCCCTGAGCCCGAGGTGTGGGGGTCTCTCCTCTCTCCATCGCGCTCGGTAGGCAACTACACGTCGGAAATCGAGGCCCACGCCCCCTGGCCGACACCAACGGAACGAATCGAAGTGCGCGAGGCGTTTGCGGGACAGCCGTCGTCCTACACCCGAATCCGCAACCGCCATCCAGCGGTTCTGCTCTTTGTCGCAGAGCCAATCATTCCACAGCGCCGTGTCGTCGGCGTTGTCTACGTGGTGCGCTCCACCGTTCCCGTGATCGCGGAGCTTCACCGCATTCGCCGTGGGCTCTATTTGCTCACCGCTGCGGCATTTCTCTTCACCTTGCTGGTCACTCTGGCTCTCGCTTGGAGCATCTCTCGGCCGCTGAGCCGTCTGTCTCGTGCGGCCAAGCGCATCGCGGATGGAGAACGTGATGTTCGGGTGCCCGTCGGTGGAGCGGGGGAGGTGCGGGCGCTCGGAGAGTCGTTCTCAACGATGACCGACGAACTTCATCGAAGACTTCGCTTTGCGTCGGAGTTCGCCGCGGACGTGGCGCATGAATTTAAGTCTCCGCTGACGAGCATTCGTGGCGCGGCGGAGCTCTTGAGCGAAGGCGCCGCCGACGAGCCGGCGGCACGAGAGAAATTTCTTTCGAACATCCTCTTGGACGTTGCGCGCCTCGACCGGCTGGTCTCTCGCCTGCTTGAGCTTGGACGCATCGAGGCGGCGGGCTCGGAGACGACGCGCAATATGGTGGTGGTCGCGAAGCTCGTGGAGGCGCTGAGCGCTCGCTACCCGGACGTCATCGTCCACCCCATCGAAAGAGCACCCATCGTTCATGGACGCCAGGCAGATCTCAGCCGAGCCTTGATGAACCTTCTGGAGAACGCCCTGCGTTTTTCTCCGGCACCCGGGTCGGTTCAACTCACCGTCAAACGCCAGAAGAGCAAGGTCGTCTTCATCGTGGACGACGCCGGGCCGGGAGTTCCCGCGTCGGACGAAGAGAACGTGTTCTCGCGGTTCTTCACGACGGAGAGCGCCGAGGAGGGAACGGGGCTCGGCCTCGCAATCGTCCGTGCCGTGGCCGAAGCCCATGGAGGGACCGTCAGCGTGTCGCCCTCCCCCGCCGGCGGCGCGCGTTTCGTATTCTCCATCTCCGCGCGAGCTTAGGAGCGCAGCATTCGACTTGGCTAGGTCAGCAATGGGCTGACGACGTCGGCGGTTTCAAACTGCTCACTTCCCCAACTCGCCTGCTCGGACCCGAGGGCTCGAAGCACCGTCAGAGGAACGCGCGAACTGATCGCACCCTCCATTCGAACGTGTTGTCCGGCGTCGAGGGCGCCACCTGCGGAGCCCGCTAGAATCAGCGGGAAGTCATCGAAGCGGTGCTGCCATCCGTTCGACAGCTCCGACGTCCCAAGAACGGCGCTCTGATCGAGAATCGTGCCCCCCGCTTCCGCCGTCGCATCCAGGGCAGCGACGTGATCACCAAAGACGTCGATGAGGTATTGAAGCCCTGTACGAACCGTCGCATCGAAGCCGTTGCTGTGCTCATACTCATGAAAGCTCGTAGCGGCGCCGTTGTGCTGATCCCCATCCGGGAACACGTCGGGATAGCCAGAATGAGAAGCAGTACTCGAGAACTGCATGACCGCGACGCGCGTCAAGTCACTCGCGAAGGCGAGGCTCACAAGCTCATTCATGACTTGGGCCCG
>JBGCFM010000205.1:0-54125 GCA_045106895.1 Polyangiales bacterium | reverse complement strand
CGAAGCGAGAAACCCGCAACCCTGCCAGAGGCGCATGCCTTCGCGCCTTTGACTGAAATACTGGGTGATCTGCTCACCGCTGTCGTTCGCACTGGCGTCGATGAGGCACGCCGAGCCCCCTCGGTGACGGAAGCCTTGGCGACGCTTGAGGAATCTCTCCCGACCCCAGCCCCCCTGGGCATTGCCCGAGGCATCGGGCGTCTTCGTGACGCCCTCGACAAGCGGGACGCCGAAGAGGTGGCCAATATGCTGGACGGTACAGCGCGGCTGGTGGCTGCCTTGCGGGACAGCGGAGGCACGCCAACACCGCGGGTGAGCGCCTGGCTGGGGCGTGTCGACGCGACCTTGGAGGGCGGCGCGCGTGGGCCACGAGAAGAGCTGAGCGACCGACAGCTGCTTGAAGTGGGCAGAGGAGCGCTTAGCGGCTTTCAGCGCCGGAGCCTCATTCGACGCCATCTGCTTTGTCTTCGTTCAGGTCAGGTCTACCGCGAGGACTTTGCCAGAGCAGCGGACGGGACCGCGGGGCCCTCGCCGCGGGTACTGCGTGTCGGGTTGGCGGAGGGGTATCCAGGTCCCGAACCAAAACGAATCCGCCTCATGCAGTACGAGGTCGTCCCACGCGTCACTTCAGAGGAACTGGAGAAAGCCGCGACCCACGCGCGACGTGATTTCGAGGCGCTCACGGACTACTACCGGAAGTCTGTGCGGGCGTTTCCGGCGTTGGCGGAACCCTTCGTGCTTATCGCCGGAAGCCACTACGACTTTGACTCCGCCGCCGATAGCTCAGGGCGCCGAATCGCGCTGAAAGGCGAGGGGGGGGAGCTCGAACGACTCGCTCAGCTGCGCGCGCGAGCCGGCGTTCGTTGGCTCGCCGGGACCCTCTCCGATGAGGACGGGATCATCGTGCTCGCCGTGCACTCCGCCTGCGTTGCGCGGGACGGTGAACTCGTCTTTGAACGCATCCATTGAGCCATGGCGACCACGCCGCCAACGAGCGGCGCGAGCACACGCAAGGACTCCGGTGCGCCCGCCGCGGTCAACGCGGTCACCAGCCCAAAGGCGAGATAGAAGCCTCCGACCCCGTACATTCCAGCGTTCAGCCACCGCGCGGGGAGCTTGGCCAGACGCCATGCGAACGCGCAGGTGCCTAAACCCAACACCGCCAACGACGCATCGCCTGTGGCTTCCGCCGCAGCGGCGAGCCCAAAGGAACCCGCACACACGCTCGCGGCGACGTAGTGAGCGTGACGGCCAGGCATCGAAGCGGCCACCGTCGGCGCTTGATACTTCTGCACGAGGGGCCTGAGGGCTTCAAGGAGCGCCTCCGCTGACTCGAAGCGCTGGTCGGCTTTTCGGGCCATGGCGCGGAGAATGAGCGCCTCGATATCGAGGGGCATCTCCGGCTGATGAACACTCGGCGCGACGGGCGCTCCTTCGAGAACGGCGGAGAGCACCGTGACCGCCGGACCGCTCGAGTAGGGCGGATGCCCCGTCAGAGCGCGGTACAGAATCGCACCAACTCCGTATACATCGGCGCGTACATCGGCGTGAACAGCGCCACGCACCTGCTCCGGCGCCATATACGCAGGTGTTCCAACGACGGCGCCGGTGCGCGTCAGCTGACCTTCTTCCTCAAGACGGGCAACACCGAAGTCCAGCAGTCGTACCCGAACCTGCTCATCGTCACAGAGAAACACATTGGATGGTTTGAGATCACGATGAAGAACCCCTTCGGCGTGAACCGCCATGAGCGCTTCGGTCAGCTCTTGGGCGATGGACAACGCCTCGCCGAGGGGCAGGGTACCTTGGCGTGAAACACGCTTCTGAAGGTCCTCTCCCTCGAGGAGCTCGGTGACGATGCAAGGGCGGCCGTCTGGAGTCTGGAGCGCATCGAGGACACGCACCACGTTTTGACTTCGAATACGTGCGAGGGCTTCAACCTCCCGAAAGAAACGCGCAAGGGCGAGCTCATTCTCCGCAAAGTCAGGACTGAGGACTTTGACGGCGACGTCGCGGTCGAGCCGAACGTGGCGGGCGCGATAGAGCCGACCCATGCCTCCACGGGCGAGGGGAGCGGCAACGCGGTAGGCGCCGCCGAGGACTTCGCCGAGCAAGGCGTCGCGACTTAGGGCAACAAGCTCGGTTCCATCATGCTCACATTCCCTTCCACGCGCGCGTCGCCCACACGTCGGGCAGCGCTGAAGGGGCACAGGCGCCGCGGAGGCGCTTTGGGGTGCGGAATGGAGCACCCCTAGAACCTACCGCCAGATCCGCATGCGCCCCAAAAACGCGCAAAGTTCAGATGGCCCGTTCCACAACGAGTTCCTAGTGAGCGCTCTCGCCGAAGATGCTGTCGTCGAAACGAGGCGTCTCAAGGAGCTCTCCCTGAGGGCCGTCGCGGCGAATCACCATCATACGACGCGAGATAACGTCGTTGCTTTCGCGGGCGAAGACGGTGACGTAGTTGATGCCAGGATGCAGTGGAATCGGTGCCTCGTAGCGGAGCGAACGCGGGTTTTCGCCATCCGCATTCGACTGGTAAAAGACCTTTCGAGCGCCGGCAAAGATGTACATATCGCGCACGTGCTCGTCGTCTTGAGCTTCGCCACGGAGCGTAATGGAGGACTCGCGGGTGACGAGGTCCGGCGTTCCGCTGAGACCCACGCTAGGCGGGACTCGGTCCATCACGATGGAGACCTGGCCACCGGACCCGCTTCCGCTTGCGGAGCTTGGGACCCACGCAGGCTCTCCCTCGGCCAGGGTCACGCGGGTGAATGCGCCGCTCGTTGCCGTTCGAGGCAAGCTCAGGGATCCGCCGCTGACGCGGGCAACGACGCTCGCGTCTGCTCCAGGGCTCGCACGAAGCACGGTGCCGTCAGCGACGACAAAGTGGCCGCGTGCCTCGGTCGGGGCCTCGCCGTCCGCAGCGATCGGAACCTCCAGCTTCTCAGTCGATGCTTCTCGCAGATCAGCGTCGATGATGCTGACCTCCAACTTCGCGTCGTTGCGCTCAAAGTCACTGAGGACCTCAAAGCCAAACTGGACCACGCGCTCTTCGCCGGGCGCCATGTTGTCGATGCGGAAACGACCGGCGTGAAGCAAAACGCCTCGCCCGCTGAGGTTCCGAAGGTTGGCGTGGGTCTCGAAGGACGCACCGTCGCCGGTGTTTCGAACATGGAGGTAGAGGCTGCCCCGCTCACCGCGCTGCATGACCCCGTCGCCGTTGCCGCGTTCGTCGTCGGCGATATGGACTGCGTAGGAGAAGACTGGACGCGGAAGCGCCTGAACCGTCGTGCGAATCTCAGCCGCCTCCGGCGCGTGACCATATTCCTCGGTAAACTCGACGCGGATGCCATCAGCGCGGAAGGGGGTGTCGCGGGGGAGGCGGCAGGCGCGTTCACCGTCTCGCGTTCGACAGACGCCCAATGTGGCCGTCCATTCGCGCGTCTCGCCCGGGTTGAGGCGGCCAAACACGAGCTCACGGTCATCGAAGAGACGGTTGTCGCTCTTGGTGACTGCTCGGAGGCGGAAGAGCGGGTGCTCTCCTTCGTTGGTCACGCGAACGCGGACCTCGAAGGCCTCACCGGCGCGGGCTGTATTCGTTTCTCCACCACTTGTGCTGACCTCGACGCGGGTTGCGGAGGCGCCTTGGTCGGTGCCTTCGTCCCAGTCGACGCCGAGGCGTTGGAGTTCCGCGACGGCCGCGCCAAGTTCACGTCCGCGTGCTGCGGTGAGAACGGGCTGAGCGTCTTCGAGCATTTCGCGGCGTCCGGCGCGCTGTGCGTTGCTCAGGAGCTCTCGGGAGAAACGAAGAAGGAACTCATCCTCTTCCTGGTTCTCCTGGTCTTGCGGATCCGCTTCGCGAAGGGCTTGGCGGTCCTCACCACTCAAGTAGTAACGGAGGACCTCGGCGGGGCGCTCGACTTCCGCCGCGCGTTCGTTTGTCAGCGCGCTGCGCAGGTCCGACTCGCGCAAGTAGGAGTCCGGGTCGATGTCGAGGTCCATGTCCTCGGTGTCGACGGTCATCGGGTCGATTCCGATGTCCGGGAGAATGCCAACACCCTGAATCGAGACGTCACCGGGCGTGAGGTACTGGGCGATGGTTAGCTTGAGGGCTGAGCCGTCTTGGAAGCTGTTGAGGACCTGAACGGATCCCTTACCAAAGCTGCGCTGACCCACGATGAGCGCACGGTCGTGGTTCTTGAGGGCGCCGGCGACGATCTCGCTAGCGGATGCGCTGGAGCCGTTGACGAGGACCACCATGGGGTAGTTTGGTTCCGTGCCTTCGGCGTGAGCGAACTTCTCGTCGCGCTGTCGGGGGTCATTGGAGGAGGTCGTGACAATGGTCCCGCTCTGGAGGAACGTGTCGCTGATACGAACGGCCTGATCCAGGAGGCCGCCGGGGTTGTCCCGGAGGTCCAGGACGAGTCCTTCAAGACCCTGGGTGTGAAGGTCGGCGAGAGCGCGACGCAGATCCTCATGGGTGTTGCCCTGGAAGCTGTTGATGCTGACGTACCCGATATTGTCGCCGAGCATTCGGTGCTCGACGCTGTCGATGTGGATGATCGCGCGAACGAGCTCCACGCGCCGCGGGTTGCCATACTGGCCATTGTCGTTTCGACGGCGAATCCACACGCTCACAGGCGAGCCGGGCGGTCCGCGAAGACGGTCGACGGCTTCTGTAAGGGGCATGTTCAGCGTGGATTCGTCACCGATTTTCACGACCTGATCCATGCGCTGAAGGCCCGCGCGCTCCGCAGGGGTTCCGGGCATCGGCTTGATGACCGTGAGATGGCCGTCGCGAATCGAGATCACGATTCCGAGGCCACCGAATTCGCCGCGGGTGGACATCTGCATCTCCTCAAACACGTCCGGCGTGAGAAGAATGGTGTGGGGATCGAGCGTGCGAAGCATGCCGTTGACCGCGGTGTATTCGACGTCCCGAAGATCGACGGTCTCGTCGTCGAGGTTTTCCTGAAGGAACTCGAATACTTCGCGGAAGCGCCGGGCCAACGTCCAGGGGCTGTCGGCGGTGGCGGAGAAGTTTCGTTGTTCCCCCTGAACCTGAACGGAGAGCTCGTCTTGTCCTTCTTCGTACGCGACCATCACGGGCGCCACGGACCGCTGGATCGCGTTGAGGCCGGCGAGGAGCATGCGGCCGTAGTCGATGCGTTCGGGCTCTACGTAGTGGTCCTTCACCTCAAGGATCGCCCGATTGAGGACCTGCAGCTGCGTCAGGTCGTAGGGCGTCTGGTTCCGCGCGGCCTGGGCGCGCTGGGACCCGTCGATATCGATGTCGAGGCCATTTTGGCCAGGCCAAACGAACGTGATCGTGAATGCGACGATGACGGCGGCGAGTGCCAAGAGTGGCTTCCAGAGCCGAGAGAGGAGGTCCATGAGTTGATTTCGCGCTTTGGAAAAATGCAGAAAAGTTGACGTCGGCGTGAGCGAGTCTGTCCGAGAGCATAGTCACGTGGACCCTTGGCGGCTACCCCGCAGAGCTGTGCCTTGTGCTGAACCAGACAACGGAACACCAAGACTTGTTCCGGAGCTGGCCGAACCCGCAGAAATAGGCAAAATCCCTCAATATGGCCGTTGAGGGAGAACTGTCCCTCGAGGAAGAGGCCAAAGCGCTTCGGAAAGGAACGACGAAAGGCCGTCGCCTGCTTCTTTTTGCCTTCGTGGGCCACGTGCTCATTCTGGCGGCGCTGGTCGGCTTGCCATATCTACGCGGCCGAAGGAGGGCAGAGGTCGGAAAACAGGCCTTCGCTCGCTACGCCGCGTGCCTCTTGGGTGGAGAAGCGACAGACGATCCCGGTTTGGCGCTTCCCGACGACGCCCCGGAGCACTACGCCGACGAGGCCAGGAAAGGTCGGCTCCTGGAGTGCCGCGGTTTGCTTCAGTCTTTGGCGCCAGACGATGTGTTTTGGCTTTTTCCATCCACGCGACATGCCGAGGGGGAGGTCCGTCGCGCCGTCGCAATGGCGACGCGGGAGCTTGAAGCCGTCGACGACGCGCCAGTGGATCGCACACCGGAGCGTCCGTGGTTGGCGCTTCAGCGCGTCATCGCGGCGCTTACGCTTTGGTCGGAAGCGGCAGACGTTCAGGGGAATATCTTCGACCACTGCGTGCGCTTCTCCTCGTCGCCCCGGAGCGCGCGAGCTGAGAGAGTTCCACTTCAGGCGGCCCCAAGCGCCGCTCTTGAAATGCGCACACATGCCGAGGGTGTCGCGGTCCTCGCGCTCGACGCCCGCGGTATCTCCTGGGTTCGCGTGGCCGCCGGTGCTTTGGATCCCCGGCGCATGCGCCGCCAGACGCTCATTCGAGATGTACGTTTCCATGAGGGACAGCCATGGATCATCTGGGCTACACCGGAGGAGCGCTGCGAAGGAAGCTGCGCGCAGCGGAGCATGGGCGCGGCTTGGCTCCAAGACTCGACGGTCGAGACGCCGGAGCCCCGTTATCTGCGCGCACACCCCGCTGGCAGCATTCCCTCAAGCGTTCAGATCTCCGACGACTTTCTCTGGGTGGCGGCCCGAAGGGAAACCGGCGTCGCCGTCGTGCGCTTTGCGCGCTCAGCCTTGTCGGAGACCGTTCCCGCGGGGTCTGCAGGGGAAGAACCTGGTCCTCTCGCCGGCGAGACCGTGGCGTCGCCACGCTCCCTACCAGTGTCGTATCTCGTCCGGGGGGCAGCGGACGCGCTGTGGGGGATCGACGACGATAGTCAGCTCGTGGACGGTTCCGGATTGGTTCGGGCGAGGAACGCGACGTGGCTCATGCCCGCGGGTGACACCGTCTTCGCGGGTATCAGCGGCGGAGTGGCGCGGCTCCGAGGGACGACGTCGGAACAAATCGAGGTGCCGCCGCTGACTGAGCGCAGCGTCGCGTTTGATAGCAATCGCTCGGCCCTCGGGGGGATCGCCGACGACACACTCCACATTATTCGCTGCGACGTGTCGTGCGAGACAATCTCGATTCCTGCCGTGAGCGCCTTTCGCGTCGCTTTCTTGGAGAGCGGTCTCCTCATCGCGCACTCCGCGGGCGGCGAGATTCGCGTGCAAGTGTGGGACGAGGACAGCCTGAGCGCGCCCCGGGTTCCGGCGCCGTGCTGGAGCGAGAGCGGAGGCTTTTGTGCACCGATGGCGATGACAGCGAGAAGCGGCCGTGTCGTCCTGGGCGGGCGTGACGGACAGGACATCCTGGTGGTGGAGACACGCGACGGCGAAGACTGGATCCGCCTGGTGGGATTGCGCTAACGCACGCTCTGACATGCTTCCGGCGGCGGGTAAGATAGGTCAGGCGCGGGGGAAGAACATGAAGAACAAACTGAACTTGGGTGCAGCATTGGTGGGTCGTGGGCCGGAAATGCGCGAGCTGGACGAGGCCTTCGGCCGCGCGCTTGCGACATCACAAGCTCAGATCGTGACGATCATCGGAAGCCCCGGCATCGGAAAGACTCGTTTGCTCGATGAGTTCGCCGCTCGAATCCGTGGACGCGAGCGCAGAGTGTTGGTGGGTCGCTCCCAGTGCCGCGAAGGGATGCCCGCCCTCGGCATCGTTCAGAGGCTGCTCCGCGCACGCTTTGGCCTTCTCGAAGGGCAAGCTGTCGCCGACGCGAGCGCCCGTTTTCAGGAAGCGGTGGAAGAGACCCTCGGTGTGCCAGCGAGCGCAGACTTCCTCCACTTCCTCGGGAGCTACCTTGGGCTGCCCTTCGTGGAGTCAGAGTTCACCAAGGCCGTAGAGGATGACCCCCAAGGTTTCGCGACGCTGAGTCGCTCGGTTCTCCGCCGTTGGTTTGAGGCAGATGCCGCCAAGCGTCCCTTCGTTCTTCTCATCGAGGACCTGCACGCCGCCGATGATGGTTTCCTCGACCTCATGGAGTACCTCGCCTCGGCGCTCCAAGGTGTGCCCGTGCTCATCGTGGTCTCGACGCGGCCGGAGCTTGTCGCGAGGCGCTCCACCTGGCTGAGCTCAGGCGGCGAGCGGCACTTCCGAATCGACCTTGCGCCCCTCTCTGGAGATGACGCCGCGAGTCTCTTGTACCGGCTTCTCGAGCCGTTGGCCGAAGGACCTCTGGGCGAAGTTCCGGCGGAGCTTGTGGACTCCGCGGTTCACGCTGCCGGCGGCACCCCCTATCTCCTGGAACAGTTTATTCACGCGTACTTGGACGCAGGCGTCCTCTCCATCGACGAAGAAGGCGTCTGGAACGCAGACACAGAGCGGCTACCAAACGCGACGCTGCCGCTCACCGTCGAAGACGCCATCAGCGCGCGAATCAGCGCGTTGACTCCGGCCGAACGCGAGCTCCTTGAAAAGGCCGCGACGATGGGCGGTGTGTTCTGGCTCGGTGGACTCGTGACCCTTTCCCGCGTGGGATCGCCAGCTCCTGAGCTCTGGGGCGGACATGAGAGCCTTGTCACCTATTACGAGCAGATGCTCTTTGACCTGGCACGCCGCGACTACGTTCTCTCGTTGCCGGACTCCTCGCTTCCGGGCGAGGTGGAGTTCGCCTTCAAGCACAACTTGGAGCGTGAAACCCTAAGCACGCTGACGCACCACGTAGAGGTAAAACGGCTGCATCGGGTTGTGGCGGAGTGGCTGGAGTTTCGTATTCCGGAGCGAGGCGAAGAACAGCTCGCGATGTTGGGCCATCACTACGAAAAAGGTGGTCAGGCGAGCCAGGCTGCCGCTTGTTTTCTCGAGGCCGGCAACCTCGCGAGAACACGTCACGCCAACGAAAAGGCCGCTGAGTTTCTCGGCAGAGGGCTCGAACTCCTCGACGAAGCCAATGATGTCCGCGGCCGAATGCACGCGCTCCACGCCTACGGAGATGTTCTGCAGCTCGCGGGTCGTAACGATGATGCCCTCCTGCAGTTTCGGCAGATGCTTGAGCTCGCCTATCGCCTCGATTTGAAGGCCAAAGGCGGCGTCGCACATAACCGCATCGGCCGGCTCTATCGAAGCACAGGACGCCTCGACGAGGCGATGCGGCACCTCGGCACAGGTCAGGCGCTTTTCGACTCCAGCGGTGATGAGCGGGGCGTCGCGTCCTCCATCGACGACATCGGCAAGGTGCACTGGATGCGTGGCAACTACGAGGCGGCGGAGCGCTTTATGCTCCGCGCGCTGGAGCTGCGGAGAGGCTTCGTGGAGTCCGGCCTCAGCGGAGCGACGCGCTCGCTCGGCCTAAGCCACAACAACCTCGGTCTCGTCTACCAAGACTCGGGTCGCTTCGTGGAGGCCAAGCAGGCGCTTCATGACGCGTTGGTTCTTCGCCGGAGCATCGGTGACGTCGCCGGGGTCGCTCAAACGCTGAGCAACCTTGGCACCATTCACCAGGACGACGGCGATCACGTTGGCGCTGAAGAACTCTTCGAGGAGGCGCTCGCCCACGCCCGTGCCGTTGGGGACCGGATGCGCGAAGCGGTGATTCTCACGAACCTCGGCGAGAACCACTACCGAACCGGTGCGCCGGCGAAGGCCATCGCTGAACTCCAGAAGGCCGAGGAGGTATCCGGCAGCCTCGGGGACCGAATTCTCGAGGGCGAGATTCTTCGTGGTCTCGCGAAGGCTCATATGCTCATCCATGATCACTCGAAGGCACGTGAGTATGTGTCGTCTTCGATCCTTCTTTTTGAGCAGGCGCGCGCCAAGTCGTTCCTGGCGACCGCTCTGCGCACACGCGGAGAGATCGCCGTCAGCGCAGGTTGGGGGGGCGAAGAGCACGAGAAGGCGCGGGCCGCCTTTGGGAAGTCCATCCAGATCTTCGAGGACCTCGGAAATGAGATCGAGCTGGCGTCTTCTTTGGAAGCCTACGCGGGACTCCTCGTGTTGGATAAGAGCGCAGCGAGCGTTGAAGAAGCCCACACGATCCAAAAGCGAGCAGAGGCGATTCGCGGAAGACTCCGCGCGTCCGACTCCACGGAGATACAGCTCGATGATGAAAGTCGCGACGTCTCGCTGACCGTCGCGAACGAATGAACCAGGCAGGGGCCGCTGTGCGCGCTCTGGCGCGCCGTGCCATGCTCTGACGGTGATGAAAGAGTTCCCGATGAGCGATGTCCCGCGGGGCGTCCGTGAGGTCACGAAGGGTCTGAACGAGGCCGGCTACAGAGCGTGGATCGTGGGTGGCTGCGTTCGTGACCGGCTCATGGGAAGAGACCCATCGGATTGGGACATCGCGACCTCCGCGACACCCAAGCAGGTCTCACGTGCGTTCCGCAAAGTCCTGCCTACGGGCATCGATCACGGCACCGTCACCGTGCTCCACCGAGGAGAAGGATACGAGGTGACGACGTTGCGCGGGGAGGGTGCCTACAGCGACGGCCGTCGCCCGGACGAAGTATTTTTCGTCGATGATATTCGGGACGACCTCGCGCGCCGCGACTTCTGCGTCAACGCCCTCGCCGTTGATGTGGAGGGTGCCATCGTTGATCCTTTTGGCGGTCTCGAAGATTTGGGAGCACGCGTGATCCGTGCGGTGGGCACCCCTGCGGAGCGCTTCGCTGAAGACGGCCTGCGGATTCTGCGGGGCGCGCGCTTTGTCGCGACGCTAGAGTTCGAGCTCGCGCCGGAAACCGAGGCTGCATTCCGGCCTGCACTTCCGGTGTTCGCCAAAGTGAGTCCGGAGCGTGTGCGGGAGGAATGGCTCAAGGCGATGAAAGCTCGTGAGCCGAGTCGAGCCTTCGTCGTCATGAAGCGAACCGGGATCCTCGCGCAAACGTCGCCCGCCCTCGGCGCATTGAGTGACGACGACTGGGCGACGAATCTGTCGATCCTCGACCGCTCACAAGCGACGGGCGCGGAACGGCTCGCCGGGCTCTTTCGAGCCGTGTCCGCAAAACAGGTGGAGGCGTGGCTGCGGGATTATCGGTTCAGCAACGACGAGCGAAAGCTGATTCTCCACCTGCTCGCGATGGATGTGCCCCACTTGGTGCTTTCAGGTGCTCCGCTTCGAAGGTGGCTCGCGAACGTAAAAACATACCTTGCTCCCTCACTTCGCTACGTCGCGGCGGTCTTCCCTGACGTAGGAGAAGCCTTCAGCGCCGCCGCCCAGGAGGAGCTCGCGCGCAAGCCGCCGCTGAGCACCAAGGACCTTCCTGTGGGTGGGCACGACATCTTGCCGCGCCTAAACGATCGGCCACGACGCCTTGTCGGCGACATCCTGCGCACGCTCCTCGACGAAGCCATCGTGGATCCAGCCACTGCGGAACGAGAGACGCTTCTGTCGCGCATCGATTCGCTCATCGAGGAGGCTTCGTGAGCGTGGTTCCTGTGAATGAGGTGCCGAGCGAGGGCTTCGTCGATCTGCACAGCCACTACATCCCTGGCGTCGATGATGGGGTCAAGACTCTTGAGGAGGGCATCGCCCTGTGTGAAGGGTTGCGACAGGCGGGCTTTTCGATGGTCGTGGCCACGCCCCACATCCGAAGCGTGATGTTTCCCAATGAGCGCGATGGTCTGGAAAAAGCCCACGCGGAGTTTCGTGCAGCCACGGCCGAGCGAAGTGGGATGCCTGTGTTGGACCTCGGCGCAGAACACTTCTTCGACGACGTGGTGTTTGGGCTTTTCCGCGATGGCCGATCGCTGCCGTATCCAGGCGGGCACGCCGCCCTTGTCGAGCTTCCGCCGGAGGCCATCCCGCGAGGCCTTGAGCGCTGCTTCTTCGACATGAAGGTGCGAGGTATGCAGCCGGTTCTGGCTCACCCGGAACGTTATCGGCCGCTTTTCAAAAGCACCGACGCTCTCGACCCGCTGGTAGACGCCGGAGCGCTTCCTCTCCTCGACATCATGAGCTTGGTCGGGCGCTACGGCCGGCGCCCGAAAGGAGCCGCCGAGCGTATGCTGAAGGAGGACGTTTACTACGCCGCCTGCAGCGACGCGCATCGCCCGAGCGACGTGGCGCTGGTGCACAAAGCCATCAAACGTCTCCGGGACTTGGCAGGCGAAGAACGGACGCAAGAGCTCTTGGCCGAGAACCCGCGCAAGATCCTCAACGGCACCGCTCAATATTAGCCCAACACTCTGGCTTGTTTGCTCCTGGGTGGCCGGCTAGGGTGCCCGCGTGTCGCGCATTACCATCGGCCATGACCATGAGAGCATCGAAGCCATCCTCGAAGCGGACGGGCACCGCTTCGCGCGCATCGACCACCTCTGCTGGCGTGGACGCTTCCGGTCCCGGGACAATATCTTCCCGTTTATGGTTCACGTGGACGAGGAAAGAGGGCTGATCACAATGGCCATCATTCCCTTCATGTCCTCCCCTGAAGACGATGAGCTCTGCAAGGCCCTCTACGACCGCCTCCTCGAGCTCAACCAGGTGCTCTTCATGGCGAAGTTCTGCATCGACGACGATCTCGATGTCGTGCTCTCGGTTTCGCACCCCACGAAAGATCTTCAGGCGAGCGAGCTGCGCGACGGCCTCTCGGCGCTCCTCTATTACGCCGACATCCACCGGGATGAGCTCATGGGTGTGATCTCCGAAGCTTCTTGAGTCCTCGTTTGAGGTCTCATCTCTCTTCCAAGTTGCGACGGCAAGCGCTTGCTGGGGTCCAAGGTGCGTGTTATGACGCGCTCGTCTTCGCGGTTGAACCCATGGAGGCAGGTTCTCGGACCTGCCTTTTTTTCTGGCCTCGGCAAAGATCTGCGATTCACGCAAGTGTAGTATTTTCAGGTATTTAGTACCCTTTTTATGGCCCGACACACCAAGCTCGAACAAGAAGTGATGGCTCTCGCAGAGCCCATTTGCGCCGTTCACGGCGTAGAGCTTGTCGACGTGCGTTCTCTCTCAGGGCCCAAAGCAACCACGTACCGCGTCACCATCGACCGTGAACGTCCACCGGAAGACCCGAAGCCTGGAAGCGCGATTTACGTCGCCGACTGCCAGAATGTGAGCCGGGACCTCTCCACCGCGATGGATGTGCACGAAGAGCTGTTCGCGAGCATTCAATACAGGCTCGAAGTTTCGAGTCCCGGAATCGAGCGCCCTCTGGTGCGCCTAGGAGATTTCGAGAAGTTCACGGGCCGCGAGGCCAAAATTAAGACCTTTGGACCAGTGGAGGGGCGTAAGAGCTTCACCGGCTGGCTTCGAGGGGTAGAGGGTGATGTCGTCTCGCTCGAAATCGATGGGGAAACCTTTTCGATTCCGCATGAGTCCATCGCCAAAGCCAACCTTGTCCATCGATTCGAACGGTAAACCAATGAGCACAAGCGAAGCGCCACTGATGGCGGTCATCGAGCAGGTCAGCAAGAAGAAGCGCATTGAGCCCAAGGTGCTCATTGAGGCTATCGAGCAGGCGATTCTGACGGCAGCCAAGCGTCAATTCGGGGCGGAGAAGGAACTCGAGGCCAGTTTCAACGAAGAGACCGGCGCCGTTGATCTTCAGCTCTACATGACCGTCGTTGACGAAGTGGACGACGAGGACACGGAGATCAGCATCGAAGATGCACGTCGCCACGGCCTCGACGACCCGGACAGCCCGCTCACCTCGGGTGACGAGCTGGGTTTTCAGATCTTCTATCTCGCCGACCACGTCGAGCAGGCGCGCAAGCAGGACCGTGAGTTCGGGACGCTTCTCGGGCTCGAGCAGGCGCGTGCTGGCTTTGGCCGCATCGCGGCGCAGACGGCGAAGCAGGTCATTATTCAGCGTGTTCGCGACGCAGAGCGTGAGCGCGTCTACAACGAGTTCAACGACCGCCAGGGCGAAATCGTCAGCGGCATCGTCCGCCGTTTCGAGCGCGGTTCGAACATCATCGTCGGCCTTGAGCGTGAACGCCAGATGGGCGACGCGGACGCTCAAGAGGTTGAAGCGATCTTGCCTTCGCGTGAGCAAACGCCCCGCGAGTCTTACCGACCCGGCGACCGAATCGTTGCGGTTCTCAAGAAGATCGACCGCGAAGCGCGCGGTCCACAGCTCGTTCTCTCCCGAACGGATGTGGGTCTCCTGGTGAAGCTCTTCGAGATGGAAGTTCCCGAGATCTACGAGGGAATCGTCCGCATCGTCGCCGCCGCCCGCGAACCCGGAGCACGCTCCAAGATCGCCGTGAGCAGCCGAGACAGCGACGTCGATCCAGTCGGCGCATGCGTCGGCATGAAGGGCTCACGCGTTCAGGCGGTTGTCCAAGAGCTCCGCGGCGAAAAGATCGATATCGTTCCATTCAGCCGGGACCCAGCTCGCTTTGTATGCGATGCCATTTCTCCGGCCGAGCCGGCTCGCGTCGTCATCGACGAAGCGAACAAGACCATGGAACTTGTCGTCGCCGACCAGAAACTAAGCCTCGCGATTGGCCGCCGTGGACAGAACGTCCGCTTGGCGTCTCAGTTGACCACTTGGAAGCTCGATATCGTCAGTGAAAGCCGCTTCGAGCAGATGGAAGAGGACGCCATGAGCGCGCTCGCCCGCGTTGGCGATGTCGAGCTCGCTCGCAACCTCTACCGCATGGGTTTCCGAACCCTCGACGAGGTGGCCGATGCCCCGACCGAAGAGCTCACGACCGTAGACGGTCTCGAAGAAGCGATGGTCGAAGGCATTCGCGCCAAAGCGAAGGTTGGAATGGAAGACCTTCGTAAGGAGTGGGTCACCCACGCGGCGTCACTTCCGCACCTTCCTTCCGAGCACGACCGTCTCCTTCTGGTCAGCGGCGTCAACGAGCGTGTTGCGGGTCTCCTCGAGAAGGGCGGCTACGGCACACTCAACAGCATCATCTCGGAAGAGGACATCGACCGCCTTGCGATCAAGTCCGGCCTTGGCGCTCAACGTGCCAGCGCGCTCCAAGATGCAGTGCAGTCTTTCTTGGACAACGACTGGGCCGGCATCGAAGCGGGCGTAGCGAAGGCCAAGGAACAAGCGGACGCCGAAGCGGAGATCGCTCGCGAGGCCGCAGAAGCCGAGGCCGCTCGAGAAGCAGCGGAACTCGCCGCGACTGAGGCTGCCGCTGCGGCAGAGGCACCCGCTGAGACCCGTCCGGAAGGTGGCGCCTGAACCCATGAACGTGGAGTTCCCAGTGGCTGCGTCACACGCAACCCGAGTTCCTCCGATGCGTACATGCATCGGCTGCCGGCAGGTCATGCCGCAGAGCGAACTCGTGCGTCTGGCTGTGCTGGACGGGGCTCCACACGTGGTTCCTGACGCCAAGAACAAGCTTGGTGGGCGTGGAGCTTGGATCGAATCCAAGCGCACATGCTTTGAACGAGCCTCCCGCAAGGGCGGTTTTCAGCGTGCTCTGAAGCGTTCCGCTCAAGTCGATGTCGAGTCCGTCATCGAACTGCTACAGTCTCAGCTCGAGCGGAGGCTTATGTCTCTCGTTGGCGGAGGCTACCGTGCTCGAAAGGTCGTGTTTGGTACCGACCAGGTTCGAGAGAGTATTCACGCGCGACGCTCAAAAGTGTTGGGCGTGGCAGAAGACGCTGCTGGGCGTCGCGCACAACTCGAGAGTTTGTCAGAACGAGTGGCGATTTACGGCTCCAAAACAGACATCGGAGCGGCTTTTGGCCGTGATGAGGTCGGAGTGTACAGCATTGAAGACGAAGGCATTGGAGCGGAAGTATTGCGGGTGACGGCTCACCTCGCCGGCTTGCGCACTACAGATGACTTCACCTATGACGACGGCGGCGTAGGACATCGCGCCGCGGGAGACCGGTAGTACGCATGAGTAAGGTTCGGGTATACGAAGTAGCGCGAGAGCTGGGGCTTGAGAATCGAGAGCTTATCCAGCGCATCGCAGCACTCGGCATTCAGGTTCGAAACCACATGAGCGTCCTGGAATCGGCGGAAGTCGACCAGGTTAAGCGTGCTCTTGAGAAAGAGCGTGTTGGCGATCTTGTGGAGACGAAGATTCGTCCAACGGTTACGCGTCGACGCGTTCGCAAGAAGGCAAAGCCGGAGCCAGAGGTGATCGCCGCTGCGCCAGAGCCTGAGCCTCCGGTCGTCGCCGCTGAGCCTCGTCCTGCGGAGCGACCGCCACCGATGGCCGAGGCCGCGCCGGAGCCTGTCGTCGAGGCGGCTCCAGAGCCCGCGGCGCCTGAGCCCGTCGCGCCGGAAGTTGTCGAAGCCGCTCCACCAGCACCAGAAGCGGTTGTGGAAGCAGCCGCTCCTGTTGAAGCAGCTGCACCCGAGGCCGCCGAGGAGGCGACTCCGCCAGCCGCGGCTGAACCCGAGGCCGCCAAGCCGGAAGCCGAGGCGAAGCCGGAGCCTGAGGTTCGAACGCCAAAGGTCATTCACTTCGAGCGCCAGGTCATCTCCACGCTCGTTGAGCCGTCCGCAGAGCCCCGACAGAAGGTGGACCCGAGCGCCGAGCCTGCACCCCTCGCAGAACGCTTTGGACATGCTCCTCTGCCTCCCGGCGTGACGAAGCGTGGCAACACCGCTGCGCCAAGCGCTGGTGCCCGCCTCTCCGAGGAAGAGCGCCAACGAATCGTGGCTGAGCACGCCGCTCAGCGCCCGACGACCCGTCGTCGTGAGATCCGCGGTCGCGCCAGCATCGGCGCTGCCACTCGGCCCCATGGTCGCGGCAAGCGAAGAAAAGAGCCGGGCAAAAAGCCACGCCAGACGGTCATCACCACGCCATCGGCGGCGAAGCGAAAGATTCGCATCGAGGATCAGATCGCGTTGCAGATGCTTGCTCAGCGCATGAGCCTCAAGGCTACGGATCTGCTCATGAAGCTCATGCAAATGGGCGTGGGCGGCGTGCATATCAACAGCACGCTGGACGCAGAGACGGCGATCATCATCGCCGACGAGTTCGGCTACGAAGTCGAAAACGTTGCGCGCTCCGAGGACGAGGTCGTCGGCGACGCCCGCGGTGACTTCGAGAACAACGAAGAAGACCGTCGAACACGTGCGCCGATCGTGACCATCATGGGTCATGTCGACCACGGTAAGACGTCTCTTTTGGACAAGATCCGCACAGAGAACGTCGCCAGCGGCGAAGCGGGCGGGATCACCCAGCACATCAGCGCTTTCCGCGTCGAAACGAAGAAGGGCGACATCGTCTTCCTCGACACCCCGGGCCATGAAGCCTTCACGGCGATGCGTGCTCGTGGTGCGCAAGCCACCGATGTTGTTGTCCTTGTGACAGCGGCAGACGATGGCGTGATGCCACAGACGCGAGAGGCCGTGAGCCACTCCCAAGCGGCTGGCGTGCCGATCATCGTTGCCGTCAACAAGATGGACAAGGACGGCGCCAACCCAGAGAAGGTCAAGAACGAGCTCGCAGCCTTGGGCCTCCAGCCCGAGGACTGGGGTGGCGAGACCATCTTTGTGCCGACGAGCGCGATGACAGGCTCCGGCCTCGACAAGCTCCTCGACGCAATCTTGCTCACCTCGGAGGTTCTCGAACTTCAGGCCAATGACGCGATTCCCGCCGAGGGCGTCGTGCTTGAGGCCAAGGTCGACCGTGGCCGCGGTGTTGTGGCGAACGTGCTCGTGCGAGACGGCACGCTCAAGCCCGGCGACTTCGTGGTCGCGGGAGCTTCTTGGGGTCGCGTCAAGGCGATGACCGATGACCGAGGCAAGAAGATCAAGGTTGCCGGACCAGCAACACCGATCGAGCTCCTTGGTTTGGCGTCGCTTCCATCCGCTGGTGACCGAATCTTCAAGGTTACCGACGCGAAGAAAGCGCAAGAAGTGGCCGGCGTTTCCGCCGCGCAGAACAAGGGCGGCCAGCCTATCTCGGCTCCCCGCGGGCTCGACCAGTTCCAGCAGTTCCTTCAGAGCGGCGAGCAGGAAGAGCTGCAGCTCGTCGTCAAAGCCGACGTTCAAGGTTCCATCGAGGCGCTCAAGAAGTCTCTCGAAGACCTCTCGACGGAAAAGGTTCGCGTCAAAATCATCCACACGGGTGTTGGCGGAATCACCGAGAACGACGTCATGCTCGCCGGCGCCAGCAACGGCATCATCATTGGCTTCAACGTTCGCCCACAGGGCAAGGCTGGATCCGTCGCAAAGAAGAGCGGCGTTGAGATTCGCAGCTACAGCGTCATCTACGAGGCCCTTGGCGATGTGAAGTTGGCCATGGCTGGGCTCCTCGCTCCAGACCTCGTCAACAAGGACGTCGGCTCGGCTGAGGTTCGAGAGACCTTTGGTATTCCGAAAATCGGTACGATTGCCGGTTGCATGGTCACCAACGGAAAGATGCTCCGCAACGGCAAGGCACGCCTTGTTCGTGACGGAATCGTGGTCTGGACCGGCGAAATGGGCTCGTTGCGACGCTTCAAAGACAGTGTCGCGGACGTCTCCAACGGTTTTGAGTGTGGTATCGGGCTTGAAGGCTACAACGACGTCAAGGTTGGCGACGTTATCGAGTGCTTCGAGGTCGAGGAAGTGGCGGCGACGCTCTAGCGTCGTCTAACCAAGTATGGTCGTCGGCGTACTTCGAGTGATGCTGCAGCTTGAGGGAGTCCGTTCCCTCAAGGAGAAACGAATGCAAATGCGCCGGGTCATCGACCGGGCGCGACATTCTTTCAACGCAGCCGTCAGCGAAGTCGGAGCCCACGACAACCTGGACCAAGGCGAAATCGGTGTCTGTGTGACGTCGAATGAGCGGGGTCATGCGAACGAAATGGTGGACACCATCGCGTCTTTCATCGAAGCAGAGCATCGCGTTCGTACGCGCAAAGTCGAGTTTATCCACATTGGCGAAGACCATGGCGGGTCGCGAGACGTGGTGGGTGACTGGAGCGACTTCGAATGAGCGAACGAGCAACACGAGTGGCCGAGCAGCTTAGAGGAGACCTCATGGAGGTCTTCTTGCGAGGGCGAGTTCGTGATCCGGCGGTCAAAGACGTTGTGGTCACCGCCGTGCGGGTCAGCCCTGATCTGCAGCACGCGCGCGTGTACGTGCGAACCCTGCAACCTCTCAAGCCGCGCAAGCAGGAGAGGGTGGTCGAGGGGTTAGAACGAGCCGCGGGGTTTCTCCGCCGAGAGATCGGCAAGAACCTGAGTATTCGGCGTAGCCCGGAGCTTGTGTTCTATTGGGACGATGCCGTGGACCAAGGAGTCCGCATTGAGCGAATCCTCATGGAGATTGGCGACGAGGAGGCGGCGAAGACTCCACAAGACGGCGAAGAAACCGTCGAGGAGTCCTGATGGAGCGCGCCATCAAACTACTCCAGGAAGCCAAAACTGTCCTCGTGGCCTGCCACCGACGGCCCGACGCGGATGCCTTGGGCTCGGCCCTGGGGTTTGCGTTCATCGCGCGCCACATCGGCAAAGAAGTCTGCGTGTACGTTCCAGACGCACTCCCCCCGAACCTACGTTTCCCCGCCTGCGGTGACATCCAGCGGGAGTTTCCGGACGCCGCCTCCGACCTCACCCTCGCGATGGACACGGCCGCGACCGCGCTCTTGCCTTCGGGACTGCCCCCAGAGTCACAGAGGGGTCCTTTGGTCATCGTCGATCACCACGCTGCCCATGACGATGTTGGTGATGTCATCGTTCGCGACGTCGATGCCTGCGCGACGGCTGAGGTGGTGATGGACATGGCGGAGATCTTGGGCGTTCGCCCCGTCCCCGCCAGAGCTGCGACACCGCTGTACGCTGCGCTTGTCGCGGACACGGGTGGGTTTCGCTACCCGTCCACGCGCTCGCGCGTCTTGCGCATGGGCGCGGAGCTCATCGACGGCGGTGCGGACCCGTGGCACGTCGCCTACGAGTTGTTTGAGGGATGGCAGCCATCGAGGCTTCACCTCCTTGGAGCCGTGTTGGATTCACTTGAGGTGTCACTGGATGGACGCCTCGCGATGATGTTCGTGACGCGCAAGATGCTGGACACCTGCGGTGCCGACGACGACATGGTCGAAGGAATGGTCAACTACGGCCGTATGCTTCGCGGAGTTGAGGTAGCGGCGCTCGTCTGGGAGTTCGAAACGCCGAATGGCCTTGAGACCAAGGTCAGCCTTCGAAGTCGTGGCGAGGCAGACGTTTCGACGCTGGCGACGCAGCTCGGCGGCGGAGGTCACCGCAGCGCAGCGGGCACTCAAGTGACGCTGAGCATGGAAGCCACAGCGGATAGACTGCGGCAGCTGGTCGGCGCGCTCCTCGCCTAGGACTTGAGTGTGGGCAAGAAGAACCAAAACGGTCCCTCCGGCGTACTCGTGATCGACAAGCCAGCGGGTTGCACATCGCACGACGTCGTCGCGCGCGTTCGACGACGTTTGCAGACACGAAAAGTCGGCCACTGCGGCACCCTCGACCCGATGGCGACGGGGGTTCTGGTGGTCGTCGTCGGCGAAGCCACAAAGCTGGTCCCCTACCTCACGGCGGAAGACAAGCGCTACACCGCGAGGCTTCGATTGGGGGTCGCGACGGACAGTCTCGACGCCGATGGTGAACAGACCGACGTTCAGGAGGTGCCGGAGCTGGACCTTGACGCGCTTCGTTCCTTCGCGTCAGGGTTCGTCGGGCCCCACAAGCAGCGAGCACCACGGGTTTCCGCCATCAAAGTCGATGGCCGACGGCTTCATGAGATGGCGCGCAAAGGCGAGGAGTTCGAAGCCCCCGAACGCGACGTCATCCTCCACAGCGTGGAGGTCACCGCTTACGAGGCGCCGGAGCTCGCTCTTGAGTTGCACGCCGCCAAGGGTTTCTATGTTCGCTCCTTCGGACGAGACCTCGCGGCCGCAGCAGGCACTTTGGGTCACCTCGTCGAGCTTCGAAGGGTGTCCAGCGGCTCCTTTTCCCTCGAACAAGCTGTGCCCTTGGATGAGACGCTGGACGTAAGCGCGCTCCATTCGCTTGAGAGCGCGCTCGAGCACGTGATGCCCTTGGTTAGCCTGGATGAGCAGCAGTATGTCGATGCTCGGCATGGACGCATCGTTTCCGGAATCGACATCAACGGCCACGTCGGGCTGGTGCGAGAAGGCAACCTCGTCGCCATCGCGAATAGCGACGCTGGCTCGGCGAAGATTCTACGTGGTTTTCGCACTCCGGAACCTGCTTAGGCTCGCCGAAGCGTGTATGTTGGGCGCGTGCGACGCGCCTCGATTTTCTTCGTTTTTATCACTCTCTTTTGCTGGGGCTGCGGCGATGACGCAGCCGTGGATGGCGGCGGAGACACCGCCGAGGCGGACGTCACCGTCGAAGATGTTCCCGGCGATGTCGGCAGCGACAGCGGGCAGATCTGTGACACGGAATGCCAAGCTGGGGAGGCCTGCTGTCTAGCGGGTGATGAAACGATGTGCATCGACGTCACTTCGGATCCGCTCAACTGTGGGCGATGCGGGCGCGACTGCATCGCGGAGGGGCGAGGAGACAGGTGCCAGTTCGGCGTCTGCGTGTGCGGCAACATCGTTCAAGGGTGCGCCGGCGACAACGGGAACCTCTGTTGCCCGGCAAGAACGCCGGCGGACACGAATTATTGCGCCAACCTCGAACGAGATCCCACGGACTGTGGCGCTTGTGGAGACGCGTGCGACCCACTCGCCGCCGACCGCTGTGACGGTGGCCAGTGTCGATGCGGTGACTCTAGAGAGGCGTGTGGTGGGACGCCCGAGTCGACGTGCTGTCGCGCTGATGTCGGCGACACCGAGTGCATCGACACGACGACGAACCGGCTTCACTGCGGCGGCTGCAACAACGCGTGCCTCGTAAGCGAAAGCTGTGTCGAAGGCTCTTGCACCGTGGGTGAGGTCACCTGCGAGGACCCTTGTATCCCAGGGCAAGTCTGCTGCGGCGGGTCTTGCTGTCTACGAAACTTCTGCCTCGATGATGGCATGTGCAGTGAGGACGAATAGTGGAACGCGTACGATATCTAGTGGTGGGTGCAGGGGTTAGCGGGCTGGCGTTCGCGGATTGGCTCAAGAGCGATGACTACCTCATCTGCGAAGCCGGGGACGCCATCGGGGGCTTCTGCAAGACCGTCAAGCGGGACGGTTTTGTGTGGGACTACTCGGGGCACTTTTTCCATTTCCGGGACCCTGAGATCGAGCGCTACCTGTTGGAACGAATGCCGGACCAGAAGGTGCTCAAGGTCGACAAGGACAGTCGCATCTATTGGGACGGCGGCTATGTCGACTTTCCGTTTCAGAAGAACATCCACCAGCTGCCTCAAGAGGACCTCCTGGAGTGCCTCTACGACCTCTACTTCGCGCGCGAAACGCACCCGGATGAACCGAAGAACTTCCAGGAGATGCTCTACGCGAAGTTTGGCCGAGGCATCGCCGAACGTTTTCTGATTCCCTACAACGAGAAGCTCTACGCCACGGACCTTGCAAAGCTCGACGTGGGCGCGATGGGCCGCTTCTTTCCCTACGCCGATGTCGGTGATGTTATCCGCAATTTCCGCGCGGCGGACAACGCGAGCTACAACGCCGGGTTCACGTATCCTGAAGGGGGAGCGATTCAATACGTCAACGCCATCGCCCAGGGCGTGGATGAAACGAAGATCTCTCTTGGAGAGCGCGTGGAGTCCATCGACTTGGAGCGGAAGGTCGCAAAGACGAACCAGCGCGAGATTGCGTTCGAGTTCCTCGTCTCCAGCGCTCCCTTTCCCGCGACGCTCGAGATGAGCGGCCTGCCGGTGACGGAGGACACCTACGACTGGAATGTGGTGGAGGTCTTCAACCTAGGCTTTGACAAGAAGGGCCCCGTCGGGCCGCATTGGATCTACTACCCGCAGCGGGAACTCTCCTTCTACCGAGTCGGGTTCTACGACAACATCTTCGGTACCGACCGGATGAGTATTTACGTGGAGCTCGGTCGCAAGCGTGGATACACGACGACGGAAGCGCAGGTAGCGGAGACGCGCGCTCAAGTGCTGAAGGACCTCGAAAAGGTGGGCGTGGTGGACGGTCACGAGCTGGTTTCGTCTCACCATATTCTCCTCGATCCGGCTTATGTGCACATCACAGAGGAGAGCAACCGCAACGTGAGCGCCGCGAAGACGGCCTTGGCCACGCGAGGCGTTCACACCTTCGGCCGCTACGGCTCGTGGACCTACTGCAGCATCGAGGACAACATCATCGAAGCCCGGCGTCTCGCCGAGGCCTGCAACGCCGCGACGCCCTGACGTCTACCAGGCTGCGAACTCAAAGAGTTCGGAAGGGTCTTCGAGTTCGAGACATCCGTGTTTGCACAAAGCCGCCGCTTCCGTCGGGCCGGTGGCGACGTATACTTCGCGGGCTCCGTCGGATCGAAGAAGGAGCAAACGTCGTCGAACGTCATGGCGTTCAAGTAGAACGTTCACGGCGCTAACGAGGGAGCGCACGGCGATCGTCGGTTGTTCCTCGAGACTGGAGAGATCGATTTCCCCAGTGTCCAGAGTGCCTTCTTCGTCGTCGTCGACGGCGCTCAGATGGTCCCCGCCGCGAAGGACCAGTGGACCGTCGTCGGAGTTCTCGCCGATGCGCTCCAGACGAACGGAGGTCGGAAGCTCAGGAAGCAGCGCGAGGAGGCGCCGAACGATTTCGTGAGCGCTGGTCTCATCTTCACTGTGGTGGAGCAAGAAGCGGTCCTGAACCACGCGGCGCCGGGCAAGTTCCGCGTCCCCTCCAGCTTGATAGTAGAGTTCGAGCAAATCCACGCGACGAGCGTCGGCGTCTTGGGATGCCCCAAGTCTCTCCAGGAACACCTGCAGGAGCGTGTCAGAGAGGTCTTCTAGTAGCCCAGCACCGCGCAAAGAGTGGACGAAGGCTACGTCCGCCTGGGCAGGGGTTGGAGGGGGTGCTGCGCTCATTCGGGCGCTTAGGTTCTCCGGCGGCGGCTCGGTGGGCATGGATCCACATATTCTCCGATTCGGCCCTCGGCGTCGAGAGGGAAGATTGCATCTCATGTATGGAGTAGGGCACCCTTGCGGCTAGCGTGAGATTCGACTCAAAATCCCTGCTCTCCGATGAGCGTGGCCTCTCCACGGTGGAATACATCATCATCCTGGCGCTCCTCGCGATCTCCGCGATGACGGCATGGCAGCTCTTTGGCGATGCGCTCATCGGTGCGGCGGAAGGGAGCGCTGAGACGCTGGAGACCATGGAACCAGGCAGCCCAGGATCTGGCGGCGGCGGAGGCTCGGCTGAGGGCCCTGGGGCAGGTGGCGCGGCTGGCGGTCCAGGAGCCGGAGGTGGCGGCGGCGGAGGCGGCGGAGCTGGCGCAGGAGCCGGGTCAGCCGGCGGTGGCGGTGGCGGTGGCGGCCGCCCAAGTGTTGGAGGCACTGGCGCGGCACCGTCTGAGGGCGGCTCAGGCGTGGTCGGGGGCGGGAGCGCCTCGGTCATGGGCGGTGGGGGAACCGTCATCACATCCTCCAGCGGCGGCGGTAGTGGCGGTGGCGAAGGCGGCGGCGACTCCGAAAACGAGGAACGCGCTTCCGGCATCTATGTGGCGCCGGGGACCGACGAAGAGGACTTCGACCCTTTCGGATTTGGCGCCGTCATGAGTGTCTTCTTCGCGCTGGCGATCCCGTTGATGATCATGCTCAAGAAAGCGCGCGGCAGCGGCGGCGGCGAATAGCGCTCAACCCAACATGTTCAGATACGCCGATGGCCGTGAACACCAACGAGTCGGGTGGTGTCGATGCGCATCGCGAGCAGGAGGGTGAACATTCGGCGCGCCGTCGGGTGGTCCAGCGAGAGCGCTCGGCAGCGGCGCTCCAGGAAGCGGCCTGCTTTGTCGTGCGTGACCTTCTTGGCCATATCGAGGGCTTCGAGTCTCAGAACACCTCCCGAGAGATCCGCTCGGGCGATCTGTCGGACCGTATCGACGTACTCATGAATCAAAGTCTCAAGCTGGTCGTGGGGGATTTCGATCACGACGTTCTCGTCGTCCTCAATCCGCGCGTCTAGCTCAAACCCCTGCTGGGTCATGGTGATCAGAAGGTGCTCGATGCCTTCTCGGTAGCGGCTCTCGATGGGGTCCGCGAGCTCACGAATCGCTGCTAACCACTCGAGTCTTCGGGATTCGTCGCCCCCGTCCCATGTTCGCTCGTCGATTCGAAGTTCCACTAGCGTCGTCTCCATTTCGCACGGCTTCGCGCTGCGCGTGCCCTGGCTTTGTCGCGGGAAAACATGTCCGCGTAGTCGATGGTCACATCGACACACTCGGCGCTCTCCCCGACGTTCGGCAGCTCGGCCTCAAGGCGGCTGCCCAGCTCTTCGATGACTCGACGTACCGGCTGAAACACGGGGCGATGGGCTTCTTCGCAGGCCGCGGCGAGACGTCTGGCCGTCTCCCGTCCGACGAAACGCCGCTCCGCAGCGTCTGTGAAACTCGCGACAAGGGCGTCGGCGCTGAAGCCATGGCGCATGGCGATATCGCCTGCGACACGGATGGCCGCGATGGGCTCGAGCCCACCGTCTTCCACCAGCACGAGGGCTGGCTGAAAGTAGTTGTAGAAGGCAAAAACACGCCGCCCAAAGTCATCGAACACATCCGGCGACGAAAGGCGGTCCAGGTGGATGAAGACGCGCTTCACCGTTGCGCCTCGCGGCAAGCGGCCCGCGGTGCGGACCATGTGCGGAATGTCGGAAGGATAGACCCGCGCCCGTTCGAGGACGGCCATGAGCTGTTCTGTGCCTACGCGCCCCTCACAGAGGTCGGCATAGAGGGAGTAGATAAAGGCGTCGGCTTCGGCGTCATCACCGAAGAGGATCTCTTCGGTTCCTGGTTCGCTCCGCGAACGGGCCTCAAGAAGCGCACCCAGCTTGTAGGAGACCTGATCCTTGATGAAACGCACGCGCCCACGAAGCAGGTTCTTGAGGCTTGGTTTGAGCGTGAAGCTGTCCCACTCGATCCCATCGAGGCGCAGTTTGGCTTCAAGCACCCGTCGCATTTGTTCGGGGCTCCCAGAGAGGATCGAGATGCTCTTGGGGCCGGTGGCGCGGATCTCGCGGAGGAGTGCGGACGCCCCAGGGACAGTCTTCTTTCGCGCGGCGGGTTCCACAGCCGTGCGAAGAAGGTCGCCGATGGTGTCGAATTCCGTTCGCAGGTAGGTCTTGTCCAGATCCCAGCGATAGATGGTCTGGCTCGGCTCGATGGGCACGAGCGGACGATACCAGTGTGGCGGAAGGGCGTCCTGTCTTTGTCGCATGGATTCGCAACCCACGGAGCGGAGTGTTAGAATCGTGGCATGACTGGGGCAGTCAGACTAGCGCTCGTGGCGCTCACGATCTGGAGCGCTGCATGTGGCGCAAAAACCGGGCTTTACGCGGACGATGGCGGCGCGCCGAACCAGCTGGACGCGCCCATGGACACCGGGCCAATGCCGCCGTGTATCGAGGTGCCCTTCGAGGGCGAGTCCGTGGAGCTCGACCTGGAGATCTCCGCGATCGTCGGCCGCGCGGATATCACGTTTCTTATCGATCAGACCGCGTCCATGGGCGACGAGATCGATCGAATCCGGTCGCGGTTGCGGGACCAAATCGCGCCGGCGATTCAGGAGGCCATCCCAGATTCGCAGTTGGCCGTTGCCACCTTCGCTGATTTTCCCGTGGAACCCTACGGCGCCCGCTCGGACACGCCCTTCGAGCTGAGGCTTCCTATGAGCGACGAGCTCGCCGCCGTGCAGGCTGCCGTCAACTCCATCGAACTGAGCGATGGGCGCGACGTGCCGGAAAGCTTGATCGAAGGATTGTACCAGCTCGCGACCGGGGAGGGCATCCGGCCCTACGTGGATCCTTCCGCGGGATGCTCACGAGGCGGCGAGGGCTACGCGTGCACACGGCCAGACTCACTTCCGGTGATCCTGGCCTTTACCGACAACGCCTCACACAACGGGCCACGCGGTGCGAATCCCTACCTCAACTTCCCGCCGGGCCCAGCACCTCATACCTACAACCAGGCCATCGAGGAACTCGCTCGAAACGGCACCGTCGTCATTGGCTTCGACTCCGGCGGAGGAAGCGGCGGGGCTCACTTGCGAGCCATCGCGCGTGATACAGGGGCCGTGGCCGACGGTCAGCCGCTGGTCTACGACATCGGCTCCCGTGGCGAGCGTCTTGGAACCTCCGTCGTTGATGCGATCCAGACTCTGGCGAGCACCGTCATCCAGGACGTTGACGCGCAGTTCTTCGACCCGGCTCCAGGCGACGGGGTTCCTATTTTGGAAATCGTCGAAGGGATCGTTCCCCTCTCCGCCAGCCCGATGAGCGGAATCGACCGTATCGACCTCGAACGTGGAGCCTTCATCGGCGCCCGAGCCGGAACCGTGCTGCGATGGCGTGTTGAGCTTCGGAACGATGCCGTCATGCCCGGACCTACGCCACAACGTTTCACCGTGGAGGTGCGCTTCCGCGGCGACGCCCGTCGTTTCATCGAGCGCGTCCTCGTCGACATCGTCATCCCAAGCGTTGATGGCTTAGGTTGTGAAGCACTCTAGGCGTCGTCCCCAAACGTCCTATCGCCTTCGAAGCGGGCTGATGTTCGCGATGTGCGGCCTACTCATCGGGTGCGGCGCCAAGACCGGCCTCTACTACGACGACGGGGGAGGGCCGGACATCCGCGACGCTGGGATGGACACACCCGATGTTCCGCCGGATGTACCGATCCCTTGCTTCGAGGTTCCCCGCGAGGCCGGACCTGTGGACATCGCCTTCGTGCTCCCCGTTGCCCTCCGTGTCGCGGACGTATTCTTTCTCATCGACGCGACGGCGAGCATGGAAGACGAGATCGACACGATTCGTGAGCGCCTCCGCTCCGACGTTGTTCCCGGGGTGCGCGCACGAATCCCCGAGGCTCAGTTTGGCGTCGCCCTCGTCGGCGAGTTCCCCGTGAGCGGCTTCGGCCCGCCCGAAGTTAGCCCCTACGACATGCGTCAGCAGGTGACGGACGAGCTTATCAGCGTGGAGGCGGCCCTCGAACGATTCCCGACCTGGGGCAACTTCGATGAACCCGAGGCGCAGGTGGAGGGTCTCTTTCAAGTGGCGACGGGCGCAGGTCTGTTGCCGTGGATCGAACCTTCGAGCGGCTGCCCGCGGGGTGGCCGTGGTGGCGCGTGCTTTCGGCGGGACGCCTTACCGGTGGTGTTGTTGATCACCGACGCGCCGATGAACAACGGGCCGCGAGGGATTCGGCCGCAGACGGACTACGATTTTGTCGGCGCAAATCGTGGGCCTCATACGTTTCAGGAGGCGGTGGACGCCGCGAATGACCTCGGCATCTTTGTCATCGGCCTCGGTGCTCGTGACGCTCTGTCGGCGTCGCCCATGCCACACTTGAGAGCCATGGCTCAAGCCACCGGTGCCATCGCGAACGGTGAGCTTTTGGCCATCGACATCGGCGGCGATGGGGCGGGCGTCGGGGAAGGCATCGTCAATGCCATCGCTCGTCTCGCGGAAGGAACACTCCTCGACGTCGACGCCGTCATCGAAGACGTTCCCGGTGATGAGTTTGATGCGCGGACCCTGGTCGAGTCCATTGCGCCCTTGGAAGCGACACCGAGCTCCGGCGTCCGGGAGATCACGGCGGATAGTTTCTTGGGTGTGGTGCCTGGCACAAGTGTGACGTTCCGCGTCCAGGTCGACGCCGCGAGCGTGCCGCTTCGTGCCGAAACACTCCGCATTCCGGCGCGGGTGCTCTTTCGCGCATTCGGGCGGAGTCGCCTTGATCGGCGAGAAATCCTCCTCGTTGTCCCGGGCGAAGACGGCGGCTCCTGCGACACGCCTTAGTCTGGTTTTGCCTGCGCCGAGTGGCTCCGTTCTTGCACCCACGGACACCAATGCGCTTCCCCTGCTCAGCCTTCGCCCTCGTCGTCTTGGCCGCCTGTGGTTCGAAAACCGAGTTCATCGTTCCCAGCTTCGACGCGGGACCGGAACTGGACGCCTCAGCGGATGTTCCTATCGACGTGCCGGCGGTTCGCGACAGCAGCGTGCCTCCGCCTCGGCCTGATATCTGTGTGGAGCTCCCGCTGCCGGCCCCCCCGACGTTCGTTGATTCGCGTTTTGTCGCGCGCATCGCGAGCGCTGACGTGCTCTTCCTCGTGGATGTCACCGGAAGCATGTTGGATGAGATTCGCCAGATTCAGGCATCGCTCCGGGAAGTCATCGTGCCTGGGCTGATCGCCGAGATTCCAGATGTCTCGTTGAGCGTGGCGGAGTTCGCAGACTTCCCAGTGCTGCCCTATGGCGCCGAAACGGACGAGCCCTTCCGCATTCGCCAACCCAGCACCACGGATATCGGAGCGGTCCAACGAGGGGTAGGGCGCCTCGCGGAGCGCAGCGGCGGCGACCCCCCTGAGAGTCACGTGGAGGCGCTGTGGCAAGCCGCCACCGGCAGAGGGATTCCCGGAGAGCTGCCGCCGGCGATGTGCGCCAACGGTGAGGTTGGCTACCCGTGCTTTCGCGAGAATGGCTCTCGGATCATTTTGCTCTTCACCGACGCAGAGTTCCACAATGGTCCCGGAGGCAGCCAGATGTATGCGCCCGGTTCGCTGCGCCCTCCGCCGGCTACCTACGAACAGACAGTGGGAGCGTTGCGCACCATCGGCGCCCGCGTCCTCGGACTCTACAGTGGTGGGTTCGGGGGAGACGCGCTTCGTGACCTTCGTTCCATCGCCACCGACACCGGGGCCGTTACCCCGGACGGGCAGCCCATTGTCTTCGACATCGGTCAGTTGGGCGAAGACCTGGGCGAAGGCGTCATCGACGTCGTACGTACGCTCGTCCAAGACGTGCTCTTGGACGTGGACGCCGTGGTGGAAGACGCTCCTTTCGATGGCGTCGATGCCACGGAGTTTGTTGTGGGCGTGGAGACCCTCGGAGCACGCCCAAGGGACGGCGCGTCCGACCTTGGAGACCGCTACGTGGACGTTCAGCCGGGCACAGAAGTGGCGTTTCGCTTCATCCTGGACAACACACGTTTCGAGCCTGGACCCGTTCCGGTCAGCTATTTCCTGACCATTGTGCTGCGAGGAGACGGCGTCACCCGATTGCGAGAGACGCTTGTCGAGATCGTGATTCCGGCCATCGACGGGACGGGCTGTCCCGTGGTCGACGGCTAAGTCCCTGATTTAACATTTCTTTTTGAGACGCTTTGGACGAAGCCAAATGCGGCTTCGAAGACAGTTGACGGTATCGCTACCGGAACGTACTCACACATATGCCCAGCGTATTGTTGAATCAAATCTTCGAAGCCGACCGAGCACTCCGAGCCGCGGAGCGCGAACTTCTCGACAAGGACCCGGAAGCGTTGACGCGACTCCTTGCGAAAGCCGTGGAGACAGCTCGTGGAGATTCCTCGGAGTCCGGCGCGATGCGTCTCGAGCGCCTCGCCGACCTCTGCTCCCAGGTGCCTGGACCGCTCATGGCCGACGCGCTGGTCAGCATCTTGGACCACGAAGAGCCTACGGTACGTCATGCGGCGGGCGAAGCACTTCTCGACGTTGCCTACGACTACTACGCCGAGGTCGCGCGAGCCATCGACCGCGCCTTGGACGAGAAACGCACCGGCCCTGCGATGTGCGAACTTCCCTTCCTCTTGGCGGAGGTCGGCGAACCCGGCGCCGTGAAGCAGCTCAAACGATTCCTGAAGAGCGAGAGCCCTGAGGTCGTGGCTTCGGCCATCGAAGCCTCCGTTGAGCTCCTCGACGGTGAGATGTTGGACGCGCTTCGCGAGCTCGGCTCGGATGAGCGCGTCGTCACGATGGTCGACTTCGAAGACGAGACGACGGCGACCTTGGGCGAGCTGGCGAACGAAGCCGTCGCCGCCTTGGAGAGCCTCGAGGACCTGTGAAGGGAGGCCGCTTTCGATGCAGTGGCGCTGAGGAGGTTCGCCTCGCGGCAAACGTGGTGGGCCCGGGCTACTACGCTCATTTTGCGCAGCCCCTTCTCGACGCGGTCACGCCCGGAAGCGGCGAAGTGGTGCTCAACGTGCAGTGCCACACCGGCAGTCTGGCGCGTAAGCTCCACGCACAGCTTGGCGGCGGGCGTGTCGTGGCCGTCGACAACGACGACGGTCTCATCGACTACGCGCGACGCGTCGCTCACGCCGAACAGCGTGTCTTCTTTAAGCGCGAAGACTCCTCGTCGCTCTCGTTTGGCAAGGAGGCTTTTGACCTCGCCGTTGGGGTCATCGCCGACACACCGCTCGACTGCCTCGGCGGCCTTCTGAGCGAACTGCGTCGGGTTGTATGCCTGCATCGTGGTCGCGTGCTTCTCTCCGTCGCGGCCGCTCGGAGCATTCAACCTCTCCTCGAGATGCTGGACGAGGTCGCTCGCTTTGAGGGAGACACCGAACTGCGGATTCGCCTGCAGACTCACCCGGAGACCACCTTCGCCCAATGGACGAAAGGAGCGCGGGCGGCGGGCTTTGAGACCATTCAGTGTCGCCCAGAGTCGTTCCGCTTGCCGTATCGTTCCGCGCGGGAGATCCCCGACGACCCCCTCGCGCGCTCAACCTTCTGGCCGGGACTTCTTCGGCTCGCGTCTTCGGATGAGAAGGTGGCGGAGGCCCGATTGCGCGCCGCCGTCGAGCGCCTCGCCGTGTACACCTGCGGCGGGCCCCTCGCTCTACCTGTACAGCTGAACGTACTGACGTTGAGCTAGCGCGAGCCGCTTAGACCCCGCGCTGAAGGGGGCGCAGCAAACGAAAGAGCGCGCGAACTCGGTCGATGGCGTCACCGCCTTCGTTGGCGTCGAAGCGGCGCGTGAGCCGCATGTCCGGCGTAAGCTTCCAAGGACTCTGAGGCTCGCCTACAAGAGCGATGATCTTCGACGGGTCCAAGGGCGTGTCCTCGCGCAAATGAAGTGTGACGCGGGAGTCGGACGCCTCGCAGCCGAGCGCACAGTATTGCCGAAGCATTGGACGAAGCTGCATGGCGCGAACGAAATCCACAGCGACTGGAGGCGGAGGGCCGAAGCGGTCTTCCATTTCTCCACCGATGTCTCCGATGGAGTCTTCGTCCTCGGCGGTGGAGAGGCGCTTGTAGAAGCTCAGCCGAAGACCGACATCTTCGATGTACGTGTCCGGGAGATAGTGTTCCGTCGAGAGCGTGAGCTCCGGGTCGATGTCTTGAGTGACCTCCTCGCCGCGAAGCTGCGCCACGGCGTCTTCGAGCATCTGACAGAAGAGGTCGAAGCCGATCTGGCTGACGCTCCCCGACTGCTCCGCGCCGAGAAGGTCGCCGACTCCGCGCAATTCCATGTCGAGACTTGCGACCTGAAAGCCGCTGCCCAGCTCCGTAAAGCGCTCGAGTGCCTCGATGCGATGCCGAGCTTCGTCGCTGAGCGTGCTCGGCGGTGGGGTGATGAGGTAGCAATAGGCACGTTCACGGGATCGACCGACACGGCCGCGAAGCTGATAGAGCTGAGAGAGGCCAAACATATCGGCTCGGTCGATGAGCATCGTGTTCGCGCGAGGAATATCGATACCGCTCTCAATGATCGCCGTTGAACAGAGAACGTCGTACTCGCCGTCGATGAAGTCAGTCATCGTCCGCTCAAGCTCGCCTTCCTTCATCTGACCGTGGGCCACGGCGATTCGGAGGTCCGGCATGATGGTTTGGAGTCGCTGGGCTCGCTCGTAGAGACCTTCAATCCGGTTGTAGACGAAGAAGACCTGTCCGCCGCGAGAGGTCTCACGAAGAATCGCCTCGCGGATGGTGTGGTCGTCCCAACGGCAAGCGAAGGTCCGCACGGCGCGTCGGTCCGTCGGCGCCGTCGTAATGAGGGAGAGGTCGCGCATGCCGCCAATCGCGAGCTGGAGCGTTCTTGGAATCGGGGTCGCCGAGAGAGTCAGCACATCGACGGACTTCTTGAGCTTCTTGATACGCTCCTTGTGGGCGACACCAAAACGCTGCTCTTCGTCGATGACAAGGAGCCCGAGGTCACCGAAGTGGACGTCTTTGCTCAGGAGGCGATGGGTACCAACGCAGATGTCCACGGTGCCATCTTTGATCCCCGACAGGACCTTTGCGGACTCTTCTTTGCCAACGAATCGCGAGAGCTGCCCGATCTTCAGCGGGTAGTCCTGGAGCCGCGCCGCGAAGGTTCGAAAGTGCTGCTGCGCGAGCACCGTCGTTGGGCAGAGGAGGGCGACCTGGCGTCCAGACATGGCCATGCGGAAGGCGCCTCGGAGGGCGACCTCGGTTTTGCCGAAGCCAACGTCGCCACAGACCAGACGGTCCATCGGGCGTGGGTTCTCGAGGTCTTGAAGCACGTCCTCGATGGCGCGCGCCTGGTCCGGTGTCTCATCGAAGGGAAAGGTCGCCTCAAACTGCGCGAAAGAGCGCCCCGCGGGCTCGAGGGCAGGGCGCGTGGCTGCGGCCCGCTCGGCATAGAGCACCAAGAGGTCGTCCGCGAGCTTGCGAACAGCCTTCTTGGCCTTCGCTTTCTTCTTCGCGAAGGTGCTTCCGCCAAGCCGGTCCAGCTTGGGCTTCGCATCTTTGCTGGCGAATTTCTGAATCTGCGCGAGGCGCGTCACCGGCACAAAGAGGCGGTCGCCTCCCACGTACTCGAGGACGAGGACTTCGACGCCGACGACTTCGACGCCCTGAAGCCGCTCCAGCGCGCTCTGCCCCAGGTTCTTCCGTTCGATGCCGAGGTATCGACCTACGCCGTGGTCTGTGTGCACGACGTAGTCGCCGACCTGGAGCTCCTTGAGGTCTTCGAGGAAGGCCTTGGCGGCTTTGCGTTTCCGCTTTCGGGTCGTGGACTTCTTGCGAACACGGGTGCCGAAAATTTCACCTTCGGTCACGACGACGACGCCCTCTGCACCCCAGACGAAACCGTCTTGGAGCTCTCCGATGACCACCTGGACCTCGCCTTTGACGCCAGAGTCCAGAGCCTGCGAATAGGCTTCCGGTGCGCGCGCGACGGGCACCTCGTAGCCCTGAAGGAGGGAGATGAGGCGCTCCGCCTGGGTCCTCGTCCTCGCGTTCATCAGCACACGGAAACCGCGCTCAAGCCATCCCGCGGCGCGAAGCGCAACGGGCCTGAGCGTGTCGTCGTCCACGGCGCCGCGCTTGGCTGTGAGTTCCGCGACGAGGACTCCTTGGTCGTCGGCGCCTGCTTCGGCGAAGTCGCCGTCTTCGACCAGTTCGAACTGGGCGAGGAGAGATTCATCGTGCATCGGGCGGCCGACGCTCGCGAGCTTGTGGGAGACGACGAGCTGGCGCTCGCTCAGGATGCGCGCAAGTTCGCCTTCGTCTGCGTAGAGCCTGTCGACGGGAAACGCCGGGGAACCGTCTTCGACGCGGGCTTCCCGGTCCTCGATGGCGCGGGAGAGCTCCAGATCGGCTATCTGCGTGATGGACGGGGGATCCACGAGGGCGACGCGCGCACCCGGGCAGTAATCAAAGAGGGTCTCGAGATGGGAATGGAACGCCGGGAGCAGGCCGTCCAGACCGTAGAACGAGCGACCCGACTCGAGGTCGTCGAGTAACGCTCGGGTCTTCGAGCTGGGGTAGTTTGCGTCGTCGCAGAGGTCTCGAACGCGGGAAATGGTCTCCTTCGGGTCGGCGCTGAGCAGCGTGTCTCGAGCGGGATGGACGAACACACGCTCGACTTCGCGGATGGTGCGCTGGTCGTCGGGGTCGAAGACCTTGATGGAGGCGACGGTGTCGTCGTCGAGTTCCACGCGTGAGGGGTAACTCGCGTGAGGCGGAAAGACATCGAGGACGCCGCCGCGAACGGCGAAGGTCCCGGGGTCCTCAGCCACGGGGACCCGAACGTAGCCTCCTTCGGCGAGAACGGTGATGAGTCGTTCTCGATCGAGCTCTTCGCCGAACTCGATGAGTTGGCTACCGCGTGCCACGCTCTCCCGCGGCATCACGCGGCGAAGAGCTGCCGGAACTGGCGCGACAACAAAGCGCCAGGACAGCTCGCTGCCCAAGTGGAAGAGCGTCGCGAGGCGGTCCATCGACGCACGGCGGTCCGGAGCGACGGCGAGGAACGGCGACACGTCGAGGGCGGGAAAGAGGAGGACCTGTTCAACGGCTTGGGCGTCGCCTTCGCCGGTGTTCTCGCCCAAGAAGAAGCGTAGGTTGCTGGCCATGCGGTCAGCGCTGTCTGCATCGGCTGTGAGAACGACCCACCTTTCCTCTGCTGGGGCGCTACAAAGCCACTTCGCCAGCGCTCCCTGCGGGAGACCACGAACATCGATTCGCGGCTGCTGGAGTCGGCTGAGAAGGTCTTCTACTGTCAGTCCTGGCTCGATCACGCCGCGTTCTAGCAAGCCACTAAGGCTGCGTCGAAGAGAGCGTCGGATTGTCTCGGCGGCGCCACACCAAACCATCCAGGGCGTAGTGCGTGAGCTGTGGCAGCGAGAGCAGCGGGACGATGAACACGAGGGCAAACGAGGATAGCTCCGACGAGTCACCGAACCAGTCGGTGTGTTCGTGCCAGACCAAGCGGTCCCAAAGGAACTCTTCCCCAAACGCGAGTAGGAGCACGGTAAAAGCGAACACCGCGGCCGCGCCCCAAACCTGGCGCCCGACCAAACGGCGCAGCAGAGGCGCATCTTCGGCGGAGCGCTTCCGTGCGTAACGAAAGGTAAGAACAAAGTACGGCGCGCCGTGGATCAACACGTTCGTCACGGTGAAGGCGAGGTCGCTGTTGAAGGCGACGATGCCGACGTACCAGGCCGCGGCCGTGGTTAGAACGAGCAAGACCATCCCTGGTTGCCCCCGACCTTGGAATATGCGGCGCACATGCCAGCCGAAGAACGCGACGAGGGTGGCGACGTAGATCGGGAATACGATGCGCGCGAGCTGAGCGCTCATGCCCACGACGAAGTCACCTTCGAGGAACCAGTGAAACGAGCGCGGCAGGTGGCCATGCCACCAAAGGACTGGGTAGAGGGTGCTTAGGTAAATGGCCGCGATGTTGAGCGACTTTTCCCGCGTGGAGGCCGCCGGGTCACGGCCGTTGTAGAGGCGCATCCAGCCGACCTGCTGCCGAATGAAATGAAACACGGCCACGTAAGCGAGCACGCGCCAGAAGACCAGGGAGCCTGCCGCGTGAAACACAACCGAGAGCGCGTAGAGCGCGACGGGGAGCCCCAAGTACAGCAGGGGGCGTCGTTTTACCTCGGCCCCATCGAGGTACACGCGAAAGAGCGTGCACCACACGTGGGCGACATCGACGGCGACGATGCAGGCGAAGAATACCCAGTCCGGGATGTCTCGTTCGAGCAGTCCTGTCGCGACCCCAATGCCGAGGATGGCAAAGGAGAGCAGGGCGCTCCCGCCAAAAGCGAATAGATCCGTGGACCGACCAAAGAGCCACGGCCCCTGCGCCGCGAAGAGCCCGGGTTTAGCCGCGGCCACGCGCGATGACCTCATCTGCGGCGCGAACGCCATGATGAAACGCTTCCTCGAAGAGGGCGAGGCCGCTTAGGTCGGAGTGGGCGAAGTGAATCGGCCCGCTTGGCGTTCCTGCGTCGAAGCGCGCCCCGGCACCCAGGAATCCGACACGTGGCTGCACCATGCCGTGTCCCCACCGCCAGACATCCACCTTCCGAAGGTGCTGTCGCAGGCTTGGGTGCGCTCGCTCCAGATCGAGAATGATGGCGTCCTGCCACTCCTCAAGGTTTGCATCGAAGAGGCGCTGCCTCGCCTCGCTCGGGGTCCCCTCACAGAGCGGATAGTAGTAAGTCCAGACGGTGGGACCCACCTCACGTCCACGCTGATGAGTTGCGCTCACGTATCCGAGAGATGGACTGTCATAGATGACGTTGTCCCAAGACAGACCCACGCCGCGGCCGCCGGGGCGCTCGCTCAGGTGAAGATTCGCCACCATCCAGGGGCCAAAGGCTGTTCCTTCAAGACGCGGCGTCTCGGCGCCGACTACGAGGTGCTGGGTGATGAACTGAGGCGTTGCCATAATGACGCGCTCAGCGCGCACACGTCGCCGCGCGCCGCTTGGCGTGAGGAAGAGAAGGCGGGCTCCCTCGCCTTCAGAGTCTCGAAGCACTTCGACACGCGCCGCGAGGACGTTGGAGTCGATGCGTCCCCGCAGAGAGCGCGCCATATGGCGGGTTAGGGCGGAATTCCCGTCGGGCCAAGTCAGAATGTCCGAGGACTCTTCTTCCCCGGGTTCGATGCGGGCGGCCCAATAGAAGACCAAGGCCCAAGCGCTCGCGTCGGCGAGGCGGAGTCCGTAGTCGTCTCGACACGCGTAGTCACAGAGCCAGAGCAGGCGAGGCGAGCGAAAGTTGTTCTGTTCAAGGAACGTTGCCGCGTCGTAGGTATCCAGCCGAAGGAGCTCGGGGTCCCGCGAGCACTCGCGCATAGGGAGCCGGAAGGCTGCCTTCCCGTCTTCGTCTCGGCGCTCCGCATAGCTGGCCATGAGCGACTCGAAGCGCGCGAGTTCGGCGAGGTCTTCGGGGCTGGCGCCTGCAAAGGGGTAGAGGCCTCGGTACCAGAACCCACGGTAGAACACGCGTTCGTCGGGCTCGCGGACGAGCACCTCCTCTGCCGGCTCTCCGCCTTCGCCGAGGGCACCCATCTCCGTCAGGAGCGAGCGCAGGATTCGGTCATCGCGGCGAGGAACTGGAAGGTAGTGCGCGCCCCAAGGGTATCTTGAGACGCGACTCTGGCCGCCACGCGCCGTTCCACCCGGGGCATCTTCCATCTCATAGACGCGCACGTTGGGGCGCCCTTGGCGACGGAGGCGCCAGCCGGCGGCAAGGCCCGCGGCACCACCGCCGACGATAGCGACATCGACCCGCTCTTCGGGGACGTCATCCCAGTCAGCGGGGTCAATATCCTCGCGCAGGCGGTGTCCAAGCTCATGATTCGGTCCCCGCAGCCGTCCTTCGACGGCGACCTCTTCCGGGAGTTCGTCGCCGGGCCCACAGCCGAGAAGCTGGCCCGCGAGGGGAGCGCCCAGGAGTCCAAAAAGCACGTCACGGCGACGAGTGCTCATGGTCCGTAGCGGTTCCACTCAGATTCGTAGTAACGAACCAGGGTCTGGTCGTTCAAGCGGTTGGGTTCGACGGGCACACGGGTCATGTCCGGCGGGAACTCGAAGAGCGTCTGCAGCGTCTCGTCGTCCAGGAAGCGCAAAGACGCCGCGGTCACGCGCTCCGGCGGATCGAACTCGGCACGCGCCGCGAGGATGAACCCCCACTCGCCGAAGCTCGGCACCGTGGCGTGATAGGGGTGGGTGAAGAGGCCGGCTTCACGCATCGTCCGATCGACGCACCAGAAGCTGCGGCGCGCGTAGAGAGGTGACGTGCTCTGCACCACCAAGGCCCCACCTGGCGCAAGAGAACGAGACGCGAGGCGGTAGAAACGGCGCGTGTAGAGCTTGCCCAGGGAGAAGTTGTTGGGGTCCGGGAAGTCGATGATGATGATGTCGAAGGGACCGCGCTGGGCCTCATCGAGCCACACCATCGCGTCCTCGTGCACGAGCGTCAGACGTTCATCGTCGAAGCTGTGTTGGTTGAGGGCCACGACGGGCGGAAGCTGCCGCGCCATCGCCGTGACCGCCGGATCGAGGTCCACCATGGTGACGGATTCGACGCCTGGGTGTTTCCAGATTTCTCGGAGCGCCAGCCCGTCGCCGCCGCCGAGGACAAGAACACGGGCGGCGGAGCGTTCCCGACCTTCGACCGTTGCAAAAACGGGATGAACGAGAGCCTCGTGGTAGCGGTACTCGTCGGACGAAGCGAACTGGAGGTTGCCGTTGAGGAAGAGCTGCACGCCGCTCTGATCGCCGGTCACGATAATTCGCTGATATGGGGTCTGTTCGGAGTACACGACGGGCTCCGTGTACATCGCCTGCTCGGTGTAGCTTGTGAGTTCGTCTGCCCGCACAAAGCCGGCGGACAGGAGCGCGAGGACGGCGATGGCGCCAATCCGGAGGCGAAAACGTTCTCCGCGCTGCAGCAGCGGCGCCAATATGAACGTGCCCCCGAAAGCGACCAGGGCGTTCAACATACCAAAGAGCAGGGCGGTGCGGTTGAGCCCAAGGCTAGGCACCAAGACAATGGCGAAGAGAATGGAGCCCACCAACGCGCCGATGTAATCGAAGGTCAACACGCGGGCGACGAGCTCTTCGAAGGCGAGGTGCTCCTTCAAAATGCGCATCAGCAGAGGCACCTCGAGCCCGACGAGAATCCCTACCAGGCCGATGGTGCCGTAAAGCAGAACGCTGAAAAAGTCCGCGTACGCAAACCCAAGAAAGAGCAAGGGCGCCGACAAGCCGCCGGCGATGGCCGCACCGAGTTCGACCTCCAAGAATCGACGAGCGACGTCGTCGCCGACGTAACGCGACAGGAAACTGCCGATGCCCATCGCGAAAAGATAGGCGCCGATGGTGGTGGAGAACTGGAGCACCGAGTCGCCGAGGACGTAGCTGGCGAGGGTGGCGGCGAGGAGCTCATAGACGAGGCCCGACGTCGCGATGATGAGGACCGTGAGGTACAGCAGTGGCGTAGGCAGCTTGGGTCTGCCGCCGGCTTCGTTGGCCCCAGTGCTCGTCGCTTTTGCGTCCGATGGGGCGGCTTCCGCAGACGCGGCTTCTTCAGCCATGTATCGAAGCGGACACGATCAGCGCAATCCCGATGATGATCGAACCGATCACAATTCCCAGGGACGTGTTTTGGTCTTCCTCGATCTCCTTGCGGACTGAGAACGGGGCCAGCTTCGTGATGAGCCAGAACGCGATGCCAAAAAACATCAAGCCGATCAGGCTGAAGATGACCGCCGCCAGCGCGGCGTTCAGAAGTTGGGAGATGTCCATGGCGGGACCGTACAATGAAGCTGCGCCTCTCGCCACGGGCGAAGAGCGCGAAAAGCCCAATTTATCTAGGGCACATCAAGCTCAGCGTTCCGCGGACATGAAGCGGCGCCAGGTCTCCACGGGGGCGCGACGATACGGCCAGGCGAAGGGCAAGAAGAGCAGCCCAGCCGCGAACCCCAGAAGCGTCCAGCTCTGCCCACCGACGCGGGCCTCGGCTTCCAGGTTCTGGCCGCCGGGGAGGGCGCGGAGACGCATAACCCACTCGCCTGGCTCCAGGGCAGCGAAGCGGATCTCACCAGGGGCCTCGCCTACAGCTTCACGAACGAGGGAATCGTCCTCCGAAATGAGGGCGACGTGAACACTTCCACGTCCGGATAGCCGAACTCGAACCCGCGTCGCTTGTTCCACGACGAAGGAGTCCGAATAGCGGACGCTCCGTGCCAGCAGATCGTCGTCCGGAAACTCGCCCGGCGGAGGAGGCGTCGGGGATTCAGCTGTGACGTGGGCGACACGCTCCTCTGGGGGGGTCGTCAGCTGCGTGATACCGAAAAGTACACCGAGGGCGACGAGGGGCACACCAAAGCGTGTCCATGCGCGGGTACGGCTCACCTAGAGGCGCTTGTCGATGATGGCATCACGCCGGAGCTCCCGGAGAAACTCCTGTTCCTGGCGAACCATCTGCCGCTCCATCATCTGGCGTTGCAGCTGCTCTCGGACCTCTTCGAAAGCTGGGAGGTTTGTCCCACCGCGTTCGCGTTCGTGGAGAAAGAAGATATGAAAGCCAGTGGCGCCGCGCACAGGCGCCGAGAGCTCCCCTGGCGAGAGTCCCAAGAGTGCTTCTTCGAGGTTGGACGGCAGTTCGCCTTCACTCAGCCAGCCGAGCTCTCCGCCACCGTACTCTTGGGTCGCCGCGAGGAAGTTGTCCTCTGTGAGTTCCGCCCGAATGCGAGCGGCCTCCGCCCGCGCTGCGGCGATGTCGGCGGCGTTGGGCTCAGGTGGGAGCGCGAGATGAACGTGAGACGCGCGGAGCCGCACCTGGCGGTTCGCCTGCCGGAAACGCTGGTCGTAGAGAGCACGAACCTCCGCCTCTGTGACGTTGACACGTCCACGGACTCGCTGATTGATCACCTTCAGCCGAAGAATCTGGCGACGGACATCGGCGCGATACTGGGACTCGGTGAACCCCTGTCCCTGAACCGCCTGCCAGAACTGCTCTTCGGTGAGGTTGTTTTCCCGTGCCACGTTTTGAATGGCGCGGTCGACGTCGGCGGAGGTGACCCGAACCTGCATGCGTCCCGCGGCCTGCTCGATGAGGATCTCATCGACCATGCGGTCGAGCAGCTCCGTCTGAAGCTGCTGCAAGCCGGCTGTACGCTCGGCCTCGCTGGGCGCGCTCATGAGGCGGTCCAGGAAGGGGAGGGAACGGCGTCGAAGTTCGCTCAGGAAAAGCGCTTCGTCGTTCACCACGCCCACGATGCGTTCGATGACGTCAGCCTCCGCGGTCTTTGGCAGAGAATTCGCGAGGAACACCCCGACAACGAGGGTACACAGAGCGTTCTTCATGGGGTTGCCTCCGGGGCCGGCGATCCGCCGCCAATGCGCACATGCTCGAGAGCAGAGCGATCGATTTCAATGTTCGCGTCTTCGCGCAGGCCGTCCACAAAGGACTCTACGGCGGCGTCGCGACGTTCGCTCCACAAACGCTGCCGGATCGTGCGTGATGCCTCTTCCACGCTTCGGTTCATCGCCGCGCGACGGCCCGTTAGCTTCACCAGCCAATACTTTCCGTCCGCCGCGATGACGTCGCCGGCGACGGCGCCGAGTCGTGGAAGCTCAAAGGCGGCCGCGGCGACGCTCGCGGGAACGCTCGTTTCTCCTTCGGGCCGTGAGCCGTCTAGAGGAACGAAGCCAACATCTCCGCGGCGGGAGGCGAGGGCGGGGTTCGCCTGCGCGGCGGCGGCGGCTCGAAACGCGTCCGTGTCCTCGGGGTGTGCCTTGAAGCCTTCGAGCGCACTTGTCGCAGCCGCTTGGTCGTCATACGCGATCACGCTGACCCTCATCTGTGCGGGCGAACGGAACTCGGCGGAGTTCGCGTTGTAGTACGTCTCAATGTCCGCGTCGGTGATGTCCTCGGGCTGAATCTCCTCAAAGAGCTCCCGCATCATCTGCTGAATCATCGCGCGGTTTCGTGTGCGCACGACTGAGGGCAACTCATCCAGGTTTCGGCGCTCGGCCTCCTGGGCAAGGATCTCGAAGCGGATCAGGTTGTCGAGGAACTCACGACGACGCTCTGGGGTGTTGAAGCGTGTTCGAAGATACGGGCTCTGATCGGCGAGGCGTTCCGCGAACTCACCGAGGGTGATGGTCTCATCGCCGACCGTGGCGAGGGTTTCGGCAGCCTGTTCAGGCGTCAGCCCATGCCGTGGCTCGCTTTGCTCGGGTGAATCGACGACCTCTTCCTCATCGCTGCCACAAGCGAGCCCAAGGGTGAGGCCCACGACAAGCCATGTTCGGCCAAGAATCGGGGCAATGCGCGTACGTTCCACGGCTCGTGGCTAGCACAGGCCAAAAAGCACAGCAATGACGCGTATCGCTGCTCATCAAGCAAAAGACGATCCTCGTTGACAAGAAGGTCCCTAAGGGCAGAGGATGCCGCTCAGAAGCTATGGGCAACTTGACCGGAAAAACCGTCCTCTGTGCGGACGACGACCTTGAAATCCTCGCGATGGTGGCCCGCCACGTCAAGACGCTCGGCGCCGAAGTGGTGGAAGCCTCGGACGGCGAAGAGGCTCTTCGCCTCGCCCGACGCGAAAAACCAAGCCTCATCATCCTCGACGTGATGATGCCGGGCATGAGCGGCTGGGAAGTCTGCCGGGCCATTCGCGAAGACGTAGCGCTCAAAGACACCTCGGTGCTCATGCTCACGGGAATTGGCGAGCGGCTGAATGAGATGACCTCGCCCCTCTACGGAGCGGACGCTTTCGTCGACAAGCCCTTTGACCTGGATAACCTCACCGAGAAAATCGCCGAGGTTCTTGAGAAGCGCGAGTAGCGACCTTCGGCGGTCCTCAGCGCTCCTCGAAGTCGACCTCAAAGGCGACGGGCCACATCTTGCCTGTGATGAGAAAGCGTCGGCTATCCGGCAAATAGGCGATCCCATTCAAGACATCCGTGCCTCGTCGCTCATCGCGATCCAGAAGGCCGCTTGCTCGGATGCTCGCCTCCACGGTGCCGCTAGAGGGATCGATTCGGACGATTTCATCCCGCTGCCAGACGTTCGCGTAAACGTCTCCATCGACGCACTCGAGCTCGTTTAGGTTTCGCAGAGGACGCCCGGCCTTCATCACGTTGACCTCCCGCCGCACGGAAAAGTCGCTGGGGTCTCGGAAGAAGAGGGTGGAGGAGCCATCGCTCATCACCAGGTCGGTGCCGTTGTAACAAAGGCCCCAGCCCTCGGTTTCGTAGTCGAATTCAGCGACCCGCTCGAAGGTGTCGAGGTCGTAAACGAAGGCCTTATGGCTCTGCCATGTGAGCTGGAAGAGACGCTCTCCGACCCGGGCGAGGCCTTCGGCGAAGTATCCATCGTCGAGGGCGACCTCTTGCTCTACTCGGCCCGTCGCAAGATCCACTCGGCGCAGCGTCGAATGGCCATAGCGCCCTGTGCTCTCGTAGATCTTCCCTTCGTGCCAAAGCAAGCCCTGGGTAAACGCTTGGCGGTCGTGTGGGTAACGACTTTGAACGCGCACCTGGAGCGATTCGGGGACTGTGACGATGAGTTCGGGCTCAGCGGCGGGTTCGACGACCTCCACGTTGCTGACCTCCCTTGCTTCTGAGTCCACGTCCCCCTGGGCGTAGACCATCGCCGCGATCGCGGCCAAACCTGCGACGCCTGCAGCCACGAGCCACTTTCCGCCGCCGCTCGAAGTCGTCTTCGGGCTACGTTTGGGCGCGCTCTTTTTGGCCGCCCTCGCTTTGTCGGGCTTCTTCGTGGGCGTGCTCTTTCGCTTCTTGGCCATCGCAGACCGTCCTATGTAGCAAACACGGACGCAAGCAGCACCCGCCAAAGAGCTGGAGGCTTGTTCTTGGCATCTCCGTCTTGACCCCGCGCCTTGCCTGATGAAGTACCTACTTTTGTGGCCTCGCCCGACCAAAAGCTTGTTTTGCGGCCGCGCCTACAGAGCGCTGAGTACCTTCTTCGGCCGACACTTGCGGAGGTCGATCTCGAGGCCATCGCTCACAACTTTGGCCAGGTGCGCTCCATCGCTGGCGCCGAGGTTCTGGCGGTGGTCAAGGCAGACGCTTATGGACATGGGGCTGTGCCCGTGGTGGAGCGCCTTGAGCGCGCGGGTGCCAAGGGCTTTGCCGTGGCGCTCGCCGAAGAGGCCATCGAGCTACGCGACGCGGGCGTACGCAGCCCGATTCTCATTCTGAACGGGGTCGTCGGAGGGGCGCACCGGGAAGTCCTAGAGCGAGACTTGGTACCCGTCGTTTATGACCTGGGCGAACTCGAGGCGTTTCAGGCGGCGTCCAATGGAGACTTCCGGGTCCACCTCAAGGTGGACACAGGCATGGCGCGCCTCGGCGTGCCAATGACGGAGTTGCCGGCGTTCCTGGAGGCGATGGCCGCGATGCCCGGGCTCGTCCTTTCCGGGCTCATGACCCACCTCGCCGCCGCCGACACGGACGATGAGTTCACCGACGGTCAACTCGAACGCTTTGATGAAGCCATCGCGATGGTACGTGCGGCTGGGTACACGCCGTCGATCCATGCCGCCAACAGCCCCGGAGCGCTCCGCTTCGAGAGGGCGCGCTACGATATGGTCCGTGCGGGCATCGCGCTCTACGGAGAAGCCGGGTTTTCGCCGAGCGAGATCCAGCTCAAGCCAGCGCTTCGGCTTCGTACGAGAGTGATCTCCGTGCGCCATTTGGCGACGGGTGAGCGCGCAGGATACGACTGCGCGTTTGTAGCGAAGCGACCGACGCGCCTCGCCGTTCTTCCCATCGGCTACGCGGACGGCGTCTTTCGCAGCATGGTCGGCGGCGGTGAGGTGTTGGTCGGCGGCCAACGCTGTCCATATGTCGGGAGGATCTCCATGGACCTCTCGCACGTGGACGTCACAGACGTTCCCGGCGCCAAGGTAGGCGACGAGGTGGTTCTCCTCGGTGGCCAGGGCGATGAAATGTTGCACGCACGCGAACTTGCAGAGGCCGCCGGGACCATCGCCTACGAGATCATGACGAGCATCTCCCGTCGCGTTCCGCGTTTCTATTCGTCATGAGTGATTTTCGTCGCGCGCTCTCCTTCGCAGAAGAAGGCAAGCTCACGCAGGGCTACGCCGTGGTGGAAAGGCACCTCGTCGAAGGGGGACGAATAGCCCTTGAGCTCGCGCCGCTCCTCGTAGCGCTGAGGCGAACTCGCCAGGCCCTGGAGATGCTGGACGCGGAGAGCTCGCCCATCGCCGCTCGCCTCGCTGCGGAGCTGTGTTTTCGCGCAGGGCTCGAAACGGAGGGCATCACCCGGCTTCAGGCGATGGGTCCGCTGGATCCCGAGCGTTCGGCGAAGGTCGCAGCTGCGCGCATGCGCGCACGGGACTATGAAAACCTGGCAAGCCAAGCTCATGTCCGTCGTTCTATGCGCCTCCGCGCGCTCATGGGCCTAGGAAAGCACGAAGAAGCCCGCCAGCTCGCCGAGAATGAAGAGGAAAGAGCTCTCACGGGACACTTCACGGAGCCTCAGCACTCGCTCCGAAGCGGCCGGCTCACTCAAGGTGTGACCCCCGCGGAGAAAATGGCTCAAGCCTTCGACGCCGGCGACAGCACGGCCATGAGAGCAGCCGTGGAGGCCTGGCGGAGCGGCGAGTTGCTCCCCTTGGAAGAGGCAGAGGTCTTCGTGTGGGAAGCGGAAATCGCCATTGTCGACGCGAATACAGGCGAAGCCTACCGTTGCCTCGATGCTGCCCTCGCCAAAGCGGGAAGGGTGCACTTGCCGGCGTTGCTTCGGCGCCTCTCTTTGGAAATGCGGGGAGACTTGGAACGCGTCGCCGCGGGCGAAGTCCGGCGCGAGCAGACCACCGAAGGAGGCGCGCTGCATCTGGCGTCGGAGATTCGTGAGGCACTCCAGCAGATGTGGGGACGCGACCGTTTCGCCGGCGCGGACCTCAAGGAGGTGGTTCGCATTCTCGATGAGAGCGTCGAGCGACTTGGCTTTCATCGAAGCCCAAATACGACGTTCACGACCTCGAGCGGCTATGAGGCTCTCTTCGCCGCAAGCCCTCGCGAAGACTCTCGCAGGCAGCTTGAGCGTATCCGTGTCTTGGACGCGAGTACCGTCCGACAGGGGTTGCGTGGGCTGCGTGCTCGCTGGCCGAAGAGCGAGTCACCGCTTGTTCATGAGGGCGAGCTCGAGCTCTGGCTCGGACGCTACGAAAACGCCTGTGGGCTTTTTCGTGAAACTCTGGAACGCGCTCACGGCACCCGCTGGGCATATATCGGCCTTGGCGGGGCCCAGATGTTAATGGGCACGCTCCAGGAGGCCCTCGAGACTCAAGACGAAGGTGTTCGTGTTCTTGGCTCGGAGGTCGGCAGCCTCTTTATTTATCGGGGGGAGGCGCGCCGCCGGTGTGGACACACGGGCGCACTCGCAGACCTTCTCCGGTCTCACGCCGCACATCCTGCGCGAATCGGGGCCTGGCTCAACCTGGCGCTCTTGGGCCACGAGCGGGCCCAGCCGGTCGAGCGCCTTGTTCAGTTCACGCCATTGCTCGTCGAAGGTGTCCTGGGCCCCGACGGGTTTGAGGACCTGGCGTGGAGCGATGAGCACTTGAACGCAATCCTGACGGCCCTTCATGGCAACCGGTCCAGCTCCTGCATCACCTTCCAGCCGCCGGGCGCAAGCGGCCTTCAAACGGTGCCGCGCCCGCGTCTCACCGAGCCTGGCGCCTACGAGCAGCGACGTCGTTGGCTTCTGCGCGGCCTGTCGCGACGATGGGCGCGGCGTGATATGTCGGTTCCGTGAGTGGTGCGACGACAAGCGAGCCGTCTGAGGAAGCGGGCGCAGAAGAAAAAGAAGAGGAGCCCAAAGGGCCATCTCCGTTTCGCACCGACATGGAACGTCTCCTCACCTGGCTCCTGGCGCCGGCCATCGAGCTCGGGGTTCTTTGGAACATGCTCACGGAGACCGTCTTTTGGGCCATTCGCCCGCCGTATCGTTGGCGCGTGCTCATGGCCTCGATGGAGTTCATCGGCATTGGCTCCATCTTTATCGTCTCTCTCACGGGTCTCTTCATGGGGGCCGTTCTCGGCCTGCAGCTTGCGGACGGTTTCAGCCAGTTCAACGCAGAGACGCAGACCGGCGCCGTCGTGGGTCTGGCCATGTCCCGTGAAATCGGCCCCGTGTTCACCGCACTCATGGTCTCAAGTCGCGCGGGCAGCGCGATTACGACGGAGCTCGGCTCCATGCGCGTCAGCGACCAAATCAACGCGCTGGTGACGATGGCTGTGAACCCCGTCCAATACCTGGTGGCTCCTCGCGTGATCGCCGGCGTTGTGATGGTCCCGATTCTCTGCCTGCTCTTCAACGTGGTTGGTCTCGCTGGCGCCTACTTTGTCTGCACCAAACTCCTCGGAATCGACCCAGGCATCTTCCTCGGACGCATGCGCTGGCTCGTGGACTGGCCGGACGTGTTGCAGGGCTTGGTGAAAGCGACGATTTTCGGAGGAACACTGACCTTGGTCGCCTGTCGACAAGGGTTTCACGCGAAAGGCGGCGCCGCCGGTGTCGGTCAAGCCACCAACCGAAGCGTCGTTCACAACGCTATCGCCATCCTCGCCCTCGACTACGTCATTACCGCGATGCTTCTGGGGCAGGGCCTGTGAGCAAGAACGCGAAAGACGTGCCGGCGCCCCTGTCCGAGGCGGAGCTCGAAGCCGCGAAGAAGGACCCGGCGCACATCAAGCTCCGCGATATCCACAAGAGCTACGGAGACGCCCACATCCTCAAGGGCATCAGCTTCGACATCCAGCGCGGAAAGACGAACGTCATTATCGGCCCCTCGGGGTCGGGCAAGTCCGTCCTCATGCGCCAGATCATCCGCTTGGAGTCGCCGAGCTCCGGCCAGATCCTCGTGGACGGCATCGACTTCGCCGGCCTCAAGGGCATGAACCTCGAACGAGTTCGCCGAAAGATGGGCATGGTGTTTCAGAGTTCGGCGCTCTTCGACAGCATGAGCGTCTTTGAGAACGTGGCGTTTCCTCTTCGCGAGCACACCAAGATGTCCAGGAAGGAAGTCCGAGAGCGAGTCATGTCGCGGCTGGAGACCTTGGGTATCGGCGACTCCCACAGCAAATCGCCGGCGGAGCTCTCAGGCGGCATGCAGCGACGCGTGGCCGTGGCTCGCGCCATCGTTCTCGAAACGGACATCCTCATCTACGACGAGCCAACGACGGGCCTCGACCCCGTGACTGTTCAGACCGTCGATGAGCTCATCATGGAGACGGAAGCCCGCTTTGGCGTCACCTCCATCATTATCTCCCATGACATGGCCAGCGTGTTCCGCATCGCAGACCAGATCACCTTTCTCTATTTCGGCGAGGTCTACGCGTCGGGGCCGCCGGCGGAGCTTCTCGAACAGCTCGATGGCCCCACGATGGAGTTCGTGGAGGCCTCCGGAGTCGACCGAGCGATTCTGGACAAGCGAACCAAGTAAGCTGGCGGAGACCCGCGGCCTTTGGTAAGCCGTGCTTCTTTCGCTTGCTTATGTCGTCCGGGACCCCAGAAACGCCCGAAGAACGCAGCTTTCTTCGTCGAATCGCGCCCAAACTAGTGCTCTCACTGGTTCTTGGGGGTCTCTTTGCATGGCTCGTGAGCAGCTCGGGGGTTCCGTTGAACCCTGGCGCCATGGATTTCAGCGTCGTCGAGTGGTGGGTCGTCCCCGCTTACGCGGCCAGTCTTTTGGTGACCCACACCTTGCGTGCGACGCGCTGGCGTTTCCTCATCGCGCCCATCAAGAAGCTGCCCATGCGCGAGGTCATCGCGCTCAACTGGATCGGTTTCTTCGCAATATTTGTCCTGCCGCTTCGCATCGGCGAGGTCGCGCGGCCGGCGCTCACGAAGGTTCGCCACCAAATCGGCGTGTCCGTTGGTTTTGGCACCATCGCCGTGGAGCGTGTCTTCGACGGGCTCGTCACAAGCTTGTGCGTCGCGTGGGCGCTCTTCGCATTGCCGCGCCTCGAAACCGATGACGAGCTCGCCAACCTCGTTCCTTATTATGGCTACGTCGCCCTGACGATTTTCGCCTGCGCGTTCATCGCCCTCGCGGTGTTCCTTTGGCAGCGTGCTTGGGCGGTGCGAGCGACGCAGGCGGTCTTCGGCCTCGTCTCGAAACGCCTCGGCAAACTCCTCGCAGAGAAGGTCGACGGCGTCGCGGATGGCATACGCAGCCTCGCGTCTTTCAAGCTGACCATGGGTTTCTTGTTCGAGACTGCGCTCTACTGGGGCACCAACGCCGCGGGCATGTGGCTCCTGGCGTGGGGCTGCGGCATCCCGATGACCTTCGGGCACGCCGTCGCCATCATGGGCATCCTCGCCATCGGCATCTTGCTCCCGACGGGCCCGGGGCTCTTCGGCCCGTTCCAGCTCGCCATCAGCGCGGGGCTAAAGATGTTCTTCGCGGCATCCCTCGTGGGCGCGAACGGTGCGGTCTACATCTTCCTTATGTACGTCGTGCAATCCCTCGTGATCGTCATCGCCGGCGTCATCCCTCTGTACGGCCTGAACCTTCGGATGCGCGACCTTCTGGGTGCCGACGCGCTGCGAGAAGGGCTGCGCAGCGATGAAGGAGAGCTTCCGGCGGATGATTCGAACGAGCCCACTGCTTTTTAGGTGGGCGGCTTTTTTGGAGCCGTGATCCGCATAGCGTAGCTTCGGGGCATGCGGAAACTAGGATCCGTCCTCATCCTCGCCCTGGCACTTCTCGTGCCTTCATTCTCCAGCGCACGTCGAAGCGATGTGCACGCCTACCGCTATGAGCAGCTGTGGCGTTCCGTCGTGCGACTCGTTCGCGTCGACTACGGATTTACCGTGCGCGACCGAGATGAAGAGGTTGGCTACCTGCTTTTTGACTACGAGGATAGCGGTCGTACGCATCCTGCAAGTTTTGAGCTGGTGCGCGTTCAGGAGGACGGTCGCGAACAAGTTCGCGTCGCCGTGAGTATTCCCGCCATGCCCAGCTACATCGAGCGCATGCTCCTTGATCGACTCGAGCGAAAGCTGCGAGATGAACACGGTCAGCCTTTGCCACCACCACGACCGGCGGCACCTGCTGCTCCGGAAGAAGATGACTCCGACGACGAGGAGGACGAAAGCGCGAGCTGACGTCTGTTGATTTTGGGGCTGCGGCCCTTATGCTTTACCCACCTTGGCACTCTTTGTTCAAAAGTACGGCGGCACCTCTGTCGGTTCCATTGAGAGGATTCGAGAGGTCGCTGCGCGAATCGCGCGAACGCGCGCCGATGGTCACGACGTCGTAGCCGTCGTCAGCGCGATGGCCGGCGAGACCGACCGACTGCTTACGATGAGTCGGGAGCTTTCGGAGCGTCCGACGGAGCGCGAGATCGATGTTCTTGTGTCGAGCGGAGAGCAGGTGTCCGCTGCGCTCGTTTCGATGGCTCTCCAAGACTTGGGCGTCAAAGCCATGAGTTTGATGGGGCATCAGGTGCGCGTTGAAACCGATAGCGTGCACACGAAGGCCCGCATCACACGCGTCGACGACGAACGTCTTCGGCAGGCGCACGCCGAGGGCAACGTGGTCATCGTCGCAGGCTTTCAAGGCATCGACCCAGACGGCAACATCACAACGCTCGGGCGGGGTGGATCGGACACGAGTGCCGTGGCCATCGCAGCCGCGACTCGAGCCGATGTTTGCGAGATCTATACCGATGTGACCGGTGTCTTCACCACGGACCCAAACATCTGCTCGAACGCACGAAAGATCTCCCAAATCAGCTACGAGGAGATGCTCGAGCTGGCATCTTTGGGGGCAAAGGTTCTGCAGATTCGCTCCGTGGAGCTGGCAATGAAGTACGCCGTGAAGGTTCACGTGCGCTCAAGCTTTTCGGAGGAGGAGGGCACCATGGTGACCGGAGAAGACGAATCCCTAGAATCCGTGGTCGTGGCCGGCGTCACGGCGGACAAGAAGGCCGCAAAGGTCACGATCCGGCGCGTGCCAGACCACCCGGGAAGCGTCGCGAGCTTCTTTGAACCCCTCGCGGAGGCCAACGTTTCCGTCGACATGATCATCCAGAATGTCGCGCAGGATGGACTGACGGACCTGACGTTTACCGTGGATGCCGGCGACATCGACCGTGCGCAGGACATCGCCCAGAAGGTCGCCGACGAAATCGGTGCGAGCCAAGTCTCCTTCGACCCAGATGTCGTCAAGGTGTCCATCGTTGGGCTCGGAATGAGAAGTCACGCGGGTGTTGCTGCAAAGATGTTCCGACTTCTGGCGACGGAGAGCATCAACATCGAAGCCATCTCCACGAGCGAGATCAAAACCTCCTGTTTGATGCGGGCGAAGTACGCCGAACTCGCCGTTCGTGTGCTCCACGATGGCTTCGATCTCGGTGGTTGAGCCGACCCAGGAAGGCGCGCCAAACTTTTTTAAGATCCGCGTCTATCGGGAGCACTTTGGCGCCCGCATTCACGCCGCTTTTGCCGTTCGGGCGCTGACGGCGGCGCTTCCTGTGCTCGCCCCGGGCGTCGCGCTTTTGGTCGCCGTGGGCGTCCTCATTCCTTACTTCGATCAGACGATCCTATTTGGCGTCGTCTGCGCCGTGGCCGCTGGTTTCGCGGTGTGGTTTGGAATGCTCCTGGCCACGCTTCTTTTGGTCCACCGCTGGCTCAACACAACGAGCGAAATCCTTCAGCTGATTCCGGAGTTCTTGGTCCAGGTGTCGAAGGATGTAGCGGCTCTTGAGGGAGGAGCCAAGGTGCCAGCCCATGAGGCTGCGGACCTCGCTGTGCGCGCTTACGACGGGGTCCTCTTGCCTTTGGTCGTGGAAGCCATCGAGACCCAATACGGCATTCTTGGCCGTATCGCGTGTGCCGCGTACCGCCGCTTCGTGTCGCCGATGATGCGACGCGCCGTGGGCAAGGCCGTGACCGAGTCGTCCGGGGAAGGGCGGCGGGAGTTTGCTGTCCAGCGCCTCAGTGATGGCGCGAACGTCGCACTTTGGCTGAAAACGAACTTCGGGCGCTTCGCAACCCCCGCCAAGTTCGCAGCAACGGCGCTTTCCCTCGTCGGCATGGTGTTCGCCGGCTTCATCGCCTTCGTGGTGCCAACGATTACGATGCTCATCTTCGGCGGATAGGGGGATCGTCGCTCAACTCGTTCGTCGACCGACCGAGCCTGCGCAGGTGACACCATCGAGACTCCCCAAGCACACGCCGTCGGCGGCGCGTTCGTCTCCCCTAGCGAGCCTCGCGCTCCTCGGCCTCGCTCTGTGTCTGAGCAGCCTGGCGGCGGGTTGGGATGTGGCTCAGCCCGTAGCGGCGCTCAAAGAAGCCGAGCCCGTGATGAGTCGCGCCGCGAGGCTGCTGCGGGATGGAGAGGCGATCGACGTGAACCACGCCGACGCGGACGAACTGGAGCTTCTCCCCCGAATTGGGCCGGCTATGGCTCGGAGAATCATCGAAGGCCGGCCGTACGCTGATCCCCGAGAGCTTCTTGGAGTGCGCGGAATCGGCCCAAGAACGTACGAAAGGCTGGAAACACTGGTCCGAACCTGTGTGTCGGCGGGGTGCCAAACCGGCGATTCCGTCGACTGAATTGCCCCTCAGCTTGCACGGAGGTCCCCAGATCGCTACCAAGCAGGCGTGAGACCGGCAGGTAAGCACGGTCCCCCGGAGGCTTATGAACCGAAACGTACTTCTCTTTTCCCTTGTGGCCGTCTTGGCCGTCGGCTGTGGCGACGACAGCAGCAGCCCCGACACCGGTAACACGCAACGCGACACAGGTCCGCGCCCTGACACCCCCGGTGTTGACCAGGGTCCAGCCTGCATTCCCGCGGACATCGAAAACACGACGGCGCTGTGCAGCGATGGCTGTGACAACGACGGCGACGGTTTCACCGACGATGACCCAGAGTGCGATATCCCTTGTCCTGCGGGCGAAGAGAACACGATGGAAGCCTGCACCGACGGCTGCGACAACGACGGTAACACCTTCATTGACTGCGCTGACTTCGCTTGCGCCGCGTTCTGCCCCCAGGAAAACAACAACCTGACGTGCAGCGATGGCATCGACAACAACGGTAACGACTTCATCGACTGTGCCGACTTCTCCTGCATGGACAGCTCCGGCGCTGAGGTCGAAGCCCTGAACGTGTGTGTCCGCGAAGGTCACAACCTCGGTTGCAGCGATGGCATGGACAACGACGGCGACGGCGACGTCGACTGTGACGACTCGGACTGCTCCGGCGAGCACATCGTGGTTTGCGCCGAGGGCGCGCCTGTGGAGCCGCTTCCGGCCCGCGACACCTGGCCTGCACTCGTTGAGACCGCCTGCACCGACGGCGAAGACAACGACGGAAACGGCTTCCAGGACTGCGGCGACTTCGCTTGTCAGTTCACCTGGGAGATCCCCACATGCTGGGACCCAGAGCCCGAGAACACGAACGCTGCGTGCAGCGATGGCGTGGACAACGATGGCGACGGAGACATGGACTGTGACGACAACGGCTGTCTTGCTGAGGCCGTCGTGGTTTGCTCCGAAGGAATGGCCGTCGACCTCACCCCTGAACAGGTCACCATGATGGCTGACGCTCGCTGCTCCGATGAGGACAGCAACGGACCCAACGACTTCATCGACTGCATGGACAACTCCTGCGCATTCGACGCCGCCGTCACCGTCTGCCCCGCCAACCCTGAGGCTGCCAGCGACGAGACTTGCTCCGATGGCATCGACAACGATGGCAACGACTTCATCGACTGCCGCGACTTCGCTTGCTCCCGCAACCCGAACATCACCGTGTGTGAGGACACCGGCGCGGAGTGCTCGGATGGCGAAGACAACGACAACAACGGCTTCGTCGACTGCGCCGACTTCGGCTGCAGCGGTACCGCGATCTGCCGAAACACCCAGAGCTTCTAGAACTGCTCAACTGAGAAGAGCTCCGCTTTGGCGGAGCTTTTTTCGTTTAAGCCTCAGTAGCGGTCGAAGACAAAACTCACTCGGAGTGATGCGCTCAGGTAAACCGGGTCGATTCCGCGCTCCGCAAGAGAGAAGGGCAGCACGTAGGGCCGTATGTCCAAGCCCACGATGAGCGTTCGGGAAATGAGCCAGTCGATGCCAACGAGGGCATGAAACGCGAGGTCAGCGCCGAACGTGCCGTCTTGAACCGTGCCGATTCCATCGACCCCGAGGCCGAAAAAAGGGACGAACTTGAGAATATCGAGGGTGTAGAACACCTCTGCCCCTGCTGTCATCACATGAAGGGACACATCGGCAGGGTGAAAATCGTAGGA
>JBGCFM010000204.1:0-33544 GCA_045106895.1 Polyangiales bacterium | reverse complement strand
ATGATGGTGGTGAGCCGGAAGTAGCGCGCCGGCGTGATGCCTGCGCCCATGAAGGCCGTCGTGATGTCTCCGGGTGAGACATCCGGCGGCGTGACGGTGATGGTGACCGCCGTAGCCGCGTTGAGGCCAGCGATGGTGTCGGCTGTCCGGCCCACAAACTCAACGCTCGTTCCCGCCGGGGTATCGATATCGTGAACCACCGAGTCCCAAACCGGGTTGGCGCAGAGGCCGTCAAAGGTCTCATCGTAGGTTCCCGTCGCGATAACGGTTCGCCGGACGCCGCCGGTGAAGTCCGAGTAACTGTAGACGCGGTTGAGGCCGGTGGATGTCGTTACGACCTCGGTGTCGGGATCGACGCGGAAGAGCGCCGTTGGCGAGCTGGAGTTGGTGAACCAGATGATGTTGTTCGAGTCGGCGCCAACCGCGGACGAGCTGGTGTAGCCCGGTGGCATGGTCAACGTCGTCGTCGCTGTGGCCGGAATGAGTCCGTTCGGCACGAAGTCGTCAGCGTCCCAGTAAATGAGCCGCATGGGGCTGCTGTTGACGGCGGCCCAGACGCGCCCCCGTCCGTCGACGGTGATTCCGCTGAACAAGAGGGAGCCGCCTGCAACCTGCGGGCTGCCTGTGGATTGGCCCGTTGCGGGGTCATAGCCCTGAATACCTGTGCCATAGCTGAACCAGAGGCGGCCGTTGGCATCTGCCGTCATTCCGTAGTGCCGCCAGACCGGGGTTCCAGCTGGACGCGGGACCGTGATGGTGGTGGCTGTCGGAGCGGCGACGGTGGTGTCGATGACCGCCAGTGTGGTGCTGCCAAGGCCACTCGCGTAGAGCTGACCGTTGCCCAGAACCACCGCGCCATACGGCGCAAAAGACACACCGATGGGTCCATCGATGACGGCGCCCGTGTCCGGGTCAAGCTTCCAGAACTGGCGTGAGTTGTAGCCGCCGACCCACGGGTATCCTTCAGGGTGAGCAGCGTCGCCAGCGTCAATGGCGATAGCGCGAAGTAGCGCGTTGCTCGCGCCGACGGGAGCGTGGAAGAGAATGCACTCGTCTGCGCCGTACGCCATGGCCACCGAGCTCGTCGAGGTATCGATCATGCCGTTGCCGTTGCGGTCAACGCAGTCGTCGATGTTGGCGGCGATCTTCGTGACGGTGCCCTGCATGCCGAAGCCACGGTTCGCGACATAGGCGTCTCCGCTTCCATCGACGACGACACGACTCGGCATGTTGCAACCGTTGCTGTGACAGCAAGAGCCCACACATTCGCCTGAAGCGAGTCCGACGCGATAACGCGCTACCTCCGTGTTCGTGACCGGGTCCCACTTGCTCATCGAACTTTCGCCGGTGTTTGGAATCCAGAGGTAGTCATTCACCGTCGCGCTCGAATCGAGAACGAGTCCGCCTTCCGCTGGATCGAAGCTCGCCCCGACGGCGCCGGCGCCGCCAAAGTCCGTGCCCATCGTAGTGGATGTGGTCTGAACGCATGCGCCACCGCGGCAGACGTCGCCGACGCCACAAGTGCTTCCGCAAGCACCACAGTTCGCTGCGGTTCCGACGAGAGATGTTTCACATCCGTTGCCGCCCGGCGCGCCAAGGTCTCCGTTGCAGTCGCCGAACGTCGGCGCACAGAAGTACTGGCAGCCGCCAGCCACGCAGACTCCAGCGGAGCCTGGAGCGCTCTCACATGAGACGCCACAAGCGCCACAGTTTGCGGGGTCCGCGTCCGTGTCGACGCAAGAGCCAGCGCAATCCGCGAGACCTGCACCACACGACGCGACACACGCAGCGCCGGAGCAGACCTGGCCTGCGCCACAATTATTGTCGCATGCGCCGCAGTGGTCGCGGTTGCTGTTCGTGTCTACACAGGTGGAATCGCAAACCGTCGGCGCGCTGGCGCCACACGAGATCTCGCAGGTACCCGCGACACAGGATTCGCCCGAAGCGCAGCGCGTTCCGCAAACTCCGCAGTTGCTTTCATCGGTGTTTGTGTCGGTGCAGCTGGTGCCACATTGCGTGGGGGTCGTGCCGCCACAGCTCAACGTGCAAGCTCCTGCTGCACACACTTCGCCTACTGCGCATCGGTTGTCGCAGGCGCCGCAATGCTGACGGTTTGAGTCAGGGTCAACGCAGCTCGAACCGCAGAGTTCCGGAGTGGCGCCGCCGCAGCCGAGGGCACAGGTTCCGCCGTTGCACACCTCGCCCGCCGCGCAGCTGTTGCCGCAGGCGCCGCAGTGGTCCCGGTTCGTATTCACGTCGGTGCAAGCGCCGTCGCAAATGTCAGGGGTTGCAGCGCCACACGAAAGTTCGCAGGCGCCGTCGACGCAGCTTTCACCGCTCGCGCATTCCATGTCGCAAGCGCCGCAGTTGTCCGGGTCGCGCTCGGTGTTCGTGCAGCTGAGGCCACACTGCGTCGGCGTCGTGCCGCCACAGGTCAGACTGCAGACACCTTCGGAGCAAACCTCGCCCGCTTCGCAGGTGGCGTCGCATGCTCCGCAGTGAACGCGGTTGGTCTCGGTGTCGACGCAGCTGAGGCCGCACAACGTCGGTGTTGAGCCACCGCAGTTGAGACCGCACACTCCATCGGCGCAGATCTCGCCGGCGCCGCATCCGTTGTCGCAAGCGCCGCAGTGGTCGCGGTGGGTGTCGGTGTCGACGCAGCGCGTGCCGCACTGAGTGCCCGTGTCACCGCCGCAGCTCAGCCCGCACGTTCCTTCGGAGCACACTTCGCCTTCAGCGCAGAGCACATCGCATCCGCCACAGTGGTTTCGGTTCGTGTCCGTATCAACACAGGACAAGCCGCAGAGTGCCGGGGTCGCGCCACCGCAGCTCAGTCCGCAAACGCCGTCGGAACAAACCTCGCCGGATGGACAGACCACGCCACAACTCCCGCAGTTGCCGCGGTCGTTCATCGTGTCGACGCAGGACTCTGCGCACAGCGTCGGTGTCGCGCCTCCGCAGCTCAGGCCGCAAGCGCCGCCAGAACAGACTTCGCCCTCGGCACATGCGAGGTCGCAACCGCCACAGTGTTCGGCGTTGTTGTCGGTGTCGACGCAGGCGTCGTCGCATCGAATCGGAGTCGATCCGCCGCATTCAAGGCCACACATGCCTTCACTGCAGACTTCGCCAAGCGCGCAAACCGTCCCGCAGGCACCGCAGTTGGTCCGGTCGGTTTCCAGAGGGGCGCAAAGGTTGCCGCATTGAACCTCGGTGCCAACGCAAGGAAGCGCACACATGCCGTCGGTGCAGATCTCCTCCCCCGGGCAGACGTTGCCGCAGGCGCCGCAATTGAGGTCGTCGGCGCTTAGGTTGGCGCACGCTCCTTCACAGAGGGCCTCCCCGGAGGCTTCCGCGCAGACCAGACCCCCAACCAGGGGATCTCCACATCCATTTAGTGATACCAGGCCGACCAAAAAGCCAGCAATTGCAACGATTCGTCTCATTCTCTACCCCTTTGGGGTGAGACTGCCGAATCTGGGGGACAATTACAACAATTTCACAGCTTTCCCGTTTCAGCGGAAAACGCGAACTAGGAGTTTGGTCGAACTTCGAGGGTCCCATCAGGCATTTCGGACGCCTGAAGCGCGCCATTTTCCGAGAGGGCACTCGCCATCGCATCGTCAGCGCGGATGACGATGACCGGCTCCGGACCTGCGTGAAGCTCTTCCACCATCGCGCCGCCGGCGATCTCCGCGACAACACGCAAGGACGCCGGGAGCCAGCCCCACCGCGCGAAATGAGCGGGCGTGAGCTGCGGCAAGGCGCCGTGGTCGGCGCACGTGAGCTCAGCGATGGACGAGCGCTCAGGGGAGCTGCTGTTTCGCGCCGCGAGGATAAGCTCCCGCGCACTTTGCGTGCGCAGACGCGCGTGGAGCGTACGAATCTGTGCATTGTCGTAGCCCTCGGCGATGGGCGCGTTGTTCGAGAGCCGCGTGAGCCGATCTCGAAAGTTTGTGTTCGAGAAGTCGCCGCGCGGCTCCGTCAGCGCTTCGACGAGCTGCCAGCGAAAGGTGTGGCCCGCCGGTGAATGGCCCCCGACACAGGGCGTCGAGCGCTCAGCGCGCGCAAAATGCAAAACCAAACCAGAGCCGTCATGCGCATCGTCCGCAAGGTCCGCAAGGAGAACGGGGAGCGAGCCCGCCGGGTGCTCCCTCATGTCGAGGTCCATACACGAGGGAGAAAAATCCGAGGCCGCGAGCGGAACCGTTTCCCGCGCGCTCTCGCCCTGAGGCGCTGCTGCGTTGCGCTCTTCTGCGGGTTCCGACTCTTCGGTACCGGAGCATGCGGCGCATAGGAGAGTCAGAACAAGAGGCAACAGACGGAGGTTCGTGGTGGCGCGCATAGCAAGACCACTACCATGTTCGTTCCGCGCAAAGGAACCCCGACTCGGCGCCCGCGACTCGGCCGAGCGCTACTCGACAACGTCTCGCGTCACGCCGAGGGAACGGCGCATCCGGTCCCGGCGCGCTCCGGGTTCGGTCTCTTCGAAGAGCTCCGCTAAACAGTCGTCATTCATCGCCGAAACCCAGCCGCGCAGGAGCTCCGGCGCCTCACCGACGAGGGGGCGACGAATCTCAAGAGCTCGGTGGAGCCGGCGCTGCCAGTTGCATTCGGCGTCTGGACGGATGAGCGCCGAGAGAACGTCTTCCTGTCTGTCGTGGCGCGTGAAGGCGTGGTTGAGAACGTCATTGAGTTCTGAGCCGTTCAGATCTGGGGCGCGCGCGCCCAGGGCGGCGAAGGACCCTTCACCGGCGCAGCGGCGGTCCAAAAGGCGCGCGAGCCGCGGCCGATCGATCACGTAAGGTTCGGAGCCCTCAGCAAGCCATCGACTGACGACGGTGCCCACATGCTCGCACCACACTGTCTGAACTTCGGGTAAGAGCGGGTCACCGAAGACATGAGGCTCTCCGCAGGGGTTGGGACCAAAGCCGCCGGCATAGCCGTATGGAACGCCTTCGAGGGGATAAGGCGTCCCCCGGCTTCGCCCCCAAAAAAGAATGAAGGTCCACGCGTCGACACCCGACAGCGCCTCTCGCATTACCTGGCGATAGGCAGCCGAGGGCTCGTTCTCGTACGCGAGGACCAACGCATCGATGGCCTCCTCATCGGGTTGCACGATCAGGATGCCTTCGTTGCGATGCTCGACGACACGTTCACGCCGTAGCCTCGCCAGAATCTCAAACGCTGCGGGCCGAAAATAGCCCACGTCCGGCTCCGGCGCGTGGGCATGAACGGCGTCGATGAGCGGCGCCTGCATGTCCGCGCCGAGTTCGATAATCGGCTCCATCGCCGCCTGCGCGTGCGCCTCGTCTCCGCGCAGCTGATACAGACGAAACCAGACCGCCGCGGGCTGCCAAATCAGCGCCACCAAGGCGATGATCACCAAGAGCGGCAGCGTGACGCGAAGGGCTAACTGCTTCTTCGTCATGGCCGCTATCTAGGCCCATCACCCCGCGAAGGGAATGTACTCGCGCAGGGTGCGAACCCGTTCTCGCGCGAGGGGAACACGGCAGGAGTCCGGGTGATCGATGACGAGCTCGTAGGAGCCGCTACCGATGGGTTCGATGGCGCTGATGGCCGAGAGACGCACGAGGCAGCTTCGATGACTGCGGAAGAACACCGTCGTATCGAGCTTCTTGTCGAGGGCGGACAAGGTCAGGTCGAGGGCAAAACGGTCTTCTTTGGTGACGGCCCAAACGAGCTCATCTTTGACCTGAAAGAAAAGCACGTCGGCGATATCGACGACGACATATGCGCCTTTGCGGCGAACGGCGAGGCGGTCGAGGGGCTCTTCGTTCGGCGCCACGGCGATGACCTGGTTTCGAGCGCGTTCCACGGCCGTCTTGAGTCGTTCGAAACGAACGGGCTTGAGCAGGTAGTCGAGGATGTCCGCTTCGAACGCGCGGAGGGCGCCTTCGTCGTGAGCGCTGACCATCACCATGGCGAGATCCGGGAAGCGGCTTCGGAGCGTCTCCGCAAGAGCGATTCCGTCGGGCCCGGGAATGCGAAGATCCAAGAAGGCGACGTCAGGCTGAAACTCTTCAACGACTTTGAGGGCCGCGTCAGCGCTGGCGGCTTCGCCGACGATCTCCACATCGAGTTCGCCAAGCATGAAGCCGAGCTCGTCTCGCGCGAGGGGTTCGTCATCCACCAAGATAGCTCGAAGCGCTTTGCTCATGCGTCGCCCTCCACGGCGAGGGGAAGGCGTACTTGGGCGCAGGTCCCAGCGGCGTGCTTGACGAGCTCAAGGGACGCGGCGCCCTTGTAGCGCTGAGCAAGTCGAGCGCGGAGCGTCTTGAGCGCGATGCCCGTGCCCTCTTTGACGATGCCTACGTATTTACCCTCGCTTGAGTCGATCACTTCGACGTGGAGCATATCGCCATCCGCCCGCGCGATCACCTCCACTTTTCCGTTCCCTTCGTGGGCGGCAACGCCGTGTTTTACGGCGTTCTCCACGAGGGGCTGAAGAAGAAGCGCTGGGACCTGAATCTGGCGGACGTTGTCGGGGATGCTCATCTCCACCTCCAGGCGCGCGCCGAGGCGGGCTCTCTCAATGCCCAGGTAGGCCTTGGCGTGTTCGAACTCGTCTTTGAGGGGCGCATCTTCGGGGTGAGCGAGGAGGTATCGGTAGAGATCGCTGAGATCGGAGACGAGGTCACGCGCACGGGCGGGGTCGACGCGAATGGTGGCGCGCAGCGTGTTGAGAGCGTTGAAAAGAAAGTGCGGTTCAAGACGACTGCGAAGCGCCTCCAAGGAGAGCTGGTCTGCGGCGGCGCGGGCTTCGACGAGGGCGATGGCGTTTTCTTCACGCGTGAGCACAACACGGACGACTCCGACAAAGAGCGTAATGCCCGCGGCGGTGCTGAACATCTGCACGAGGAGCGCGGGCCACGCGTCGATGAAGGCGGCCGCGTCGCCACCGCTCAGGGCGAGGCCCGCGGCGATGATCACAAAGGAGCCCAGCTGGAGAACGCACGCCGTAGGAAACGCCTGCCAACGCTCGAAAGTCGCCGGGCGATGTTTGGCGAGCCAGCCGCCGGCGGCGCCCATCGCCGTGAGCGCGACAACGACGGACCAGCCCAAGGGCGCCACAGGCAAGGTCGGCTCAACGCGGAGAACAAAGAAGAGACCGCCGAGGAGACCGGCGTAGGCGCCGATGCGAAAACGCGAGGCCATAAGGATGCCGACGGCGACGAAGTTCATCTGCACGCCGAGCCACGTCTGGCCCATCTTCGCGCCCCACATGGAGAGGCAAAAGCCAAGGAGCAACGCGACGAAGCGGTCCTGGGGTTGGCCACCGATACCAAGGAGGCGGTTTCGGAGCGGCGGGACCAAGACGGACACCAACGCGGCACTGGCGATGAGACCCAGCTTCTCAACGATGTCGATAACGAGGAGCCGGATGTCCACGGCGGGAGCGTAGCAGGTCGCACGCTCTATCCAGCCGCTCTCGCTCTTCTGCCTCCGAGCGAGCGGATTCTCGTCCCGGCCGATGCGACTTCGAGAGCTCGAAGGAGCACTGTGAAGAAGCACTGTGAAGAGGCCACGAAGCGAGTGAGGGAGGTTTCTTCCTGCGCTGCGTAGAACCATCGTTGGAAGCTCCTGAGCCATCGGCGAAAGACAAGCGGCGCTTTGCGTTGCTGTCCGTGAGCGTCGACTTTCTCATCGCCGCGCTGGCGGGACCTCTCACCGCGATGCTCGTCGAGTCGTTCAGCGCTCCGAGTGTCGTCAACGGCCTTTGGCCCGCCCTCGCCTTCGTCGGGTTCACGTGGAGCCTCTCCATCATCCCGCGGCTCACTCACGACGTCGGCTCCCAGCCTGTCTTTGACGGACACGGCGGAAAGCCGACGGCCCGCACTCAGTGGGTCTTTCTCTCCATCATGCTCGGCGCGTCCATCTTTCTCTTCGCCGTCCCGTGGGTCATGGGCAGCGCACTCGAATCGCTCCGGGACTGGTACCTGGAGAGCCTTGGGGCGAAGGTCCTCGCGTTGCTGCTCTCTCCCTTGCTCATCACGGTCTTCTTTCTCCCCTTCTACTTTTTCCTCAAGCCAAGCCGACGCCCGCTAAAGACGAAGAACGTGGTTCCACTCGAGCTCGCGCTCATCCTCGTGGGTGACCTGGTGGCCTTGGTCGGTGTGGCGCTCTGGGAGTGGGCCGCGAAATCGGGAGGCGGCTTCGAAGGGGAGCCTTCCTTGGCGTTCTACCCAGGGATGTTGATCCTCGTGCCGCTCTTTCTCTTCGTCTTCGGAGGGCCGCGCATCGTTCTGTTGAATCGACGCTTCAGCTGGGGCGCAGCCTTGAGCCTCTTCTTATCGACGGCTTGGTATCTCACTCACGATTTCCTGAGCTGAGCACCGACGCCGGCCAAGACCCTAAGGCACAGCCTCGAGGGCGGGCTCGAGGGCACGCTCGCCCATGTTCGCGCCGCGTCTCGCCCAAGCCGGAACCTGCGGCACGGGGCTGCCGAATACGGTGGTTGGCGTGTCCGGATCGTTTTGCATTTGGCGAGCGCAATGAGCACAGCCGAAACGCGAGAGGAACTGTTCACGCGGCGGCGCTTCCTCGGGCATGGGAATCACCGCGAGAAGCTCTGGATGAAAATCCACGGGGCTTCGCTCACGGCAAACGTTGAGGAGCCGGTCGACGGCGAGATCTCGCCGCTCCCGCCAGAGCGCTCCGCGAATGCCTTCGGCGGAGGCTTCGAACCCACGCGCCGATGGGTCCTCGTCAAAACGCGCGCGAATCGCCTCCATGGTGATGCTCGCACGCGTGAGCCGCGCATCGAACTCTTGGCGCATGAAGCGCTGAACCATGAGCGTTCGCCAGGAGTCTCTGACGAGGATGCTGCGCTCAAGCCCACGACTTCGCGCTTCGCGAAGAAGAAGCTCATGGTCGACGAGCTCGTCGGCGATGGCTTGAACTTCAGCACGTGTGCTCGCGCCGGCGGCGTCGACGGCGGCTTGTACCTGAGCGACGGTGATGCGCACGTCGCCGACGCGGGCATACAACTGCGCCGACTGCGAGAGCGCCGGCGCCGACTGGAGGAGCAACAAGAATAGGAGTGCGCGCGACACGGGCGGAGCATAGCGCGACGTCGCGCGGGAAGCTGACGTTAATGGCCGCGCCGACGACGGAAGGCCACCAAGCCCAGCAGAGCCCAGAGCGCGAGGCTCGGACGCGAAGCGCCGACGCCCGCGAGGGAGCAGCCACATCCGCCTTCGTCGCCGAGGTCGCCACCTGCGTCGACGCCAGGACCACCATCGGCCCCCGGACCGGCATCTGCGCCTGCTCCGCCATCGAATCCAGGGCCCGCATCGGGGCCTGGTCCCGCGTCCGCGCCGGGGCCGGCATCGCTTCCTGGGCCCGCGTCATCGCCGGGCGCGGGGGCCGCGAGGGGGTGAGTCCGCGTCGTGTCGCAAGGACCATCCCCGTCGAATTCCACAGCGCCAAGGTCGTACATGCCGCTGCGCAGGTTCCCGCAGTAGTCATCGCTAACGCTCTCAAGGGCCTCGCCCATGTCGACGAACGCGCTGCCATCGACGAGGCCAAAGTCTGCGGCGCCGGGGTCCCGGAAGTAGCTCTCGAACTCCGCGTCGGCGATTTGCAGGTTGCCGACCTGGTCGCTCGTGGCGCCGTCACGATTGCGCATATTGCCAGAGTGCAAGTTGCCGACGGCGCTCACGCTCGTCACCCCAAAACGAAAGTCGATGCCTGAAGTGTCGAAGAGCGTGTTGTGCGCGACGACGCAATCCGCGCACTCGTTGACGTAGATGCCGACGTCGCTGCAGTGGAGGATGATGTTGTTGCGCATGATGCCGCCGGTGTGCTCGATGGAGCAGTCTCCGCCTTCGCACACAGGGTCCGGACCGGTACCGCCGCCGCCGAAGGAGAGGCCCACGCGCACGCCTCCACTGAACTCCTGAGAGCACACGATGAGGTTGCGCTCAAAGATCCCGTCACGGCTCGCGCCCTTAAAGAACGCGGCGTAGCTGATGTTGTTGCCCTGCGCTTTTTCGAAGTCGTGGATATGATTGGCGCGCACGATCCACCGCCGTCCACCGACGACATCGATGGGCGTGACGGGGTTCGACGTTTGCCTCGGCGCGGTGTTGTAGAAGTGATTGCCGACGACGAGCACGTCATCGGGGTACGTCGTCGAGTCACCACCGCCGTTGCCTTTGATGTGTGCGTTGAAGTTGAACGCGTCGCAGTTTTGAATGACGACGTTGTCCGCGTCGTTGACGATGTGCCACGCGTGTTCGCAGCGAGAATGATCGGCACAGACGCCTTCCAGACGGAGGCCATCAAACGTCCAAAAAGCGTGTCCGGGGATAAAGCCTTCGACGAGTCCACCATCCGCGCCAAAGCGGAGGTGCGCGCCGTGGAGCTCTTCGCTGCGCACACGGACCGGCAGCTCGTTTGTTCCGGCGACCCTTGTCCTCAGATTGCCTTCCACCTCGTAGTCGCCTGTCGCGAGGACGATGTCATCTCCTGGCATCGCCCCTTCGATGGCCGCCCGAAGTGAGGCGGCATCGCTCACATCCACCCGGCGCTGGGCATCCGCAGACGCGGCTGTGAAAGTCGTGAAGAGGAGAGTGAAGGCCAAAAATGGGCGTAGGGAGAGAGTTTGCACGCCTCAGAGTGCCTCTTCTTGGGAATCAGTGTCCATCCTGCGTCGTGCACACCGACAATTGGGTGCTAGACCGCGCCGATGACCGACGAACAGGTGAATCCCGCGGCCCCGAACGCCGAGACTTCCGAAGCCGCAGCCGCGGAGCCCGCCGTGCAGCCGACGAGGCGAGACGCACCGGCCGAGCCAGCCGCCGAGGCTGCCGCGCCCGTCGAAGCCGCGCCCGTAGAGACGCCCGCGCCTGCAGCCGAGGCGGCTCCCGCTGAGAAGGCTCCCGCTGAAAAGGCCGCTCCTTCGAAGCCTCGTGGCCGTGGACAGTTCGGATCGCCACGATCGCGTGGACGTGACGGCCGAAGCCCACGCGGTGGCCGAAAAGTCGTTCGCGACGTGCCCAAAGAAGGCGGCGAGCGGAGCGCCCCCGTCAAGACGACGAGCAGCGCGGATACCTGGAGCGCCAAGAGTGGCGAAGGACCGACGTCGAGCTTCGCCGATCTCTTCGCCGACGAAGCCGTGCCGAAAAACGCCAGCTCCAGCGTCGGTGACAAAGTGAGCGGCGTCGTCGTTCACGCGGGCCAGGACGGGGTCTTCATCGACCTCGGCGGCGCTCGCCAGCAAGCTTACTTTCCAACCATCGACCTTCTGAACGACAAGGGCGAGCTCACCGTCAAAGCCGGTGACACGCTCACCGGTTTTGTCGTTCGCATCGACGACGGTACGCCAGTGCTCGGCAAGGGCCTCGGCAAGGGCACGACGATGTCCACGGACGAGCTTCAGGCCGCCATGGACGAGAAAATCCCTGTTCAGGGCAAGGTCAGCGGCGTGAACAAGGGCGGCGTTAGCGTCGACATCGGCGGCCTCCGCGGCTTCTGCCCCATCGGGCAGTTGGAACTGCGATACGTGAACGATGCGAGCATCTACCTGAACCAGACGCTGACGTTCAACGTCATCGAGGTGAAGGGCGATCGCGACGTCGTTCTGTCCCGCCGCGCGATTCTCGAGGCTGAAAAGGCCGTCAACCAGGAAGCCCTCGCCGCGCGCCTGACGCCGGGCACACGCCTCGGCGGCAAGGTCGTTCGCGTCGTGGAATTCGGCGCTTTCGTCGACCTTGGCGGCGTCGACGGTCTCATCCCTACGCGCGAGCTCAGCTACGCGCGCCAGCGGCCGGACCAGGTCGTTTCCGTGGGCCAGTCCGTAGAGGTCATGGTCCAAGAGGTGACAAAGAAGGGCGACGATCTCCGCATCACGCTCTCCCTCAAGGCGCTCGCCGACGACCCGTGGGACAACGTGGGTCAGGCGGCCCCGTCCGGCACCGTGGTCCAGGGCACCGTTCGCCGGCTCATGGAATTCGGCGCCTTCGTGGAGCTCGCTCCAGGCATCGAGGGACTACTGCATGTCTCCGAGCTCGGCGCCGGCGCGCGGCACCCCTCCAGCTTCCTCAACGTCGGCCAGGACCTCCTGGTGACGGTTCAGTCGGTGGACCCAAACAAGAAGCGCATCTCACTCGCGCCGGCTCCGAAGGACGCCAGCGTCGGCACGCGCGTCTCCGCGGCGCAGCTGACCATCGGCGACGTGGTGAAGGTCACCGCCGAGGACCACCAGCAGTTCGGCGTCTTCGTCCGCGTTGAGGGCGTTCCAGGCAAGGCAGGCCGCGGCCTCGTCCACAACCGCGAGCTGGGTATCGAGCACGGGGTCGACGTGAAGAAGGCCTTCCCCATCGGAAAAGTCTTCGACGCGAAGGTGATCGATACGGCCCGACTTGCCTTCAGCGTCAAGGCGATCGCCGAGGACGAAGCGCGGGCGACGGTGAAAGAATACCAAGAAGCGTCCCAAACGAAGAGCATGGGCACCTTCGCGGACCTCCTAAAGAAGATGCAAAGCTAGTTAGAGCTCCTGAGAAGTCACCTTATAACATCATGTAATCATTAGACTAACTAGGGCCAGCGTTGAGAATGCATCGTTTTTGATCGCATTTTCGTTTGCGCGAGATGGACGGGCGGCTTACTACTCCGCCCCCCAGGGTAAGGCCCTAAGGGAAGAGGAATTATGGCAGTCCCGAAAAGAAGGAAATCCCGCATGCGACGGGATCAGCGACGCGCTCACCACGACAAAGTGGAAGCACCTACGCTTATCGAAGTTGAATACAACGGCCAAACCGTTGTCGTTCCCCGGCGCCTCGCAAAGGCTCTCCCCTACCTAACGGAGCGTGAGCTTCGGAATCTTGGAGTAGAACTGTGAAGGTTGTTAACTCACTTAAGAGCGCTAAGAAGCGTCACCCAGACTGCCGCGTCGTTCGTCGTCGCGGAAAGGTCTACGTGATCTGCAAGTCCAACCCACGCTTCAAGGCTCGCCAGGGCGGCACAGCCAAGAAGAAGTGAACACTTCGCCCTGCTTCGAATAGAAGCGCGCTTCCAATAGAGGCGCCGTGCGAAAACCAACTAAGGCGTGGGCTTCGGCTCGCGCCTTTTTTGTTTTTGTACGCGTCGCGCTTGTACACGCTCGCGTGCGCCTGCGACTAAGGGTCGATGACACTCCAAGAGCGCTGGGCGCAGGACGATGACTGTTTTCACCTCGATGTCCCCGAAGGCTGGGCACAAGGAAGATCGGTGTTTGGTGGCCTCACCGTCGCCCTAGGAGCCGCTCTCGGAGCCCGCCTCTGCTCTCGGCGTCTTCGCACGGTGCAAGCACAGCTCCTCGGCCCTGTCGCCCCAGGAAGACTCACGGGTCATGCCCGCGTTCTGCGCGAAGGGAAGACGACGACCTTCGTTCAAGTGGAGCTCTCCCAAGAGTCCAAGATTCGCGCCCAAGTGAGCCTCGTCTTCATCCAAGGCCGCGAACGCTCCATTCGCATCGACGGGCCCGCGGCCCCGGAGTGGCCTGAAGCGACAACGCTTCCAAAGATGCCCTTCGTTCCAGGCCTCACGCCGGAGTTCACCAGCAAAGCGGACTTCTACTTCGCCGAGGGCACGGTGCCTTTTCAGAGCGGGCCCGACGCACGCCTCGGCGGCTACATCCAGTTCAAAGACACCGCCGGAGCCTCTCCTGCCGAGCTTCAGCTGATGCTCCTCGATGCGTGGCCCTGCCCTTCGATTCTACGACTCAGCGCGCCAGCGTTCGCGAGCACCGTGACCTGGACAGCGCATCTGCTGGGAGATTCCGCGCCCGGCTTCCACCGCTTCTCCTACGAGACGCTCGCGGGGAACGACGGCTTCTCCACGGCGCTGGGGCACATGTGGGACTCCGAGGGCAAGCACGTCGCGGTGACAGAGCAGACCGTGGTGGTCTTCGACTGAGCAGCGCAGGGCTCGTGAGGCTCTAGGCGGCGGTCTGTTCGACCGTCGGCACGGACTCGGCCTGGCGCTTACCAATGTGCAGCTGCGCCGCGAGGGTTCGCTCGATGCGGGCGCGATCTGGGACATACATCGCCAACGCGCGGCTGAGCGCGCGGGCGTTGGGAAAGCGAAAGCCTTTGTCGCGGGCGAGCATGCGCGCGACGACTGCGTCGAGGTCGCGGCTGACGCGCGGACAGGCGAGGCCAACGCGCGGCGCATCTTCGCGAATAATGCGCCGAAGAAGATTGGTCACCGTGGAGCCGCTGAAAGGCATGCGACCCGCGAGAGCCTCGAAGACCACGATACCAAGTCCGAAGATGTCGGCGCGTCCGTCCACGTCGGGGTCGCCGGAAGCTTGCTCCGGCGAAACGTAGCTGGGTGTGCCGAAGACACGTCCACGTTCGCGGCGGCGCTCATCCTCAGGAGCCGTGTCCGAAGCGCAAACTCCGAAGTCGAGGAGGTAGACGCGCAGGTCGCCCTTCGAGTCTCGGTCGAGGATGATGTGCTCGGGCTTCACATCGCGATGGATATAACCCTTGGCGTGGGCGCTGTGCAGCACGTCGGCGACGCGCATGGCGATAATCAGCGTCTCGGCGACACCGAGCGTGCCCATGCGGCGCAGCAAGCGGTTCATGGCCTCGCCGCGGATGCGCTCCATCACCACGTAGGGTGTTGCGTCACTCAGCGTGCCTTCATCGAGGACGTTGACGACGGAAGCGTGGTGAACGTTGCGGGCGACCTCGACCTCGCGACGAAGGCGTCGACCGAGGTCTGGGTGGCTGGCGTATACGGGGCGCAGCGTCTTGACGACGATGGAATGTCCGTCCGAGATACGTTCACCTTCGAACACCACACCGGTGCCTCCGACACCAATACAGGCGCCCAAGTGGTAGCGACCGTCGAGGACGGTGCCGCGCAGCTCAGATCGCTCGTCGGAAGGCATGGCGAGAACATCGGCAAACGGCGATGCCGGGTCAAAAAAACGACAGAGCGGGATCACCGTCGCCGCGCCGCCGATCTCGTATTCGAGGAGCGTGAGGGAGGGCAAGAGCGCGGAGTGGAGCGTCGGCGCGAGGGCATCGGAGGTGCGAAAGCACGCCGAGGATTTTTGCGCTCTGAGAGGAATCGGCTCCGCCATTCGGGTTAAGAACGGCGGGCCTAGACGCTTCCTGTACTCCCCGAAGAGCGCTGACTTAGCTGCTCTTTGGCGCCGGGACCAAAGCGACCAAATGCTCCGAGCGGAAGTCACCACCCTGCCAATCGTGGCGCTCCTGGCTCGCGATGGCTCGGACCTCAAGGCCGTGTTTCGGCGCGATGCGCATGAGCTGCTCGTCTGCTGGGACGGCCTTGCCTGCGAGGAGTCCATCACCGATGAGAAGCACCGCGACTCCATCCCGATGTAGAACGCTCTTCATCGCCGTGAGCGCTTGCCCGAGTTCTTTGTCCCAGGCCTTCGCCGCGCCGGCACCGTGACTGGATCGACGCGCGCCGATCTCGTTCTTTTCGAGTTGAACGGGCTCCATGCCCAGCCACGGGTAGCGGCGCGCGTGGTGGTCGATGTAGTCGTAGGTTCCGCCGTAGGGAGGCGACGTCAAGATGAGCTTCGCGGAGAAGCCGATGGGAAGCACCTCTTTGAGGTGTCGTGCGTCGCCGAGTCGTAGCTCCGGTCGCGGCGCGCCGTCCGGAGCGGCGTCGTCGAGGGCCGCCCAACGCTCGACGAGTTCGAGTCCGCGGCGGACAAAGAACTCCGTCGGAAGCCCCTTTCGAATGCGCTTGTCCACCCTTCGCTCGGCGGTGTCGGCGCGCTGCATGGAGAACTTCACGACGAGCGATGAAAAGACCATCTCAAGGCAGCGTCGTTCGCGCACATCCTCGGTGGTGAGGATCTCCTCGCGGAGCCCGGCCAGCTCTTTGAGCGTGTGCCCGCCGTACCAAGAAGTCTCTTCGCGCGAGAGCGGCGCGTGAACAGGGACGCGGGCTCGCACGCGGGCCTCGGAGCGTTCCGCGATATCACGGAGGAGAGCCGCAAAGTTCTCGCGTCCGGCTTCATGCCGCAGCGAGCTCTTTACCTCGGCGAGACGAAGTCCGATGGGGTTGAGGTCCACTCCGGCACTGCGACGCCCAGCGAGCATTGCCTCGATGACCACCGTGCCGCTTCCGCAGAAGGGGTCGAGGACGGTGCCCTCGGTGATGTCGAGACATCGACGTGCGAGCAGCGGGTGCATGCGTGCGGGGTAGCTATGGAAACCGTGGGTCAGCTCGTCGGGGTCGGCATCGGCGGCGCTCCAGGCGTCCTCCAGGTGGGCCAAGAGCGTCGCATCGCCCCGGCCCCGTGTGGGGAGACCGCGTTGCGTCAACGCACGCCTCGGAGCCATCGGCGCACGCTCGGAGCGCTCCGCGCGCTCGGAAGTTCCGCCCGGCGCGCGCGCGTGTCGCTTGGGCGCCGACGACGAGCTCTTGCTGGCCTTGGGTTTGGCAGCCTTCGGCTTGTCGGTCTTGGAGACGGGTTCGAGGCCCAGTTCAGCGCGCTTGGCACGGCGCTTCGCTCTGCCGCCCTTCGCTTTTTTCTTTTTGGTCTTCTCGTCCACGGCGTTCGGCCCGCTATGGCACCTGGGCTCGCCTACGTCGACCCGCCACTGACCTGACTTGGCAGCGGCAGCCCGAAGAATGCGCGCAAGTCCACGTAAGCCTGCGTTCGCTCTCCGGCTTCGTCGCGGGCCACAAAACTCTTCACGCGCAGCTCCGCAGGCTCCGCGCGAAAGCGCCATACGTGGAAAAGCACCCCGCGGCCGGCCCGTGGAACCATGTCGAGGCGTTGATGCGGCACAAGCGAGGTCCCCTCCGCCCCCGCGACGACTCGAGCCGGGTCCCCACCGGCGCAGACGACGAAGTCCCCGTCTTCCGCGAGGAGCTCCGCAGCGGCCTCCAAGTACGCCTCAATCCCGCCCCGATACTCGATTCGAGCGTGAGCGCGCTGCGAGTCCGGCGAAGGCGTCGCTGTCCCTGGAGGCGCGTACGGAGGGGTGCCGGTGATGAGGTCAAAGGGGCCGCCGAGGGCCGCGCGGCGTTCTGGGTCACGCAGGTCCCCCTGAAAAAGCTCGATATCGAACTCGTTTCTCGCGGCGTTCTTCTGAACCATGGCGAAGCTCTGGTCTTGAGCTTCGAGACCCACAGCACGCTCCGGACGCGCCTTCTCGAAGACCGAGAGCAACACGGAACCGATTCCGCAGCCCAGGTCGAGGTAACGTCGTGGCTTCGGACGCTGAGCGAGGGCCTCGTGAGCGGTCAGGACGTCATCGAGGGAGTAGCGGTGACCCTTTTTGCGCTGCCAGATACGGACGCCGGCGGTGAGATGGTCATCGGTCCAAGGGTCATTCTCGTTCGGCTCGGTCACCTGGGGAGAGTGCGATGAAGTTCCCTTGGGAGCCAATTGTCCTTTTCCGAGGCCTCAATCTCCTCCGATGTCTTGCGCGCAGCGCAAGTCGCGCCAATGTGCGCGGAGCCATGCGCTACGAAGTACATAGCGACACGATGTTGAGGGGGCGCGTCGATCTCGAGCGCGTCCTCGCCGTGCCGGATACTTTCACGGTGAAAGGCATGTTCTTCCGCCGGGCCGTCAAGTTGCTCGGCGCCGGCATTGCGAAACACAGCGGCGCTCTTCGAGTGGCGACGGACCGTTACCTCGCCTTTCGTGACTACCCGCAGCACGACCACGCGCTGCTCTCGTACCACGCAGCCGTCGTGGCGCACCCAAACGTGAGTCAGCGAGAGGCCCTACGTCGCTACGCGAAGGACGACATCCACGACTTCGCCGAGTCCATGTTCGGCAAGGTCACGATGAGCATGGTCGGCGACCCGTACAAAGCGCTCGGACACATCCCCTCCGTGTACAACAAAGTCGCCCCCGGTCCTTGGGAGTTCACCCGCCTCGACGAGGACGGTGACTTCATCCTGCGCTTTGGGCAGATGACCGGCGACTGGTCATACCAGGTCGGTCAGTTCGAAGGCATCGTCGCGTTCTACGGTGGCGCCTCGATCATCGAGGTCGATGATGACTACCCGCGCGTCACGTTTCGTATTCGTCTCACCTGAGGAGATGAGCGATTTGCTGAGATGACCTTCGCCATCTCAGCAAGGAGCACCTTAGAGTCCGTCGCAGTTGAAGACGTTGATGTTCGCAGGCATGTCGCCCATGTTCGGGAACGTCAGGTCGCGCTGCGTGAGCGCAGGGTTTGCGGGGTTACTGATGTTCCGGCACTCGAGCTCGAATGACATAGCCGGTCCCTCTTCGCGCTCGCTGAAGGTCACGGGCGAGATGCGACACGGTGTCGCTTCCGATGGAGGCGCAGAGCCAACGCGGCCTTCAAGGTCGATGTCGTCGGCCTTGATCACGATGGAGCCGGTCCCGGTCACAGCGCCGGAGGTGGCGTCGATGAGGACGTTCTGAACCTGGAGCACGTGGGACTGGTTCCCTGATGCAGTTCGGGAGCTGATGGAGACATTCATCAGCTGCGAGTTGTTATTGGCCAGGCTCATCAAGCTGCAGCGCACCGCGACGGTCTCCATGGAGCCGCCAACGTCGGCCATCTGACCGTCAAACACCGTCAGGTCGATGATGTCTTCCGACGTCGAACATCCTGCGACGCCAGGGGAGCAGCGAACCTGCCAGAGAGCGTCGGTGCCGACCTGCTGCTCTCCGCTGCAGGCGGAGAGAGAAACGATAAGAGAGAGAAAGTAAGCTGTGCGCATGGTGAATCCTCGGCTGAAGAGCCTTCAATAGGCATACCTCGCGATGATGGGGGACCGCAAGCTCTCGGCATTCTGGACTTTTGCCGCAGATCGGAAGCCGTCCGGCTGGAGTGCGGGGTATTTGGGGATCCGATTTGACGTACCAACGCCAGGGCGATAGTGCCGCCTATGGCATCCGACACACATTCCATCGATACCCTCGCGATTCACGCCGGCCAGAGCCCGGATCCCACCTCCGGCGCCGTGATGACGCCCATCGTCCTGGCGAGCACATTCGTTCAGTCGAGCCCCGGCGTTCATAAGGGGTTTGAGTACGCACGTACCGACAACCCAACGCGCCAGACGCTGGAGAAGTGCATCGCTGCCCTCGAAGGCGGAGACCACGCCGTCGCTTTTGGCAGCGGCTGCGCGGCGATGACCACGCTCTTTCAGACCCTCAGCCCGGGCGACCACATCGTCGCATGCGATGATGTCTACGGCGGTACCTTCCGAATCCTCGACACCGTCATGTCGAAGTTCGGCGTGGAAACGAGCTGGGTCGACATGCGCGACCCGGCGAAGGTCCGCGAGGCCATGCGCCCGACGACGAAGTTGGTGTGGGTCGAGACCCCAACCAACCCCATGTTGAAGATCATCGACATCGCCGCCATGGCGGAGGTCGCCCACGCCGGTGACGCGTTGCTCTGCGTCGACAACACCTTCGCGACGCCATACCTGCAGCGCCCACTCTCCCTCGGCGCAGACATCGTGGTGCACTCGATGACCAAGTACCTCAACGGGCACAGCGACATCGTTGGCGGAATCGTCATCACGAGTAACGAGAAGGTCAAAACAGACCTCAAGTTTCTCCAGAACGCCACCGGCGCGATCTTCTCGCCCTTCGATTCTTACCTGGTCCTTCGCGGCCTCAAGACGCTCCCGGTTCGCATGGAGCGACACTGCAAGAGCGCCCTCGAGCTCGCGCAGTGGCTCACCAGCCAAGACGGCGTCGAGCACGTCGTCCACCCCGGACTCGAGAGCCACGACGGGCACGAGCTCGCCGCCAAGCAGATGAACGGCTTCGGCGGAATGATCTCCGTGGCACTGAAGGGCGGCCTCCCTGCCGCGCGCGCTTTCCTTGAAACCACGCACCTCTTCACGCTGGCCGAGAGCCTCGGCGGCGTTGAATCCCTCATCGAGCATCCCGCCATCATGACCCACGGTTCTGTGCCGAAGGCGACGCGCGAAGTCCTGGGGATCACCGACGGTCTCGTGCGACTCTCCGTCGGCCTCGAAGGCTTGGACGACCTCAAGGGCGACCTCGAAGCTGCGCTTTCCGCCGCTCGGAAAGCCTAGAGACCTCGGCGGGGCGCTTTTGTTGCTCCGCCAAGGTTCGCTTGGGACCCTTCGGCGGGAGGGTCCATGAAACAACTACTAGTCCTAGCGAGCGTCTTTGCGCTCACGAGCAGCGCCGCGCTGCAAAGCAGAGCCCACGCACAGGAAGACGAGCCGCCGCCTCTGAGCGCGGGAACCTCGGAAGGGTACCCAGCGAACTTCACCCAGCGGCCCATCACGCTGCCGGCGATGACGCTCAAAGCGGACCTCGCCTTTGCGGCGATCCACCTCGGTGGCGCGGCAGACAATGGGTTCTTGCTGAACCTCGGTGGCGCCTTCGGAATACTCGACGACCTAGAAGTTGGTATCTCCGGCGACCGCCAAGGTCTCAACAACGGCGTGGGCTTCAGCGCAGTCGGCGGCATCGCAGGAAACGGCCTCGTGCCCTTTGTCTTGGCGCCGGACTTCGACTTCGGTGACATCTACCTTTATGGGCGCTACCGCTTCCTGAACACCGAGTCATTCCAGCTCGGTGTCGAGCTTGGCTTCAACATTCCTACGGCGACCAACTTCGGCCTCGTCGTGGCCGCGCCCTTTCGTCTCCGGCTGGGAGAGATCTTCTCCCTCGACGGCGGAATTGAATTCCTCACTCTGCTCACCGACCCCGACGCGACCTTCGCGCTCCGCGCCACGCTTCAGCCGCGCCTGGCACCCGTGGACTTTCTCTACTTTGGCGTGGACCTCGGCGTGGGCTATGGCTTCGGCAACGGTGACCCCATCGCCATCCCCCTCGGCTTTGAGGCGGGCTACGTCATCGACATGGACAAGATCAAGATCGACGCTTACCTGAACTTCTCGTTTCCTGTGCTCTACGGAAGTCTCAACATTGGTCCAGGTGGACGCCAAGGCGACACCGCGCCGGAGTTCTGGCAGCTCCTCATCGGCGCCCGAGCGTTCATCGGCCTTGGCGACTGAACGGGTAGACCGGGCTCAAAGGTAGCGGTCTAGGATCGCCTGCGTCTCCTCGATGATCTCCGCGCGCCCCTTTGGGGGCGCGACGATCTCTGCTCGACCGCGGTGAGTCCGGATGTAGCGCCGGAGCGCGTGGGGCGTAAAACTCGGGATGTGATGGTCTTCACCGTCGATCCTCAAGTGAACTTTTTGGCCGCCGAAGTCCATACGTTCGAGACGCCGGCGTAGATCGCTGAGAGGCACAGGCTGGGCATCGAAGTGGTCGTCGCTGAGCTCGATGCGCTCGAACCGTCCAACCTTGAAGACTTTGCCTTCGGCGGCGGCGACGTACCAAGTGCCGCGAACTTGAAGCAGTCCGCACGGTCCGATACGCCGATCGGAAACCGCATCGCGGCCCGCCGTGTAGTAGCGCGCGTCAACGTAGCGTTTTTCTTCGAGGGCTTGCTCCAGAATCTGAAGGTGCCGCGGGTCCTCTTGGCCATCCGCGCGAACGACGAGGCGACGGCGAAAGTCGGGAGCCAAGGCTTCAGCCCGCTCGCTGGCCAGAGCGACGAGACGGTCAGACAGACGCTGTGCTTTTTCTTGAAGCTGAGGGAGTCCGTTGAGCGGCGCGAGGGCGAGCAGGAGCGCCGCCATCTCTTCGACGCTAAAGCGAGGAGGACGAGTAAAGCGCTGGGAGAGCGCAACGAAGACACGACCGCCCTCGAGGTAGACCTCCACCATTTCGTCGGGGCCGCCGTCCGGCGCGCCGACCATGGCGACGCGATCCAGAAGACGTCCGAGCTCCGTCGTCGTGATGGAGAGCATCTCCGCAAGCTCATCGGCGGGCACACCGTCGCGCCGCGCGGCCACGAAGGGCACGAGGAAAAGAAAACGCGTCAGGTCCGCAGGCAGCTTGCTCATGGTGTCCCCGAGGTGAGCGCGTCGTGGGTTCGGAGTATGGCTCTCAGCGCGTCGATGACACGTTCGCGCGCGCTTGGCGGAGAGAGTAGCTCGGCGCGACGTCCAAGGGAGAGCACCTGGTCGATGATATGCTGCAGATTCGAGGTCTCGAACTCGAAGACCCCATCGGTGGCCTCGCCCCAGTCTTTCATCAAGAAGGCTATCTCGTCGTCGACGCGGATAGCGACGCGGACCGGTTCGTGAACACGAAAATGCGAAGGTGATACCGAGAGAAGAGGCTCCAGCTCAAAGTCCTCTGGCACGGAGAAGTCCGGCGTCCCCGGTTTCTTCGTGTTGATGGTGAGTTCCTCGACGCGCCGAAGCTCAAAAATGCGTTGCTCGCCGCTCAGGTGGTCGAGGCCGACAAGGTACCAAGCGCCAGCTTTGAGAAAGAGCCCGTAGGGGTCGACTTCACGTTCCGTAGGTTTCGCGCCGGGCTTTCTGTGGCGAAGGAACACTCGTTTCCTTGCCGCGAGCGCTTCGCCGAGGGCCTCGACGCTCGCCGCTGCGCCGGAGCGAGACGCGCCGTGGGAAATCGTCACGCTGCTCGCCCCGTCGCTTGGCTCCGCACCGAGTTTGGCGAGGGCGAGGCGAAGCGAAGCGCGGTGGGGAAAACCTGGGTCCGCCAGCGCCGCACGCGCCGCTGTGGATAGGAGTGCTCGCTCGCTCTCGTCCATGACGAAGTCGGGCAGGTAGCTCGCATCGATGTCCAAGCTGTAGCCGGTGCCGCCGTCTTCGTCGTCTTGGTAGCGGAGGACAAGACCGATGCGCGCCAGCTGCGCTTTGTCTCGCTCAAACTTACGACGGACGGCGTCGTCGCTGCCTTCGGAGTAGTCGGGGAAGACCTCTTTGAGCGTCGAAAGAGGTACAGGCTCACGTGCAGACTGCAGCACGTGAACCAAATCCAGCAGCCGTTCGAGGCGTTCCATCGGACGCGGACTATAGCGGATCGAAGCGGCGGCCGTCGCGGCGTTTATTCAAGGGCCAAAGCGAAATGCCGCTCTTAGCAGTCTTCACGGATGTTGATACTGCTCACGAGGCCTTCGCGAATACGCGTGCAATAAGTGCCGGTGAACTCGAGGAGGCGACCGCGCAGCGTGTAACCAGATGCGGGGACGGCAACCCCGTCTTGGCTGATGATAGAGCCGGCGGGAGGAATGCTCGGGAAGGTGAAGCGACATTCCGTCGCCGCACCAAGGATCGAGCGCAGTGCACCTGTGAGGGCGCCGCCGTCGACTGCTTCGTAGTAGCGCTGGGCGCCGGCGCGTGGGCGACCACCCGCGTCGGCGAACTCGTTGAGTGCGCTGCGCAGAGCTGGGATGCCGGAGGTGTCGCCGGTGCGCGTCGGACCCACAAAGCCGATGACGAAGGTGTCGATGCCTTCGCGTGAGCGGAGACCGCTGATGGCGCTCACCGTTGCAGGAACCGTCGCGCCACAGTTGGGCTCAGGCAAGCCGTCGGTGGCGAGGATCACGAAGGGGGTGCGCGAAGTGGAGCGCCCCGCCAAGTACGCTTCCGCTGCGCCGATGGCGTCCGGCGTTGGCGTGTCTCCTGCGCGGGGAGCAGCGGCCGTCAAGCGCGAGCGAATCGCTCCCGCGGTGCCGGCGCCAATGTTGACATCAGGGCTGCCTGAAACACCGCAGAAGAGCCGCTCATCGGTACCGTTCATCTCGGGGAAGGTCTGAAGACCCATCGGTGTGTCGGAGATCATGGGCAAGACGGTCGCCATCGCGTCTTCAAGCTCGGACCAGCGAGAGCTGGATGTTCCGACGGCTGGCCACTGCATGCTGCCGCTTCGGTCCACAACGAAGAAGACCTCGGCCTCGGCAGGAATGACCGGCACCGTCTCACTGAAGCCGCTACAGCAGTTGCAGTCGTCGTCGTCGCAGTCGATGTCGCCGTCGCAGTCCTCATCGAGGCCGCCGTCGCAGACCTCGGCGACGGGGATGGTGTCCCCGACGCATTCGCCCCACTCATCGTCGCTGCACGTCTGGCGTCCTGTGCTGCACAGACCGATGCCGTCGGAGCCCGGTGCGCCGCCGTAGCAGTCGCGGCGTTCGCCGTCGGTGCAGCTGCAGTCTTCGTCGATGCGTCCGTCGCAGTCTTCGTCGCCGCCATCGCAGTCTTCGGTGTCGGGGAGAATCGAGCCACCGCAGCCTTCCCACGCTGGGCCTGTGCCTGGGTCGACGCATCGCTCGAAACCGTTCACACAAATACCAACACCGAGTACCTCGGAGGGGCCGATGTAGCAGTCGCGGATCTCGTTCACCGTGCACGCGCAATCTTCGTCGACGACGCGGTCACAGTTGTTGTCGACGCCGTCGCACATCTGCTCGCCTGGAGCGCCGTCGCCGACGCAATCCCCCCATTCGCTAAACTCGAAGTCCGTCTCGCAGCGCTGCGTTCCCCAGACGCACTGACCGATACCGGCTTCGCTCGCATCTCCTCGGTAGCACTGTTGAGTGGCTCCGGGTGCGCAAAAGCACCCTTCGTCCACACGACCATCGGCGTCGTCGTCGAGGCCGTTGTCGCAGATAGCTTCGGAAGCTCCACTGTCTCGCCCGGCAGCATCAAAAGGCACCTCCGCGTCGTTGTCCCCGATGGTCCCCGCGTCGGGGCGCGTACCCGATTGACCAGAGGCGCAATCACATGCGGCGAGAGCGAAGAGCGCGAAGACAAAGAGTGGGCGTGGCATATGCATCGTTAGGAAGGAGGAACGTGAACTTGGAGCGGGCCGCCGCAGCGACGAACCCGATTTAGCCGAAAGTGATCGAAACGCCAACGGCGAGCGAGGCGCGACGCCGGAGCGAAGCGGGATCGAAGGGGGATCGCACTAGTGGCACGCTAGAGTTCGGCGGCGTAGTCGCGCCGAACGCCGCTGAGGCGAAAGTGGGAGTATTGCCAGTCCGGCCCAGGGTGCGCCGCGGGCTCATCTTCACCCGGCGCGCTGCGGTGAATGCTCGCGCCAAGAACGAAGGGGTTTTGTGTGCCTGCGATGGAAAAGGGGATGCTGCTTCCACTGCATCCAGTGTCGCTCTCGGTGAATATCCCCACGGCCCCGGCGCCCATCTGGAGCACTCCGTTGAGATACAGCTCAAGGCCCCCGGGTCCCCAGTTGATTCCGACGCGTATCCACTCTTCGGCGGGAACGGGGTCCTGCGAGCAGAGCCGCACGCTGAGGCTGTCGTTGATCTGGCCTCGCAGCACGAAGCGCTCCTCCAAGGAGAAGAAGAGCGTGAGCTGTCCCTCCGTCTCGATGTCGAGTTCGTCCCGCGAGAAGACACCGACGGCGGACCCCGTTAACGTCGTGGGGCGACGAACCCAGAAATCCAGAGACCCCTCGGCGACACGAAACGAAGCTTGGTCAGGAACCACGAAGCGACTCGCCAGCGGGCTTGGGGTGGTGAGGACTTGTGGGTCGCAGGGAGAGTCGCCGGGGGTGAGCGCTCCGCCGCTGCGCGTACTCCCGGCGTAACCGCTGACCAGGTCCATCTCTCCACTGAAGTCGTAGAGGAAGAGCGTGTCGTCGTCAGGGCCAGAGCAGCCCGGTGGCGGACCCGCGTCAAATACGTCCACCACCGGAACGTCCATCTCCACGGGCCCTGCATCCGGAGTTGTGAAGGCATCGGGAACACGAACATCTGGCATGCCCGCGTCCTGCGCGCCGGCGTCGAAATCACCCGCGACGCAGTCGAGATCAAGGTCGCAGCGTTGGCCTGCCTCGCATGCGCTGTCATCGGGGTCGTAGAGGCAGGCGCCGGTGACGCACGTGGCTTGAGCACAAGCATGCGCGGGACAGTCAGACTCGGTGAAGCACGTGCCCTCCGGGCAGAACTCCGGCGTCTCGACGGTGCAGCGGGGGTCGGTGCATTCACCGCCGAGGCAGCTAGCGAGAAGTGGATTGCCTAAGCCTGGACACATCACACCTCGGCAGTCGCGTGTGATCACCACCGTGGCGACGGTGACCGCGCTTTGTACGATGACAGAGACCTGACGCGCGATGACGAGGGCACCGTCTTGAAAGAGAGAGACCTCGATGGCTTGCTCGCTCGCGGGGACCCGAATGTCCCCAAGGGCGACTCCACGAACATAGTCTCGGGAGGGATCGACGACATGAGCGAAGTTCTCTCGAACGTCCCCTTGGCCGATGGACACGCGGACAGCGTCGAACTCACTCCCCGGCAAAAAGTCGGTGACGAGGTCGACGCGAAGCTGGTGGCCCGTCTCCTCCGTGCTGCAAGCGCCAAGGGCCAGGAGGAGAACTCCTACCCAGAGGAAACGCCCCCAACCCGTGCTCTCAAAGACGTCCACCATCCGTAGGATACACGGCTTGCTCAGAGATCGCAGGTTGCAGGCACCAACATGCGGCGGGTGTGGTAAAAGTCGGGTGAGGAGGCCTTTTGGAGCAATCTATTCCCGTCGTTGATCTGAGCCACTACGAGGACCCTGAGAAGCGCGATGCATTCGTCGACGCGATCGGCAACTCATTGAAAGCGCTCGGTTTTGTCGCCATTGAGAACCATGGCATCGATCAATCTCTCTTCGATGCGACCTACGAGTCGTACCGAAGTTTCTTCGCGGCGGAGGAGGCTGAAAAGAAGAAAGCGGAGCGTGCGGAGAGTGGGCGACGCCGCGGATATACGTCCTTCGGCGTTGAGCACGCGAAAGACAGCAAGAAGCCTGACCTGAAAGAGTTCTTTCATGTGGGTCGAGAACTGGACGCTGCGGACCCCATGCGCGCACGCCTTCCGGAGAACGTCTGGCCGGACGGTCACGACTCCCTGAAGAGCGCGTCGCTCTCTGTGTACGCGGAACTCGACCGTGTCGCGGATGTGATCCTCTCGGCGTTCGGAAGCTACCTTGGACAGAGCGCGAGCTTTTTCCCGTCGATGGTGGCGAAGGGAAACACGATCTTGCGTGTCATCCACTACCCCGTCTGCGACGGCTTCGACGAGCCTGGCGTGATGCGCGCCGCAGCGCACGAGGACATCAACTTGATGACGCTCCTCGCTCCCGCCGACGAGTCGGGTCTTGAGCTGCTCACGCGCGAAGGAGAGTGGCTGCCGATTCACGCGATCCCCGGACAGATCATCGTGGACACCGGCGACATGATGAGCCGCATCACCAACGACAAGATCCCGGCGACGACACACCGAGTTGTCAATCCAAAGGGCGACCCCAGTCCTCGTTACTCCATGCCCTTCTTTGTGCATCCGCACCTCGACGTTGACCTTGAGGTTTTGGAGAGCTGCATCCCCGAAGGAGAGGCAGCCAAGTACCCACCGATCAACAACGAGGAGTTCCTTCTTGAGCGACTGAAGGCGATCGGACTGACCAAGTGAGTGACGCGCTGAGTGACGGCCAGACGCCACGTGCGACTCGCTACGCCGTCTGGTTTCCGATTCGTATGGAGGCCGAAGGCGACGTGGTCATGTCCATCTCTCGGGACGTATCGGCCAGTGGTGTCTTAGTCGTCGCCGCGGCGCAGCTCGCCGTTGGGTCAAGTGTCGAGGTCACGTTGGCGGTGCCGAACGAGGGGACCGAGCGAATCATCCAGGGAACCATCGTCCGCGTGGAGCCAAACGAAGCCGACGCCGACGGGCTCTGGCGACACAAGGTCGCGGTCGCGTTCGAGGAAAAGGTCGAGCAGCTTGAGGATGTCCTCGAAGAGCTCGAGCGTACTTCGATGGTGCCCACCGCTCCCTAAACGTGGGGCTCGTGAATCCTCGGCTTCGTTAGTTGCCGAGTTCGCGATCGAAGGCGTCGATGCCGACGAGGGGGCCGTTCATGCGTGGCGCGGCTTCCATAGGCACAACGGCCGCTGGCCCAGTCATCCGTGGCGTCGTCATCGGTGAGGTCATCGGCGTCGCCATCGCTGTTGTCATAGACGTCGTCATGGACGTCGTCATCGGCGTGACTCGTCGACGACGCACCCTCCGGCGAGGCGGGAGAGGCTCGTCGTCGGTGGCCTCCTCCGCGCCAGGTTCCGTCGTTTCAGTGTCGGTACCTTCGATAACATCAGTCTCGGGGATGGTGACTTCGATGGGCCCATCGATCTCCGCTTCGCTGACGGGGTCCGCTGGCGGCTCCGGGGCGGACACGAGCGGAGGCAGACTTGTGACGGTCTCCTGATCGCCACCAGCGCCCAAAGCGAGTCCAGCACCGATGCCGGCGCAGGTCAGGAGCGCTGCCGCGGCGATGGCGTAGAAACGAAAGTTCGTCTGCGGCTTCGGCTCTACCGGCTTGGGAATCAAGCTGCCGGGGATGCGTGCGATGCCGGACGCGTCCGGCTCCTCTTCGCTCACGCTGCGAACACCGGCGCCGATATCCGTGTCGTTGGTGCCCGTGACGGAAATCGCCGAGGGCTCGTCGAGGCGGCCGACATCACGAGGACCACCCGCCAGGGCCTCCTGAATGTTGGTGCGCATCTTCTTCAGAGGAGCGCCGCCGGCGGCCTTCACGAATCGGCTGATGTCGGACTGAGCGGGGAGCTTCAAGCCACCTTCGATGGCGGCGCGGCGAAGCTCCATTGCGAACTCTCGTGCGCTGGCTTGGCGCCCGGCGGGATCGCGTTGGAGTGCCTTGTCAATGACGGCGGAGACGGCCTCTGGAACCTTGGCGCGTACCTGATGCAGCGGAAGAATAGGCATGCTGGTGACGCGTTCCATCGTCGCCAGCGGGTGGTCGGCGACAAAGAGCCGCTGCCCCGCGAGGGCTTCCCATGAGACGACGCCCAGAGAGAAGATGTCAGCGCGCTGATCGATCTCTTCGGAGCGCAGCTGCTCCGGCGCGCAGTAAGCGAACTTACCCTTGATGCGCCCGGCGTCGGTTTTCGTGGAGCGCAACACGGCGCGAGCGACACCAAAGTCGGTGAGGCGCGCGCGTCCGTCCACGCCGACGAGAATGTTCTGCGGGCTCACGTCGCGGTGAATGATGTCCAGCGCTTGGCCAATGGGCGTCGTCGCGACGTGAGCAGCGTGAAGACCTTCGGCGGACTGGGCGAGAAGCTCGATGGCCATCGGGACCGGGACCGCGCGGCGGACCTTCGCCGCCTCTTTCATGATGCGACTGAGGGTGACGCCGACGATGAGTTCCATCGCGATGAAGAGCGCGCCGTCCCCGTCTCGACCTAGGTCGAGCGTCTGTACGACATACGGGCTCGAGATATTGGCCGCGAGCCTCGCCTCATCGAGGAACATCGTGACGAACTCTTCGTCGTCGGCGAGCGTGGGCAGCATGCGCTTGACGGCGACGAGCTTCTCGAAACCCGCCTCACCTTGAACGCGAGCAGCGTATACCTCGGCCATGCCGCCGGCAGCGATACGAAACAGAAGCTCGTACCTCCCCATCGTTGGCGGCCCGAAGGCATCGAGAGCGGATCCCACGTCGACAGCGTAGCAGGTATAACGTGGGGATGGATCATACGGGGAGTGGAGCACACGTAGGAGCGTGTGGGACACGGGCGAAAGCCCTCTTTCCCTTGGGGATGTGAGCAGGTATGGCAACGCGTGAGCACGACGCCCCCTATCGCCGCGATCCCATTTGACGTTCAGCCCCGCCAGGGCCGATTTTCAACCCCGTTGACGCCGAATCTTCTCGAATCCCAGGGCCGATTTTCAACCCCGTTGACGCCGAAGGCTCTTCGAGAACGCTTAGAAACCCTTGGTTTTCTGGAAAAAGTCGCGTTTCGCGAAGCGATGGCCGGACTTGGCGCTTGGTGCGCAGAGCTCGATGGGCGCGTGACCCTCGATCTGTCACACACCAGCCTCCCTCCGGCGCCGCACGCCCTGCGCCGCGCCTTTGACGAAGGAGACCTGGATCAGTACCTCCTTTACGGCGGGCACCGCCCAGAGATCTCGGAGCCAGCGCCCGGCGTGGACACGGAAGAACTCCTCAACCTCGGAAACGCCCTCGCTGGTCGCTTCGCCAACGTTCGGCACTTCGAGGCGAAGCGAACTCGTGTTGCCCTTACCCTAGAGACGCCTCTGGCGGCACGCGAGCTTCGTGAAGGGTGTGCTGTGCTCGGACTCAAGGTCGATCAAAGCGACGCCAAGGTTCTGCTCAACATCGCACATGCAGGGCGAGTACGGACCGTAGAATTGGCCTTCGACGTGATCCGCCGAGTCCTCAAATTTCTCGAAGCTGGGCGGGAGGTGAGCCCAGAAGCTGCACCGACGCCGCAATTGCTCAAGTCCAGGATTCACGTGCGAAGCGCGAGCGCCGACGAAGTGGATGAATTGCTGCCAAAGCTCGTTGACCTTGAGGCGCGCATCTTTGAGCCCGCCAGGCGCGACACGCCGGAGAAATTGCGCATCGCCTTCGACGAAGCTGACGGTATCGCGAGTGTGGCAGAAGCAGAGCACGACGGAGTGTGGAAGCTCGTTGGGTTTAGCCTGGCGATTCCGTTGGAGATGGTCGACGCCGACGGTCCAGACCAGGACGTCTTCCGCCACAAATCAAACACCCTCTACGCCGTATCCACCACGCTCGATCCCGCCATGCACGGACGCGGACTTGGCCTCAGTCTCAAACAAGAAGTACTCCGCGCCGCAAGAGAGATGACCAAAAGCGATGGCACGCCGCGCTATCGTTTTCTCACCGGACGCAACCGAACTGGCGCCACCGGCGCGATGCAGCGCGTGAATCAACGACTCGGCGCGTACACGGTGACGAGCTACACAGGGCAGTACGGCGGCGAAGGCGAAGCAATCTACTACCGCATGCCCGTGGGGCCTATCGCGCGCGTTCCAAGCGGCGACGCGTCAGACGTTCCCACGAGCTGGCTTCGCGCGCTCGAGGAAGGTCGCTACAGCGGCGCACTGCTGCGGCCTCAGTCGCTGAGCGCCGGGATGCTCCCAGAGACCCTCGACGCCTTGGAGTACTTCGCGCGCTTGGTACGAGGGCGGGTGAGTGTGGGCTTGTTTGGACGACTTGAGAGCGCCCTCGACCACGTGGGTGAGGCGCCGTTTTGCATTCTCGGAGACGTTGAGTGCGACGCCCGTCGCGCCGGCGGCTTCGACGATATTCACCAAGACGAAGTCCTGCTTTGGCGCGCCTCGGACGAGGTCTTCGTTGTGTTTCGAGCAGGGTCTGTGCTTGGCGATGCGGATGAGTTTGAAGTGCTTCGCGCGTGGCACCTGAGTCGAGCCGCCACGCTTTAAAGGAGGTCCCCCTCTTCTCTTTGCGACACGCTGCGACACGCAACCCCCGTTGCACCATCGACACGCTGCGACACGCAACCCCACACGCTGCGACACGCAACCCCGCAACCCCACACGCTGCGACACGCAACCCCAACCCCACACGCTGCGACACGCAACCCCGTTGCACCATCACACGCTGCGACACGCAACCCCGTTGCACCATTGCGACGCAACCCCGTTGCGCCATTGCGACACAACCCCGTTGCATATTGCAACTCAACCCCGTTGCATATTGCAACTGGCGGACACCGGCGTTCATCGGCGCAGGCACACTTGCAAACGACCAAACGAAGCTCGTTTTGACCCAATCCGCGCGGCACGCTTCGTGGACTGCCTTTCACATGGCAACATCAAAACGACATGCGGGCTCAGACTCACGACGACGACGCGGGCGAAACCGTCAAATCGTCCTACCGGGCCAAACCGTCTTCGCCAGCGTTCGTACACTGCACCGTCGCTACCTGCTGAAACCGAACACCGAGATTCGGGAAGCCGTGCTCTACCTTCTGGGGCACTACGCGGAGAAGTGGGGCATTGAGATTCTCGCGTTCTCCTTCATGTCGAACCACTATCACCTTGTCCTGCGAGATACGCGGGGCCTTCGCCCGAAGTTCTTTGCGGACTTCAACCGAACCCTCGCGCAAGTAGTGAAAGCGAAATACGGATGGAGTGGCGCCGTGTTCAAAGAGCTCTCTCCGCCCATCGTGCTTCGCAGCGCATTCGCCATCGTAGACAAGATTGCGTACACGCTCGCGAACCCCGTCGCGGCGGGCGCAGTTCGCTTTCCACGGGAATGGCCCGGGCTGATATCGCGACTCGAGGACATGGGCATCAAACGCTACAGAGCCAAGCGACCAACACATTTCTTCGGCAAGAAGACGACCCTTCCAGACGACTCTTCATTCACGCTGGTTATGTGCCCCTGGCTTTTGGAACACTACGGAAGTCGTGAAGCCGCGATGACAGCATTGGAGACGCGTCTTCATGAGCACGTCGATACGGCACGTAGTGCGGTGAGGGAGAAAGGATGGAAGTTCCTTGGCGCCAACCGCGTTATGAAGCTCTCGCCTTTCAAGCGCGCCAAGTCCTATGAAGTCTTCGGCAAGCTGACACCCCACTTCGCGACGATTGGCCTGAGCGAGGAAGAAGCGATCGCGGTGAAACGAGAGTTTCTCGCCTGGCAAGCGCGCTACGACGACTGTCGCGAGCGGTTTCTGCGTGGAGAGTCGGTGGTTTGGCCCGCCGGTACTTGGGCGATGGTTCAGAGCTTCGGGCAGGTCGCCGAGCCCGCCTAACGGACCACCTTTCCCCGACTGCACCTCCTTCACGTCGATGCCGGGGGCCGTCGTCTGGTGTGTATGGTCGGCCTCCGCGTGCAAAGTTGAGCCTAACCCGTCTTGATCCACCCATTGTATCGAACTTCGCCAGCAGTCATCGGATGGGACCTGCGACTTTCTGAAATCACCCGCCGCGAGTTTCGCTAGTTCATTATCAACCAGTTGCAACTTCTGGTTGCTTTTCCGGATCAACCCGTTGCGAGTTCGATCAGTTTCGATCAACCCCGTTGCGAGTTTCGATCACGATCAACCCCGTTGCGAGTTTCGGCATTGTGTTGCGTTGCGAGTTTCGGTCACGATCAACCCCGTTGCGAACTTCCGTGTTGCGTTGCGTCGATCACGATCAACCTTGCGAGTTTCGATCACGATCACCCCCGTTGCGAACTTCGGTGTTGTGTTGCGTTGCGAGCTTCGATCACGATCAACCCCGTTGCGAATTTCGGTATCGTTGTTGCGAGTATCGATCAACCCCGTTGCGAATTTCAGTTTTTCGGTGTCGTTGTTGCGAGTATCGATCAACCCCGTTGCGAATTTCAGTTTTCGGTGGTTGCGAATTTCAGTTTCGATCACGATCAACCCCGTTGCGAACTTCGGTATTGCATTGCGAGTATCGATCAACCCCGTTGCGAATTTCGGTGATTGCGTTGCGAGTATCGGTCAACACCGTTGCGAATTTCGGTAGCGAATTTCGTTGCGAGTATCGATCAACCCCGTTGCGAATTTCGGTGGTTGCGTTGCGAGTATCGGTCAACACCGTTGCGAATTTCGGTATCGAATCCGTTGCGAATTTCGGTATCGAATCTAGTCTGCAGCCGGGTCCGGCTTTCGGCGCAGCATCGTCGCCGACACAAGACTGTAGATGCCAAGCGGCACCATCATGCCGGGAAGCGCCTTGAACACCGAAGCGCTGTACTCAGACTCCCCCCACGCAACGACCGTTGCCACACCCGAGAGCATCATGACGAACGCGAGCCAGTCGGGGAGCGGCCGCTTCGCGAGACGCACGAGGAGGATCGGCCCAAGCGTCGATCCAAGGACTGACCAGGCGACGAGGACGAGGGAGAAGAC
>JBGCFM010000203.1:0-14375 GCA_045106895.1 Polyangiales bacterium | reverse complement strand
AAGAAGCGCACCGCTAAGAAGGCAGCCAAGAAGGCTAAGCCTGCGAAGAAGCGCACCACCAAGAAGGCAGCCAAGAAGAAGGCTAAGCCTGCAAAGAAGGTAGCCAAGAAGGCAGCGAAGAAGCCTGCAAAGAAGCGAGCTCGTAAGGCCGCCAAGAAGAAGTAGTTCTTCGGCGGCGTTTCTAATTCGCTGCCACCCATAGGGTGGTGGTTGATGCAGGGCCTCTAGCTTTGTGCGGGAAACGCCGCGTGGGATTGCCTCAGTCTTCTGGACTGGGGCTTTCCTAATTTAACCTCGCCTGGTGTGGCCCTATCGGATCTCTTGGCTGAGCAGCCGCCGGATGCGGCTGGCATGGACCCGTAAGTGAATCGTCTTCTCGCGCTCAAGGAACACGCTGCCGGCAGGTGTTCCTCGGCGTTTTCGCACGTAGCGTCGCTCTGTGTGAGCGACGTCCACGCTGTCCTCCTGGCTCGCTGGCGAGAAGTGGGCAGCAAGATGTGCCGCGTCCAGGAGCAGCTCTGGGTGAATCGTCTGACCCTTGCCGAGGGGAACCACTACGTGCGAGCCAGGGCGGCCCCGCACATGAAGCCAGTGGTCACCAGGGCGGGCAACACGAAGCGTCAGCTCATCGTTGTCGCGAGCGCTGCGGCCGACGAAGATCCGCCCTTCGGCGGTGCGAAACTGGCGGTAGGGCAGCCGTGCCTCCTGATGTCGAGCCCGCGCGGCCTTGCTCTCAAAGCGAATGCCCGCCAGCTCGAAGAGTGGGCCAAGCTCCGCCTCTTTGGTTCCTGCCTCGAGGCGGTCGGCGAGCTCATTGAGTCTGGTTTGCTGGGCGTCGAGTTCGGCAAGGCGTCGCTTGCTGTGCGAAACCCCGCGTTCGAATCGGCGCGCGCGTTTGTAGAGCCTCTCCGCGTGCGCGTGGGGGCTCCCGTCGATGGTGAGCTCTCGCGACTCACCCGTGAGCCAGTCCTCCACTGTGAGAGTTTGGTCGACGACTCGCTGGTGGAGGTTCGCCATGATGAGGTCCGCTTCATGTCGAATGACGGGCGCTCTGTCCGCACGACGTAGTTCCGCTTCGACCTTGGTCCGAGTGCGTTTGAGTTTGCGCAGCGCACCCTTAAGCCGCGTCGTGGCGGCTCCTTCCGCTTGCGTCGTTGCCGCGGTCCACACGGGCGGGGAGCCGTCGTAGGGCGCCCAGCGCTCGTCCCCCCAGTTGCGCGTGATGCTTCTCCGGCGGGCAGCGATGGGTTTTCCCGCGTCGTCTCGCGCGACGAGGCCTCCACCTTCACTCGTCAAGAACTCCACGCGCTCCTTCGTCTGAAGTTGAAGGCGCAAGCGTGTACCTGAACGCTCAATGGCAACGAGGCGTGCTCCCGTATAGCGACGGCGAAGCCGCTGAACGAACCCGTCGGCGGCGTCGCCGTGAGGGCGCTTGTCGGCGCGATGGACGCCACGTTCGTCGAAGAGCAGGACAGACCTGCCCTCCGTCGCCGAGTAAATGCTCAGACACAGAACGCCTCGCTGAGGACCATCGACGCGCTGAATACGCCCCAGTGGAACACCCGGGCGGTGCCCGTGCTCAGCCACCGCTCGCTACGCGCACCAGATTTTGCGCCTCGCGAAAACTGCGCGGCGACTCGATGGCGAGATACGCGGTTGTCCCGCCGGAGTCTGCAAGGGCGTCGACGATGTCCTCGAGGAGGCCCTCGGAGAAGCGCTGGCGGGCCCCGATCGCAGCCACGCGGCCATAGACGAGGTCGCCGCCCGGGGAGTCGTCCGTAAGCGGATCGTACGCGCAAACGATGCCGTTTTTCTCACAGAAAGGTGCCGCGAGCTCCACTTCCCACAGTCCACCTGGGGCAAAGACCAAGTTGGCGTCGCTCTTCCCAAGGGTTTCGAGGACACGCTCGAAATGCCCGCGGTCTCGCTCGCTGGTGGTCAGACCGTGGCTTGGAAGGACGAGATGGGCGCCGGTGGCTTTCTGGGCCGCGGCGATCCATTTGAGCCCCTTGTTCAGCTCATCCGAGGGGCGGTAGGGCCCGCTGGTCGAGACGACCATTCGCTTGGGGATGACGAGTGCGACTTGAAAAGCCTCGGGCATCGTTTCGCGCCACTTGGCAAGAGTGGCCGGCCGAGGCGGCGCGCTCGGGAGGACGAGCTCCGCGAAGGGAAGGGCCGCGGCGTACTTGATGGAGGGTGGGCGATCGACCTGGGCCCCAGGAAAGAGTCGAAACATGCCGGACCCTAGCCCGCTTTTGGGGCGGGACAACGTCTCGATCGCGTCATCTTCGCAGCCCTTCTAAGCGGGAGCCTGTCGACTCTGCTGCCTCGCTTTGTGCGCGCTTGCAGGCTTCCGAGCCCCACACCCCCCAAAAACAACCATGCTTATTTGGGCGATGTGCTCTAGGCTTGTGACTCATGAAGCGCACGATCCCGTGGGTGCTCGCACTCAGCGTCCTTAGCCTCGGCGGATGTTCTTCCGTCCCTACCTTTGACGAACGTGTTCGTCCCCTCGAACCCGTCTGCAGCGACGAAGGCTCGCCGGGACCGTGTCCAGATGGACAGCTTTGTCTCTCTGGCCGATGTTTTGACCCGTGTGACAACGACAGCGAGTGCTCTTCGCGCGAGACTTGTGAAGACGGCGTTTGCGTCGACACGGGGCGCGGAGTGGACGCCGGGATGTTCGACGCGGGGACGCCGGACATGCCCTGCGATGGCGCATGTGCGGAAGATGAGGTCTGTGATCTTCGCACCGACGCGTGTGTCACTTGCTTCGATGGCAGCCAATGCGGCGACGACGCGCCGATTTGCGACTACGCCCGAGGCGAATGTGTTGTGATGAACGAGGGCGAATCGTGCCAGCCGTGCAACGCGACCGACGACTGCGCCGATGGGTTTTCGTGTGAGCTGCGGGGTGGGTTCACCGAGCGCGTGTGCCTTGAGACATGCGTGGAGCAGGCGGACTGTGCTTCCGGGTACGTCTGCAACACTGGGGACGGGGTCTGCGAGCCACCTCTCGGCGGATGCACGCAGCTACGTCGCTCGCTCGATCGAATCACCTGTATTGAGGATGTCGACTGTGTCGCTCGCGGTGAGACCGCTGAGGCTGACACGTGCAGCAGCGCTGAGCCGGCAACGTGCCGGGCGGCATGCCTCGATGAGTTCGGTTGCCCCGGCGATTGGACCTGCGACGGCATGTACTGCCAGCCAACGATGGTCGCGCCGGCGCGATAGCCCGCGATCCATTTCCGTCGACTCTCACTTCCTGACGGTGGTGTGAGCTTCGTCCGGTCGTGCGGGGGGTGGGCGTGGCATAGTGCGACGATGAAATATCGATCGCTTTCGCGAAGCCTCGTTCAGCTTTCAAGCTTTCTTCTCCTCTCCTCCGCCATCGTCTCCACGGCGGAAGCCCAGAACGCAGCCTGGCCGAACCGCGCGATCACGAACGTGGAAGAGCTCCGCGATCCCGCGAACTGGCCCGACGATCCTGGGTACGGATATGACGTTCGCGGCGACGGTACGACGTGCATCGAGGGCGGACGCTGCTGGAACAACGAAAACGGCGGCCAGTGGAACATGTGGTCGTGGGCGCCCCGCGAAGCGGAAGCGCGAGAGGGTTGGCGAAGCGAGGAGTCCGCTCTTGGCGCGGGCACTTGGACCGACATGGCGTGGACCGTCACGACCGGTGACCCAGGCGTCGTCATCGCTGTCCTCGATAGCGGCATCAACTGGGACGAGCGCGACCTCGTCAATCAGTACCACATCAACCGCGCAGAGCTTGAGGTCGCGGGCCTTGACCCAGACTGCCTTCCCACGACGCCCGCGGGTCACACCGGAGACCCCGTTGACCTCAACGGCGACGGCACGCTCTCTATGCGTGACTGGTACGTCGGGCTGAGCGACGCAGAAGCCACAACGCTGAGCGAGCGCATCGACGCCAAGGGCAACAACAACGGCGTCGCCGAGCCCGGTGACCTCATCACCTTCTGCTCGGATGACGTCGATGATGACGGCAACGGTTACGCCGATGACATCAGCGGCTGGGACTTCTACCAGAACGACAACGACCCGAACGACGACACACGCTTCGGTCACGGTACAGGTGAGGCCCGTTGGAGCGCTGCCGAAGCGAACAACGGCCAGGGCCGCGCTGGTTTCTGCCCAAGCTGCCGCATCCTTATGGTTCGCGTGGGCGACAGCTTCATCGCTGATGTCCAGGACTACGCCCAGGGCGTTGTCTTCTCCACCGACAGTGGCGCGGCGGTGATTCAGGAAGCGCTTGGCACCATCAATCACACCACCTTCATGCGTCGTGCAACGGACTACGCCTATGATAACGGCGTGCTCATCATCGCTTCGGCGGCGGATGAGAACAGCTACCACCACAACATGCCGGGCACCGCGAACCACACGCTCTACATTCACGCGATTCGCTACGCTGGACCTCAGCCGCAGACGTCGACGAGCTTCCTCGCCTTCAACAACTGCACGAACTATGGCGCTCAGCTCGCGGCGAGCGCTCCCGGTACAGGCTGCTCTTCCGAAGCGACCGGCGTGGGCGCTGGTATCGCAGGTCTCGTCATCAGCGCTTCACGTGATGCTGACCGCGCCGGCGGTCCGCTCGACCCACCGCTTAGCGCGGAGGAACTTCGTCAGGTCATGCTGATGGAGACGGACGACATTTGGGTCGCGGAGAGCGACCCCGACCATCCGGATTACAACAGCGAGTGGTACTCGAGCAGCGAAGGCTGGGACCAGCGTTTTGGTTGGGGCCGCATCAACACGTACAAGTCGATCCTTGCCGTCAACGAAGGACGCATCCCCCCCGAGGTGGACATCGTTGGACCTGACTGGTTCCGCAACCTCTACCCAGCTCGCGATGGCAGTGTCGCGATTCGTGGCACCATCGACGCACGTCGCGCAGAGAACTTCGACTACGTCATCGAGTGGGCTCCAGGCATCGAACCGACGAATGAAGAGTTCACCACCATCGCCATGGGTAGCGGTCTCACGGAGCGCCTCGATGGCGACCTGACCACGTGGGACATCGCGACCCTTGACGTGGACAATGGCGACGAGGGCGGCATCCACAATCGTTACACGGCGACGGTGCGCATCCGAGTCACAGCCCACTACGGCGGCGAGATCGGTGACGTCATCGGCGAGCAGCGACGCGCCTACAACATTGTCCCTGAAGACGGCCTGCTTCCAGCGTTCCCCATCGCGCTCGGCACCGTCGACGCCAGCGATGAGTTCCAGGCGGCATCGGGCGAGAGCTCACCGAAGCTTGCGGACCTTGACGGCGACGGAGACGTAGAGATTGTCTTCGGCGACGCAGACGGCCTCCTGCACGTGTTCCAAGATGACGGCACTGAGCTTGCCGGATTCCCAGTTCAGCTCGGCACCCTCCGTGGTCAGACGGAGATGGCACCCGACGGTATCGCCGGCAGCGCGGCGTACGCGAGCGGCGACATTCCAACGGCCGACCTCGCCAGCTCGATCATGGCCGCGGCGGCCATCGGCGACATCGATGGGGACGGAAGTCTCAACATCGTCGTCGCGACGATGGAAGGTGAGGTCTACGTTCTCAACCCCGACGGCACCTCTCTCGCAGGCTTCCCCGTGGGTCTTCCTGATGTGCTCTCTGCTGACACGCGTCGCGGAGGGCCCGCCAACGAGGACAGCATTGTTGAGCGCGGTATCTTCGCCTCCCCAGCCCTCGCGGACCTCGACGGTGACGACCTTATGGAAATCGTCATCGCAGGCTTCGATGGGCAGCTCCACGTGTTCCGCGCCGACGGGTCGATTCAGCCAGGATTCCCCGTGGAGGTTGTGGCCCCCGTCCTTTGGGTGAATGTGGAAGAAGCCCAGCCGAGTCGCATCATGACCTCGCCCGCCATTGGCGACGCCGACGGCGACGGCATCCTCGACATTTCTGTCGGCTCGAACGAATACGGCTCGTCTCCGAACAGTGGCGCGATTCACCTCCTTCATGGCGACGGCAATCTCCACGACGGCGGGCCCGAGCATGACAACTGGCCGATCAAGATCGTCTCCCTCGAGCTCTTTCCAATGGTTGGCCGAGGCACGACCTCGCCCATCATCATGGCGGACGTCGACGGCGACGATATGGTCGAGCTCGGCGTCACGGGCACAGCGAGCCGCATGGCGATTTACGACGGCATTCAGCCTGAGCGCGAGCCTGGTGAATCCGCCCAGCCTCTCTTCGTGATGGCGTCTGGCAACCGTGGTCCTCTCACGGACATCACGGACCCCCTCGACTCTCCTCTCTTCAGCACTTTCGCTGGGGCCGCGTTCCACGACCTGACACAGGACGGTATTCCGGAGTATGTGACCGCAGGCGCTGGCCTCGGTCTCGCCGCGAACCTCGCTGGCGGTTACCAGAACAAGCCATTCTCCCACATGATGGGCGCTTGGACGGTGTCGGAGACTCCCGGCGCGACCAGCTGGGGAATGATGCCTGGCTTCCCGCGGCGCATCGAAGACTATCTCTTCTTCGTCAACCCAACGTCCGCGGATGTCAGCGGCGACGGCTACCCGGAGATCATCGCCGGCTCCGGCGGGTACTGGATCCATGCATGGGACGGCTGCGGCCGAGAAGCGCCGGGCTTCCCGAAGTTCGTCGGCGGCTGGGTCATCTCTTCGGTGGCGAGCGGTGATGTCGATGGCGACGGGCTGCTTGAGATCGTCGTCGCGACACGCTCCGGCTACCTCTACGTCTTCGACACTGAAGGACAGGCGGATGGAAGCATCGGATGGCCCGAGTTCCGACACGACAACCAGAACACGGGTAACTACGAAACCGAGTTGCCGTTCGGCTCCCCGGTGACGGCGGCGACGCCTCTTGAGTGCGAGATTCCAGCTGGCCCAGACGCTGGACCAGGAGCTGGAGACGCGAGCGTCGATGCAATGGCCGGCGACGCTGGCGCGGGCGGCGACGCCGGTGCTGATGCGGACATGGGCGGCGGACCTTCCGGTGGGGGCTGCAACTGTCGCATTGGTGAAGGATCCACGGACACCCCCCTCTTCGCGGGAATCTTCCTCGTTCTCGGGATGTTGTGGCGACGTCGCGGACGCTAGTCACTGGCCTCTAAACGCGTTCGCGAACGAGACCTGGGTTACCTGCTATCCTTCCTCCCGTGAGACTGCTGGGTTCAATCATTGCTCTAAGTGTCTTCTGCCTGGGTCCTCGTTCTGTCGAGGCCCAGGACTGGGGCCTCACCCGGATGGACATGCGCCCGAGCATGCGAACCGGGATGAGCATGCGAACGGGCATGCGCACCGGCATGCGTACGGGAATGCGTACGTCGATGAACACATCGATGCGCGAAGGCGAGGGCGGCGAGCCTGCTGCAGGGGGTCGAACCGCCGTTCTCATTCGGCGCTATCGAACGATCCTCGAACGTGACCCGCGGGAGACGTTTGCGTTTCAACGGCTACTCGACCTGTACCGCGAACGCGACGGGAACGTAGACGCCTTCGTCCGCGAACTTGAAGCGGGCGTCGCCGGGAACGAGTCCGCGTATGCCGAGCGGATGCTGCTGGGCCACGTTTACAAGAGTCAGACAAACGTGGCCGGTGCACGGCAGATGTACGACGCGGCTGCAGCCTTGCGACCGGACGAACCAGCCCCACTTTTGGCCGTCGGTCGTCTCGTACAAAACGATGAACCTGCCGCCGCCCGGCAGTACTTCGAACGTGCCCTCGAGCGAACTCAAGGCGACACGGAGCGCCGTGAGTTGCTCCGCGACCTAGGAGGTCTTGCGCTCAACGCCAGCGACTTTGACGGCGCTGCGGCCTACTATCAGCGCTACGCCGGTAGCTCCGCGGGCAGCATCTACATGATGACCGAATACGCTCGAGCGCTGTCCGGCGTGGGCCAACATGCACGCGCCGTGACTGAGTATCAGCGAGTGATCGGGCGCCTACGCGGCGACAACCGTGTGCTCGCACCAGTCCTCAAGGACCTTGCCGTCTCTCAGATGGAGAGCGGTGACTCCGCCGCGGCCATCGCTTCGCTCCAGCGCGCGCTTCGACTGGCGGGCCGAGGGGCTGGTATTCGGCGAGAGATCTACGATGTGATGGTCGAAGTCTATCGCCGGAGTGACCGCCTTGCTGAGCTCGCTGAGATTCTCTCAAATGAACGCGACCCCGGCGCCATTGAGCTGCGCGGGCGAATCCATGACGAGCTGGGCAATGAAGAGGAGGCCCTCGTGGCCTACCGCGCGGCGCTTCGCGCGAATCGTCGAGACATCGATACTCGTGTGCGTGTCATTCAGCTTTTGAGCCGTTCTGGCCGAATCGACGATGTCATTGCTGAGTATCGAACGCTGGTGGCTGCATCGCCGCGCGAGCCACGCTTCGTCGTCGAACTGGCGACGCTGCTGATGCAGGTTGGGCGCCGCGATGAAGCCTTGCGCCTGGCGGCCAGGGCAAGTGCGCGAGCGAGTCGCGACACCGCCGTGCACCAAGCCCTCGCTGAACTCTACACACGCTGGGGCGAAGACGAGCTTGCCGCGCGCGAGGTCGCCGCCCTCGTCCGCATCGATCCGAGGGACCCTGGGCACCTTATTGCCCTCGGAGAGCAGCAGCTCGATGCTGGGGATGAGAGCGCTGCCCTCGCCACGTGGCGTCGTCTTCTGAACGCCGAACGCGACCGCGCGGGCGGCCATGCGGCCCTCGCTTCGATCCTCGCGGACCACGACTACCTCGACGAAGCCGAAGAGCACTACCGACACGCCGTGCGGATGCGAGGCGATGACGTCGAGTACGTTCGGGGCCTCGCTAGCGTGCTTGAGCGACCGCGCCGCGTCGAGTCGGCGGCGGACCGACAACGCCGCGACGTGGAAGCCGTCGGCCAATGGCAAGCGGTGCTCTCGATGGCAACCGAGCGTGCCATTCGGCGTGAGGCTCGCCAGCGTGTCGTGAGCATCTGGGCCCGCCGTCGCGAGCTTCCTACAAGAATCCGCGAGTGGCAGCGGGCCCTCGCCGGAGACCCGCCGGACACCGAGGCCGGGCGTTTCCTGGCCGAAGCTCACCTGCGGCAACGGCCCCGGAACGCCGAGGCGGCGGAGCGTGTCCTCGCTCGCATCACCGAGCTGGAGCCCGGCGACATCGAGAGTCTCCTGGCGCTTGAGCGCGTAAAGACTGCACGCGGTGACCTTGAGGGCGCCATGGCGGTCCTTGAACGGCTCGTCGAAGCGGACCCTCGGCGCGCGACGCGCTACCTGCAGACGATGGCGGAACACGCCCATGCGCTCTATCGCGATGGCGATGCGGTCCGTCTCGCGGCGGAGGCCGTAAGCCGTTCGCCGGATGACGCCGAGGGACACCGGCGACTGGGCGATCTTCATCGCGCTCGCCAGGACGTCGAGAGCGCCATCACGAGCTACCGACGCGCGATTGAGATCAACGAGCGGCTTTTTCCTACCTACTTCGACCTCGCGGAAATTCTCATCGCGAAGGGAGATGGGGCAGGAGCCGCCCGTTTGTACCGAGAAGTGCTTCGCCTCTCCCCGGATGATGACCTCGTTGCGCGTGCCGGGCGCGCCGCGATCCAGCTTCACCTAGGAGACCAGACGCTCGATGAGCTGGAGCAAACGCTCTTGCCCCTCGCGCTGGCGCACGCGCGTCGCCCGATTTTTCGCAAGCTCGCCGTCGAACTCTACGACTCCCTCACCGCTCCTCTCATCCAGGCGACTTACAATCCAGGAGATTTGGCGAACGGCGCGCGGACGGAGCTCCACCGACTTGGCGTACGTGCCATCAAGCCTCTACTGGAAGCCCTCGCGGACCCCGACCCCGCGCAGAACAGCGTGGCCATCGAAGTGCTCGGTCATCTCGGTAACGCCAACGCCGCGGGGCCTCTCTTAGCCATCGCCGAGTCCGATGCCCCGACGGCGCTTCGACTTCGCGCTCTCGCGGGCGCCACGGCCCTCGCTGACGAGCGACTGGTGCCGCGCCTCATCGCGCTGAGCGCGTCCCCTGAACAACGGCTCCAGCCCCTCGCGACCTGGGCTCTCGCTCGGGTAGGTGGCCGTCGCGCCCTCGCTCAGCTCGAGGTGCTAGCGACGAGCGGCAACATGGCCGTTCGTACCTACGCCCTCATCGGGCTGGGCGCCGAGGGAGGACGCTACTCCGAGCAGGCAGACGGGGCTATCGTGACCTTTGCGCGTCATCCCGCGCCCCTCGCTGCGGCGCTCTGGACACTCGGCCGCGTCGGCGAGTCGCGTCATGTGTCGATTCTTCGCGAACACCTTCGGCGAACCGCCCCCGTGCCAGCAAACGCTGCGGCCATCGCGCTCGGCCGCTTCATTCAACGCGGGATCGGCGTGGAAGAATCGCGCACGGCGTTGACGGAAGCGCTCTTCGCCGCCGACGAATCGGTGCGTGCGGCGGCGGGACGCGCGCTGCGGAGTGAGTGGCGTGACGACGTGCTCCCGGGCCGGCCCGACGCGAATGTTGAGCGAACGGTGTCTGCGCTATTGGCCCAGAGCGGCGGGCACGGCGCCGGCACCGACGCGGAGCTCGCCCCGGCGCTCCGGGCTTCGGGGCGAGCGGCCCTCCGGGGTCCGATCGAGCGTGTGAGCGCCGTCCTCGCGCGCATCGGCGAAGACGGTCGGCTTGATGTGGGTGCGTTCTCACCCGCGCTCTTTGCGGAAGTGGTCCCGGCGTGGTCTGACGACATCGCTGCGCTGCACGACCACCCGAACTTGGAGGTTCGAGAACGTGTCGCCCGAATACTGGGAACGCTCTCTGGAGACGGCGTTGAAGGCGCCTTGACGATCTTGCTCCAAGATCCGGAGTCTGCCGTCGCTCGCGCCGCCCTTCGTTCGGTCGGCCGGATTCGAGCCACCGTTGCGGCGGGCCAAGTCACGGAGCTGCTTCAGAGCGAAGATTGGTCTGTGCGTTTGGAGGCAGCGCGCGCTCTGGGAGCGCTCGATCACGCCCCGCCGCTGATCATCGCCCTCGAAAACGACACTTACGCCTACGTTCGACAAGCGGCCGCAGAAGCCCTCGCTGGGCACCCAGAAGCCCGAGAAGCCCTGCAAAGAGCCCAAAACGGGGATTCTGAGCCGATTGTGCGCGCCGCCGCCGCCGCTGCTCTGGCGACGGAATGAAACGAAGAATTGACCTTCACCGCGTCGCTGCCCTACAAAGACAAGGGACTTGGAATCGCCGTTAATGGAAGAGTACGTCGGGATCGTCTGCGGGCAGTGTGAAGCGCTGTCTCCGCTAGGGGCGCCCCGATGTGTGATCTGTGGCCGCGAGCTCATTCGAGCAGCCACCCAGGAGGATGAAATGGATCAAGCGCGCAATTATGTCTGCAAGAGTTGCTCGAGCCCCGTACCGATGGGCCACAAGTTTTGCGGCACGTGCGGCGAACAGGTGCCCGAGGTCGTCAAAGAGTCTCAGATTAACTACTTCGGTGAACTCCAAGCGCCGGGCAACGCCCGTTTGATCCTCGTCCGCGGTGGCGAGGGCACCGAAGGCCTCAGCTATCACCTCAAAGCCCATGAACATGTGGCTGGCCGAAGCGATGGGCAGATTCTCTTCCCCGAGGACAACTGGCTCAGCCCTCGGCACGCGAACTTCTTGTTCCGCGACACCAAGCTCTCGGTCCGCGATGAAGGAAGCGCCAACGGCGTGTACCTTCGCGTTCGCGGCTCCACGCCGGTCAAACCAGGCACGCACTTCCTCTGCGGCGAAGAGATCTTCCGTGTCGACGCGCAGCCCGCGGACTCGTCGGGCCCGGGCCCCGATCAGACTTACTTCTACTCGTCACCGAAGCGGCCTGCTGCGTTCCGTATCACACAGGTGATCGAGGGCGGCATCGACGGCATGGTGTTCTGCGCTCGGGAAGACGCCGCTCGAATCGGACGTGAAGAAGTCGATCTCAACTTCCCCGAAGATCAGTTCATGTCCGGCAACCACGCTCGCGTAGAGCACAAAGATGGCGGCTTTGTCCTCACCGACGAAGACTCACGCAACGGCACCTACGTTCGCATCGAAGGCGAACAGGAGCTGCAGCATGGCGACTACCTCTTCCTCGGTCACCAGTTGCTCCGCGTCGAGATGACTTCCTAGCGTCTCACCTAGTGCCCTGAGTCCTCAGGACACTAGCGCGTGAGCGCCCAAGCTATTCCCGCAAGGGCAAGAAGCAGCACGACGACGAACCGTCCGTGCTGCTTTCTTTCGTTTGGGGCCTGGGTCAGAATCGCGTCCCTCATCTCACTCGCACTTTGGAAACGCTCGCTCGCCGCTTTGGCCATGGCGGTGCGCGCGGCTCTGTCGAGATGGAGGGGTATCCGTCGCTCTGGACAGGTCTTGCGCGGGGAGGGGATTGGCCGAACCAGCTGTTGGCCGAGGGTGTCTACGGCGCTCGTCCCTCGGAAAGGCAGGCGGCCGGTGAGAACCAGAAAGAGCAGACAGCCAAGGGCGTAGATGTCGGCTCGGCCGTCGAGTTCCTCGCCGCGCGCTTGCTCCGGCGACATGTACTCAGGGGTGCCGCAGACGAGACCCTCGGCGGTGATCGCGGTGCCCTCCTCGTGCAGCATCTTGACCATGCCGAAGTCACAGACCTTCGCGACAAGGCCATCCTCGCCCTCGTGAACGACGACATTCTCCGCTTTGAGGTCTCGATGGACGATGCCGTTTTCGTGGGCGTGGGCGAGGGCCGACAAAATCTGCTCGAAGACCTGGATTGTCTGCGTTGCGTTCAGCGGCGCCCGCGATGTGCGTTCCACCAGATTCTCACCGCGGAGCTCCTCCATCACGATAAAAGGTCCATGAGTCTCGTCTCGTCCAAACTCGCAGAGCTGCACTATCGCTGGATGGTCGAGACGAAAAGCGGCTTGGGCTTCGCGCTGGAAACGTTTCACGCGAAGGGGGTCTGAAGCGATGTGGGGGTGAAGAACCTTCATCGCGAGCCTCTTCGCCGGGTGCTCGATGGAATACACACACGCCATCGAGCCTTTTCCCAGGAGGGCGGCCACTCGATGGCTGCCCACTTGCTTTCCGACCAGCGCGAGGGGGTCCGCTGGCTGCCCCCGCGGCGACACCTTTGAACCACAGCCCGCGCAGCGGCCGGCGCCTCCGATGTTCCTAGTCCCACACGCTGCACACGAAGCATGGCCCGGCTGGTTCATCTCATTCCCTTCGCCTAAAATAGCACCTTCCTGCAGCTACAAGGCCTCGCCAGGCTACCTTGTGGGAAAATACCTGCCCCTCGGGACAACAACGGAGTTGACCCCCCGCGCCAGAAACCCATATGCTGCCGGCAGCCTGAATAGGAGCCATTTCGGTGATTGTTTGCCCACGTTGTAGCAAGGAAAATCAAGACCACTACAAGTTCTGTCTCGGATGCGGGGCGGAACTTCCACGGGATCAGGCTCAGCCGAAGAGCTTCTCAGCTCCGACGCCGCCCGCCGGCGTCGAGGTGGCTGCTCCTGCAGCTGCTGCGGCTCCTGCGGCCGCTCCGCCAGCGCCGGAGAAGTCCGACTGCCCGAACTGTGGTTCATCTGTTCCGCCGAACTTCAAGTTCTGCGGTTCTTGCGGTCATGACATGACGGCGGCTCCCGCTGCGCCCGCAGCTTCGGCTCCGCCCGCAGCAGCGCCGGCGGCATCGGCTCCGCCAGCGGCAGCACCCGCTGCGTCGGCTCCGCCCGCGGCAGCACCCGCTGCCTCGCCTGGGGCCGCCGATGGCACGCTGACACTGATTCGTCCGGATGGAAGCGAGGGGGATTCGTTCCCGCTCGGTGCGACGACGACCATCGGTCGTGAGTCTCAGGGGCCTTTCTCAAGCGACTCCTACCTATCGCCGAAACACGCGGAGTTCGTGCTTTCCGGTGGCGCCGCCACGGTGACCGACCTCGAGAGCCTCAATGGTGTGTACGTTCGCATCGATCGCGACACACCCACGGAGTTGACCCACGAGTCTATTTTCCGAATCGGACAAGAGATCCTTCAGTTCGAGTCCTTCGGCGAGGCGCCGGCGGGTCCTGACGGAACAGTCACGATGGGAAGCCAAAACCCCGGATACTTCGGACGAATTCGTCTCGTCACGGGCCGGACGTCCTTCGGAAACTGTTTCCCCATCGGGACCGACGGCATGCATTTGGGCCGCGAACGTGGCGACGTCATCTTCCCGGATGATGGCTACGTGTCAGGGCTGCATTGCCGTATCCACAGCGAGGGCGGCCGAGTATTTTTGACGGACGTCGGAAGCTCCAACGGCACCTTCATTCGCGTCGATGGCCACGCACACGTGACCAAGGGGTCCTTGCTCCTCATGGGGCAACAACTCTTCCGACTCGACTGCTGAGCTTTCCTGCCCGCACTCGAAAGAGCGCGGG
>JBGCFM010000202.1:0-7633 GCA_045106895.1 Polyangiales bacterium | reverse complement strand
GACACAAGCCAGCCGAATGGCCTTGGGCCCACGCGGGCCCACCCCGAACCGGACGGACTAGAGCGAACTTCAGAGAGCGAACTTCGAGAAGGCGACCCCTGAGCGAATCACAGAGACCGAGCGAAGCGTTCCACCGAAATGAACAGCGAGATCAACGGGCGTTGCAGAGCTCTGAGCAGGAGCCGTCGTCCGCGTCGATGCGGAAGTTGATCGGTGAGCAGCCGCCGGCAGCGATGAGCGCTACGTGGGCCGGAACACGCGCACCGGTCGCGAGGCTTAGCGCATCGAGGCAAGCGAGCGGTGGGTCGAATCCTGAGCTCAATGTGTAGGTGAAGTCCGTCCTGAGCGGCGCGAAGCCGAGCTCCGTCGCGCATTCCGCCGCGGCTTCCTCGGCGTTGGGGAGGAACTCAAGGGCGACGCGCTGGGGGTCCATGCAGACGCCCTCCGTAGGTTCGACGTTGGCGACGGCAATGCCGGGAATCTGGTAGTAGCGGCAGCCGTCTCCTGTTTGCTCGAAGATGTCGCAGGGACCTTCGGGCACCTGAAGGGAAATGGCGCCTGTCTGCGTTCCCTGCTCGTTTCCTGTTCGAACGGTCACGCTCAGGACAAGGCGCGTTCCATCGAGGTCGTCCCAGCCGAGCTGGTCGTTGATGGGCGCGAGGAGCAGTCGACCGCCGCTATCACGTCCCACGGACGCGTTGATGGACACGCCGGGAAACTCCGTGACTTCGCCGTAGGTGTCCGGTGCGTTGGGATCAGGCGAGTGACTGATCTGAACGCTCACTTCCTGGCCATCCTCGACGACGCCTTCGTCAAAGACGATACGTGGAGTGATCATCGTTCCCCCTTGAAAACCCCATTCCCACGACGCGACGACGCCATCTTCGAGGACGACGGGGCCCTCTTGGCCGCGCAGCTCTACTTGAAAAGGAAGGGGCGTACACTCGTCGCATGGCCCGGCGTCGCTCCCAGCGTCGGGGGTTCCACCATCGAAGGGGGTTGGATCCGGCGGATCGCCACAGCCAAATAGCGAGAGGGCGATAAGCGAAAAGAAGGCCGTCGATCTCATCTCGCGAGCTTAGCGGATTCCCAAGTTGGGAGCACAAAACGCCTCACCCAGCGCTGGCGAGGCGGCGCAGGCTCGCGGAGAGAGCGTCGCCGTCAAGAAGGAGCGTGCGAAACCAGCGGTGGGCTTCGTCCTCTTGGTGCTGTCCTGGCCACCACGCGACGGCTGCGCTCGTCGGCAGCTCGAGAGGTGGCTTCAAGACACGAACGCCGTAGAGCTCTCGGGCGCGCTCGGCGACGCTCCGGGCCAGCGTGCAGACCATGTCCGTTCGCTGGATGGATAGCGCCGCCGTTGAAAAGTGCGGGAGACGTAGCGCGACGTGCCGTGACTTCTGCTGCGCCGCGAGGGCACGGTCGACGACGCCATCGGCGCGCCCCTCGACGGAGATGAGGACGTGGTCGAGGGCGAGGTAGCGTTTGAGCGTCATGCGCGAGCCGACGCCCGGGTGATCGGCGCGGACGATGCAGGCAAAAGGATCACGGTACACGGTTCGTCGCATGGCCGACGAAGGCATGTTCATGGTCTCGCCGCCTAACACGAGGTCGAGCTCGCCGTCGGCGAGGCGCTGCGGCGCTCGCTCATCGATGCGTTCGATGTGAAGCCGCACGTTTGGTGCATGCTCTCGCAGGTACACGAGGAGATCCGGTAGGATCGTAAACTCAAAGAGGTCGAAGGTCGCGATGCGAAAGGCGCGGGTCGCGAGCTTGGGGTCGAAGGACTCCGGCTGAGCGAGTGCGGCGTGGAGCGCGGCGAGCAATGGCGGGAGCGAGCGCGCCAAGGACTCCGCACGTGGAGTCGGCGCCATGCGACGTCCAGCCGCGACCAGAAGAGGGTCGCCGAGGGCGAGGCGGAGTTTGGCGAGGGAGTGGCTCATGGCGGACTGACTCACCCCCACGCGCCGCGCGGCTGTGCTGACGTTGCGCTCGCGAAGAAGCGCATCCAGTGCCGGAAGCAGGTTGAGGTTCAGCGCACTGAGGGCACCCGCGGGGTCGAGCGATTGTGAGTGATTGCTCATGATGGGTATGAATAGCATGAGCTTTTGCTCATGAGATGGCGAGCCTACGTTCGGTTCATGGCCCAATCCCCGACAGCAATTCCTTCGAACAACCCAAGCGTCCTCGTGACCGGCGCCACCGGGCTCATCGGTCGCTGGCTCCTCGCCCGCCTCTCTCGCGAAGGGCAAGGCGTCGCGGCGCTGGTGCGTGGAGGTGAGGCGCGGCGGCCGGAGCTGGCGCGTTTCGTCTCGGAACACGGAGGCGAGCCCCAACAGCTTACGCTCATCGACGGAGAGCTCGGTGAGGAGGAGCCTTTTGCGGCGGCGGGGGGACGCCTCAACGACGTTCGTGATGTCTACCATTTGGCCGCGGCGTTTCAGTTCGGCATGAAGCCCGCTTATGCGCAGCACATCAACGTCGGAGGCACCCTGCGTGTGGCGGCCTTCGCCAAGACCCTGCCAAAGCTCCGTCGTTTCGTCGCCCTTGGCGGCTATCGGGCCACGCGCTTGCCCGACTGGCTAGAGAACTCCGAGTCGCGAGCGTTCGACAGGCTCTACAAGGAACACGGCGCTTATGAGGCGTCCAAGCTGGAAGCGCACCTTGCGCTCCAGGACTTCGCCCAGCGGCACGACTTGCCGCTCACAAGCGTTCACCCCTCCACGGTCATCGGCAGCTCCCTCACCGGAGAGACGAGTCAGCTCACTGGCCTGGCGGAGATGGTGGAGCGGCTTTGGCGTCACCAGATGCCGGCGCTCGTAGGAACAGCGCAGACTTTTTTGCCGATCGTGTGCGTGGACTATCTCGCGGACTTCCTTGCGAGCGTCCCGGCAAATGAAGCGACGCTCGGACAAGACCTCTGCGTCCTCGATTCGCAAACGCCAAACCTGCCGGAACTGATCGCGCACATGGCGGGTCATATGGGTGTCCGCGCGCCGCACCGCATCGTCAGCAAAGCGCTCGTCGCGGCGCTGCCGGAAGCGATAACTGGGGTGGACAAGGAGACGCTGACGTTCTTGAGCGAAGACCGCTACGACACGCGCTCCGCCGAAGAGCACGCACGCCAAGCGGGCCTGCAAATGCCCGAGTGGGGCCTCGCGCTTGAGCGGTGGATCGACTTCTTGGTGTCGACGCGTTTCCTCCAAGGTGAGTCGACGCGTTCTCTACAAGAGGCGCCGGGTCGCTTCGTCTCCTGCGCGGGGTCGCAGACGTACCTCAAAGGCGATGTCGAAGAAGCGGAGACGCTCTTCTTGCACGGGCTTCCATGGGATGGAGAAAGCGGACGCCCACTCGCCAGCGCGATGAACGAACGACTCCTCCGCCCGGACCTTCCCGGAATGGGCCGCTCTTCGGCCAGCACGGAGCCCCTCGACGAATGGTTGGCCGCGCTTCTCGCTCCCCGCACGCGGCCTATCCGAATCGTCGCCCATTCACTCTCCACGGGCATCGCGCTCCGCTATGCCAATCGTTGGCCGGACAAGGTGAGCGAACTGGTCCTCGTCTCGCCTTTCTTCCTCCAGGCGCCGGCGCCGCTTTGGTTGCGCTGCCCGGCCGTAACGAGCGGGCTGCTTCGCTTCGGCGACGACGCGGCCATGAGCCGCCGACTCCTGAGCGACGAGCTTCCTCCTCGAGCCGTGACATCCGCTCATGCTCATCTTCGGCGGCGTGGCGTGTCTTGGACCATGGCAAAGGCGCTCTCCGAGGCGAGCTCTGTACAGGAACGTTCATCCCTTGTGAAAGAGCTGCATACGCTTACGTCACGGTGGTGCGTCGTCCATGGCGCCCTCGATCCCATCAAGCTCGAGGGCTTCGAGGAGGGCATCGCGAGGGCGTTCGTCATCGACGCGGGCCACAACCCTCATGTGCAGAAGCCCGTCGACGTCGCACGTGTGATTCAGCGTTGGCGTACCGAAGGCGCTGAAAACGCTGACGCCCTTGCGCCTACGACTATCTCCAGTAGAGCCGACGATGGAATCCGTTGTTGAACAAGTGAACGCGCTCATGGCGCAGGCCGACGCCTTCGAAGAGCACGAAGATCCACGCGCGAACATGGAGTCCGCCAACGGGGCCCTCGCGCTGCTTCTCAAGGCGCGCGGCCTCCTCAGCGACGCGAACGAGGGAGACCCTCCGCTATCGCTGGAGCTTGCGAACGTAGAGCTACGCCTCGCCGAGGTGAGCGCGGTCATCGGGCAAACGATGAACCTCCCATCGCCGCTGGCGAATGCCCGGGAACTCGCGGACAAGTGGCTCGAAAATCCGCCAAGCGACGCTGCTTTGAACGTCGCGTTTCAAGTCCTCGACGCCAACCTCGTCGCGATGAACGGCGACCTCGAAGGCGGCGTTGCGCGGCTCGAAGGTGCCGTGGCAGAACTTCGGCCGCTGGCGGAGGAGAGGGCGGGTGACCCCCTCGACCTGAGCAAACGACTCGAGGGCGCAGAAGGTTCGCTCAGCCTGATGAAAGAAATGCTCCAGGAAGGCGCATCGCCAGAAGCAGAACGAGAAGCCTTCGACGTATGCATGGATGCCGGCGAAGCCATCATGCTCTTCGACCCATCGAGCCCGACATTTGACTCCGAATACGAAACGGGCCGCGCTCATTTCTTGGAAGCCGAGATGCTCGCCGGAGGAAACCCGACGCTTCGCGCGCTCTGTCTGCTGAGTCGCGCCTGGCTGGAGGGCTCTTATGCCCACGCAAAGGGTTTGCCCGTCGACGGTGCCCTCGCTCTTCACGACGAAGCTGCGGGGCTTCTTCAGAGTCTGCCGGAGCCTGCGCCGATGATCGAGGTCACCGCGCTGCGTGTTCGCGGCGAGCTCCTCGCAGCCCATGGCGGGACCCGTGCTGCCCGAGAGCATCTCGACAAGGTCATCGACTTGCTTGGCCCGCACGTCGCTGGGCAAGAGGCCATGGTGGCGTCCGGCGAAGTTCCGCCGGAGATGTTTGCGCTCCTCGACCGGCGCGTGCGTGCCGCTTGGCAGCTCGACCGCGCGAAACGACTGCGCGAGGCCCTCGGCGAAGGGAGCGCTGGCTCGGCTTCTTTGTCCGGAAGAGACTCCTATTCGCCGAGCGGAGTCGCCTTTCTCGCGGGCCTCTTTGTCCTTTGCGTGGCCGGGGTCATCTTTGGACGAGGCATCATTCGCATCGTTTGCGGCTTGGTCGCCCTCGCCATGCTCAAGCCGCTTATCACGGCTGTCGCGGGCGTTCTCGGCTCCAAGTAGCGAGGGGGTGACGAAGCCCGCGGTTGTGGTAGACCCCAGCCGTGCCTGAAGGACGAGACAGCGACCTCGACGCCACCGTCTACGAGGAAGAGAAGGTCTACGAGATCTCACTGCGGCCTTCGCGCTTCGAGGAGTTCGTGGGTCAGGACAAGATCAAGGATAACCTCCGGGTCTTCGTCGAGGCCGCATCACGACGCGGCGACCCCCTTGACCACGTGCTCTTCTGCGGCCCACCGGGCCTCGGCAAAACCACGCTCGCGATGATCCTCGCCGAAGAGCGCGGCGTCGCGCTTCACTCCGCGTCGGCGCCGGCCATCGAACACAAGGGTCAGCTCGCGGCGCTCCTCACGAAGCTTGAACCCAACGACGTGCTCTTTATCGATGAGATCCACCGGCTCCCCGCCGTCGTCGAGGAGAACCTCTACTCCGCCGTCGAAGACTTCCGCATGGACATCGTCCAAGGCGACGGTCCTTACGCGCAGACGCTCTCGCTGCCGCTGCATCCCTTCACACTTGCCGGCGCCACAACTCGCACGGGTCTCCTCACCAACCCGATGCGCACGCGTTTTGGGTACATCGCGCGGCTCGACTACTACCCCGCGGAGCAGCTGGCGACGATCGTTCACCGGAGCGCGGGGCTCTTGGATTTGCCCATCACAAAAGACGCCGCCATGGAGGTAGCCCGTCGCGCTCGAGGCACCCCGCGTATCGCCAACCGGCTGCTGCGTCGTTCCCGTGACTTCGCCCAGGTCCTCGCCGATGGCAGCCTGAATCTCGACGTCGCTCGCGACGCCCTCGACCGCTTGGATGTAGACAGCGCCGGCCTCGACGAGATGGACCGGAAGTACCTTCGCATCGTCATCGACCACTACGACGGTGGTCCCGTGGGCATCGAGACCCTCGCCGCCGCATTGAGCGAACCCCGCGACACGCTTGAAGATGTGTACGAGCCTTATCTGCTGCAGCAGGGCTTCATCTCGCGCACGCCGCGTGGGCGTATGGCCACCCGCGGCGCGTACAAACACATGGGCAAGAAGCCTTCGAACAAGACGGGCCGCAAAGCTGCCCCCGAGCAGGAGAAGCTCTTCGAATGAATGCTCCGCCCACCCGCGCCGAGTCGTTCTTCGCGCCAGGTCGTCCCATTTTCTACGCCTTCGCCTTCGTCGCGGTCGGCCTCGGCGTCGCCTTCATCGGCGCCTCCGGCATGGTCGCCATCAACGGCACCGGCGCATCGATTCCCAGCGGCAGCGATGTCATCGAAGGCACCTTCGAAGACACGGCTCGTCTCACGGAGTCCCCCGCCGGCGAGTCTTTTCTCTACGGCGAGGTCACCCTCGGACAGCCCGGCGAGTCCAGCGCCGTCGACCACCGTTGGCGTGGTCCTGCCGGCGACCGTCGCGCCCGCCTCGTTACTTCCACCGGCGACGCGGTGTGGGTGCTGCTTCCCGAAGTCCACACGTGGCGAGGCCGCGTCAGCATTGACGAGCGCGTTGTGCAGTCCATCAGCGGCCTGCCCATCGTGTCCACCGTCGACGAGACCGAAGCGCACCTTACGCCGCCCTACGCCATTGGAGTTCGTGCCCTGCGCCCCGGCGACGCGATCCTCGCGCGACTTGTGGATGCAAACGCGGAACGAAGCGCAGCCCTTGAGCTCTTCGAGCTTCACGTGGGCACCCGAGAACAGCTCGAAGCAGACCTCGCAGGTCGCGAAGCCATGCGCTGGCCCGTCGTCGGCCTCATGGGCATCATGGGCCTCGCCTCCCTTGGACTCGGCTACCGCTCCCTTCGCCGCGCCTCTGCTTAAACCATGAAGCCGGCTCTCAAGCTGAGCGCGTTCTACGTGGTGACGCTCGCTGTCACCGTGGCGGCGCTGGTCTTCACACTCTTCGTCGACGTCCCCGAGGGCGCGATGGCCGAAGTCGTGCGCACGCTCCGCGCTTCGCGAGCCGCCGGCGCCCTCATCGCGGGTGCCGCGCTATCCGTCGGCGGCGCTTTGGTCCAGGGGCTCTTTCGGAATCCTCTGGCCAGCCCGTCGATTCTTGGCACCACCGCCGGCGCGAGCCTTGGCGGACAGATGGCGATCCTCAGCGTTCATGTTCTCGGTCTCTCGACGGCGCCGGAGCTTGTGCTGCCTTTTGGCTGTCTCCTCGGGGCGCTCCTGAGTCTTGGAATTCTTCTGGCGCTCCTCCGTCGCACCGAAGACATGCTCACGATTCTACTCACGGGCTTTCTCCTCAACTCGCTCTTCTTGGCGCTGGGCAGCCTGCTGATGAGCATGGCCCAAGAGGAGTGGCAGCTCGGCCGCGCCGTCGTCGCCTTCGCTCTCGGCACGCTCAGCGGCGTCGGCCTCCCGCAGGTG
>JBGCFM010000201.1:0-6223 GCA_045106895.1 Polyangiales bacterium | reverse complement strand
ACACGGGGTCGATGACGACGGCGTCCTTGGTGGCTTCGTCCCAGACGACGAAGGTGAGGGTGGCGGTGACTTGATCGAAGAACTCTTTGACTTGCATTTGACTGCTCCTTGGCCTCATCGAAATGCAGCCTTCGTGCCATCGCAGCCTTCGCCTGCTCCCGCTGGAAACGGGGTCGGCGCGCGACGCAAACGCGTCTCAAGTGTTTCATTCCACGCGGAGCCGGCGTTTCACCCTGTTTCATTTCCCTCGACGATGCGCAGCTTCTCATCGCCGCGTGGGGCAACGACGGCGCTCTGGGCTTTGGCACGCCGCGTGCGTTGCTCTTGGGGAGGAGCAAGTGATGAACCAGCAAATACCGAGTGAGCGCACCCAGTCCATTCCCGAAGTCGACGCCGCCTGGGTCGCAGCGCGTCCCATGAAGTTCCGCGTCGTCGACGTACGCGAACCCACCGAGTTCGACGGTCCCCTGGGACACATCGATGGTTCCGAACTGGTACCTCTCGGCACCCTTGGAGATGCCGCGGAGGCTTGGCCACGCGACGAGAAGATCGTCCTCGTTTGTCGCTCGGGTGGTCGCTCGGGGCGAGCGGCGCTACTCCTTGAATCGATGGAATTTGAGCAGGTGGCATCGATGCGCGGCGGAATGATGTTGTGGCGCGAAACGATCGGACACGAAAGCGGCCCATCATGATCGCTTCGTTCCTGGTGTCCTTGAAACGTATCTTCGGGCTCACACCACCCGAGCCGGACCTCGAGGCGCGCCGGCTCGTCGACGAGGGCGCCTACCTCCTCGATGTACGAAGCCCCGGCGAGTACAGCGGCGGGCACCTGGACGGTTCCCTCAATATCCCCGTTCAAAAGCTCGGGGAGCAAGTCGGCGAGCTCGATACAAGCCGCGCCGTGGTGGTCTATTGTCGCTCGGGAATGCGCAGCCGAAGCGCCGCGTCCATGCTCGAGGCGAAGGGCTTCGATGTGTATGACCTTGGGCGCATGTCCGCCTGGGGCGCGTAGGCGACGTGAACGCGTCAGCGCAAGTGAACGCGTTAGGGCGCGTAGGCGACGCCTCGGAACAGGTGGTTGGTGAGGCCTGGTTTTTTGCCGAGGAGCGAACGCTCCAGAGTCACATGCGTGAAGCCTGCTGCCCTCAGTGCGTCCGCGACATCGAGGTCGAGGCGACAGCCACCGGCGATGGGCGAGTAGACGGCGTTGATGCGGCGCTGCCAGCGAATGAGATGCGGCGCCTCCGCGATGCCGTGTTCGAGAAACGCAAGCGGCGCTCCAGGGCGAAGCACCCGCCGGACTTCGCGCAGTGCCTGGACAGGGTCGGGGATCGAGCAGAGCGTAAAGGTGCTCAAGGCGCCGTCCATCGACGCGTCATCCAGCGCGATGCGCTCTCCATCGAGTCCTGCGAAGCGGACCTCGGCGCTCGACGCGCCAATCCGCGTCGCGGCAAGTCTTCGTCCTACCTGATCGGGGTCGATGGCGTTTACGCGGGTCACTTGCTTTGGGAGCACTGGCAGGTTGAGGCCCGCTCCGAAACCAAGCTCAACGATCTCTCCTTGGAGCGGCGCGACGGCTACGGCCCTGCGTCGTTCGATGGCGGGCTGATCCAAGATCCACTCCGTTACGCGAGGCAGAATGTGTTCACGATAGACGCCCATTTAGTGTCCATAGCATTTCCCGCCCAGACGCGCGGTGAAGGATCACGCCGTGGATAAGGACAGCCCAGCGCGTCTCTTGATGCCTCTGCTCGCAAGCCTAACCTTGGGCCTCGCGCCCTTCGTCCCGGAGCCGCACTTGGTAGGAAAGATCCGCTGGGTGCTGGGTGGCGCCGAAGGCATGAGCCTCGTCGACTGGGGCGATCTCGCGATGCACGGCGCTCCGTGGTTGTGGCTCGGTGTCACCCTTGTCTCGGTTGCTGTGGCGCGCCGAAGGAAGAGCGCTTCGCCGCGCTAAGGAACTGGGGCTAAGGAATCGTGACGGGGACCTGATAGAGCGTTTCCCGCGCCGTCACGTAGAGAATGTTCTCGTCGGCGCCTCCGAAAGCGCAGTTGGATGGCTGCTTCGGGATGTCGATGGTGCCCCAAAGAGTTCCGTCTGGCGCGTACGCTCGAATCCCGTCCTCCGCTGCCACCCAGATGTTGCCATCGACGCCCACGGTGAGTCCATCGGCGCTGGGCACGTCGGTGGAAAGCGGCTCTCGCTCCTCGAGGCTGCCGTCGCCGGCTAGGGCAAAACGGTACACCGCGGACATCTCAGTGTCGGCGACGTAGAGCGTCGACTCATCCGGCGAGAGCCCCAGACCATTGGGCTGTGAGTCCGTTGTGCCGCGCCATTCTGCGGAGAGGCTTCCGTCCGTCGACACGCGAAAGAGGCCGTTAAAGTCGAGCTCGCGGTCGAGGCCCAGGAAGGACGGGTCGGTGAAGTAGATCGTGCCATCTGCGCGCACGACGATGTCGTTGGTCTCGTTCAAGCGGCTCCCCTCGAAGGTATCGGCGACTACGACGATGTCGCCGTTGGCTTCAGTTCGCGTGAGGCGCCGAGTGGTGAACTCCGCGGTCAAGAGCAGTCCGTTCGTGTCGATGGCCATGCCGTTGGTTCGGTTGCTGGGCGCACGAAACTCCGTGACCTCTCCGTCTGGGTTCAACTGGTGAATCCGGTCGCCGAAGACATCGGAGAAGAGCAACACGCCTTGGTCTCGTCGCCAGACGGGTCCCTCGACGAACAAGAATCCATCGGCGACAACGCTTACTTCGCCTATTCCGGCGAGCGGATCGCGTGGCTCCTCACTGCAGCCCCAGACGGCGGCCAGGACGATGAGAGCGAGCGAGGAACGTAGGAGTGGTGTCATGCGAAACGAGAGTCCTTCGCGGGTGAGCATGGCGCGGGAAAAGGGCGCGGGTCAATCATGAGCGCTCCGACGCGACGTCTCCGTAGAGAGCCAGGCTGAGGGCCGTCTCGCTAAAGGAGAGTGAGTCACTCGTTCGGTTGTGGATTGGTACGGATCGGCGTCACAGCCCACGAAGACCGCCTCGTCGCGGAAGGGGTGCCTCACCGTGTCGATGATCCTGCACTCCGCGGAAGGAAGAACGGCAGTGTCGATGAAGGTCGGTTCTCCATCTTCCAGTGCATAGAGGCGGTAGCCCGCGCTCGTGGTGATTACGAGGCGTTCGCCGGCGGTAGACACCCGCGCCGCTGATACCTCGATCTCTTCGACGCTCGATTGAGAGCCGACGACGTAGCGCTGAGCAACGTTGGCGGGGCAGGCGAAGAACGACGTCATTACTGGGTGCGCGGCCGATGCTGACCCGTTCACTCCACGGGTTGCCAAGCGCCTTCACCAAAGGCACGACGCGGCAGTCATCACACAGCACGTATTTGGCGACGTCCGTTGTTTGTGGGTCCATCGCGGCGGTTGTCGTTCCGCAAACCCGTTGCCATCGAGCGCTTGTGCTTCTCCGAGGTAGGAAGTGAGGGATGTGAGGTGCGACAGCGTGGTGGCAAGTGGCCTGGGTGCTCCGACAAAACGGCGGCCTCTGCCACACTTGAGACCTCGCTGCATTTCTGGACGGCGACCGTATCCGCTGGCCGCGTAAGATGCCCTATGCGACACTTTGTCGTGGAGCCGTTGACGCCGGAAGAAGAACGGGAGCGAATCGCAGCTCTACGCAGGTACCAGGTACTCGATACGCCACCGGAAGAATGCTTCGACCGAATCACCCGTCTGGCGAGCCGAGTGTTCGGCACGCCCATCGCGCTTGTCTCCCTCATCGACACGGACCGACAGTGGTTTAAGTCGCGCGTCGGACTCGAAACGCGGGAGACGCCTCGTGACCAGGCCATCTGCGCGTACGCGATCCTCGGCGATGAGCCCTTTGTCATCAACGACACCCATCAAGATGCTCGCTTTCGCGATGGGCCGCTTATCGTTGGGGATCCTAGGATCCGTTTCTATGGTGGGGCGCCGCTCTTCACTCCCGATCGAAAGCGCATTGGAACCCTCTGTGTGATCGACCAGCAGCCACGCGAGATGAGCGCGGACGAGCGAGACATGCTCGTCGACTTTGCGAGCATTGTCGTCGATGAGTTGGAGTTTCGGCATGCAGCAATAGAACTCAAGGGTGGCCTTCAGCAGCTCGAACTCATCGAAGACATCGGCGATATTGGCCATTGGCGCCTCGACGCACATGGAGACGTTCACTGCTCCGCGCATGTCCAAAAGCTCCTTGGTCAGGAGGAGGGGCGACCGGTTTTGACGCTGGACGAGTTTTTGTCTCACGTATCGCGCAAGGGGCGAGACACCGTCCGCGAAGCACTCAAAAGCCTCCGCGAAGACGAGCGCTTCCGTTCACGGGTAAAGGTCGCGAACTCTGCAAGAGCCGCGGAGATCGTTGGACGGCGCCAAGGTGCCGAGGTCATCGGTGTATTCCAAGACGTGTCGGAGCAGGAGAGTCTGCTGAGAAGGGTGCGCCAATCCGAAAAAATGGCCACCGTGGGCACCCTCGTTGCGGGCATCGCACATGAGATTAACAATCCTCTCTCGTGCATCAAAGCGAACGCTGATGTCCTTGGTGAGGAGCTTGAAAACCTCGATGGAGGTGAGTCACCACAGATCACCGAACTCCAAGAGCTCACGGAGGACATTCGTGACGGGAGTCAGCGGATCCATCGTATCGTCCAAGGTCTCCAGACATTTTCCCGCAGCACAGAAAGCCGCCAGCAGGTCGTGGAACTTGAACGAGTGCTGCGAGTTGCCGGGCGCCTCTGCACCAATGAGGTTCGACACAAAGCATCCTTGGCGTTCGAAATTCACGATGCCCCGCTCGCATGGGGAGAGGAGTCTCAACTCGTACAGGTAGCCGTCAACCTTCTCACGAACGCAGCGCATGCCATCCAGCCCAGCGCCGCAAACTCCAACCAAATTGTGGCGCGCTGCGGCATGTTCGGTGAAGACAGCGTGTTCTTTGAAGTCGAAGACTCAGGCTCGGGAATGTCGGAGATGGTCGCGGATCGTGCCTTCGACCCGTTCTTTACGACCAAGGCCCAAGGTATGGGTACTGGACTCGGACTGTCGATCTCTCACGGGATCGTTTTGGCTATGGGCGGAACCATCGCAATTCAAAGCACGGAGGGCGAAGGCACGACTCTTCGGGTGGAGCTGCCGAGGGCGTCGCGCATCTCCAACGTGGAGGTTGCCGTCGACGAAAGCGAAGCCTGCGTGGACACGGGTCGACCTGCGAGGGTGCTTGTCATCGATGACGAACCTGCTGTCGGCCGAGCGATGAGCCGTATTCTACGTCGGTATACAGTTTCCGTGGAGGTCGATGCCCAACAAGCTCTCGCACGCCTGAAGCAAGGCGAAAACGTGGACGCGATTCTGTGCGATTTGATGATGCCTTCGATGACAGGCGCGGATTTCTTCGCTGAGCTGCAGGTTGTGCGGCCCGACCTTGTCCGTCGAACCGCGTTCGTCACAGGGGGAGCATTCACCAAAGAAGGGCGAGGCTTCTTCGAGAGCGTGCGTGTTCCGGTTCTTACCAAACCCGTCGAACTCAACGAGCTCCGGGCGCTCGTCGCCGCGCTCGTGCGTGCGGACTGAAGCTTCAGCCGGGTCGAGCATGGTCGCCCTCGCCGATGATGGGGCCTGTTTTCGTGGTGATGTACGCCTCCGCGCCAGCTGGAGCTCGTATGGAGCCACCAACCAGAATCACGCTCTGCTACTAAGATGAAGAGGCTGACTACGACCGGCGTCGGAAGGAGAGGGCCGAGGCGTCAGCCCTCGTAGAGAGCCAGGCTGAGGGCCGTCTCGCTAAAGGAGAGTGAGCCACCCACGACCTCGAAGGAGTCACTCGTTCGGTTGTGGATTCGTACGGATTCGATGTTCCCATCGGCGCCACAGCCCACGAAGACCGCCTCGTCGCGGAAGGGGTGCCCCACCGTGTCGATGATCCTGCACTCCGCGGAAGGAAGAACGACAGTGTCGATGAAGGTCGGTCCTCCATCTTCCAGTGCATAGAGGCGGTAGCCCGCGCTCGTGGTGATCACGAGGCGTTCGCCGGCGGTAGACACCCGCGCCGCTGATACCTCGATCTCTTCGACGCTCGATTGAGAGCCGACGACGTAGCGCTGAGCCACATTACTGCCTCGGCGATTGCGACCGACGATCCACAGATCCCCTGCTCGCTCTGGGGCGGCCGTCGCGTCCTTCCAGTTCACGTCGAG
>JBGCFM010000200.1:0-5537 GCA_045106895.1 Polyangiales bacterium | reverse complement strand
AGCGCCGGGGACTTCGTCAGCGAAGGCGAAGTCATCGGCTACGTCGGGAACACAGGCAACGCGCGAACGACGCGCGCTCATCTGCATTTCGAAACGCGTCCGCTTCACCTCGGCTTTCGCGCCGTGGATCCCGTGGACTTGGTGCGCTGACCCGCCGCTACAGGCGGTTTTCAGTCTTCGATTCGAGGTCCACTTTCAGGATGGAGGAGCCGCAGGGGCCCGGCCTTTTCGACCCTTGGTGCGTTATGTCAATTGCGCTAGTTTCGGTGCATGAAGGCCGTCGTGGGAGTAGTTACGCTCTTCGTTGTGGCGTGTGGTGGCTCGCCGACGAGCGTCGTCGAAGAGGATGAGGTCAGCTCAGACGCGACGGCGGGCAGCGAAGCGCCCGTTAATTCCGAAGCCTCCCCCTCCGATTCATCCGGCATCGAAGAGCGCACCATCACCGCCGCGACGATGCAGGTGATCACCGACACGGACCAGCTCATCTCCCTTGCTCGTTTCCTTCCCGTGGAAGAAGCAAACGTCATGATTGGCATTCGCCTCTTCGGAATTCAGAGCGAAAGCGTGCTGTCGAAGCTTGGGTTTGAGAACGGTGACGTTGTTCTGTCGCTTGCGGGCCATTCTCTGGCATCGGCGCCCGAGACACTTGAAGCCCTTGCGGCGGTCCGTGCGCAGACGGAGTTCGACGTTGTGATTCGGCGCGAGGAACGCACCTTCGCAGTGCACTTTCGTCTTGAGTGTGAGGGTGCGGCGGAGTGCTTCGACGCGAGGGGCAGCGAACCCGTCGACGCCGATTCCACGGCTGTCGATTCCGCCGCCGTTGAACAGCACACCATCACCGCTGCGATGATGCAGGTGCTCTCCGATTCAGAGCAGCGCATGGTGCTGGCGCGCCTGATGCCCATTGAGGAGGCAAACGTCATCACTGGCGTTCGCCTCGGCGGGATTCGTCGCCAAAGCCTGCTGTCGACGCTCGGGCTTGCGAGCGGCGACGTGGTGTTGTCGATGGGAGGACGAACCCCCGCAGTCGACGTCGCGGGGGGCCTCGCGTCGTTTCAGGGACCGGCGGGAGTTGACGTCGTGATTCGGCGCGGCGAACGCACATTCACGATTCACTACCACTACGAGTGACGCGTGCCGACGGCAGCCGCCTCAGGCTTTGGGCCCGAAGCCCTGAATCACGTAGTTCCCGATATTCTCGTCGAGGACGATTTCCAGAAGCTCATGCTTTGCAGCATCTTCGAGGAGCTGATTGAAGCTCCGGTAGCCGAAGTAGCTCTCGTTGAACTGAGGCTGCTTGCGCTTGATGACCTGCTTGACCATCGAGCCCCAGAGGTTGCCGTCTCGGTCTTTGAAGAGCGACTCCACGGTCTCGAGGACGAGTTCAAGGGCCTCTTGTGGGTCACCGTTCTTTTCAGCCGGCGTGGGCGTTTCCGGAGTGGCGGCCACGTGCTCTTCGCGCGCGGCCTCTTTCGATTCGTCGCGGGCGCTGTCTTTCGACTCGTCGCGCGCGTCGTCGCGTGCCTCGTCTCGCGCCTCCTTGCGGGAGTCATCCTTGCGTCCACGTCCACGTCCACGTCCGCGGCCACGTCCACGTCCAGGGCGCTTCGCTTTGCGCTCGTGACGTACTAGGTCGTCGTAGTAGATGAACTCGTCGCAGTTTTCGATGAGCAGATCCGAGGAGCTGTTCTTTACGCCAAGCCCGATGACGACCTTGTTGTTCTCGCGCAGCTTGCTGACGAGGGGTGAAAAGTCGCTATCGCCGCTGACGATGACGAAGACGTCGACATGGTTCTTCGTGTAGCTCAGGTCCAGGGCGTCCACGACGAGGCGAATGTCGGCGCTGTTCTTGCCGCTGTAGCTGACGTGGGGAATCTCCACGAGCTCGAAGCTCGCCTCGTGAAGGCTACGCTTGGAGGACTTGAAGCGGTCCCAGTCTGCGTAGGCTTTCTTGAAGACGACCTTGCCCTTGTCGAGGATTCGCTCGAGAACGAGATCGATATTGAAAGTGTCGTAACGTGCGTCACGGACACCGATGGCGACGTTCTCGAAGTCGCAAAAGACGGCGACGTTCGGCGTGTAGTCCGTCGTCATCAGTTGACCCCGGGGACGCGCTTGGCGACGTAGTCGATGAAGTCCATCTTCGTGACGACGCCACGAACTTCGCGCTTGTCGTCCACGACGATGGCGACCTCTCCGCGCTCGAAGATGTCGGGCAAGATGCGGGCCTCGTCGCTGCCGGTGACCGTCGCGACGTTGCGCTCCATGACCTCGGCGAGGGGCGCCTTGGTGTCGCGTCCGTCGAAGAGGAAACGAAGCAGGTCGCTCTCTGTGACGATGCCCGAAAGTCGGCCGTTTGTCGTACAAGGCATCTGGGAGATGCCGTGCGCCTTGAAGAGTTTGACCGCGTGTTCGAGGGTGTGGTCGTCCTCGACGGTGATGACCGACTGCGGTGGGAGAGCACGGAGGAGGTCGTCGATGGTGCCGTAGTCGCTGTCAACGTCCGTGAAGCCGTTCTGTCGCATCCATGCGTCGTCGACGAACTTCGTCATGTAGTTACGCACGGAGTCCGCGAAGACGACGGCGATACGGGAGCCCTCTGGCATGGTCTTGGCGATTTCCATCGCGCCCCAGATGGCGCTGCCGCTGCTGCCGCCGACGAGGAGACCTTCCTTGCGGATGAGCTGACGGGCGAGGTTGAAGGACTCTTTGTCTCGGCTCTTGAGCCAGACGTCGACGACGGAGCGGTCGAGGACGTCGGGAATGAAGTCGTAGCCGATGCCTTCGACCTTGTAGCTTTTGATCTCGCTCGGGCCGGCGAGGAGAGAGCCCTCGGGGTCGACGCCGACGATCTTACAGTTCGGCAGCTTGGCCTTGATGGCGCGGGCGACGCCGGTGATGGTTCCGCCGGTGCCCGCGGTGCAAACAACGGCGTCGACGCGGTTATCCATCTGCTCGAGGATCTCAAGGCCGGTGCCTTCGGAGTGCGCGAGTGGGTTGTCGTCGTTGCCGTACTGGTCGAGGATGTGCGCGTTGGGGAGCACTTCCTTGAGTCGCTTGGCGACGCTGATGTGACTCTCCGGTGCATCGAAGGAGGCTTCCGTAGGCGTGCGAATGATCTCCGCCCCGAGAGCTTCGAGAACGATCTGCTTCTCGCGGCTCATCTTCTCCGGCATCGTGATGATCATGCGGTAGCCACGGACGGCGGCGGCCATGGCCATGCCGATTCCGGTGTTGCCGCTCGTCGGCTCGATGAGCGTGTCACCGGGCTTGATCTCGCCGCGCTCTTCCGCCTTCAGCAACATGCGCACGCCGATGCGGTCTTTCACGCTGCCGCCGGGGTTCATGTATTCGAGCTTGCCGTAGATCTCCACGGGGAGATGCGCCGCAATGCGGGAGAGTCGAACCATCGGTGTGTTGCCCACCGTGCCTAGAACGGAATCGTGTGTCGCCATGGCCCTGGTCCTACACCGGGGGGCTCCTAGCGTCCATGTTGCCCTGACCTGGAAGGCCGAACTTGTGCCAAATCTGCCGTTTCTGAGCGCTTTCGACCCCAGTCGAGGCCATCTCCGCGATCCCCGCGACGCCCTAGCGATGAAACCCCAGGTCCGCGCGTTTCCTCGTCTCGGCTGCGAAGGCGTTTTCTCCTCGGACATGGTGACTGCGAGCAAGGTCGTTTTGGTGGCTACGAACGCACCAAGCGAAGGTTCAAGATCATTCTCTCGAAGGACTCGATCTGAGCCTCGAGCGTCGATCCGCCAGAGTCCGGTGGACCACACCCTTGGCGTGCGCTCACTGGCAACGGCGCCGGCGTGATTCCCAGACTCGTGGTACAAATGGAGGATGTCGACGCTGCGGATCACGCCTTTGCTGTTGGTTCTCGCCTGCTCCGTCGACCACAGCGGATTGCTGGAGATAGACGCCGGCGCCGACACAAGTGAGCTCGACAGCGACGTGCGTGATGCGGGTCAGCGCGATGCGAGTCAGCGCGATGCGGGTCAGCGCGATACGGGTCGGCGTGATGCGGGGGTGAGCGACGCTGAGCCAGGGGCGGACGTGTTGGATGCCGGCGGTGACGTGCCCGAGCCAGCGACGTGCGAAGACGGAATCCTGAACGGCGACGAAACGGGCACTGATTGCGGCGGACCGCTCTGCGCACGATGCGACATCGGCGATTCCTGCATGGCCGGCTTGGACTGCCTGTCGAATTTCTGTGAGGGGGGCTCGTGCACCTACGCCCGCGATTGCTACGCGCTCATGAGTGCCAACGCCGAGCTTCCGGACGGCCAGTACCTCGTGGACCTCGATGGAACGGGAGACCTCGGACCCGGGCTCGTTCAGTGCGATATGAGCACTGAAGGAGGCGGGTGGACGCTGATCCTCAACTACTTGCACGCCGACGAAACGAACCCGGAACTCGTCGTTCTGAGCGACCGGCTACCACTCCAGGGCAGTACAACGCTCGGTGACGACGAGTCGATGAGTGCGACAACGTGGGGCCATGCCGGGAACGCACTCGCCTCCGTCCTGGACTTCGAAGAAACGATGTGGAGGAGTCGCACTTCAAGCAACGAACGTGTCATTCACTTCGTGAACAACGCACCTTCGGTCAACAGCTACATTCAAACCGGAACTGGGCGGATGACGCCGGCGATCACCAACCCCGAGTTCACGCGCGGGTTGGCGGAACGAAACCACGCGACGCTTCCGCTCCATGTTCGTCCGAACAACCGCTTAGGGTTCCTCGACGAAGGCGACTTTGCACTCACCGAGTTCCCTTTCTACGGCAACTCGGCGATTGGCAACCCCCGCGCACACTGGGCCGTTCGCGGTGACGGAAACCGCTGGGAATCCGACAACTTCAACGGCGGCGGATCCACGCACCATCAAGTATGGGTTCGCGTCGCGCCATGCTCCGACGGCGTGAGGAACGCCGGAGAGTCCGACGTCGACTGCGGCGGAAGCTGCGGTGGTTGCGGTGACGCCGCAAGGTGCATCGTAGACAGCGATTGTCTCAGTGGTAGCTGTGCGGATGATGCGTGTGTCGACGCAGCTCTTGCGACCAGCTGCCGTGATCTCCTTGCGGAGCACGCGGGCATTGCAAGCGGCGTTTACCTCATCAACCCGGCGGACACCGACGGCGAGCCTGCGTACTTGGCGACCTGCGATATGGAGTTCGATGGCGGCGGCTGGACCCTGATCGCGTCCACTGCGTTCGGCGCTGGACCCGACGAGAGCACCGTGGGGCCTGTGAGGAGTGGGACGACGGCGCACCTTGCCTTGCGCGACGTCGCCGCCCTAGGCCCGCTCTCCCAGGTTCACCTGCGGACCCACGACGAAGCGGCCTTTCGGAGCGTGACGACGGTGGCGGACTCTGAGCCGCTCACCCGGCTACTTGCGGGGAGTGCTTTGGAGACCGACGGCCCCGTGGACCTCACGAACTACACGGGTCCCTTCGCAGACGAGGAGCGCCTGGAGCTGACTTGTGGGGCCTCCACCGCTTACCCCGATATCTACCAGAGCTGCGGCAACAGCGG